>CAVQTC010000014.1:0-25644 GCA_963716275.1 uncultured delta proteobacterium | reverse complement strand
CGCGAGAGACGGGTCGAGTGGCGCTAGGAGCGGCGCCGGCGCAACGCCGCGCCGAGCGCGCCCGCGGCGAGCAACGCGGCGAGACTCGGCTCGGGCACGACCGAGGTTGCGACGCCGATGCCGGAGTCGCCGCACAGGTGGAGCTTGTCCGAGCTCAGCGCCTGCCAGCGGATGCCGAAGCTCGTGAAGTCGATCTCCGAGAGATTGCCGGCGAAGGACAGCTCGACGTGCGTGGTGCCGCTCTCTCCGACGTCGAGCGGCGTGTTGCCCGGCCCTCCGCAGACGAAGCCCGAGTGGTTGGCCACGCAGATCTCCACGGGGAAGCCGGCTCCGCCAGGGAGCTTCTTGCCGAAGGCGAGAGTCCCGAAGACGCCCTCGGCGCTCCCCTCGTGGAGCGCATCCGGGTCGGTGTCGAAGCCGATGCCCGTCACGACCGCGCTCTCCCACTTCCAGGCGTTCGCCGTGTTGTGGAGCATGATATCGATCGCGACCGTGGTGCGATCCGTCTCGCTGTCGTAGGAGAACGGGGAGACCGCGAAGAGGGCGCTCGCGGTCAAGCCGGGCAACACGTCGTCGTCGCAGCGGCAGTCCACGATGCCGTTGAAGGCCACATCGAAGCTGCCGCCGCCGGCGCCGACCGTCGCGGCGCCTCCGCTGGCTCCGGCGGAGTCGTCGTCGTCCCACTCGTGGTCGTCCCAGCCCCCGTGGCCGTGCCAACCCCCGTGATGAGCGCCCATGGTCGTGGCCTGGGCGCCGCCGCCGAGTGCCAATACCGCCGAGGCGACCGCAATTCGGGCGAGTTTTCGCATGCGTCGGACGCTCCTCGATCCCTGTCCCTATAGTGGAAGAGCGAGCCAGCCAAGTAGCGCTCGCGTGCAACGGATCCACTCCGGCGACCGATACGCACCTGATGGGCAATTAGGAAGTACAAAACCGTGAAAAGGGATGGAGATGTCGGGTCCCCTGGATGACCTGCTCGTGGGCCCCAGCCCAGCTCGCTTCAACGGTGCTGGCGGACCCCCCGTGGCAGTTCGCGAACCGCACCGGGAAGGTGGCCCCCGAGCACCGTCGGCTGGCGCGCTACCGGACCCTCGCCGTCGACGAGATCGCCGCCCTCCCGGTGGCGAGCGTCGTCCAGCCGACGGCCCATCTCTATCTCTGGGTCCCGAACGCACTGCTGCGCGAGGGACTCCATGTGATGGAGGCCTGGGGCTTCACTTACAAGACGAATCTCGTCTGGCAGAAGATCCGCAGCGACGGCGGCCCCGATGGACGCGGCGTCGGCTTCTACTTCAGGAACGTGACCGAGCTCGTGCTGTTCGGCGTGCACGGGAAGAGCGCGCGCACGCTCGCGCCGGGCCGGCGCCAAGTGAACCTGATCCGCTCGCGCAAGCGCGAGCACTCGCGCAAGCCCGACGAGCTCTATCCGCTGATCGAGGCCTGCAGCCCGGGTCCCTACCTCGAGCTCTTCGCGCGCGGGCCGCGACCGGGCTGGCGCGGCTGGGGCGAGCAGGCGGACGCGTATCGACCGACCTGGCCCACCTACGCGAACCACTCGCAGCGCGGGCCCTTCGAGCGCTAACGGACAGCGCCGCTCCCACTCGTAACGCGTGCCGCTCGCGAGCACGGTGACGCGATGGCGCGGTCCCGCCAGCTCCGGATCGCGCGCCTCGTAACCCGCGTCGCCGGCGTAGAGCATGGTGACGCCGCCCTCGACGCGGATCACGAGCGGGCGGAAGGCGAAGAGCGGGCGTCGCCGACAGCTCGCGCAACGCGTCGGCGGCGCGCGAGAACTCGGCGAGCCAGGGGAGCGTCACGAACTGCGGCGGCGCGAGCTGGAACTCGCCGGCGTGATGCGCGGCGAGCGCCGCAACCGGCGTGAGCCAACGGTGCGCGACCATCTCGGACCCGCACACCACGACGTCGTGGTCGCCCTGCAGCGCGCCGATCAGGAACCAGGTATCGAAGCGCTTGGGCCGGATCTCGGGGGTGATCCAGCGCGAGATCGGCGCGAGCGTCGTCGCGGCGAGATCCACGCCGGCCTCCTCGCGCGTCTCGCGCACGGCGGCACGCAGCGCAGAAGCGAGCGAGCCCGGGTCGCCAGCGACCACGTCGCCGGGCTCCACTTTGCCGCCCGGGAACACCCAGTCGCCGACGGCCGTCGCGTCCGCGCGCTTCAGCAGCAACACCTCGAGCTCGCTGGCGTCGCGCACGAGCACCGCGGTACCCGACGGGCGCGGCGTCGCGGGCGCGGACTCCACCGCATGCGCGCTCACGGCTTCTCGCTCCCACGACCCACATCGCGAAGTACTGCGCGTTGCCGCCGTAGGCCTGACCGAGCGCGAGCTTCGCGCCCGGAACCTGGTGTTCACCCGCGAGCCCGCGCACCTGCAGCGCGACCTCCGCGAAGCGGATCATGCCCGACGCGCCGATCGGGTTCGAGGAGAGCACGCCGCCCGACATGTTCACGGGCAGGTCGCCGCCCAGCGCCGTCACGCCGTCCTCGGTCATGCGCCAGCCCTTGCCCTTCTCGGCCAGGTGCAGGTTCTCCATCCACATCGGCTCGTACCAGGAGAACGGCACGTAGCACTCGACGCAGTCGAGCTCCTTGCGCGGGTTCTGGATGCCCGCCTGGCGGTACACGTCCGTGGCGCAATCGCGCCCGGCCTTCGGATCGATCGCGTCGCGACCGGGAAACTGGCCGAGCTCCGTGCGCACCGCCGTGCCACGCACCCACGCGACCGGGCGCGACGCGCGACGCGCGATGCTCTCGCTGCGCCAGCACCATCGCGCCGGCGCCGTCGGAGGTCGGGCACGTCTCGAGCTGGTGCACCGGGTACCAGAGCAGCGGCGAGCTCGCGATCGTCTCGAGCGTCATGTTCGGCAGCTTGAGGTGCGCGTACGCGTTCTTGAGCGCGTTCTGCCGGTCCTTCAGCGCCACCTTCGAGCCGATGTGCTCGGGTGCGCCCGAAGCCCCGGATGTAGCCGCGGATGTACGGGGCGAAGTAGCCGCCGGCGCCGCCCTGGCCGCCGCGAACGGCCGCGCGATCGAGAGCGCCCAGGTCGCGTTCGACTCGCTCTGCTTCTCCCAGGCGACGGTCAGCACCCGGTCGTGCACGCCGCTCTGCATCAGGTGCGCGGCCACGATCGCCGTCGAGCCGCCGACCGAGCCCGCCGTGTGCACGCGCAGCATCGGCTTGCCCGCGCCGCCGAGCGCGTCGGCCAGGATAGAGCTCGGGCATCATCACGCCCTCGAAGAGGTCGGGCGCCTTGCCGATCACCACCGCGTCGATGTCGCGACCAGTCGCACTCGGCATCGGCCAGCGCGCGCTCCGCGGCCTCGCGCAACAGCCCGGCCATCGACACGTCGTCGGCGCGCCGCCGCGTACTTGGTCTGACCGATGCCGATCACTGCACAGCTCGGCCATCTCAGCGGTCCCTCCAGGACAGCACGACCAGGTTCTGCTGCAGGCAGGGGCCCGGCGGTCGCGTGCGCGACGGCGCGATCGGCGCCGCCGCCCCAGATGCGCCGCGCCGCCTCGCCGATGCGCGAGAGCCCGACGCCATGGTCGGGTTCGCCTGCGAGCGCACCGCCGGAGGGGTTCACCGTGCGTCTTCGCGCCGAGCCCGAGCGCGCGCTCGACCAGGATCTCCTGGTGCGTGAAGGGCGCGGAGAGCTCGGCCACGTCGAGCTTGTCGCGCCAGGCGCCGGCTCGCTGCGCGGCGATCTCGCGTCGAGCGCGAGCGCGTGAGATCGCGCACGCCGAGGTCCGTGCGGCTCGAGCGATGTGGGCGATGCCCGTGATCCAGGCCGGCCGCGCGCAGAGCTCCCGCGGCGCGCGCGCCGGCCGCCAGCACGATCGCCGGCGGCGCCGTCGCTGATCGGCGCGCAGTCGTGCTTGCGCAGCGGCGAGACGCAGCTAGGGCTCGCGCAGCAGCTTCGCGCCGCTCGAAGTCGCCCTTCGAGCTGGGCGTGGGGATTCGACTCGCGTTGCGCCGGTCGCGCACCGCGCGCTCGGCCATCTCGCGTCTCGCTTGACGAGCCCGCTCTCGAGCAGCAGCGCCGCGCCTGCAGCGCGGCGATCGAGATCGCGTCGGGCCAGAGCGGCGTCGCGTAGTACGGGATCGAGCTGGAGCGCGAGCGTGACTTCGGCAGGTCGCCCATCGACGGCTTGCCCGAAGCCGTAGACCAGCGCCACGTCCGCGTCGCCGATCTGCATCTTCACCCACGCCTCGTACAGGGCGCAGGCGCCGTCCATCTCGACGTGCGACTCCGAGACCGGCGGCCAGGCGCCGACGGCGTCGAGCGCCGGCCACGAACGCGAAGGACTGGCCGGCCAGGTAGTCGCTCGAGCCCGAGCACACGAACTCGATCTGGTCGTTGGCGAGCCCGAGGCTCTTCTTCAGCCCGGCGATCACGGGCACGAGGATCTCCACCTCGTTGCGGTCGGGCTCGCGCCGCACGGACTTGGACTGCGCGAAGCCGACGACGGCCACGTCGCGCATCAGATGTGCTCCTTGTAGGAGTCGTAGACCGCGTCGGGCTCGCCGCTCGGCTCGAAGTAGAGGATGTTGCCCACCGAGGTGGTCCACTGCTCGCGCGGCTTCCAGACCGCGCGCACGCGCAGCCCCATGTGCACTTTCTCGAGATCGCACTTGAGCAGGTGCATCAGCACGGTGTTGGAGCCGTCGAGCACGCACCTGGGCGGCGATGTAGGGGAGCTCGAGCGGGATGTTCGGGCTCGGCACGCGCACGATCGAGTAGGTGACCACGGTGCCGACGTCCTTGAGCTCGACCGGCTCGCCGTCGATCACGACGCCGTGCTGCGGGCAGGAGCCGCGCGTCGGGAAGTAGACGCGGCCGTCCACCGGGCAGCGCTGCCCGAGGAGCTTGCCCTGCGGCGATCGCGCGCAGGAAGCGCGAGGCCGACTGGCCCGCCGAGTACAGGTATTCGAGCTCGATCGGCGTGGCGAGCACTTCGACCGGGGCAGGGGTGTCGCTCATCGGGCCTCCGGCACGAAGGCGGCGATGTCGGTGATCGCGCCCACCGTCTTCTCCGCCCAGCGCGCGCGCACGCGCATGCCCGTGCGCATCGCGCTCTCGCGCCCGGCGTCGACCACGTGGAGGAGCGGCGTCGCGGCGCCGTCGAGCTGGATCAGCGCGTAGGCGAAGGGATGGCCGAGCGGCTGCTGCTTGCGCGGCCGAGCCACCCACGCCCAGCTCTTCACCACGCCCGTGTCCTTCACGGGCACGAGCTCGGACAGCGACTCGGCCGTGTCGGGGTCGTACTCCTTCGGGGGGACGAGCACGCTCCCGTCCTTGCGCCGCGCGCCCAGGATCTGGCGGTCGCGCAGCCCCGTGAAGAAGCGGCCGAGCACCGGACCCAGCGAGCGCTTGTACGTGTAGGAGAGCTTGTGCGGCGCCGTCAGCGCGGGCTCGATCGGTCTCGTCATGGGGGCGTGGATGGAATCACGTCACGCCTCGCGCAGCAAGCCTCAGGCAGCTCGCAGCGCCTCGACCACGCCGCGAAAGACGAGGTCGTCCGCTTCCCGCGCCGGCATGCGCAGGCTGATCCCGTCGGCGACGTCGGCGTAGCGCGCGCGCAGCAGCCCGGCGATTTCGGAGAAGCCGGCGCTCGGGACGAGCACGTCGAGCATGGCGTCACTGATCAGCGCGCGCAGGCCCACCCAGTCGTTCGCGCGCGTGCGCTCGAGCAGCGCGCGGCCGACCTCGCCCCAGCCGTGGTGCTCGAGCGTCGCCCAGTAGGCGGGCGTCGAGTACGTGAAGGCCAGCACCTCGCGCGCCGCCTCGCGCTCGCGCGCGACCGTCGCCGCGTCGGGTCCAGTCGCGACCATCGGGTTCGCGATCAGCCGCGGCGGAGCCGCGCGACCCGCCGCGGCGCAGCCCTCGGCGAGCCGCGGGCGCATCGCCTCGCGCAAAAAGGCCGGCGACGAATTGGTCGGATGCGCGAGCACACAGTCGGCGACCTCGCCGGCGAGCCGCGTCATGCGCGGCCCGATCGCGGCGAGCCAGATCTTGATGGGGGAGTGCTCGGGCGACAGCGGATCCGGCTTGAAGAACGGCTGGAGGCGCGTGAGCGAGACCGTGGCGCTGCGGTACGAGAGCGGCGCCTCGCCCTGGAAGGCGGCGAAGCAGGCGCGCAGCGCACCCACGTAGTCGCGCATGCGCGCCGCGGGTGCGCTCCAAGGCATGCCGAAGCGGCCCTCGACGTTGCCCTTCACCTGCGGCCCGAGCCCGAGCTCGAAGCGCCCGCCCGAGAGCTGCACGAGCGCCCAGCTGTCCTGGGCGACCAGCATCGGGCTGCGAGCGAAGGCGACGATCACGCCGGTGGCGACACGCAGCCGTGTCGTCGCCGAAAGCGCGAGCGTCGCCGCGGGGATCGCATCGTAGACCGCCTCGGGGACGATCAGCCCGTCGAAGCCGAGCCGCTCGGCGCGCTGCGCGTGCGCCGGCATCTGCGCCAGCGGCATGCGCACGTCGTCGACCGAGGCCCAGACTTCCACGGCAGCCCCACGCCCGAGCCGCCCGGTGTAGCCGATTGGGCCCCCGCGCGGGAGCGCAGCCCGACCTTGATGCGTTCTTGATGGCTTGGCCCTTGCACTTGACGACCAACGACCGCAGACGTTTCGTACGGTCCCTTGCCGGAGGTCGACGCTCATGGACTTCGTCTACGTCGTTGGTGTGCTGGCGTTTCTCGCCCTCACCTGGGGGCTCGTTCGCCTCTGCGAGAAAGTGAGCTGACGCCATGGGTGCCTTCGAGTGGATCGGCGCGGCGCTCTCGGTCGCCCTCTTCGTCTACCTCCTGGTGGCGCTGCTCGCGCCTGAGAAGCTGCAATGACGGGCAACGGGCTCCTTCAACTGACGCTCTACTTCGTGGTGCTGACGGCGCTCGCGGTCCCACTGGGCCGCTACATGGCCGCCGTCTACGAGGGTCGCGCTGGCTTCATGCAGCGGCTCCTCGGCCCGGTCGAGCGGCTCCTCTACCGCGTGGCCGGCGTGCGCGTGGATCAGGACATGAGCTGGAAGAGCTACGCCGGCGCCGTCCTCGTGTTCAACGTCGTCGGCATCCTGGTCGCTCTACGCGCTGCAGCGCCTGCAGGGCGTGCTGCCGCTGAACCGCGCGGGCCTGCCGGCCGTCGATCCCGACGTCGCGTTCAACACCGCGGTGAGCTTCGCCACCAACACGAACTGGCAGGCCTACGGCGGCGAGACCACGATGAGCCACCTGACCCAGATGCTGGGGCTCACCGTGCAGAACTTCGTGTCGGCCGCGACCGGGATGGCGGTGCTCGTCGCGCTGATCCGCGGCTTCACGCGACAAGCTCGCGTCCGGCGTCGGCAACTTCTGGGTCGATCTCACGCGCACGACGCTCTACATCCTCCTGCCGCTCGCGCTGGTGGTCGCCCTCGTCCTCGTCTGGCAGGGCATTCCTGCAGACCTTCGAAGCCAAGGCGACTGCGGAGCTCGCGTCGAGCCCACGACGGCGAGCGACGGCACGGCGCTGACGCCGAGCAGGAGATCGCGGTCGGCCCGGTGGCCTCGCAGATCGCGATCAAGCAGCTCGGCACCAACGGCGGCGGCTATCTACAACGTGAACTCGGCGCACCCGCTCGAGAACCCGACGCCGCTCTCGAACTTCGTCGAGGTGATCTCGATCCTGCTGATCGCGGCGCGCTCTGCTTCACGTTCGGCGAGCATGGTGAGGATCGCCGCCAGGGCTGGGCGATCTACGCCGCGATGTCCGCGATCATCGTCCCGCTTCTGCTCGTCTGCTACGCGTCCGAGCAGGTCGGGAATCCCACGCTCGCCGGCGCTCGGTGTCGACCAGGTCGCGAGCGCCGTTCAGCCCGGCGGCAACATGGAGGGCAAGGAGGTCCGCTTCGGCATCGCCAAGTCCGCGCTCTGGGCGACGACGACGACCGCGGCGTCGAACGGCTCGGTGAACGCGATGCACGACAGCTTCACGCCGCTCGGCGGCCTCGTGCCGCTCTGGCTGATCGAGTTCGGCGAGGTCGTGTTCGGCGGCGTCGGCTCCGGCCTCTACGGCATGCTCGCCTTCGCGATCGTCGCCGTCTTCATCGCCGGCCTGATGGTCGGCCGCACGCCGGAGTACCTCGGCAAGAAGATCGAGGCCTTCGAGATGAAGATGGCCTCGCTCGTGATCCTGTTCCCGGCGATGGTGATCCTGGTGGGAACGGCGATCGCGTGCCTCGTGCCGGCGGGCACGGCGACGCTCGGCAACCCGGGCGCGCACGGCTTCAGCGAGATCCTCTACGCGTTCTCCTCGGGCGCCGGCAACAACGGCTCCGCGTTCGGCGGCATCACCGTGAGCGGCACCTTCTACGCGATGGCGATCGCGATCGCGATGTTCATCGGGCGCTACTGGCTGATCGTCCCGATTCTCGCGATCGCGGGCTCGCTCGCCCAGAAGAAGACCGTGCCCGCGACTGCCGGAACGCTCCCGACGCATGGCCTGCTCTTCGTCTCGCTGCTCGCCGGCACCGTGGTGCTGGTCGGGGCCCTCACCTTCTTCCCTGCGCTCGCGCTCGGGCCGATCGTCGAGCACTTCCAGCTCTTCGCTCACTGAGCTCCGCAACGGAGGCGACATGTCCAGCAACGCTCAAGCTCGTCCGCTGTTCGATCCCGCCGATCGTGAAGCGTGCCCTCGCCGACGCGCTGCGCAAGCTCGACCCGCGCCACATGGTCCGGAACCCGGTGATGTTCGTGGTCGAGGTCGGCAGCGCCTTCACCACGCTGCTCGGCATCCACGCGCTCTCGACGGGGCAGGGCGAGGCGCCCGCGGGCTTCATCCTCGCGGTCTCGGCGTGGCTCTGGCTCACCGTCCTGTTCGCGAACTTCGCCGAGGCGATGGCGGAGGGGCGGGGCAAGGCGCAGGCCGATGCGCTGCGCGCCGCGCGCCGCGACGTGATCGCGAAGTATCTCTCGGAGCCGCGGCGCGACGCGCCCATGATCCGCATGCCCTCGGCACAGCTCGGCAAGGGCGACTTCGTGCTGGTCGAGGCCGGCGACATGATCCCCGCCGATGGCGAGGTGATCGAGGGCATCGCGTCGGTGAACGAGGCGGCCGATCACGGGCGAGAGCGCGCCGGTGATCCGCGAGAGCGGCGGCGACCGCAGCTCGGTCACCGGCGGCACCACGCGTGATCTCGGACTGGATCATCGTGCGCGTCACCGCCAATCAGGGCGAGACCTTCCTCGACCGCATGATCGCGATGGTCGAGGGCGCGAAGCGCCAGAAGACGCCCAACGAGATCGCGCTCGACATCCTGCTCGCTGGCCTCACGATCGTCTTCCTGCTCGCGACGGTGACGCTGCATCCGTTCTCCCTGTACGCGGTCGTCTCCTCCGGCGCTGGAGCTCCCGTCGGGATGACGATCCTCGCGGCGCTGCTCGTGTGTCTGATCCCCACCACGATCGGCGGGCTGCTCTCGGCGATCGGCATCGCGGGCATGGACCGCATGATCCAGGCCAACGTGATCGCCACCTCGGGCCGGGCGGTCGAGGCGGCCGGCGACGTCGACGTGCTCCTGCTCGACAAGACCGGCACGATCACGCTCGGCAATCGGCAGGCCACGGCCTTCCTGGCTGCGCCGGGCGTGCCGGACCGGGAGCTCGCCGAAGCGGCCCAGCTCGCCTCGCTCGCCGACGAGACGCCCGAGGGCCGCAGCATCGTCGTGCTCGCGAAGGAGCGCTTCGCCGTGCGCGGCCGCGACGTCCAGGGGCTCGGCGCCCACTTCGTCCCCTTCAGCGCCCAGACGCGCATGAGCGGCGTCGATCTCGATGGCCGCAAGATCCGCAAGGGCGCGGCCGACGCGATCGAGGCCTTCGTCGAAGGAGGCCGGCGGGGCGCTCCCGGACGCGGTGCGGGCGGACGTGGAGCGCGTCGCGCGCGAGGGCGGAACGCCGCTCGTCGTGGCGGACGGGGCGCGCGTGCTCGGCGTGGTGCAGCTCAAGGACATCGTCAAGGGCGGCATCCGCGAGCGCTTCGCGGAGCTGCGCCGCATGGGCATCCGGACCGTGATGATCACCGGCGACAACCCGCTCACCGCGGCTGCGATCGCGGCCGAGGCGGGCGTGGACGACTTCCTGGCCGAGGCCACACCCGAGACGAAGCTCGCGCTGATCCGCGACTATCAGGCGAAGGGACACCTGGTCGCGATGACCGGCGACGGCACGAACGACGCGCCGGCGCTCGCCCAGGCCGACGTCGCGGTGGCGATGAACACGGGGACCCAGGCCGCCAAGGAGGCCGGCAACATGGTCGACCTCGACTCGAATCCGACCAAGCTGCTCGAAGTGGTCGAGATCGGCAAGCAGATGCTGATGACGCGCGGCACGCTCACGACCTTCAGCATCGCCAACGACGTCGCCAAGTACTTCGCGATCATCCCGGCGGCCTTCGCGGCGACCTATCCCGCAGCTGAAGGCGCTCAACGTGATGGGCCTGCCATTCGCCGCAGAGCGCCGTGCTCTCGGCGGTGATCTTCAACGCCCTGATCATCATCGCGCTGATCCCGCTCGCGCTGCGCGGCGTGCGCTATCGCCCGGCGCCGGCGGGCGCCCTGCTGCGCCGCAACCTGCTCGTCTACGGACTCGGCGGTGTGCTCGTGCCGTTTCCCGTTCATCAAGCTGATCGACCTCGTGCTGGTGGCCTTCGGTCTCGCGTAGCAAGGAGGATCGTCATGTCGGCTCAGCTTCGCCCCGCTCTGGTCCTGTTCGCGCTGCTCAGCGTGCTCACCGGACTCGTCGTATCCCGCGCTCGTCACCGGACTCGCGCAGGTGCTCTTCCCGACCCAGGCGAACGGCAGCCTGATTCGTGAGGGCGAGCGCGTGGTGGGCTCCGCGCTGATCGGCCAGGCGTTCTCGGACCCGCGCTACTTCTGGAGCCGACCGTCGGCGACGGCGCCCGTCCCGTACAACGCGGCCGCGTCGACCGGCTCGAACCAGGGCCCGCTGAACCCCGCCCTGCGCGACGCCGTGAAGGCCCGCGTCGAGGCGCTCGCGCGGCCGACCGGCGGCGGCGAGCCGGTGCCGGTCGATCTGGTGACCGCCTCCGGCAGCGGCCTCGATCCGCACATCACGCCCGCCGCGGCGTTCTACCAGGTGCCCCGCGTCGCAGCGCGCGCGGGCTCGCCGAGGACGAGGTGCGCCGCCTGGTCGAGGCGCGCATCGAGGGCCGCACCTTGGGCCTCCTCGGCGAGCCGCGCGTCAACGTGCTGCGCCTGAACCTGGCGCTCGAGCGACACTAGGCGAGCGCCCACGGGAGAGGGGCGAGCGATGAGCGAGCCCGAGGCGCGGCCCGATCCCGACGCGATCCTGCGCCGAGTCCAGGACGGAGGAGGCGCGCGCCCGGCGCGCCAAGCTGAAGATCTTCTTCGGCGTCGCGCCCGGCGTCGGCAAGACCTACGCGATGCTCGAGGCCGCGCGGACCGCGACGCGAGAGGCGTCGACGTCGTGGTCGGCGTCGTCGAGACGCACGGCGCGCCGGAGACCGACGGCGCTCGCTGCTCGGGCTCGAGCTGCTCGCCGCGCCAGCGTCGTCGAGTACCGCGGGCGCTCGCTCGAGGAGTTCGACCTCGACGCGGCGCTCGCGCGCCGGCCCGGCACTGCTCCTGGTCGACGAGCTCGCCCACACCAACGCGCCGGGCATCGCGCCACGCCAAGCGCTGGCAGGACGTGCTCGAGCTGCTCGACGCCGGCATCGACGTCTACACGACGCTCAACGTCCAGCACGTCGAGAGCCTGAACGACGTGGTCGCGCAGATCACCGGCGTGCACGTGCGCGAGACGGTGCCCGACTCGATCCTCGAGCGCGCCGACGAGATCGAGCTGGTCGACCTGCCGCCCGAGGAGCTGCTCGCAGCGCCTCGCGAGGGCAAGGTCTACGTGCCCGAGCAGGCCGCGCGCGCGCGCCGAGCACTTCTTCCGGCGCGGGCAACCTGCTCGCGCTGCGCGAGCTCGCGCTGCGGCGCACCGCGGAGCGCGTCGACGACGGACGTGCGCGAGTTACCGCGAGCAGCACGGCGTGATCGACGACCTGGCCCGCCGGCGAGCGCATCCTCGTCTGCGTCGGCGCCCGCGCCGAGCGGCGCGCGCCTGATCCGCGCGGCGCGCCGCATGGCCGCCGGCCTGCGCGCGCCGTGGGTCGCGGCCTACGTCGACGCCGCGGCGCTGGCCGATGAGCGACGCGGACCGCGACCGGCTCGAGGTCCACCTGCGGCTCGCGGAGTCCCTCGGCGGCACGGTCGTCCGGCTGCCCGGCGCGCGCACCGCCGAGGCGGCCATGCGGCGCGCCGCGCGAATCAGGCGCGCGCTGCTCGGCGCGGGGCCGACGCAGACCAGGATGCGCTCGCCCGCCGGCCAGGTCTCGACCACGCCGTGCTGCTGGCGAAACTCGCGCACGTCCTCGTCCACGTGCTGCGCGATCCGCCGCAGCGCGAGCTCGCGCAGCGCCAGCAGGTTCCCGCGCCGGAAGAACTGGTCGGCGGCGCGGCGCGCCTGCTCGGGCAGGTAGACCTTGCCCTCGCGCAGACACCGTGAGCAGCTCCTCCGGCGCGACGTCGACCAGCTCGATCTCGTCAGCACGTCGAGGATCGAGTCTGGGATGGTCTCGCGCACGTCGAACACCGGTGATCTGCGCGACCACGTCGTTCAGGCTCTCGACGTGTCTGACGGTCGTGTAGACCTCAATGCCGGCGTTCGAGCAGCTCGAGCACGTCCTGCCAGCGCTTGGCGTGGCGCATGCCCGGGATGTTCGTGTGGGCGAGCTCGTCCACCAGCAGTAGCCCCGGGCTTGCGCGCGAGAGCCCCGTCGAGATCGAACTCCTCGAATGAGCGCCCCGGTACTGGGACCGTTGCGCGGCAGGATCTCCAGGCCGAGCAGGAGCGCGGTGGTGTCGAAGCGCCCGTGCGTCTCCACGATGCCGACCACCAGGTCGAAGAGTTGTCCGCGATCAGGAGATCGCGCGCGACCTGGAGCATCCGGTAGGGTCTGCCAACGCCGGGCGCGAAAAGAATCTTCCACAGCTGGCGCGCCGGGCGCCGCGCCTCCTCCTCCTGGACTCGGCGCAGGATCGCATCGGGATCGGGCCGGGCCTCGGGCTCGCTCATCACTTGCCCCTCTCCGTGGGCGCTCCCTAGTGTCGCTCGAGATCCGACTACGGAGGTCACGCGCGGCTCCCCGAGCAGGCCCAGGGTGCGGCCCTCGATCGGCGCCTCGACCAGGCGCCGCACCTCGTCCTCGGCCAGCCCGCGCGCCTTCGGCGACGCGGGGCACTTGATAGAAGGCCGCGGCGGGGGTGATGTGCGGATCGAGGGCGGTGACGAGATCCACCGGCACTGGCTCGCCGCCGCCGGCGGAGCGCAGGGCCTCGACGCGGGCCTTCACGGCGTCGCTCGGGTTCGAGCCGGAGGAGGTGGCCGCGTTGTAGGAAATAGCCCTGCAGAAGAAGCGCGGGTCCAACGACTCGCCGATCTGCGAGGAGCCGCCGCGCGCTCGCCCTCGCGAATCATCTCCGTCGCCTGGGTCGGGAAGAGCGTCTGCGCCAGTCCGGTGACAAGAGCGCGTCCGGTGAGCACGTCAGCGCGAACAGGACCAGAGCGGGGCGAAGTTGAGCCGACATGAGACCTCCTTGCTACGCGAGACCGAAGGCCACCAGCCCGAGGTCGATCGGCTTGATGAAGGGAAACGGCAAGAGCACCGCGAGTCCGTAGGTGAGCAGGTTGCGGCGCAGCAGAACACCCGCGGGCGCCGGGCGATAGCGCACGCCGCGCAGCGCGAGCGGGATCAGCGCAATGATGATCAGGGCGTTGAAGATCACCGCCGAGAGCACGGGTCTCGGGGCGAATGGAGGCCCATCACATTGAGCGCCTTCAATGCGGGATACGTCGCCGCGAAGGCAGCCGGGATGATCGCGAAGTACTTGGCGACGTCGTTGGCGATGCTGAAGGTCATGAGCGTGCCGCGGGTGATCGCATCTGCTTGCCGATCTCGACCACGTCGAGCGGCTTCATGCGGTCGAGGTCGAGCCGTGTTCCACCTCTTGGCGGCCTGGTCCCCGTGTTCATGGCCACGGCGACGTCGGCCTGGGCGAGCGCCGGCGCGTCGTTCATTTCGTCGCCGGTCATCGCGACCAGGTGTCCCTTGGCCTGATAGTCCCGGATCAACGCTGATCTCGGGTTTGGCTTCGGCCGGGAGGAGCGCTGACCGGCGGTGAGCGGGTTGTCGCCGGTGAGCATCACGGTTCGGATGCCCACGCGGCGGACTCCGCGAAGCGCTCCGGCGGATTCCGGTTCACCATGTCCTTGAGCTCCAGCACCACGCCGAGCACGCGCGCCCCGTCCGCCACGACGAGCGGCGTTCGCCCTGCGCGCGCGACGCGCTCCACGTCCGCCCGCACCGCGTCCGGGAGCGCCCCGCCCAGGCCTCCTTCGCGAAGGCCTCTATCGCGTCGGCCGCCCCTTTACGGATGCTGCGGCCATCGAGATCACCGCTGATGCGCGTCTGGGCGCTGAAGGGGACGAAGTGGGCGCCGAGCCCCTGGACGTCGCGGCCGCGCACGGCGAAGCGCTCCTCCGCGAGCACGACGATGCTCGGCCCTCGGGCGTCTCGTCGGCGAGCGAGGCGAGCTGGGCCGCTTCGGCGAGCTCCCGGTCCGCCCGGCGCAGCCAGGAAGGCCGTGGCCTGCCGATTGCCGGCCGTGCTGCCGGTCTTGCTCGAGCAGGAGCACCGTCGCCGCCTCGACCGCCCGCCCGAGGTGGCGATCACGTTGGCCTGGATCATGCGGTCCATGCCCGCGATGCCGATCGCCGAGAGCAGCCCGCCGATCGTGGTGGGGATCAGACGGCGCGCGGCGCCGCACGAGGATGGTGCAACAGGAGTCCAGCGCCGGAGGAGGAGACGACCGCGTACAGGATGACGTCACCGTCGCGAGCGGAACGATCGTGAGGCCAGCTAGAAGGATGTCGAGCGCGATCTCGATTCGGGTGTCTTCTAGCACTCGCACCCTGGTGGTGGCCATTGCGGTCGAGGAAGGTCTCGCCCTGATTGGCGGTGACGCGCACAAGATGATCCAGTCCGAGATCACGGTGGTGCCGCCCCCGGTGACCGACTGCGGTCGCCGCCGCTCTCCGCGGATCACCAGCACACTCACCGTGACGGCCGCCTCGTTCACCGACGCGATGCCCTCGAACACCTCGCCATCGGCGGGGATCATGTCGCCGGCCTCGACCAGCACGAAGTTCACTTGCCGAGCTGTGCCCGAGGGCATGCGGATCATGGGCGCCAGGTCGCAGCCGCGGCTCCGAGGATGCTTCGCGAGATCACGTCGCGGCGCGCGGCGCGCAACGCATCCGCTTGCGCCTTTCCCCGCCCCTCCGCCATCGCCTCGGCGAAGTTCGCGAACAGGACAGTGAGCCAGAGCCACGCCGAGACCGCGAGGATGAAGCTCGCGGGTGCCTCGCCCTGCCCGTCGAGAGCGCGTGGATGCCGAGCAGCGTGGTGAAGGCGCTGCCGACCTCGACCACGAACATCACCGGGTTCCGGGCCATGTGGCGCGGGTCGAGCTTGCGCAGCGCGTCGGCGAGGGCACGCTTCACGATCGGGGATCGAACAGCGGACGAGCTTGAGCGTTGCTGGACATGTCGCCTCCGTTGCGGAGCTCAGTGAGCGAAGAGCTGGAAGTGCTCGACGATCGGCCCGAGCGCGAGCGCAGGGAAGAAGGTGAGGGCCCCCACCAGCACCACGGTGCCGGCGAGCAGCGAGACGAAGAGCAGGCCATGCGTCGGGAGCGTTCCGGCAGTCGCGGGCACGGCCTTCTTCTGGGCCAGCGAGCCCGCGATCGCGAGAATCGGGACGATCAGCCAGTAGCGTCCGATGAACATCGCGATCGCGATCGCCACCGCGTAGAAGGTGCCACTTACCGTGATGCCGCCGAAGGCGGAGCCGTTGTTGCCGGCGCCCGAGGAGAACGCGTAGAGGATCTCGCTGAAGCCGTGCGCGCCCGGGTTGCCGAGCGTCGCCGTGCCCGCCGGCACGAGGCACGCGATCGCCGTTCCCACCAGGATCACCATCGCCGGGAACAGGATCACGAGCGAGGCCATCTTCATCTCGAAGGCCTCGATCTTCTTGCCGAGGTACTCCGGCGTGCGGCCGACCATGAGGCCGCCGATGAAGACGGCCACGATCGCGAAGGCGAGCATGCCGTAGAGGCCGGAGCCGACGCCGCCGAACACCACCTCGCCGAACTCGATCAGCCAGAGCGGCACGAGGCCGCCGAGCGGGTTGAAGCTGTCGTGCATCGCGTTCACCGAGCCGTTGGACGCCGCCGTCGTCGTCGTCGCCCAGAGCGCGGAATTGGCGATGCCGAAGCGGACCTCCTTGCCCTCCATATTGCCGCCGGGCTGAACGGCGCTCGCGACCTGGTCGACACCGAGCGCCGGGAGCGTGGGATTCCCGACCTGCTCGGACGCGTAGCAGACGAGCAGAAGCGGGATGATGATCGCGGACATCGCGGCGTAGATCGCCCAGCCCTGGCGGCGATCCTTCACGAGCTCGCCGAGCGTGAAGCAGAGCGCGCCTGCGATCCAGAGGATCGAGATCACCTCAACGAAGTTCGAGAGCGGCGTCGGGTTCTCGAGCGGGTGGGCCGAGTTCACGTTGTAATAGCCGCCGCCGTTGGTGCCTAGCTGCTTGATTGCTATCTGCGAGGCCACCGGGCCGAGCGCGATCTCCTGCCGCGTCAGCGCCGAGCCGTCGCTCGCCGTCGTGGGCTCGACCAGCTCCGCAGTCGCCTTGGCTTCGAAGGTCTGAGGAATGCCTTGCCAGACGAGGACGAGGGCGACCCCCAGCGCGAGCGGCAGGAGGATGTAGAGCGTCGTGCGCACGAGATCGACCCAGAAGTTGCCGACGCCGGAAGCGAGCTTTCGCGTGAAGCCGCGGATCAGCGCGACGAGCACCGCCATCCCGGTCGCGGCCGACACGAAGTTCTGCGTGGTGAGCCCCAGCATCTGGGTCAGGTGGCTCATCGTGGTCTCGCCGCCGTAGGCCTGCCAATTCGTGTTGGTGGCGAAGCTCACCGCGGTGTTGAGGGCCACGTCGGGACCGACGGCCGGCAGGCCCGCGCCGTTCAGCGGCAGCACGCCCTGCAGGCGCTGGAGCGCGTAGAGCGCCAGGATGCAGACGACGTTGAACACGAGGACGGCGCCGGCGTAGCTCTTCCAGCTCATGTCCTGATCCACGCGCACGCCGGCCACGCGGTAGAGGAGCCGCTCTACCGGGCCGAGGAGCCGCTGCATGAAGCCAGCGCGACCCTCGTAGACGGCGGCCATGTAGCGGCCCAGTGGGACCGCGAGCGCCGTCAGCACCACGAAGTAGAGCGTCAGTTGAAGGAGCCCGTTGCCCGTCATTGCAGCTTCTCAGGCGCGAGCAGCGCCACCAGGAGGTAGACGAAGAGGGCGACCGAGAGCGCCGCGCCAATCCACTCGAAGGCACCCATGGCGTCAGCTCACTTTCTCGCAGAGGCGAACGAGCCCCCAGGTGAGGGCGAGAAACGCCAGCACACCAACGACGTAGACGAAGTCCATGAGCGTCGACCTCCGGCAAGGGACCGTACGAAACGTCTGCGGTCGTTGGTCGTCAAGTGCAAGGGCCAAGCCATCAAGAACGCATCAAGGTCGGGCTGCGCTCCCGCGCGGGGGCCCAATCGGCTACACCGGGCGGCTCGGGCGTGGGGCTGCCGTGGAAGTCTGGGCCTCGGTCGACGACGTGCGCATGCCGCTGGCGCAGATGCCGGCGCACGCGCAGCGCGCCGAGCGGCTCGGCTTCGACGGGCTGATCGTCCCCGAGGCGGTCTACGATGCGATCCCCGCGGCGACGCTCGCGCTTTCGGCGACGACACGGCTGCGTGTCGCCACCGGCGTGATCGTCGCCTTCGCTCGCAGCCCGATGCTGGTCGCCCAGGACAGCTGGGCGCTCGTGCAGCTCTCGGGCGGGCGCTTCGAGCTCGGGCTCGGGCCGCAGGTGAAGGGCAACGTCGAGGGCCGCTTCGGCATGCCTTGGAGCGCACCCGCGGCGCGCATGCGCGACTACGTGGGTGCGCTGCGCGCCTGCTTCGCCGCCTTCCAGGGCGAGGCGCCGCTCTCGTACCGCAGCGCCACGGTCTCGCTCACGCGCCTCCAGCCGTTCTTCAAGCCGGATCCGCTGTCGCCCGAGCACTCCCCCATCAAGAATCTGGCTCGCCGCGATCGGGCCGCGCATGACGCGGCTCGCCGGCGAGGTCGCCGACTGTGTGCTCGCGCATCCGACCAATTCGTCGCCGGCCTTTTTGCGCGAGGCGATGCGCCCGCGGCTCGCCGAGGGCTGCGCCGCGGCGGGTCGCGCGGCTCCGCCGCGGCTGATCGCGAACCCGATGGTCGCGACTGGACCCGACGCGGCGACGGTCGCGCGCGAGCGCGAGGCGGCGCGCGAGGTGCTGGCCTTCACGTACTCGACGCCCGCCTACTGGGCGACGCTCGAGCACCACGGCTGGGGCGAGGTCGGCCGCGCGCTGCTCGAGCGCACGCGCGCGAACGACTGGGTGGGCCTGCGCGCGCTGATCAGTGACGCCATGCTCGACGTGCTCGTCCCGAGCGCCGGCTTCTCCGAAATCGCCGGGCTGCTGCGCGCGCGCTACGCCGACGTCGCCGACGGGATCAGCCTGCGCGTGCCGGCGCGGGAAGCGGACGACCTCGTCTTTCGCGGCGTGGTCGAGGCGCTGCGAGCTGCCTGAGGCTTGCTGCGCGAGGCGTGACGTGATTCCATCCACGCCCCCATGACGAGACCGATCGAGCCCGCGCTGACGGCGCCGCACAAGCTCTCCTACACGTACAAGCGCTCGCTGGGCCCGGTGCTCGGCCGCTTCTTCACGGGTCTGCGCGACCGCCAAATCCTGGGCGTGCGGCGCAAGGACGGGAGCGTGCTCGTCCCCCCGAAGGAGTACGACCCCGACACGGCCGAGTCGCTGTCTGAGCTGGTGCCCGTGAAGGACACGGGCGTGGTGAAGAGCTGGGCCTGGGTGGCTCGGCCGCGCAAGCAGCAGCCCCTCGGCCATCCCTTCGCCTACGCGCTGATCCAGCTCGACGGCGCCGCGACGCCGCTCCTCCACGTGGTCGACGCCGGGCGCGAGAGCGCGATGCGCACGGGCATGCGCGTGCGCGCGCGCTGGGCGGAGAAGACGGTGGGCGCGATCACCGACATCGCCGCCTTCGTGCCGGAGGCCCGATGAGCGACACCCCTGCCCCGGTCGAAGTGCTCGCCACGCCGATCGAGCTCGAATACCTGTACTCGGCGGGCCAGTCGGCCTCGCGCTTCCTGCGCGCGATCGCGCAGGGCAAGCTCCTCGGGCAGCGCTGTCCGGTGGACGGCCGCGTCTACTTCCCGACGCGCGGCTCCTGCCCGCAGCACGGCGTCGTGATCGATGGCGAGCCGGTCGAGCTCCGCGACGTCGGCACCGTGGTCACCTACTCGATCGTGCGCGTGCCGAGCCCGAACATCCCGCTCGAGCTCCCCTATATCGCCGCCCAAGTGGTGCTCGACGGCGCCAACACCGTGCTGATGCACCTGCTCAAGTGCGATCTCGAGAAAGTGCACATGGGGCTGCGCGTGCGCGCGGTCTGGAAGCCGCGCGAGCAGTGGACCACCTCGGTGGGCAACATCCTCTACTTCGAGCCCAGCGGCGAGCCCGACGCGGTCTACGACTCCTACAAGGAGCACATCTGATGCGCGACGTGGCCGTCGTCGGCTTCGCGCAGTCCAAGTCCGTGCGGCGCGAGCCCGACCGCAACGAGGTGGAAATCCTCGTGCCCGTGATCGCCGGGCTGAAGAAGAGCCTCGGGCTCGCCAACGACCAGATCGAGTTCGTGTGCTCGGGGCTCGAGCGACTACCTGGCCGGCCAGTCCTTCGCGTTCGTGGCCGGCCTCGACGCCGTCGGGGCCTGGCCGCCGGTCTCGGAGTCGCACGTCGAGATGGACGGCGCCTTCGCCCTCTACGAGGCGTGGGTGAAGATGCAGATGGGCTACGCGGACGTGGCGCTGGTCTACGGCTTCGGCAAGCCCTCGATGGGCGACCTGCCCATCACGCTCGCGCTCCAGCTCGATCCGTACTGCGCGACGCCCCTCTGGCCCGACGCGATCTCGATCGCAGCGCTGCAGGCGCGCCTGCTGCTCGAGAGCGGCCTCGTGAGCGAGACCGAGATGGCCGAACGCGCGGTGCGCGACCGCCGCAACGCGAAGTCAAATCCGCACGCGCAGCTCGCGGGCGATTTCGAGGTGGCGAAGCTCTTGAGCGAGCCCCAGCTGGTCTCGCCGCTGCGCAAGCACGACTGCGCGCCCATCAGCGACGGGGCCTCCGGCATCGTGCTGGCCGCGGGCGCACGCGCCGGGAGCTCTGCGCGCGGCCCGCCTGGATCACGGGCATCGCCCACATCCTCGAGCCGCAGGACCTCGGCGTGCGCGACCTAACGCGCTCGCGCTCGACGGAGATCGCCGCGCAGCGAGCCGGCGCCTGGCGCGACAAGCTCGACGTGGCGGAGCTCTCCGCGCCCTTCACGCACCAGGGAATCCTGGTCGAGCGCGCGCTCGGGCTCGGCGCGAAGACCACGGTGAACCCCTCCGGCGGCGCGCTCGCAGGCAACCCCACCATGGCCGTCGGGCTCTCGCGCATCGGCGAGGCGGCGCAGCGCATCTGGAGCGGCGGCGCCGATCGCGCCGTCGCGCATGCGACCGCCGGCCCCTGCCTGCAGCAGAACCTGGTCTGCGTCCTGGAGGGCCGCTGAGATGGCCGAGCTGTGCGGGGTGATCGGCATCGGTCAGACCAAGTACGCGGCGGCGCGCCGGGACGTCTCGATGGCGGGCCTGCTGCGCGAGGCGGCGGAGCGCGCGCTTGCGGACGCCGAGTGCGACTGGCGCGACATCGACGCGGTGGTGATCGGCAAGGCCCCCGACATGTTCGAGGGCGTGATGATGCCCGAGCTGTTCCTCGCCGAGGCGGTGGGCGGGGCCTACAAGCCCATGCTGCGCGTGCATACCGCTGGCAGCGTTGGGCGGCTCGACGGGCATCGTGGCCGCGAGCCTGGTGCAGAGCGGCGTGCACGACCGCGTGCTCACCGTCGCCTTCGAGAAGCAGAGCGAGTCGAACGCGACCTGGGCGCTCTCGATCGCGCTGCCCTTCGCGGTGGCCACCGTGGCTGGCGCGGGCGGCTACTTCGCCCCGCTGATCCGCGGCTACATCCGGCGCTCCGGGGCGCCCGAGGACACCGGCATCCGTGTGGCGCTGAAGGACCGCCAGAACGCGCTCAAGAACCCGCTCGCCCACCTCCAGCTGCCGGACATCAGCTTCGAGAAGATCGCGAGCTCGCCGATGCTCTGGGATCCCGTGCGCTACCTCGAGACCTGCCCTTCGTCCGACGGCGCCTGCGCGATGGTGATGGCGCGCGAGCGGCTCGCCGAGCGCTCGCCGCGCAAAGTCGCCTGGATCCACGCGACCGAGATGCGCAGCGAGCCCACCATGTTCTCCGGGCGCGATCAGGTGATGCCGCGCGCGACCCTCGACAACGCGAAGTCGCTCTACAAGAAGGCGCGCATCACCAACCCGCGCCAGGAAATCGACTGCGCCGAGAATCTACGTGCCCTTCTCGTGGTTCGAGCCGATGTGGATGGAGGGCATGCTGATCACGGAGCGCAACCAGGGCTGGAAGATGACCTACGAGGGTGCGACGGCGCTCGACGGCGACTTCCCGGTGAACATGTCGGGCGGCGTGCTCTCCTCGAACCCGATCGGCGCCTCGGGCCTGATCCGCTTCGCCGAGAGCGCGCTCCAGGTGCGCGGCATGGCCGGCGCTCATCAGGTGGATGGCGCGAAGAAGGCGCTGGGCCACGCCTACGGCGGGGGCTCCCAGTACTTCTCGACCTGGATCGTGAGCAGCGAGAAGCCGTGAGATACCCGGAGGTCGAGCAAGGGGTTTCACGATCGAACCTCGGCCAGGCGGGGGACGAAGGGCTGACGGTCGCGTGCGACGGCGTAGACGGCAGTGAGCAGTTTTCGCATGGCGGCGATGAGCGCGACCTTGCTCGGTTTGCCGTTGGAGCGCAGGCGCTGGTAGTAGGCGCAGAGCCAGGGGTTTCGGCGTACGGCGGTGAGCGTCGGCATCCACAGGGCGCGTCGCAGGGCGTGGTGGCCCATGGAGCTGAGCACACTGCGGGTGCGCTTGCCCGATTGGTGCAGTGCGGGGATCGTGCCGACGTAGGCAGCGAGTGCCGCGGCGCTGGCGAACTTGGCGGGATCGCCAAGCTCGGCGACCAGGCGGGCGGCGGTGAGCTTGCCGATGCCGTCGATGCTGGTGAGCAGCGTTCCGACCTCGTGGTCGTCGAGGTGGCGCTCGAGATCGGCGTCCAGCTCGCGCAAGCGACTGCGCAGGGTCTCGAGGTCCTCGCAGAGGTACTTCACCTGGACGCGGTACGCGGGACCATGGTGTGCTCCGACGGAGCAGTGGGCTGCATCGACGAGCTGGCGAGCGAGGTCGGGACCGACGCGATGGCGGCCGTCGTAGACGAGCCTGGAGATGCGCCTGGGATCGACGCGCGCGAAGGCCTGTGCAGTCGGGTACTGGCGCAGGAGCGCGATCGCGAGCTGACTATCGAGCGTACGGACGTAGCGCGTGAACTCGGGGAAGCCGAGGTCGACCAAGCGATGCAGCTGACGGACGCGATCGCCGATCTCCGCCATGATGCGATCGCGCAGCCGCACCAGCTCGCGCAGCTCCTCGGTGGCGCCGTCGTTCAAGCGCGTGAGGGCGGGCCGTTTCTGGGCGGCGAAGCGCGCGATGCCCAGGGCATCGATCGCATCGGTCTTGGTGCGCTGCAGATCCTCATCGGCGAAGCGACGGGTGCGCAAGGGATTGAGCAGCGCCACGGCATAGCCGCGGGCGCAGAGGGCAGCGAACAGGTTCTTCCAGTAGTGCCCCGTGGCTTCCATAGCCACGACGATGTCCTCGGGTGGCCCCAGGCGCTCGAAGAGCAGCGCATAGCCCTGGGCGTCCTCACCAAACGGTGTGGGGCGCAGCCGCAACGCGCTGTCGTCCGAGACCACGGCCAGGACGTGACTTTCCGATGCGACGTCGATTCCCGCGAACTTCATGCACTTCCCCCCCGACGGGTCGCGCCGGGAGCCTCGCGGTCGGCCTTGGAGCTCTCGCTTGTGCATGCGAGGACGCGCACGAACGTGCGGCCTCTGGATACCCTTCGAGCTTTCAAGACCGGGCGAGGGCGCCTCTCTCACGGCCGAGGACCCTGCCTCCAGCGAACCACGGCGACCCTCCCCCGGATCCCGTCCCCCCTGTTCTACTCCAGAGGGACGAGATGAGTGGAGGTCATACAAGCGAGCCCGCGGCGGAGCCCGCGCCCGCGACGCCTCGCCCGTCGGGCACCGCGGTGCTCGTGCGCGACGCCAGCGAGCTTGAGGTGTTGCTGCTGAAGCGCGCGGAGGCGACGGCCGTCGGCGACTGGGTGTTCCCGGGCGGCAAGGTCGAGCCGGCGGACGTGGTCGCGGGCGACCCGAGTTCGCTGGCCTCGGCGACGCGCGCCGCCGTGCGCGAGACGCGCGAGGAGGCCGGCGTGGATCTCGCCGCGACGGCGCTCGCGCCGATCTCGCGCTGGATCACCCCGAGATCCGGCCCAAGCGCTTCGATACCTGGTTCCTGATCGGCGCGCTGCAGGGCGACCACGACGTCGTGGTGTGCGGGTCCGAGATGGTCGCACACCGTTGGCTCACGCCGGCTGCGGCGCTCGCCGCGCATCACGCGGGCGAGTTCCAGCTCGCGCCGCCGCAGTTCGTGACGCTCTATTGGCTCGCCGAGTTCTCGCGCGCCGCCGACGCGCTGCGCGAGCTGTCCGAGCGCCCGCTCTTCGTCTTCCGTCCGCGCGTGATCCGGGTCGAGGGCGGCGTCACCATGCTCTACGCCGGCGACGCGGGCTACGAGGCGCGCGATCCGGGGCTGGCCGGTCCGCGCCACCGCGTCAGCGTGCTCGCCAGCGGCACGCGCTACGAGTGGGAGCCGCGCTGACCGTCAGCGCTCGAAGAGCCCGCGCTGCGAGTGGTTCGCGTAGGTGGGCCAGGTCGGGCGATACACCGCGGCCTGCTCGCCCCAGCCCCGCCAGCCGGGCCGCGGCCCGCGCGCGAAGAGCTCGAGGTAGGGACCCGGGCTGCAGGCCTCGATCAGCGGATAGAGCTCGTCGGGCTTGCGCGAGTGCTCGCGCTTGCGCGAGCGGATCAGGTTCACCTGGCGCCGGCCCGGCGCGAGCGTGCGCGCGCTCTTCCCGCGCACGCCGAACAGCACGAGCTCGGTCACGTTCCTGAAGTAGAAGCCGACGCCGCGTCCATCGGGGCCGCCGTCGCTGCGGATCTTCTGCCAGACGAGATTCGTCTTGTAGGTGAAGCCCCAGGCCTCCATCACATGGAGTCCCTCGCGCAGCAGTGCGTTCGGGACCCAGAGATAGAGATGGGCCGTCGGCTGGACGACGCTCGCCACCGGGAGGGCGGCGATCGCGTCGACAGCGAGGGTCCGGTAGCGCGCCAGCCGACGGTGCTCGGGGGCCACCTTCCCGGTGCGGTTCTCGAACTGCCACGGCGGGTCCGCCAGCACCGTCGAAAAGCGAGCTGGGCTGGGGCCCACGAGCAGGTCATCCAGGAACCCGACATCTCCATCCCTTTTCACGGCTTTGTACTTCCTAATTGCCCATCAGGTGCGTAGCGGTCGACGGAGTGGATCCGTTGCAGCGAGCGCCACTTGGCTGGCTCGCTCTCCCACTATAGGGACAGGGATCGAGGAGCGTCTGACGCATGCGAAAGCTCGCCCGAATTGCGGTCGCCTCGGCGGTATTGGCGCTCGGCGGCGGCGCCCAGGCCACGACCATGGGCGCTCATCATGGGGGTTGGCACGGCCACGGGGGCTGGCACGACCATGAGTGGGACGACGACGACTCCGCCGGAGCCAGCGGAGGCGCCGCGACGGTCGGCGCCGGCGGCGGCAGCTTCGATGTGGCCTTCAACGGCATCGTGGACTGCCGCTGCGACGACGACGTGTTGCCCGGCTTGACCGCGAGCGCCCTCTTCGCGGTCTCCCCGTTCTCCTACGACAGCGAGACGGATCGCACCACGGTCGCGATCGATATCATGCTCCACAACACGGCGAACGCCTGGAAGTGGGAGAGCGCGGTCGTGACGGGCATCGGCTTCGACACCGACCCGGATGCGCTCCACGAGGGGAGCGCCGAGGGCGTGTTCGGGACTCTCGCCTTCGGCAAGAAGCTCCCTGGCGGAGCCGGCTTCCCCGTGGAGATTCTGCGTGGCCAACCACTCGGGCTTCGTCTGCGGAGGGCCGGGCAACACGCCGCTCGACGTCGGAGAGAGCGGCACCACGCACGTCGAGCTGTCCTTCGCCGGCAATCTCTCGGAGATCGACTTCACGAGCTTCGGCATCCGCTGGCAGGCGCTGAGCTCGGACAAGCTCCACCTGTGCGGCGACTCCGGCATCGGCGTCGCAACCTCGGTCGTGCCCGAGCCGAGTC
>CAVQTC010000013.1:0-16772 GCA_963716275.1 uncultured delta proteobacterium | reverse complement strand
TGCCCTCTACCTTGGGGCCCGAGTACGTATTGCTCGATGCGCTTGTCGAGGGTCGCGAGCTGGGACGCCTGCGGGTCCGCAGCCGCAGCAGCGCCGGCGGCAGCCTCGGGCTGCTCGGGGACGGGAGGTCGATCCTGGCTCACCCAGGCGTCGACGGACGCCGGCGCCTGGGCGGACAGCGGCTCGGCCGCGAGCGCGCGCGGCTCCGAGACCATGTTGCGCAGCTCGACGGGCACGCGCTCGAGGTCCGTCGTGTAGTGGGCGACGCCGTTCTGGTCGACCCAGCGGTAGATGTGCGCGGGCTTCTGGGCGTCGCCTGCGGCCCAAGCCGGCGCGCAGAGCAGGAGCGCGAGCAGAATCCCTGCGGACGTGTGCATCCGGACGAGTCTTCTGGAGGGGCGCAGTCCGGTCAAGCGAGCGCGGCGTTCACGCCGCGGCGAACGCCGCGCGTTCACAGGAGCTCCAGTGATAGATCAAAGCATCTATCCAAGTATCTGGATTTCGAATCGAATTATAGAAACAAGACGGGGCGCATTCTCGGCATGGCGCTTGCTCCGTGGGTGGCGCATGTCGGCACGCTGGCTCGCGCTTCTCCTGGCCCTCTCGCCCGCCGTCGCGCACGCCTCCGAGGCCTTCGCTCCGCTGCCCGGCTTCGAGCGCGTGCGCGGGGCGCTGGCGATCGCCAGCGATCCCCAGCGCGGCGCGATCGCGGTCGGCACGCACGCGAGCGTCTGGCTCGCGCGGCCCGGCGAGCCGGCGCGCCGCGTGCTGCGAAAGGGCGAGGTGCGCGACCTCCTCTTCACCTCCGACGGCGCGCTCTGGGCCGCGACGGAGCAGGGGCTCTTCGAGCTGCGCGCCGAGACGGTGCGCGCTCACGCGCTCGGGCCCGGCGCGAGCGGTCGGCCCACGCGCCTGCTCGCCGGCGAGGGCTGGCTGCTCGTCGGGACCGAGGACGGCCTCGCCGGCGGCGCCCTTCCCGGTCCCTTCGCGTCGCTCGACGGCGCCGCGCCCGAAGGCGCGATCCACGCGCTCGCGGCGAGCGATGCGGCGCGAGTCTTCGTCGCGGCCGCGGGCGATTTGTTCCGCGTGTCGCTCGCGCCGGGGCCGGCGCTGCGCCTCGACGCCGTCGAGCGGGAGGTGCTGCCCGCCGGCGACGGCGCGGTGGTCGATCTCGCGGTGCTCGCGGGAGGGCTCGTCCTCGCGCTGCGCGAGCGCTCCTTCGCGCTGCTCGACGGCGGCGCCGCGAGCTTCGTGCGCCAGCCGATCCTGGCCCCGCCGGGCGCCGTCTTCGCGCGCGTCCTCGCCCAGGCGCCCGGACTCTGGCTCGCGACGGATGCGGGGCTCCTGCGCGCCGCGTCGCCCGGCGCTCCCTTCGAGCGCGCAGCGGCCCCGGTCGGCGGCCTCGCGATCGCAGCGCTCGCGTCCGGCGCGCGCGGCGTGGTGGTCGCCGGGGACCGCGGCGTGTTCGGCTCGCAGGCGCGGCTCGCGCCAGGGCGGGCGGAGGCCCTCCCGGCGCCGCGCGCCGTCGCGCCACCGCCCCGCGAGCCGGGCGTCCTCGCCGTGCAGCGCGCGGCGATCCGCTACGGCGGCCTCGAGCCGAGCCGGATGGCCGAGCTGCGCGAGCGCGCCCACCGCCGCGGGCGCTGGCCCGAGCTCGAGATGTTCGCGGGCTGGGTGGACACGCGAAGCGAGGACCGCGACCGCGACGAGGCCTTCACCTCGGGGCTCGACCGGACCTTCCACGATCGCAACCACGGCCTCGACCGCCGGCTCGACGCGGGCGTCTCGCTTCGCTGGGACCTCGGCGACGCGATCTATCACGCCGAGGAGATCGACGCGGCCGACGAGACGCGCGAGTGGATCGAGCTGCGCGACGAGGTGCTGGACGAGATCGCGCAGCTCTACTTCGAGCGCCAGCGCGTGCTGCTCGAGCGCGCGAACGAGCGCGATCCCGTCGTCGCCGAGCGCCTGCGCATCCGCGCCGCCGAGCTCGAGGCTGGGCTCGACGCCTGGACCGGCGGCTGGTGGAGCGCGCAGCGCGAGCTTCTCGCCTCTCCCGGTCCCGCCCAGGAGCCCACGCCATGAAGTCTCTCCGACTCTCCCTCGCGCTCGCCGGCCTGCTCGGCGCCTCCCACGCCGGCGCCTTGCCGCTCCTCTCGGAGGTCTACTACGACGCAGTCGGGAGCGACGACGGGCAGTCCTTCGTCGAGCTCTACGGCGCCGCCGGCGCTTCGCTCGACGGGCTCGTGATCGAGGCGATCAACGGGAGCGGCGGTGGCGTCACGCATTCGCTCGCGCTCTCCGGTCAGATCCCGGCGGACGGAATCTTCGTCGTGGCGGACGAGCTCGCGGGGGGCGGCACCGGGGTTGCCGACGCCGATCTCGTGCTCGACTTCGACTTCCAGAACGGGCCGGACTCGGTCGTCTTGCGCAGCGCGGCGAGCGTGCTGGATGCCCTCGGCTACGGCGCCTTCGCGGCGGGCGACGTCTTCGCCGGCGAGGGCTCGCCCGCGGTCGACCCGGCCGCCGGGCTCGCGGTCGCGCGCCTGTACGCCGACGTCGATACCAACGACAACGGGCGCGACTTCGCCGCCGCGGCTCCGACCCCGGGGACCGCTCCGCGGCTCGGCGTGCCCGAGCCCAGCGCTGCGGCGCTGCTCTTGCTCTGGGGCCTCGCCGCCCTCGCGCGCCGGCGCTGACGGGCGCGGCCGAGGAGCGCCCCTGGACCGCTCCTCGCCCCGGCGCGCCCGCCCTTCGGCGCGCGCCGGGGTTCAGCCGACCCCGCCGCGGGCCGATAGGCGAGGGCGCTGCCGCGAGGGCCTGGCTGCTTGAAAGCCCGGCCCGCGTTGCGCAGAATGCGCGCCGTTCCGGCCATCGGGGGGTGACGCCGGGAATGCTCTCCGGGTTCAACACGAATATCCGCTACCGCGGCGTGCTCTTCCACGTCCAGAGCGAGGACAGCGGGAAGGATCACCCGCACATCATCACCCACCTCTACCACGGTGGGACGATCCTCTTCTCCGAGAAGAGCAGCTACGCCGAGCGGGTGGGCGAAGGGCAGCTCGTCGACGTGGTGCGCGGGCTCATGGAGACCCAGCACAAGGCGGTGCTCAAGCGCCTGCGCGGGGGAGACTTCGACGAGGCGATCCGCGAGCGGCTGGGCGAGGTGTTCGGCGAGGCGGATCCGGCCGACAAAGAGGCGAAGACGCGGCCCAGCGACACCGACCCGCTCGAGGAGGCGAAGCCTCCGCCCTCCCAGACCGAGTCGCTCACCGAGCCGCCAGTGGAGGACGCGCCGCCCCACTCGCGGCCCTTCGGACAGGGGATCGTCTCCGAGCGCCCGCTCGACGACGTGATCCTCGGCTATCTGGTCGACAACGCCCGGAAGCGCCGAGCGAAGTCAGCCTCGTGAGGGTCGAGGCCGACGCCCTCGGCGCCGGCGGCGGCGGCCTGGTGCGGCTGTTCCACGTCTCGAAGACCTACCTGGCCGGCAGCTTCGCCTTGCGCGACGTCTCGCTCGAGCTGGGCAAGGGCGAGTTCGTGTTCCTGACGGGGCCGAGCGGGGCCGGCAAGACGACGCTCATGCGCCTCATGTTCGGAGCCGAGCTCCCGAGCGAGGGCCAGATCCTCGTGCTCGGCCGCAACGTGGCGCGGCTCGGGCCCTCCGGCATCCCGGCGCTGCGCCGCCGCGTCGGCGTGATCTTCCAGGACTTCAAGCTGCTCGCCCGGCGCACGGTGGAGGACAACGTCGGCGTGGCGCTCGACGTGGTCGGCGTGGCGCCGCGGGAGCGCAAGGCGCGCGTCTTCGCGATGCTGAAGCGTGTCGGCCTGCAGCACCGGCGCCACCACCACCCGCTGATGCTCTCTGGCGGCGAGCAGCAGCGGCTCGCCATCGCGCGCGCGTTGATCAACGACCCGGAGCTGCTGCTCGCCGACGAGCCCACCGGCAACCTCGATCCGGAGCTCACCATCGAGATCATGGACCTGATCGCCGACGCGGCGGCCCGCGGCACCGCGGTCCTGGTCGCCACGCACGATCACGCGCTCGTGCGGCGCTACAGCAAGCGCCTGCTGCGCCTCGAGGGCGGCGCGCTCGTGGCCGACGGCCGCCCCACGTGAGCGCGCCGCCGAGCTCTCCGTGAGCGTCTGGTCGCAGCTGCGCTCGGCCTTCGCGAACACGCTCGCGGGCCTGCGCGGCAATCCGGTCACGAGCGCCGTGGCCGCGGCGACGATCGGTCTGTGCCTGCTCCTGATCGGCGGCTTCGCGGTGCTGGTGTCGAACATGGAGGCGATCCTCACGCGCTTCGGCGAGGAGCTGCACGTCGTCGCGTACCTCGATGATGCGCTGCCCGGCGATCGCCTCGACGCGCTGATGGAGCGCGTCCTCGCCGAGCCCGGCGTCGAGACGGTGGAGTACGTGAGCCGGGAGGAGGCCGCCGAGCGCTTCCGCGCGACGCAGCCCGAGCGCGCCGCGCTGCTCGAGGGCCTGGAGCAGAGCCCGCTGCCCGCCTCCCTCGAGATCCGCCTGGCGCCCGAGCGCCGCAACGCCGAAGGCGTGCGCGCGCTGGTCGCCGCGCTCGCTTCACTGACCGGGATCGCCGATCTCGGCGGCGGCAACGAGTGGATCGAGGGCTACGCCCACGCCGTCGAGCTGATCCGAGGCGTGGGCTTCGCGATCGGCGGCGTGCTCGGCCTCGCGACGCTCTTGATCGTCGGCAATACGATCCGGCTCTCGATCTACGCGCGCCGCGACGAGATCGAGATCCTGTACCTGGTGGGCGCGAGCCGCGGCTACGTCGCCGCCCCCTTCCTGATGGAGGGACTCCTGGAAGGGCTGCTCGGCGGCGTCGCGGGACTGCTGTTGCTCTACGCGGGCTTCTCGGGCCTGATGCCCGCTCTGCGCGGCGGCCTGCTGCTCCTGATCGGCGACACCACGCCCGCGTTTCTCTCGCTCGCGGGCGCGCTCCGCCTCGTGGCGGCCGGCGCGGCCTTGGGTCTGGTCGGCTCGGCGGGCGCGCTCTGGCAGAGCCGCGAGGGGGCGTGAGATGCGGCGCCCGGGCGCGCGGCTGCGCGCGGCGCTCGCGCTCGCGTTTGCGCTCGCCCCCGGAGCAGTGCGCGCACAGCCGCCGAGCGACGAGCTCGCCGCGCTGCACCAGGCGATCGAGGAGCGGCGCGCGCGCGTGCAGGCCTACGAGCGGCAGGAGCAGGGCATCTTCGACGCGATCGAGGCCGTGGACGCGGCCGCGCGCGCGCTCGCGCGCGAGGTGACGCGCGCCGAGGCGGCCGCCCGCGACGCGGCGGCCCGCTTGGCGACGCTCGAAGAGCAGCGCGGCGTCCTCGAGCGGGAGGTGGCGCGCACCCAGGCGCTGCTCAACGGGCGCGCCGTCGCGCTCTACAAAGCGGGCGAGGCGGGCCCCCTCGCGCTGGTCTTCGCGCCGGGCAGCCTGCGCGATCGCATCCTGCGCATCAACCTCTTGCAGCGCCTGTTCGACCAGGACCAGGCGCTGCTCGAGCGGGCGCGCGCCGAGCGGGCGGCGCTCGAGCAGGCGCGGGTCGCAGCCGCCGAGGCCGCGACCCAGCGCGATCAGGCGCGTGCGACGTTGGTGGAGCGCCGCCGCGACCTCGACGCGGAGCGCCGCGGCAAGCGCGAGCTCCTCGAGCGCACGCGGCGCGACCAGGCGCGCGAGCGCGCCGTGATGAACGAGCTCGAGGCGGCGGCGCGGGAGCTCGAGCGCACGCTGGCCGTGATCGAGAGCACGCCGGCTCCTGCGCCCGCGCCGGGCACCGCCGGGTTCGAGACCCAGCGCGGACAGCTCGCCCCGCCCGTCGCTGGGCGCCTGCTCCGCCGCTTCGGCAAGGTGATCGACTCCGAGTACCGGACGCAGACCTTCCAGAAGGGCGTCGACTTCGCGGTCACGGTGGGCGAGCCGGTCTACGCGGTGGCGGCGGGCGAGGTGCGCTTCGCCGACTGGTTCCGGGGCTACGGCCGCATGGTGATTCTCGACCACGGCGATGGCTACTTCACGGTCAACGGACACCTCGACGCGATCGACGTCAAGGTCGGTCAGCGCCTCGCCGCCGGCGACAAGATCGGGAGCGCGGGCGAGACCGGCTCGCTGTCCGGCCCGCGCCTCTACTTCGAGATCCGCAAGGGCAGCGAGGCCATCGATCCGGGCCAGTGGCTGAGAATGCCCGCAGAGCCTTGATGCGAGTCTTTGCGAGCTCCGCTCGCCTGCGGCTCGCTGCGCGCGGCGGCTGCGCGCGCCTCCGATTCTCGTGGGCGCGCGGCCGCCGCTTGCTGCCCACGACCGGCGCCCCCTCGGTACCGGTCCGGAGGTTCAGTCGCCTCCGCGAATGATGCCCGGAGCCCTGATCGCTAACTTGCCTCCCTCTCGGTCGGGATCGGAGTGCGGCGTGCCGAAGCCTTCCCGTTTTCTCCTGGGCTTCCTCGCGGGCGTCGCCAGCGCGGCCGCGGTCGTCGTCGTCGCGGGCCAGCGCTCGAGCGCGGCGCCCTACGAGGATCTGTCCGTGTTCAGCGCGGTCCTGCGCCTGGTGCGCGACAACTACGTCGATCCCGTGAACGAATCGACGCTCGTGCGCGGCGCGGTGCGGGGGATGCTCGCCGAGCTCGATCCGCACTCGTCCTACCTGGACGCCGAGGCCAACGAGGAGCTGCAGAGCGACACGCGCGGCGAGTTCCACGGCGTGGGCCTCGAGATCGCGCGCAATGCCGACGGCGTGATCGAGGTAATCGCTCCCTTCGAGGGCTCGCCGGCTGCGCGGGCGGGCGTGCGGCCTCGCGACCTGATCGTCGAGGTCTGCCCGACGGACCCGCCGCGCGAGTGGAGCGCGCCGTGCCGCGCGACCAAGGGCATGGAGGTCTACGAGGCCGTCGAGGTGATGCGCGGCCCGCTGGGCAGCGCAGTGACGTTGAAGCTCATGCGCGAGGGCTTCGAGCAGCCCGAGCCCTACACGCTGAAGCGGGCGATCGTGAAGGTGCCCTCGGTGCGCGGGCGGCTGCTCGAGCCGGGCTACGGCTACCTGCGCATCGCGCAGTTCCAGGAGGGCACGGCGCAAGACCTGCGCGCGCAGCAGGCGCGCCTGATCCGGGAGAGCGGCGGCAGGCTCGCCGGCCTGGTGCTCGATCTGCGCGACAACCCGGGCGGTCTGCTCGATCAGGCCGTGGCCGTCGCCGACCTCTGGCTGGCCAGCGGGCCGATCGTCTCGACCCAGGGGCGCGTCGCGAGCCAGGTGCAGAGCTACGCAGCGAAGCCCGACGGCGAGGCGGAGTTCCCGCTCGCCGTGCTCGTGAACGGCGGGAGCGCGAGTGCCTCCGAGATCGTGGCGGGCGCGCTCCAGGATCGGAAGCGCGCGCTGATCGTCGGCGAGCAGACCTTCGGCAAGGGCTCGGTGCAGACCGTGTTCGAGCTGCCCGGCAACTCGGGCCTGCGGCTCACCACGGCGCGCTACTACACGCCGCTCGGACGCTCGATCCAGGAGGTGGGCGTGAAGCCCGACATCGTCGTGCGCGAGGACGTGGCGAGCGTGCCGGCGCCGCCCCGCGACGGGCCCCGCGAGCGCGATCTCGCTGGCCATCTCGCCGCGGAGACGCCCGCCGCGGGCCCGGCGGAGGCCGCCCCGGATGTTCAGCTCGCGCGGGCAGTCGAGGTGCTGAAGAGCTGGACGTACTTCGACGGACTTCAGGCGGGCCGGCCGAGCGGGGGCGAGCGCACGGCCGGCCCCACGCCGCACTGAGCGCGCGGTGACCGTCCTCGAGCCGCGCCGGTCGTTCGCTTCACGCCGCGTGCTGCGCGTGGCCGAGCTCGTGGGCGGCGTGCGCGAGCTGGTCGAGGAGCTCGGCGTCGTCTGGGTGGTGGGCGAGATCAGCAACCTGCGGCGCGCGGGCTCGGGGCACGCCTACTTCACGCTGAAGGACGACGCGGCCCAGCTGCGCGCCGTGCTGTTCCGCGGCAACGCGGTCCGCATCCCCTTCGACCCTGAGGAGGGGCTCGAGGTCGTGGCGGGCGGCGAGCTCACGGTCTACGGCCCGCGCGGCGATCTCCAGCTCGTCGTGCGCCAGCTCGAGCCCCGCGGCCGCGGGGCGCTCCAGCTGGCCTTCGAGCAGCTGCGCACGCGGCTCCAGGCCGAGGGCCTCTTCGACCCCGCGCGCAAGCGCGCGCTGCCGGCCTTCCCGCGCCGGCTCGGCGTCGTCACCTCGCCCAGCGGGGCGGCGCTCCACGACGTGCTGCACGTCGCCGCGCGGCGCTTCCCGGCGACGCCGATCCTGCTCGCGCCGACGCGCGTGCAGGGCGAGCGCGCCGACGAGGAGATCGCCCAGGCGCTGGCCGCGCTCGCACGCGCGCCCGGCGTGGACGTGATCCTGCTCGTGCGCGGCGGCGGCTCGCTCGAGGATCTGCTCGCCTTTAACAGCGAGCTGCTCGCGCGCGCGATTCGCGCCTGTCCGTTGCCGGTGGTCGCCGGCGTCGGCCACGAGGTGGACGTGACGATCGCGGACCTCGCGGCCGACGCGCGGGCGCCGACGCCCTCCGCCGCCGCCGAGCTGGCGCTGCCCGAGCGAGGCGCCGTCGCAGCCGAGCTGACCGCGCGCTGGCGCTCGCTCACGCGCGCGACCGCTACCCGTAGCGCCGCACGCCGCGCGCGCCTCGCCGCTCTCGACCGCGCGCTCCGCGCCCAGGCGCCGACGGCGCGGCTCGCCGCGCGGCGGGCTCGCCTCGCAGGCCTCGCCCGCTCGCTCGGGGTGGCGGGGGCCGGGCTCGCGCGCGCGTCCGGGGTTCGCACGCAAGCGGCGGCCGAGCGGCTCGGGCCCGCGGCGCGCGGGCGCGTAGCGCGGGCGCGCGCGGCGCTCGCCACGGCCGCGGCGCGGCTCGACGCGCTCTCGCCCTTGGCCGTGCTCGGGCGCGGCTTCGCCCTGGCGCGCGGGCCCGACGGCGCGATCCTGCGCGACGCGGCGAGCGTCGCGCCCGGGGACGCGCTCTCGCTGCGGCTCGCGCGCGGCGAGCTCGAGGCCAGCGTAAGCCGCGTGCTTCCGACAGCTCCTGAGAAGACGTGAGCTTCGCCGCCACCCTGGCGCGGAGATGGTTAAGATTGCCGGCATGGCACGCAGCGCGAACGCCGAGGAGCTCTCCTTCGAAGCCGCGCTCGAGCGCCTCGAGGCCATCGTGGACCGCCTGGAGGCGGGCGAGCTGCCCCTCGAAGAGGCGCTCGCGCGCTTCGAGGAGGGCGTGGCGCTCTCGCGGCGCTGCGCGGGCCAGCTCGAAGCGGCGGAGCGGCGCATCGAGGTCCTGGTGCGCGACGGCTCCGGCCTGCGCAGCGAGCCCTTCGACCCGGGGCAGGCCGAGACCGGCGACGAAGACGTCGAGCGCTGATGGATCCGTCTTGCGTGGCTCGCCGAGCGCACGAGCTGGGTGGACCGTTACCTCGACGGGCGCCTGCCCGCGGCCGCGGAGCCGCCGGCAGCCCTGCACGGCGCGATGCGACACCTGGTCTTCCCGGGCGGGAAGCGCCTGCGGCCGGCTCTCGCGTTCGCAGGCTGTGAGGCGCTGGGCGGGAAGGCGGGCGAGGCGCTGCCCGCCGCGGCTGCCGTCGAGCTCGTGCACACCTACTCGCTGATCCACGACGATCTGCCCTGCATGGACGACGACGACGTCCGGCGCGGGCGCCCGACGGTGCACAAGGCCTACGGCGAGGCCACCGCCGTCCTGGCCGGGCGACGCCCTGCTCGCGCTCGCCTTCGAGGTGCTGGCCGATGCCGAAGGCAGCCGTGGCGCCGAGGCGGTCGCCTGGTGCACGCGCACCCTCGCGTTCGCCGCGGGCTCGCGCCAGCTGGTGGGCGGCCAGGCGGACGATCTCGCCTTCGCCGCGCAGGGCGACGCCAGCGCCGCGCGGGTCGAGTCCGTGCACCGCCGCAAGTCGGCCGCGTTGATCGCCGCCTCCATCGCCTGTGGGGCGCGTCTCGCCGGGCGCGGGGCAGAGCATCTGGCGGAGCTCGCCCGTTTCGGCGAAGAGATCGGGGTGGCCTTCCAGATCGCCGACGACCTGCTCGACGCCGGGGGCGACGACGCCTGCTCGCTGGTGAGCGCGCTCGGCGCAGCCCGGGCGCGGGAGCGCGCTGAGGCGCTGCTGGCGAGCGCCCTCGCGCGCCTCGAGCCCCTCGGGACCGGGGCGGAGGCCCTGCGCGAGCTCGCGCGCCGGGCCGTGCGGAGGGCGGCGTGAGCGCGAACGACGCGACCCGCAGCGAGGAGCGCGCGCTCCTCGACGGGATCGCGACGCCCGAGGATCTGCGGCGCCTCCCGCGCGAACAGCTCCCGGCGGTGGCGCGCGCGCTGCGCGCGGAGATCGTCGAGCGCGTGGCGCGCACGGGCGGCCACCTGGCCTCGAGCCTCGGCGCGGTCGAGCTGATCACGGCGCTGCACTACGTGTTCGACACGCCGCGCGACCGCGTCGTCTTCGACGTGGGTCATCAGGCCTACGCGCACAAGCTGCTCACCGGCCGGCGCGCGGGCTTCGATCGCATCGGCCAGGAGGGCGGCATCGGCAAGTTCCTGCGCCGCAGCGAATCGAGCTACGACCACTTCGGCGCAGGCCACGCCGGCACCTCGATCTCCGCGGCGCTCGGCATGGCCCGCGCCATGCAGCACCAGGGCCGCCCGAACCTGGCGATCGCCGTGATCGGCGACGGCGGCATGACCGCCGGCATGGCCTTCGAGGCTCTGAACCACGCGGGCGATCTCAAGCAGAAGAACCTCGTCGTGGTGCTCAACGACAACGAGATGTCGATCTCGCCCAACGTGGGCGCGCTCTCCTCGTATCTCTCGCGCAAGCTCTCCGCGCCGATGGTGCGCCGCATGAAGGGCTGGGCGAAGGAGTTCCTGACCTCGCTGCCCGGCGACATGCTGCACTGGGCGCAGAAGGCGGAAGAGTCGCTCAAGGTCTTCTTCTCGCCGGGCCTCTTGTTCGAGGCGCTGAGCTTCAAGTACGTGGGGCCCATCCAGGGCCACCGCGTGGAGGTGGTGCTCGAGACCTTCGAGAACGTGAAGGCGATGCTGCGCGCGGGCGACGGCCCGATTCTCGTGCACGCGCTCACCGCCAAGGGCTACGGCTACGAGCCCGCGCAGAACGATCCGTTCAAGTACCACGGCGTGAATCCCTTCGACGTCGAGTCGGGCAAGTTCCACCCGAGCAAGCCGGGGCCGCCCAAGTACCAGCGCGTGTTCGCGGACACGCTGATCCGGCTGGCGCGCCAGGACCCGCGCATCGTGGGCATCACCGCGGCGATGGCGGACGGCACCAGCCTGGACCTCTTCCAACGCGAGTTTCCGAGCCGCTTCTACGACGTCGGCATCGCCGAGCAGCACGCGGTCACCTTCGCAGCCGGCCTCGCGAGCGAGGGCATGAAGCCGGTTGCGGCGATCTACTCGACCTTCCTGCAGCGCGCCTACGACCAGGTCGTGCACGACGTCTGCATCCAGAACCTCGACGTCACCTTCGCCATGGATCGGGCGGGGCTCGTCGGAGCGGACGGCGCGACCCATCAGGGTCTCTACGACATCGCCTATCTGCGCACGCTTCCCAACATGATCTGCCTCGCGCCCAAAGACGAGAACGAGCTCCAGCACATGCTGCGCAGCGCCGTCGAGTACCCGGGGCCTGCGGCGGTGCGCTATCCGCGCGGCGAGGGCTTCGGGGTCCCCATGGATCCCGACATCAAGCCGATTCCGATCGGCGAGGCCGAGCTGCTGCGCGACGGCGGCGACGCGGCGATCATCGCCTACGGCATCTTCGCGCATCCCGCCGACGAGGCCGGCGCCGAGCTCGCCGCCGACGGCATCTCCTGCGCGGTGCTGAACGCGCGCTTCGCCAAGCCCCTCGACGAGGCGCGCATCCTCGCGCTGGCGCGCCGCGTGCGCGCGCTCGTCACGGTGGAAGAGCACGCGAGCGCGGGCGGCTTCGGCAGCGCCGTGCTCGAGCTGCTCGCGCGCGAGGGCGTCCGGCTGCCGGTTCGTGTGCTGGCGCTGCCCGACTGCCTGATCGAGCACGGCAGCCCCGCCAAGCAGCGCGCGCAGCAGGGCCTCGACGTGCCCGGCCTGGTCGCCGCCGTGCGCGAGCTGCTCGCCGCTCGCTGAGTGGCGGACCGCGTGGCCGGCGGCGAGCGCAAGCCGCGCGTCCCGAGAGCGCGCCTCGACGAGCTGGTCGTCGCGCGCGCCCTGGTCGAATCGCGCAGCCGCGCCCAGGCGCTGATCCTCGCCGGGCGCGTCTTCGTCGAGGGCGCTCGGGTCGACAAGCCCGGGACGCGCGTGCGCGAGGACGCGGCTCTCGAGCTGCGCGCGCCCGAGCGCCGCTTCGTCTCGCGCGGCGGCGAGAAGCTCGCGGGCGCGCTCGCGGACCTCGCGCTCGACGTGCGCGGCCTCCACTGCCTCGACGTGGGCGCCTCCACCGGCGGCTTCACCGACTGCCTGCTCCAGAGCGGCGCCGCCCACGTGATCGCCCTGGACGTGGGGCGCGGCCAGCTCGACGCGCGGCTGCGCGGCGACCCGCGCGTGGTCGCGATCGAGGGCGCGAACGCGCGGCTCCTCGATCCGGCGGACCTGCCGCCCCACGCGGAGCTCGAGCTCGCGGTGGTCGACGTCGCCTTCATCTCCGCGACGCTGGTGCTGCCCGCGCTCGCGCGCGCGGCGCCGCGGGCGGCGCTGCTCGTGCTCGTGAAGCCCCAGTTCGAGGTCGGGCGCGAGCGGGTGGGGAAGGGCGGCGTGGTGCGCGACGACGCCGACCGGGCGGCCGCAGTGGCGCGCGTGCGCGCAGCGGGCGAGGCGCTGGGCTACGACGCGCGCGGCCAGGCCGAGTCGCGCCTCGCGGGCCCCAAGGGCAATCGCGAGATTTTCCTGTACCTGTGCCGCCCATCTGCGTGATTTCGTTCGACCTCGGCGATCAGCACCGCGCTGGTCCGATATGCCCGCGGCCGCTAGCTTCGGGTGTCAGGAGGCCTCCCATGGCGCTCATCCAGGTGACCGAGTCCGCGGCGGCGCAGATCAAGCGCCTGCTCGACGCCGACGGCAAGACCGGCACCCACGCGCTGCGCATGAAGGTGGTGGGGGGCGGCTGCTCGGGGCTCCAGTACCAGCTCTCCTTCGACAGCCAGTGGAAAGACAGCGACAACCTGGTCGAGGACAACGGCGTGCGCGTCGTGATCGACGAGAAGAGCGCGCTCTACCTGGTGGGAACCGCGCTCGACTACGTCGACTCGCTGATGGAGTCGGGCTTCAAGATCCAGAATCCCAACGCCAAGAACACCTGTGGGTGCGGACAGTCCTTCGCCGCCTAGCGGCGGCGGGCGGCGCGCCCCGATCTATCTCGACCACCACGCCACCACCCCGCTCGATCCGCGCGTGGCGGCGGCCATGCGGCCCTACTGGAGCGACGACTTCGGGAACCCCGCGAGCCACACGCACCGCTACGGCTGGCGGGCCGAGGCGGCGGTGGAGGCCGCGCGCGAGGAGCTGGCGCGCGCGATCGGCGCGCAGGATCCGCGCGAGATCGTCTTCACCAGCGGCGCCACCGAGAGCGACAACCTCGCGCTCCAGGGCGTCCTGCTCGCGCGCGGGCTCGCGGGGGCGCACCTGGTCACCGCCGCCACCGAGCACCCGGCGGTGCTCGACACCTGCCGCGCGCTCGCGAAGCAGGGCGCCGCTGTGACCGTGCTCCCGGTGGACGGCGAGGGGCGCCTCGATCCGTCGGCGCTCGCGCGGGCGCTCACGCGCGAGACGGCGCTCGTCTCGCTGATGGCGGCGAATGGCGAGATCGGCACGTTGGCTCCGCTCGCCGAGCTCGCGCACGTCTGTCAGGAAGCCGGCGTGCTCTTCCACTGCGACGCGGCCCAAGCGGTCGGCAAGCTGCCCCTCGACGTCGGCGCGCTGGGGATCGACCTGCTCTCGATCTCCGGCCACAAGCTCTACGGACCCAAGGGCGTGGGCGCGCTCTACGTGCGACGGCGGCGCGCGAGCGGCGAGCGCGTGGCGCTCGCGCCGCTCGTGCACGGCGGCGGCCAGGAGCGCGGCCTGCGCTCGGGCACGCTGCCGACGCCGCTCCTGGTGGGTCTCGCGCGCGCGGTGTCGCTCGCCGTGGCCGAGCGCGCGAGCGAGGCCGAGCGCCTGGCGCGGCTGCGCGATCGACTGCTCGCGCGGCTCGAGGCCGCAGCGGGCGAGCTGCTCGTGAACGGCGCCCTCGCTGCGCGCCTGCCCGGCAACCTGAACATCGCCTTCCCGGGCGTCGAGGCCGACGCGCTGATCGCCAAGCTCCCCGACCTCGCGCTCTCGACGGGCTCGGCGTGCAGCTCGGCGAAGCCCGAGCCCAGCCCCGTGCTGGTCGCGCTCGGCCTCCCGCTCGCGCGCATCCGCGCCTCGCTGCGCATCGGCCTCGGCCGCTTCACGACCCTCGCCGAGATCGACGTCGCCGCGGAGCGCATCGCCGCCGAGGTCGAGCGGCAGCGCGCGCAGCGCCGTGGCGTCGCCCGGGGCCCCCGGGACGGCTAGCTTCGTCCGCCCAGGGGGGCTGCGTGGCGGATCAGCGGGCGACGAACATCACCTGGCACGCGAGTCAGGTCGGGCGGACGGACCGCGAGCGCATGCTGGGCCAGCGCGGGGCCACGATCTGGCTCACCGGCCTCTCCGGCTCGGGCAAGTCCACCGTGGCCGTCGCGCTCGAAGCGGAGCTCGTGAAGCGCGGCAAGCTCGCCTACGTGCTGGACGGCGACAACGTCCGCCACGGCCTCAACAAGAACCTGGGCTTCTCGCCCGCCGACCGGGACGAGAACATCCGCCGCATCGGCGAGGTGGCGACGCGGCCGCCCGAGCCGTGCTGAAGCGCGTGGGCGGCCGGGCCCTCGTGATGAGCGATTTCAACCAGCGCCTCACGGTAAACGAGGCCATCCTGAGGGGCCGCGTGCTCGACGGCGAAGGGCTCGCCTGGATCGAGGAGCCCGTCCGTCACGACGACTACGCCGGCTGCGCTCGCATCGCGGCGGAGCTACGGACGCCGCTCCAGATCGGCGAGAATCTCGTCGATACGTTCGAGCTCAAGGCAGCCCTGGAGGCGCGCGCCATGGACTACGTCATGCCGGACGTCCAGCGCATCGGCGGCGTCACCGGCTGGCTGCGCGCGTCGAGCCTCGCCCACGCCTACGGAATGGAGATGTCGAGCCACCTGTTCCCGGAGTACAGCGCGCATCTGCTGGGAGTGACGCCGACCCGCCACTGGCTGGAATACGTCGACTGGGCCGCGCCGGTGGTCGCCGAGCCCATCCAGATTCGCGACGGGCGAGCCCTGATCCCGGCGCGGCCCGGAAGCGGGATCACCTGGAACGAGGCCGCCGTGAAGCACTACCTGGTGACGTGAGGCGATCCTATGCACTTCGGCCTCTTCATGATGCCGTTGCACCCGCCCTATCGGGCGTTCGCCGATTGCTACGACCGCGACATCGACCAGATCGTCCTGGCCGATCGGCTCGGCTTTCGTGAAGTGTGGATCGGCGAGCATCTGACGGAGCGCTGGGAGAACGCGCCCGCGCCCGATCTGCTGCTCGCGAAGGCGCTCGCGTTGACCCGGGACATCATGCTCGGGACCGGCGTGACCCTCCTCGCGCTGCACCATCCCGTCTACCTGGCGCATCGCATCGCCATGCTCGACCACATGGCGCGCGGCCGCTTCCAGTGGGGAATCGGGGGAGGCGGCATTCCCACGGACCTGTCGCTGCTGGGGTTGGACCACACGGACCCTGCGGCCGTGCGCGCGCGCTCCGCCGAGGTGCTCGACGTGGTGCTCAAGCTCTGGGCGTCGGAGGGCCGATTCGCGTACCACGGCCGCTTCTTCGACATCGAGACGCCGAGCCTCGATCCCGTGAAGGACCGCGGATACTACATGAAGCCCTACCAGCGCCCGCATCCGCCCGTCGCGGTCGCCGCCAGCACGCCGAAGTCCGATTCCATGCGCATGGCCGGCGCGCGAGGCTTCATTCCCATGTCGAGCTCGTTGCTCTCGCGGGCCTATCTCGCCGGCCACTGGCGCCTCGTCGAGGACGGCGCCGCGAGCGCCGGCCGCGAGGCGAAGCGAAGCCAGTGGCGCATCGCCCGCGACGTGCTCGTCGCGCCGACGTCGGCCATCGCACGCGAGCGGGCGCGGGCCGTGCTCGGGCGGAACTACGAACAGCATCAGCTTCCCAATCGCGTGGGCACGATCCAGATGGCGTCGACCAAGCTCACGCCGTTCATGCCCGACGAGGCGGTCACCGTCGACTACTTGATGGACCACGTGTGGATCGTGGGGGACCCCAAGGAGTGCGCGGACAAGATCCACCAACTCCACGAGGAGAGCGGCGGCTTCGGCACGCTCCTGTCGATCACGGTCGACTCGGACGATGCCGGGTGGGACCACGAGAGCCTGCGGCTCCTGATGGAGGACATCGCGCCCCGTGTCGCCCACTTGGGGTGAAACCCTTGCATGACCCCGCGTGGGCCCGCCCATGACAGCGTGGTCCAGATGTCTGGACGTGACAGATCGTTGAACTCTCACCCCGATCCTCTCCCGTTTCGACGGGAGAGGGAGTGTCTCGGAGGCTCGGATCATATGCCCTTCGCCGCCCGCCAGATCGGTCCGTGTTTCGCCGCCGAGGTCGACGGCCTCAACCTGACCAAACCGCTCTCGCCGGAAGACATTGCGGCGATCCACGCCGGCATGGACAGGTACGCGGTGCTGGTGTTCCA
>CAVQTC010000012.1:0-207475 GCA_963716275.1 uncultured delta proteobacterium | reverse complement strand
GAGGCGCAATGGAAGCCACTCCTTTTCCTGAATTCGCCTACAACCTGGGTGAAGGATTTCAGGACCGGGACGAATTCCTTGGCCGCAAGTCGGCAAAGATTTCCTGCGACCAGCAGGTCAGATTCCGCTCCACAAAGGGCTTGGGTCTTTTCAAAGGGGCTGATTCGACAGGGACCCCGAAGGCAATCGGAACAGCAGAGCCCTAAAAGGCCATACCCGCAGGGAGGATACTCCCGACTCCCCCGATCAACCGGGTTCATGGGTCCCCCTGGACTGAAGCAGGTAACGCCTCTTTTTCCCCCAGGAGAATCTGGAGACCTCCTGGAAGACCAGGGCTTGACTCTGGCAGGCTTTCACGCAGGGGGGGACTTGTTCATCCGGGCAAAGATTGCACTTGCTCATCTTTCCCCCTTCCCGATCTAAAGTGGGGATGCTAAAGGGACAGGCCAGCAGGCAGGAGCCGCATCCCACACAGGTTTCGGGGCGATGCTGCACCCCCTTTCCGTCCTCTTTATGGCGGATGCTGCCGGAAATGCAGGCTTCAACGCACGGGGCCGAGGAACACTGCTGACATCTCCACATCCAGGGGGTGCCGCGGGAAAAGACGGGCCAAATCCTCTTCAGCGGTTTTCCCGGTGGAAGGCAGTTGACTCTCTGGTCCCGAGAGAATTTAACTGGCAAGACAGAACGCAGGAGAGACACATCAGGCAGCGTTCGGGGCGGAAAAAAATTTTCCGGGTCATGCCAGCCCCAAATCGCGCAGCTTCCGCGGGGTCGGCAGCCCCGTCTTCTTATCCCAGCCCCGGGCCTCATAGTAATCATCCAGGACCCGATCGTAGTCCGCCCGGTTCAGCTTCGCTCCCTTGTCCGGGCCGTCAGGAGTCTCCTCCTGGAAGAATCGCTGCGGCGGATAATCCGACTCCCGCCCGAACCCTTCGCGCAGGTTGAAGAGCTTCTCCACATTGTAGACGCGTTCCCCGCAACGGAGCAGAGCCTCGCGCGTCATGGGGAGTCCGGTCACCGCCACAAGGGTTTCATTCATCAGCTCCAGCCCCCGCTTGATCAGCATCGGGAAACTGCGCGACCGGTACCAGGCGAACATGCAGAGCCCCATCAGATCGGCCAGGGTGACCCAGTCTTCGCTCCAGGCGACCATCTTTCCCTTTCCCTCCAGGGCCTCCAGACGCGAGACCGCAGGGGTTCCGAAAAAGGCCTCTGCCTCCTCGGGTTTGATGAACTCGTCGATGTAGGGAAACCCGCGAAGGTGGCAGGAGCCTCGGGTGGCCACGGAGTAGGTGAGGGCCCGGGTCGGCGGATCCCCGGGGATCGCGTGCATCCACCTCCAGACCCTTGACGTGGATGGCGTAATAATCGGCATTCAACCGTTCCCCCATGATCTTCGTCCCCTCGGCCAGAAGATCTCCGAACCCCTTTCCGAAAGGGAATCTTCTCGATAAAATGGAGAAGGGCCTCCCCGTTGCCAAAGACAAGCTCCACGCCGTCGACCTGATCTTTTTTCAGAATGCCCCGCTCGTAGAGCTCCATGGCCATGGCGATGGAAGAGCCGGCGGTCTGCTCATCGATTCCGTATTCGTCACAGAGATGATGGGCCCGGAGGATGACCGCCGGATCGGTGATATAGGTCTTGGCCCCCAGGGCATTGATCGTGTCGTATTCCGGTCCTTTCGTATAGGTCGGCGCAAAGGGTCCTTCTGGATGGCCGAATACCTCCGGCAGCGCACCATGCAGCCCATGCACCCCATGACCTTGACCAGGAATTTCTCCCGGAAGGTCTCGCCGCTGATCTTTTCCCATCCCTCGATCGTTGCGCCCTTTGAAAGTTCTTCGCCCCCCAGATGCCCAGCTTCTGGCGATGGGCCACGAGATTGGGAGTTCCCAACCTGCGCAAGGTCTCCGTCCAGACCTCTCCCTCCAGAGTCTCACGATAGGCATCCATGGCCTCCTTGAAGCGCTTCGGATCGGCAATGCGCACATCGCGGGAGCCCGCGGACGGCCACGGCCTTCAGACGCTTTGAACCCATCACCGCGCCGATGCCGCACCTTCCGCCGCGCTCTCTTCGTCGGTGAGGACGCAGGCATAGCGCACCAGGTTCTCCCCTCCCGGACCGATGGCGCAGATATGGATGTCCTCGTCGCCGATCTCTTCCTTCAAACGCTCGCCGACTCGTGTGAATCTTTGGCCCCAGAGATGTTTGGCCGGGCGCAGTCTCGGCTTTCCCATCTTCGACCCAGAGGTAGACGGGTTCGGGGCTGATTCCTTTCACCACGATGGCATCAAAGCCCGGCATACTTCAGCTCCGGAGCCCAGTAGCCGCCGGAACTCGCGTCTCCCAGCGCTCCGGTCAGGGGCGATTTGGCCGCCACGATCAGGCGACTGGCCGAAGGGGTGGGTGTGCCGTTCAATGGGCCGGCGGCGAAGATGACGATGTTGTCCGGAGAAAGTGGATCGATCCCCGGCTTCAGTTCATCCCACAAGATCCTCGAACTGAAACCCTCTGCCGCCGATGTACTTCAGGGCAAAATCCCGCTCCAGGGATTTCTTTTGGATCGAACCGTCGGTCAGGTCCACATAGAGAATCTGTCCGGCATACCCTCCGGCGAACGTACTCATCTCAAACCCTTTCCCTCAGGAAATCTAATGATCCTCACCGGCACTCTGCAAGAACTTGGCGAATCCCTTCATCCGGTGCCGCGCCATTTGGCCGGCATCCGTCAGTTTGAGAACCTTGGCCGGGCAGTAGAGGACGCACTGGGGGTCTCCCTGGCAGAGATCGCATTTGGCAGCAACCCCTTCGACGGGGTCCAAGGTCATGGCCCCGACGGGACAGACATTTACGCACATCGCGCATCCGATACAGACATCCTCCCGAACCTTCACCATCCCCTCGGGCTCCGGGCGATAGAGGGCACCCGTGGGACATATGTTCATGCAGGGCGGCTCTTCGCAGTTCAGGCAGGTCACCGGTATGTCCTCCCCTTGGCCAAGGAGGATCACTTTAATCCGGGCGCGCCGAGGATTGCCCACCCCATGGTGCTGGAAGGCACAGATCAATTCACACATCCGGCAACGGCTGCAAATATTCTCCGGGTCTTGCCGGTTTTCAAAGTAGCCGACCCTCTTTCTGCTCACTTCATCCTCCCGACATAAAATACAGCAAATTTACCCTGTCCCCCTCCCCGAGCCGGATTTCCTGCTGGTTCAGGGCATTTCCGGTGAAGATCCGATCGTTGATCATGACCATCAGGCCGCTTAAAATTTCCTCCTCCCTCGGGTCGAAGAGGAGGGGTCTGATTTTTCCTCCATGCTCCTGGGCCAACCGGTCAAAGAGATCCTTAACGGTAGACCGGCCTTCCTCTAACGTTAAAGTCTGGCGTTCAAGGGAAAGACGGGATTGAAAGAGCGGGGCTGAATTCGACCTCGATTTTCACCTTCATTGAGTCCAGACTCCAGCGGCGCGGGGCCTATCACTTTACTGAGAGCTGCCGCAGTTCAAGGTAAACTTACCGGAATTATAACACGAATAAGCCCGATGGCAAAACTTACTCCTAATCGGCCTGGCCTGTAAGCAGAGAAGCGCGCCGTAACGGCGGGCTTCTCTGTTATTATCCTGGCAAACCCCAGGCTCCCATTTGGGTTCCCATCCGGGTTTTGAATCAAAACCCTTCGGGTTGTGATACGATAGGGAAAATGGATCATCTCCAAATTAATACAAACGACAAAATTATCATTACAGTCATTGCGAGCCCGAAGGGCGTGGCAATCTCGTTTTTGCTCGGGATTGCTTCGTCGCTCCGTTCCTCGCAATGACACTTTATTGATTTCGTTTGCATAAGTTGATCCCGTAAAAAGTCTCTTGGAACGTCACCCCGGCGAAAGCCCTGCACCGCATGGTGTACAGGGCGAAAGCCGGGGTCCATCCCGCCAACGGCGGGATTGAAATAACTGGATCCCGGCGCCTGCCCCGGACCCGATCCGGGGTTCGCCGGAATGACGACCCGAGCGTCAAGCTATTATACCGGATGAAAAAATGAAGGACCTTCGTCTGTAAGAATACGCTGCCAGGTTACAAGATATGACCACGCAGAAGATCGTAAGCCGTGATTTCATCCTTAGTTTCTTTGCCCAATTTGTTTTCTCATCGGTGTTCTGCATTCTTATCCCAGCCATTCCGATCTATCTTTTAAGATTCGGAGCCAAGGAGGGGGAGATTGGTTTTCTTGTTGGAATTTTCAGTGTCTCCTCATTGATCCTCCGTCCCTTCGTGGGGAAAGCCCTTTTGACCATCCCCGAAAGAAACTTCATGATCGCCGGGAGCCCTTCTCTACGTCCTCTCCTGCCTTGCCTATCTTATCGCACCTCCTTTTTGGCCCCTTTTGATCGTGAGGGTCTTTCATGGGATCGGACTGGCCTTCTTTGCGACCGCCTCTTTTACCCTGTTAGCCAATATAACTCCTGAAGCTCATCGGGGTCGGCTCATCAGTTACTTTTATTTATCCTACAATCTGGCTTTTGCTTTGGGACCGTACTTTGGAATGCTCCTCATCAATCGATTTAATTTCGCCGTTCTTTTCCTGGTCTGTACGGGTCTATCGTTATGCTCCTTCTACCTGACCTTGAAATTGAGAAAGAGGGAATCTATTCCCTTGGAACAGGAATCCCTCAAGGCTCCAATCCTTTCTGAGTCGGGAAGCGCTTCCCCCGGCCATCATCGCTTTCATGCTCAACATTATCTGGGGGACTTTGTGTGCCTTTTTCCCCCTGTATGCCCTGAAGCACGGGGTTTCCAATCCCGGAATCTTCTTCATCTTCCTAGCCATTACCCTCATGTTGGGTCGTGTTTTGGGCGGAAAGATATTGGATATCTATGACCGAGAGAAAGTGATCACGCTTTGCCTGGCCATTATCGTTATGGCCATAACCATCCTTCCCTTCGCCAACACCCTCGCGATGTTTATTCTCGTTGCCGTGATGTTGGGAACGGGATGGGCCTTTCTCTATCCCTTCTTAACGATTCATGTCATTGAGAAGGCAGGTCTCGCCCAGAGGTCCAGCCATGGCCACTTTTACAGCCCTGGCTGATTTGGGGGCGGGCCTGGGTCCGATGATCATGGGCTTCGTCCTTGAAAGGACCAGTTATCCGATTATGTTTGTCTGTTTGATCCTCACCGGGGTTATCAATTTTCTTTATTTTTATTATGCGATTGGAAGAAGCCGAAAAATGCACGTTACGCGATGAACGACTCTCTCATTGTCCTTCCATCGGCCGCTTCAGGAAAATGATCAAGGAGTCCCCGTCCTGGGAAGGAACAGCGGAGACCATTTCCCAACCTTCTTCTCCATATTCAGTCAGCCTCACCTGCTGGAGGTCCAGCAGGGAAGCCTGGTTCAGAGCCTTGAGATCTGTTTTTCGAATCATGTATTCCCAGCGCTGCATGGACCTACCTCCTGAATTTCCTCGCTTTCCATTCTCAGCCTGTTCCCTATCATACTGAATTCCATTAAAGGAGCAATATATTTTTCATGCCCATTGGCCGGTTTTAACCCGAAACTCAGGGCTTGAAACTGGTGGTCGCAGTCCCCCGGAAACCCCGTGGATTCGAAACATTTTAGCCAAAAACAACCATGGATCTCACAGAGCTCACAGGGAACGCAGAGAAAGCGCTTAGAAATATATTCGAAAAACATTTAATAAATCTCTGTGGCCCCTGCGGTCTCTGCGAGATAATAAATTTCTTGTTTGGTTGCGGCTTCGCCGCGCTGTGCTCTCTGTGGCCAAACAATCTCCTGCATTCGAATTTATGTCCCGACCTCTGGACTCCGAACTTCGGACCAGACTTTGGAATTGACAAACCAAAGGAATTCCGATAAAACAAAGGCGCAGCAGTTGGATTTGGAAAACGTCCCCAAAGGAGGAGGCCCGAATGGAAATAGCAGACCTGGAGAAGATGACGGACACGGAGTTAAGGGACTATGCCCTCAAAAACCACCCTGACCTCACTGGCGTCGATGCCATGAAGAAGGAAGAGCTCATCGCGGCCATTCAGAAAGCCACGGGGGAAGAGGTTAAAGAAACCCCGAAGAAGAAGGAGGAGGAGAAACCGGGAGCCAAGGTCAAAACCGAAAAGAAGGTATTGAAACAACAGATCCGCCAGTTGAGATCCGAGAAAGATAAACTCCTCCCAGTCCAAGGATAAAAAGGCTCTTCATCGGCTCAGAAAAAAGATCAAAAAATTCAAACGCCTGACCAAGAAAGCCGGCTGATAAAATCATGCGGGTCAAAAGACCGCCCAGACTGAAGGTCCGGATTCCGACCCCCAGACCTACGCGGTTCCATTCTACTCCCAAGGTAAAAGGGGGTATGACCGTAAACGTCTGAAACGGGAAGATACTTTGCTGAGGAGAGCGCGCGTGAATTACCGGGACATTAAATTCCAGGTTGAAGACGACATCGGGTTCATCACCCTAAACCGTCCGGAAAAGAGAAACGCCCTGTCCATGAACCTGATGGCCGAGATGATCGACCTGCTGAAAGCCGATCAAAAAGGACCAGCAGGTCAGGGTCGTCATCATCCAGGCGAGGGGCCAGTTTTTTCCTCCGGCCACGACCTTTCGGAGATGCTCGAGGGGGATGCGGTCTTTTACCGGTCGATCTTCGATGCCTGCACGGAAATGATGGAGGCCATCCGGGACCTTCCCCAGCCGGTCATCGCCCAGGTTCAGGGCATGGCGACGGCGGCGGGCTGCCAGCTGGTGGCCACCTGTGATTTGGCTGTAGCTTCCCAGGAAGCGCGCTTCGCCACCCCGGGAGTGCGCATCGGCCTCTTCTGCCACACCCCCCAGGTGCCCCTCTCCCGGGCCGTTGGCCGCAAGCGAGCCCTGGAAATGCTCTTCACCGGCCGCCCGATCTCCGCCGAAGAGGCCGAGCGCTATGGTCTGGTGAACAAGGTCGTTCCCGCCGAACGCCTCGCCGAAGAAACCCTAACCTGGCCAAACATATTGCCCAGGCCAGTCCCCTGACTCTGGCGCTGGGCAAGCAGTCCTTCTACCGCCAAATCGAGCTGGAAGAACATGGGGCCTACGATTATGCCAAAGAAATGATGTCCCTCAACGCCATGACCGAAGACGCACAGGAGGGAATCTCCGCCTTTCTCAGAAACGGACCCCGCAGTGGAAGGGAAAATGATTCGATTGCGGAATTGATTTGAAAAAGTAGGCCGCTTTAATACGGAAGAGGTAAGGAACTTCAAAGTTTGACAAAATGGGGTAAAAAGCTCAAAAGAATAAGCTGATATTAACCACTGACGCTTTTACTTTAGGCACTCCAACGATAATGTGCCTCCGTACGAAGATGCTGCTGGTCAGCCGGGCACGCCCCGTGACAGTCTTTCGGCACCGCAGTACTCTATTTTAAGCACTTTAGGCGTTTCGAACTTTAGGCACTTCTTCGCGAGAGTGGCGGAACTGGCAGACGCGCTGGACTTAGGAACCTTTCAAGCCCTTGCTAACCCTTTCTCTAAACTCTCACAATTACAAACAAATATTTGAATTCGCTGGATTTTCTCAACTTATCAAAGTTAGGTGCAGTCAGGCAAGATCAAGGCAAAAGAAAAGCTCACGGGCACAGTTTGGGCACAGTAAGCCGGGTATATGCCCAAAGGTTTTGGCTAGAAAAAGTGGCGATTTGATCTTACGAACATTGGCAAGCCAAGTCAATACTTCCTTCCTGAAATCGTCAGGTGACAAGTTTTGACAAATGGTGTAGATTTCGATTAGTAATCACCGAGCGAGGAGGTTATGATTTTTTTAATTTATGCACCTATAAGTACAAATGGCATAGCCAAGCGAAGAATTGGTTCAAGGAAGCGTTTGGTGCTGCCTAAAAAGGCGTCGGGTATTTTGTTATCAAAAAAAGGGACTGGTAAGGCAGAATAGTTTCGAAAAGCAAATCCAGAGTAACCAAGAAACCCGTAATGGAAATCAAAGCTCATTCGTAAAAGCCCCGAATTCCCACCGAAACACTGAAAAACCAGGGCGATGAGGCAATGGCTTTATCCCTCCCCTAACTTTTTAAGTATGCTAATTTTTTGCCGATAAGAGAGAAGAAATGGAGCTTATTAACAGAAAACTGGTTTCTTCTTCCTTCTGCCCTGATTTTCCCTTTCTCGCTGGGGAACAGTGCTTCCTGAAGTCATCGGTTGACATAATTTCCTGGAAGGGGCAGATTTCAATCAGCAATCGAGGTTTGGATATATTTTTCATTATGCTTTAAGGGGGTAACTCACTATGAAACGTAAATGGTTACGAGCATTGTTGCTTCTGCCTTTCCTGGGGGTTTTCGGCTGTGGGGGGGGAGGTGGGGGTGACTCATCTTCCTCCAACGTGCCGCCGAATTCCCGCCCCCAAGGCGGCGTTCTCGCCGAGCTGCACGCAGTTCGACTGTACCTTCACTGACGGCAGCAGCGACTCGGACGGCAGCATCGTCTCGTACAGCTGGAACTTCGGCGATAACAGCCCGGCCGTCACGACAAAGGACGCCCGCCACACGTTCGCGAATGCGGGGACGTATACGGTCACCCTCATCGTGACCGACAACAACGGGGCCACGGACAAAGTCTCCATCAACGTCACCCTGGATACACCGCCGAACGCCAACTTCGCCTTTTCGTGCACAGACCTTGCCTGCAGCTTCACGAACACCAGCTCAGACAATGACGTGGGCAGCTCGATCACCGCCTACAACTGGACGTTCGGCGACCAGAGCGCCGCGGTCACGACCAAGAACGCAACGCACACCTTCGCGGCGGCCGGGACCTACAGCGTCGCCCTGACGGTAACCGACAACCTCGGTTTGACGGGCAACGTCACCAAGCAAGTAACGGTGACTGCTGCCCCGCCAGGTGCCCCGACCGCGAACTTCGGCGTCACCTGCGTGTCGCTCGACTGCACGTTCGTTGACCAGAGCACCGCCACCGGTAGCGTGGTTACATGGGCCTGGGACTTCGGCGATGGCCAGACCAGCGCGGCGCAGAATCCGCCGGTCCATCATTACAGCGTCACGACGGTCACGACGTTCACCATCACGCTCACCGTCACGAGTGACGGGCTCAGCAGCACGAATACCCAGAGCCTCCCGGTGTCGCCGCCGGCCTCCACCCTCAACTGCGTGCAGGGGGGGGCGGCCTGCGTCCTCACGCTCCCTGTGCCCTCGACGGTGAAAGTGACCCTGGTGAGCAGTAGTTGCGCAGCGCACGGCAACCAATTCGTCATCACTGCGCCGATCTTGGAGACGCTCTTCACCGATGGGTGCTACGCCACCGCGGGCAGCTCGTTCGACCTCAATGGGGGCTTGGCCTTCGGCGCGAATACCCAGCTCGAGGCCGAGGTGCTCTCCGGAGTTTCCGGAACCAGCTCGCTCGTGTTCGACCCGCGGGTTAGCGTGAGCGGCGACTTCCAAAACGGCTGGACGCTGATTTTCGACGATGGTGCCGGCGGTTCCGGCGAGCCCGACTTCAACGATCTGATCATCCTGATCAAGGCCACAGCCATGTAGCGTCGACTCCACGACCCCAAACTGCCGTCGGGCGAAGTTTTCGCCCGACGGCAGCGGGTTTGTGGAACCTTCGAGAAACAGTTGCCCCCGGTGGTTGTCCGTCGTCAAAGGCTTTGAAACAGGTTGGATGGTTTATTAACGGAGAGTTTGGTTCATCTGGTTTAAAGTTTAGGCTATTTGACGCGCATATTTCGTGCTTTCCATTTATCGCATCGGGATGCGTGATTTCTACCAATAATCCTTAGCCTTCAGGACTATGCTAGACTGTAAACTCGTAGGTGCTATACGTAACATATCCTGCTTTTTCTTTTGGTATTAGTATTTAGTTGCATAAATTAGCGTATGATGTTATCCTATCCTCCAGGAATATCAAACGCCCAATCAGATCCAGGAGGACAGATACATGGCCGAAAGGAGCCCCGATAAACCTTAGTGAACAGGAAAAAGAAACCCTGCTTTCTTGGTTTCGGTCAGGTACGACTGAACATCGCATGGTAGAAAGAGCCAAAATGATTCTGATGGCTGCTGAAAACCAGACCAACAAGATGATTGCCAAGCAGTTGAAAACCCGTTCTGCTCGAGTCAGCAAATGGCGGACGCGCTTTGCGCGCCAGGGAATCGATGGGCTTGGAGATGCTGCCCGCAAGGGAGCTCCGGAGCAATACGAACTCGGCCACTGAACGTCGCATTTTGGCAACACTTGGATGGTCCCCCTCCGAAAGGATTTGCCTCCTGGACGGGTTCCTTGGTGGCCCATCGGTTGGGAGACGTCAGTAAACATCAGGTCTGGCGGGTTTTGAAGCGACATGGCATCCATCTGCAAAGGCGACAAAGCTGGTGTATCAGTACCGATCCGCAATTTGCTCCTAAAGCGTCGGACATTGTGGGGCTTTATTTGAACCCCCCGGAAAATGCCATCGTTCTTTGCATGGACGAAAAACCTGGCATTCAAGCCCTGGAAAGGGCTCAGGGTTGGCTTCGCCTTCCCAACGGAAAAGCGCTGACAGGGTACAATCATGAATACGTGCGGCACGGAACGACCACGCTCTTTGCTGCTTTGGAGGTGACTACGGGTTTGGTTCAGGCCGGGCATTTTCAGCGACGACGACGCCGAGAGTTTTTGGCGTTTATGAATGAGGTGGTGGCCTCTTATCCGGGCAAAGAAATCCATGTCGTTCTGGACAACCTCAGGACGCATAAACCAAAGACGGACCGTTGGCTGGCCCAGCATGAAAACGTACATTTCCACTATACGCCCACTCATGCTTCTTGGTTGAATCAAATTGAGATTTGGTTCAGCATGCTGACCCGGCGAACCCTTCGGGGAAGTAGCTTTAGTTCCCCTCGTCAGGTCCGTGAGGCTATCGATCAATTCATTACCGCCCATAACGACAATGCCGCTCCGTTTGAATGGCGAAAAGTGAAAGTCTTCCCAAAAGGCCTCAAAAAATCATACTCTAATTTATGCAACTAAACATTAGTTACTTATACACTGTTTTCCATTATTTATTTTCCTTCCATCCCTGTCAAGATAATTTGTGGGCCCTGTTTGCGAGGAGGCCGTGAGTTTTTAGCGTCTGGGAGATTCATGCTTTCCCCTTCGTCCTCATCCTCTCCTCATGTCTGTGTCCTTTGCAAGATCACCTCCATGGCCTTGTAGTAAAAGTACCTCCCAAATTTCCCTACGTAGTGGAAAGAAATTGGGCGAAAAGGGAAATTTTCTTCCACTCTTAATAAATTAAATTTTAGAAAAACAATAAAATTCATGGTTTATTCTTATTGAAGATTTTGGATCATTTTTTGCATTGTCGCCTAAATGAAGAAGTAAGATGGGAGAGAGTGGCTTTCCCCATGGGAGATTCAAATGGTTATCAAATGTATCCTTTCAGTCACCCCAGAAAACATTGGATATTGTGCCAGACAGTTATCGCAGTTGCCCCCCTTGCCTGAGCACATAACAAAAAAAGGTCCTTATGTCAATAACAAGGAAGGACGGGCTCATCAAATAATCATTTTATTCGAGTTTGACAGATCGAAATTAAGAGAAGCATGGACAAATATCTTAAAACAAATAGATTCCTTGCATGGGGCTCCCGGATTAGCTATCTCCGCTCACATATTGGAAGCAGGCAAGAAGGTTAAAGGTACCGAATTAACCCAAGAAACCAAGGCATGGCTCAACCTTTTTCCCCATAATCCCGGATCCCAGACCTAAACCTTTGAATAAATTTGGAGGAAGGTTTTATGGCTTATCAGAAATCGATCATGGCGACACATCGGGAGCTTGTTAAGGAGATTGAAAACATTCTAAAAACCGATTTGGGTTTCCTCTATAAATTAGCCCCGAGAGAGCTTGGAATTTTCAGCAGACCTCCCTAAAAGATTTGGTGGAGCAAAAGAAGAAATACATTTTAATAGATTATAGTCGGAAGTCAATCGATTTCTAGTGGAAAGATAGAACTTGACTGGTCAAATGGAAACGGTAGTCCCCTGGGCCATGTCTAGGCCAAACAGGTCCATTACAAAAAGCGGTCCAAGCCCGGGGGCTAAAGACTTTTTACCGCAGAGAGCGCAGAGAACGTCGAGAATTTATTTAGAACACCAAATTCCAAATAAGTTTCGATCATGAAAATTCAAAATCCTAAATTCCATGATTCCGAAGATCCTTAATGGGCAAGATTTCCTTTCCTATCCACTGGTTTTGGTTATTGATAATTTTTATTTTGGATTATATCTGGAATTTGGTGCTGGGAAGTTTCTTTAACCCTGCGTCCTCTGCGGTGGAAAGGAATTAAATTATGTGCGGGATCATCGGTTATATCGGACCTCGAAACACCAAAGAAGTGCTGCTGGAAGGGCTGCGGCGGCTGGAGTACCGGGGATATGACTCGGCAGGGATAGCGCTCTTCCATGAGGGGAAGGTGGTGATTCGTCGTTCCCTGGGCAAGCTTAAGGAATTGGAGCGCAAGACCGAAGGGGAACAATTCAGCGGGAACCTCGGGATCGGCCACACTCGCTGGGCAACCCACGGAAAACCCTCGGAGACCAACGCCCATCCTCACAAGGCTGGCGGTGTCGCAGTCGTACACAATGGGATCATTGAAAACTACCTGCCGCTCAAGGCGCTCCTCTCCCGCGAAGGCCACACCTTCAAGTCGGAGACGGACACAGAAATCCTGGGCCATCTCATTCAGCGGCATCTCTTCAAGGGGGCGACCTTCGAAGAGGCGGTCCGCCAGGCTTTGCTCCAGGTAAAGGGGTCTTATGCCATCGCGGTGCTCTACGAAGGGGAAAAAGATAAACTGATCGCCGCCCGCAAGGAAAGCCCCTTGATTTTGGGGCTGGGAGATAAAGAACATTTTGTCGCTTCGGACATACCGGCCATTCTTCCCTACACCCGCAAGATGATCTTTCTGGAAGACGGAGAGATGGCCGTGGTCCAGGATAAGGGATTCAGAATCAGTACGCTTGCAGGTGAAGATCGGCAAAGGGCCGTCCAAAGAGATTCTCTGGGATCCGGTTACGGCGGAGAAGGGCGGATTCAAGCATTTCATGCTCAAAGAGATCTTCGAGCAGCCCCGGGCCATTGTGGATACCGTCAGGGGTCGGGTCTCTCTGGATGAAGGTCGGATCTTCCTGAAGGATTCAGGCCTGAGCGCCAAAGCCTTGAAGGAAATTCGACGGGTATGCATCGTGGCCTGCGGGACTTCCTACCATGCAGCCCTGGTGGGGAAGTTCATGATCGAAGCTCTGACCCGGATTCCCACTGAAGTAGATTTGGGATCGGAGTTTCGCTACCGAGACCCCATCGTAGGTCCTCACGAGCTTCTGCTGGCCCTCTCTCAATCGGGTGAGACCACGGACACGCTGGCCGCCTTCCGGGAAGGGAAAAGGAAAGGGATGCGGACATTGTCTATCTGTAATGTGGTAGACAGCAGCCTGGCCCGTGAATCCGACGGCGTATTCTACACTCATGCCGGGCCCGAAATCGGCGTGGCCTCGACGAAAGCATTCACCACCCAGCTGGTCGGGCTCTTTCTCTTAGCCCTGCACCTGGCCGAAACCAGAGAAACGGCTCGGTCACCAGGCCATCAAAGAGATGCTGGAAGAATTATTGAAGGTTCCCCACCTGGTTCAACAGACCCTGGACTTGAACCCGCAAATCGAAGTGCTTTCCAAAAAATACATGAATGCCCGAGACTTCTTATACTTGGGACGGGGAATCAATTACCCGATTGCCCTTGAGGGAGCTTTAAAGTTGAAGGAAATCTCTTACATTCATGCCGAAGGATATCCCGCGGGGGAGATGAAGCATGGGCCCATCGCCCTGATCGATGAGGAGATGCCGGTGGTGGTTTTGGCTCCCAAAGGCCAGACTTACGAGAAGATCCTGAGCAACATCGAAGAAGTTCGGGCCCGGGATGGGAAAGTCATTGCCCTGACCAACCCGACCTGTCAGGAGGTCGCCTCCAAGGCCAAAGATACGCTGTTTGTCCCGGAAACTCACCCTTTACTTACCCCGATCCTTTTAACTGTTCCCTTACAGCTTCTGGCTTATAATGTAGCCGTTCTCAAGGGAACGGACGTGGACCAGCCAAGAAATTTGGCCAAGAGCGTAACCGTGGAATAAGCCGGCTTTTGAGCCGAAAGGGAGTAACCGGTGAAGAGAAGCCCCAATACCATCCTACGGCCTCAAAGATTTCTGATCCATAGACGTAAATTCTCTCAACCGGCGAAATACAAAGGCCGGGGCGGAAATGACCCTGCTTTTCCTATTGCATACTTCAAGTCATAATCCTCACCCCCAGAAATGGTATCACCCGCACTCTTTGTGAGTCCAGAATCTCAAAATAAAAAAACCCCCCTCTTTGGGAGGGGTTTAACCGGGGTAGGAACAAAGCGCCCTTCGGGCGAATTTAAACCGGTAACATAACCCCACCGCACTTCTCGCAGCGAAAGCGAGGAGGAACGGAAGGATCACCTGGGTCCATGACATCAAAGAAATTCACCACGTCCGCAGGAATATCCTCATGAGTGTTACACTGGGAACAACGATAGCTGACTTGCCCATCGTGAACCTTCCAGGAACCCCTGGGCTTTTCCTTTCGCCGAATCTTTCTCATCGAATAACTCCACTCCAGGACTGTCTCGACCCAAATCAAATAGGTCCCCATACCTCGGATGCCAGATCCGCCAAAGCTCCATCTCCTCCCCACAACGAGGACAGCGCAATGGGTCTTGGCCAAAGGTCTGCATCAACCTCTGCCTCCAGCCTAAAACCTTGGCCGGAGCACTCAAAAAGGCAAAACTCTGTTGCAGAAAATTACGACACTTACTCAGAATCTCCCAAGCAATCCCTTTGCTCCGCCGAGCATAGAGACCATAATGACGAACCATCTTAAACCCTTTGAGGGGAATGTGATCAATCAAACGCTCGATAAACTCCCGCGCCTCCAAACGCCGGTAAACCCTCCTCTTCTCTTCATGACTCTCGTACCAAAAGGTCACCCCCTGACCATCGTAACTCGTAATCTTATGTTCCGCCAAAGCCGGACGGGCAATATAACGCCCAATGTACCGCGCCGCATACCGGGAAGAAGTCATCTGACTCTCCCCATTTACGTAAAACCCCTGCACATTATCCTTGAAGAGTCGATCAATAAACCGACTATCCTCCCGGCTCTCGGCCCAGCGCCCCTTAATCTCCGTCAACAGATGATACTGCCACTTCTTGCGCAACAGCGCATAAGGCAGAAAAGGAATGGGCTCCCATTGACCCCCTCTCAACCCCCCTTCCGTCATCAAAAGATGGACATGAGGGTTGAACTTCAAGTCCCGCCCAAAGGTGTGCACCACGACCAAAATCCCGGGAACCGCCTCCGACTTCTGACTCTGAAGCACTTCCAAGGCCGTCTGGGCGGCGCTATCCATCATCACCTTGAGCAAAGAACGATGCCCAAAAAAGAACCTCCCGAAGTTCTTCCGCAACGGTAAGCACCAGATGACGATGGGGCACATCGATGAGCTCATCTACCGTCCGCTGAACCCATTCATCCGTATACTTCTTCCCACAGGACGTGCAGAAACGTCCTTTACAGGTAAAAGAACATTTTTTCTTGGTTCCTGTTATTGATCGGTGCTATAGTGCCAATCCGTGATCGCCGCAATGGAGCCACTTGATGATCGCCGCAATGGGGCCAGTTGGTGATCGCCGTAATAGAGCCACCCAGGGCTGATTCTTTGTAATAGGGTCTCAAAAGGCTCTCGGACCATGTGAGCCAACATCGGGTAGACTCCCGGGAACATACCAACCTGGGAGGATCTAGCCATGAGCAACAGGAGGTTCGAGATGTTCCAGTATCGTCAAGTGATTCATCGTATGCGTATGGGAGAAAGCGACCGGACCATTGCCCAGAGCAAAGCTGATGGGTCGGATAAAATGCGGCAGGTTCGGGCCATTGCCGGCCAGCAGGGCTGGCTTGATAAAGAGTTGCCCCTTCCCGATGACGAGGATTCTGGTAATGGCTTTGACGAAAGAAGCAACATGATGACAATCCCACCCATCAGTCTTTGAGTCGTGCGTACGAGGAGCAGATCCGCACGTGGGTTGAGCGGAACGTCTGCTGTGACCACGATTCACCAGACCCTGGTGGATCAGTTCGGATTTGCGGGGAGCTACTCCTCCGTCCGTCGTCTGGCTCAGCAAACTTAGAAACTCCATCAGCCCGAGGCCACCTGCATTCTGGATTTTGCCCCCGGAGAAGCGGTGCAGGTCGATTTCGGCAAGGGGCCGGACATCACCGACGCCTTCACCGGCAAAGCGTTCAGACCTGGATCTTCGTGATGACCCTGTGCTTCAGCCGTCACATGTACGCCGAGATCGTCACGGATCAGAAGGTTTCCACCTGGCTTTCCTGCCATCGAAGGGCTTTCGAGTTCTTCAATGGCGTGCCTGCCAAGGCGATCATCGACAACCCCAAGTGCGCCATCACCCGGGCCTGCTTCCGGGACCCGGAAGTGCAACGCTCGTACGGGGAGCTGGCCGAGGGCTACGGTTTTTTGATCTCTCCCTGTCCGCCGCGGGATCCCAGAAAAAAGGGCGAGTGGAGGCCGGGGTAAAATATGTCAAGAACCGCTTTGTCCCCCTGCGGCAGTTCCGCTCCCTGGCCGACGCCAACGCGCAGTTGCGTCAATGGGTGATGGAAACGGCCGGGAACCGCATCCACGGCACCACGCGGCAAAAACCCCTGACGCTGTTTGCCGAAACGGAAAAACATCTGCTGCGGCCTCTTCCGGATGTCCCGGTCGAGATCGCCACCTGGACCCAGGTCAAGCTGCACGGAGACTGCCACGTGCGTTTTGAAAAAGCCTTCGACCAGTTCCCTTCCGGCGGCGCTCGCGGAACTGGGACATCCGACACCTCCGTTCTGGAGTGTCCACGGAGCACGAACCGTGCCACGCTCTGGGTCGAGCGCGGCCGCGGAGGGCGAGACGCAGCGCCCCACGCTGGGGGAATCCGCCTCGCCGACGCCTGCGCAGCCCCGACTTCGCCTGGCACGCGCCCTGCACTCCCGGGGCCCGAGGAGAACGCATGACGATCCGACTCGGGCGCCGACTCGCCCTCTCGTGCTGGGCCTGCGCGGTCGCCACGGCTTGCGCGGCGCCAGCCGCCGCGCCGCCGCCGGCGGCGACTGCCACGGTCGCCGAAGTGCGCGCGAGCATGGGCGGCATCGTCTCGGCGCTGGCGATCGCGCTGCCGGCGGCCGAGGACGCGGACCGCTTCGCCGACCCTGCCCTGCACGGCGAGCTCGCCGCGGCGCTGGCCGGCCTCCGGGGCAACGCCTCGGCGCTCACGACCCACGGCTCCGAGCCCACGCCGGCATTCCAGTTCTTCAGCCAGCGCCTCGCCGCCGACGCGGCCGAGGTGGAGCAGCGCTTCGCGCACCACAGCTACTCCGAGGCGGCCTTCCTGCTGCGCGAGCTCACCAACGACTGCGTGGGTTGCCACGTGCGCCTGCCCGACCTCGCCCCGCATCCGGCCGGCGAGCCCCTCGCGCGCGCGGCCGAGGGCATGGCGCCGGCCGCTCGCCTGCGCGTGCTGATCGCGGCCCGACAGTTCGAGCCGGCGCTCGCGACCTGCGAGGCGCTGCTCGTGTCGCCGGAGTGGAGCCCGGCCCGCCTCGACCTGGAGGGCGTCCTCGAGACGTACCTGGTGGTGGCGATCCGCGTGCGAGGCGACCTCGCGCGCGCCGAGCGCGGGCTCGCGAGCCTCGCCGTGCGGCCCAGCATGCCCACCTATCTGACCGAGCTGGTCGGCGGCTGGCGGCGTGGCCTGGTCGACCTCGCTCCGCTCGCCCAGACGCCCACGGTGGCGGTGGCGAAGGACGTGCTGCTGCGCGGCGATGCCGTGCGCCGCTACCCCGTCGACCGCGCCGGCCTCGTACACGACCTCGTCGCGTCGAGCATCCTGCACCGCGCGCTCGCCGCGGGGATTCCGGCGCCGCTCGAGTCGGCCGAGGCGAGCTACTTGTTGGGGACGGCAGAGCTGCGCAGCGACGTGGGTCGCGAGCTACCCCAGGCCGAGTGGTATCTCGAGAGCGCGATCCGCCAGGCGCCCGGGAGCGATGTGGCGCGCGACGCGTATGCGCTCCTCGAGGAGCAGGCCTTCCTCGACTGGGGCGGGTCGGCGGGGATCGACCTGCCCGCGGACGTGACCGCGAGGCTGCGCGAGCTGCGCGGGCTCGCGGAGCAGGGCGAGTAGCGCTCAGCGCGCGAGGCCGAGGTCGACCCGCACGACTCCGTCCTCGAAGCGGGCGTGCTCCTCGTAGCCCGCGTCCCGAAACACCGCGAGCATCTCGCGGTTGTGGGGCAGCACGTGCGCCACGAAGCGCGCGATGCCCGCTCGGCCCGCCCAGCGCGCGAGCGCGTGCAGGAGGAGCGTGCCGAGCCCGTGCCCGTGGAGCCGGTCGCTCACCGTGAAGGCCACCTCGGCCGCGTCGGGCTCGGCGGCGAGGCGGTGCCAGGTCGCGTGGCCCACGAGCGCTCCGGCCTGCTCGGCGACCAGTCCACCGGCGCGGCCGGGCTCGGGCTCGAGGATGCGCGCCAGCTCCGTCTCGCGCAGATGGAGGTGGGCGCTGAAGTAGCGGTTGTAGCGCGACTCGGGCGAGAGGCCGGCGTGAAAGGCGAGGAACGCCGAGCGGTCCTCGGGAGTGATCGGCCGCAGCCCGGCGTGTGAGCCGTCGCGCAGCGTGACGCGCTCGAGCTCGCCGACCGCCGCGCTCATGGTCGCGGATGGCAGGGCAGCGCGTCGCCGACCGGTCCCAGCTCGCAGCGCAGGTCGAGCTGGTCGCGCACGGCGAAGCGGGAGTACTCCTCGCGGTAGAGCAGGCGCTGCTCCTCGCCCCGCACGAGGACGAGCGAGAGCGAGTAGTCCTTGCTGAACTCCTTGGCCGTCACCTCGAGCGCAGTGCGCGGGAAGGCGAAGTGCCCGCGCTCGTCGAGGGTCGCCCGGTCCTCGGAGCCGAGCCGCGGATTCTCGCGATGGCGGATGCGGCGTTCGACCACTCCCACCGTGACGGGCTCGCCCGCCTCGAGCACGGCGCCGACGATGCCCGGCGCCACGGGCTTCGGCGCCCACCAGCCGGCGCAGCCGAGGGCGAGCAGCGGGACAAGAGCCGCAGCCCTCAGATGCCCATCCTGGAGAGCGCGTCGGCGAGCCCGGAGAGCGCCTCGGCGAGCGCCGGATGCCGCAGCTCCGCGCGCAGCGTGAGCGTGTTCACGCGATCCGAGAGTCGCTCGCCCGGGGTCGCGAGGGAGCGCTCGACGTCTGCGATGGCGAGCTCGAGGTCGCCGCGCAGATCCCGCGGCACGCCCTTCGCGCCTTCCAGCTCGGCTCGCAGCCGTTGGAGCGACTCTCGCAGCGCTCGCTCGTCCATGGCCCATCTCGTAGCACGGAACGTGCCGGTGCGACGAGGACGGCCGCCTCGCGGCGTGCGCGCAGCTGGGGCGCCGCGCCGCGAGCCCGGAGACGAACGCTGCGCGCACGCGCGCGCAGGCTGGCACGGCGGTTGCGTCGCCAAGGGGCGAGGAGCGCTCTCGAATGTCGGGTCTGCGGCAGGAAGGGCTCACGCTGCGCATGGGACGCGAGGCGTCCCGCATCTCCTCGCAACACCGCCAGCTCGACGAGCACTGCGACGTCGTGCGCGCCGCGCTCGCGCGCGGCGACGCCCACACGGCGCGCCGGGCCTTCGAGCGCTTCCTGGACGCGCTCGAGGCCCATCTCTCGCTGGAGGAGACGCTCTACTTCCCGGCGCTGCACGGCCTCGCGCCGGTGCTCGGCGCCGAGCTCGCCGAGCTGGTGCGCCAGCACGACGGCGTGCGCGCGTCGATGGACGGCGTGCGGAGCCAGCTCGCGGGCGAGCTCGCGAGCGAGGCGCGCCTGGACGCGGCCGTCGCCGAGCTCCGCGCGCACGAGCAGCGCGAGGAGGAGTTGATCGATCGCATTCGGCGCGGGCCCGAGAGTACGGCCTAGCGCCCGGCCCAGGAGGTCCGCATGTCGTCGCGAAAGCATTGGTTCGGAGTCGTGGGGCTCGCGCTGGCCGGCCTGACCACGCCGGCGCTCGGCCAGGACTGCGCGAAGTGGCTGCCCGACCTCTCCTGCGATCGCGAAGGGCGCTTCGCCGGCTTCGAGAAGCCGATCGTGCAGCCCTACCTGTTCGAGGATCCGTTCATCACCACCGGCCTCTATCCGTACTACGTCTGGCACCAGTTCCCGAAGGACTCGGCCCTCGCAGGGGGCGAGGCGCACGTGGCGGCGGCGCAGATCCGAATCGCCCTCACCGACCGCCTCGCGCTGATCGCGACCAAGGACGGCTACATGTGGAAGCGGCCGGACAATCCGCTCCTGCCCCACACGAAGGGCTGGATGAACCTCGCGGCGGGCCTGAAGTACGCGATCTATCAGGATCGCGAGGCCGGCCGCATCGTGTCGGCCGTGCTCCGCTACGAGGCGCCCACGGGCGCGCGCGACACGCTGCAGGGCGAAGGCGACGGCGCAATCCTGCCCTCGCTCACCGGCGCGGTGCGCCTCGGAGAGTTCGCGCTGCAGGGCGACTTCGGCGGGGCTTTCGGCCTCGGCGAATCGCAGTCGAGCGCGCTCTTCTACCACGTCTATCTCGGCTACCCGCTGCTGCCGCGCGTGACGACTTTTCTCCAGTTCTCGGGCATGCACTGGGTCGAGTCCGGCGACGGCTCGCTCGAGGTACCGCTCTCCAAGGCGGGCCGACAGGCGCTCGGCGTGCCGTGGGTTCCCGTCGGTGCAGTCGAGTCGATCTACGGCCGCTTCGAGGGTGCGGACGTCCTGAATCTCGGCACCACCGGCGCCGACGGCCTCGACTACGTCACCTTCGGGATCGGCGCGCACGTGCGCGCCGCCGATCACGTGACGATCTCCTTCGCCTGGGAAGGTCCGATGACCAAGCGCGCGCTCATCACCGAGCAACGCGTGACGACGAGTGTGGCGCTAGAATTCTGAGGCGTGTCTCGACGCTCCTCGCTCGTAGGGCTCGCGTTCGCGGCGTCGGTTCTGGGCTGCGGCCGTTCCGCCGACCCGCTCGCCGGTCCGCCCAATCCCGCAGCCCTCTATGCGGACCGCTGTGCGAGCTGCCACGGGGCGGAGGGAGCCGGCGACGGCTACGGCGCCGAGGGCATGAACCCGCTGCCGAGCGATCTGCGCAAGCTCCCGCCCAGCGCGGACGACGCCACCCTCTCGCGAATCGTCGTCGAGGGCGGCGCCGCTGTGGGCAAGAGCAGCGGCATGCCCGGCTTTCCGGAGCTCGGCCAGCATCCCGACCACCTGAAGGCGCTGCTCGGCTACCTGCGCACCCTCGGAGCGAGCTGACCCGGACGGTGTCAGAATCTCCCGCGATGAGGGGTGCGATCGCGTGCGCGCTGGCCGGGCTCGCGGCGCTCGGGCTCGCGAGCGGCGCGTGGGCGGCAGCCGGGCCGGCGCCGCTGCCCGGGCAGGCGCAGAGCGTCCCCTGGCCCACGCTCGGCTGGCCGCGCGGCGACGCGAGCGGCGATCACGTCGCCATCGAGACCGCGCTGGGGCGGCTCTTCCAGTCCAAGAGCGCCGCGGGTGTGCCCGACACGCGCGCCGTGCTCGTCGTGCAGAGCGGGCGCCTCGTGGTCGAGCGCTACGCGTCGGGCTTCGACGCGGGCACGCGTTTCCGCTCCTGGTCCGCCGCCAAGAGCCTCGTGAACGCGTGGGTCGGCATCCTCGTGCGCGAGGGGCGCGTCTCGTTGGACGAGCCCCTCGACGCAAAGGAGTGGCGCGCGCGCCCCGACGATCCGCGGCGCGCGATCAGCGTGCGCCACGCGCTCCAGATGACCACCGGGCTCGACAACGCGGATGGTGACGGCGGAGCGCGCAGCTTCGTCGGCCAGCTCCTGTTCGGCGATCTCGCCGGAGACAGCGCGCACGGGGCCGCCGACGTCTCGCTCGCCCATCCGCCGGGCACGTCTCTGGGCCTACTCCACGGGCACGACCCAGCTGCTCGCGCGCCTCGTGGTCGAGCGCGCGGGCGACTTCGACGCCTTCCTCGCGAGCGAGCTCACCACGCCCCTCGGCGCGCGCTCGCTGGTGGTCGAGAAGGACCGCGCGGGCACACCCTTCGGCGGCGCCTTCGCCTGGGCCGCGGCCCCCGACTGGGCGCGCTTCGGACTGCTCTTCCTGCGCGACGGTGTCTGGGAGGGCCGCCGCGTCCTGCCGGCGGGCTGGGTCGACTTCTCTCGCACGCCGGCGCCGGCGCCCAACAACCGGACCTTCGGCGCCCATCTCTGGATCAACGCCGCGCCCGCCGCGGGCCAGTTCGCCCCGCTGCGCGCGGGCATCGATGCCTTCATGATGAGCGGCAGCGCCGGCCAGTACGTGATCGTGGTCCCGGGCCGCGACCTCGTGGTGGTGCGCCTCGGGGAGATGCACGCGGTGGAGTGGGCGGGCCTCTCGGCGCCGCTCTCCGATCTGATCGAGGCGTTTCCGGTCGGAGGGGCGCGATGAAGTGGGTGGTCGGCTTCGTCGTGTGGCTCGTGCTCGTGATCGCCGCGGTGAGCTACCCGGTGCTCGTCGACATGGGCGCGGTAGGCGCGGGCTTCGTCGCCAAGGAGGTGTGCTCCTGCGTGCTGCTGGGCGGGCGCGACTACGCGGCCTGCCGCGCGGACCTACCCGGCGACCTCGGGCTCGAGCGCGTGGGATCGGAGCCGCTCGCGAGCGGCGATGGCGTGCGCGCGTGGGCTCCGTTCGGCCTCGCCACCCGTGTCGCGCGCGGCGACCGCGAGCACGGCTGCACGCTCGAGTAGCGGGGACGCTGGCTGAGTAAGTTGACGGCCGGGGACGCTGGTTGACTAAGTCAGCTGAGCTGAGCAGGCCAGCGGCGCGGACGTGACTTAGTCGACCAGCGTCCCCTCTTCGCCGTCAACTTACTCAACCAGCGTCCCCGTCCGCGCCGCCCGCGCGCACCTCGACCCGCTTGCCCTCGGCGAGCTCGCCGTCGGCTTCGACCACCACCGCCTCGCCGCCCAGGAGCCCGCTTCCTACCACCGAGCGGTCGCCGCGCTCACCCGCCACGCTGACGCGCGCGGAGCGCAGCCGACCGTCGCTCACCACCCAGACCGCGCCGTCGTGCAGCGCGGCGCGCGGAATGGTGATCACGGGCTGCGGCGCGCCAGTGCCGTCGGCCGCGCTCGGGGCGTCGGCGAGAAACGAGATGCGCACGCTCGAGTCGGGCCGCAGCGACTCGTCGCGCTCGAGCAGCCGCACCTCGACCTTCAGCGTGCCCTTCTGGCGGTTGATCTGCGGATAGAGCTTCACCACCTCGGCGGCGAAGTGCTTGTCGGGGAACGCGTCGGGTGTCACGTCCGCGCGCTGGCCGAGCCGCACCTTGCCGAGGTCGAGCTCGTTCACGTCGAGCTCGGCGCGCAGGTCCGAGAGGTCGGCCATGCGCACCAGATCGCCGCCGCCCTCGAAGCCACCGGGCACGGCGATCTCGCCCACCTCCTTCAGCTTCGCGAGCACGACGCCGTCGCGCGGAGCGCGCAGCGTCGTGTAGTCGAGGGCGACCTGTGCCTCCACCAAGGCGCTCTCGGCCTGGTGCACCTGGGCGTGGGCCACGCGCGCCTCGCTGTCGCTTCACTCGAGCGTGGACTGAGACGCCACGTCCTCGGAGCGCAGCGCGCGCTGGCGTCGCAGCTCCGTGTCGGCGAGCTCGTGGCCTGGCGCGTGCCAGCTCCAGTGCCGCGCGCGCGCGGTCGAGCGCCGCCTCGTAGTCGCGTCGTATCGAGCTGCGACGAGGGGCTGCCCCGCGTCACCGTCTCGGCCTCGTCGACCAGGTAGCGCGTCGATGCGACCGGGACGCGCAGCCGATCGAGATGACTGGCTGCGCGTCACCACGTAGCCCGAGCCCGCAGCACGACGGCTCGCCTCGGCGCGCCGCCCCGGCGCGCCGCCGGCCGCCGAGACCTCGCGTACGTCGACGCGCGGGATCGGGCAGCAGGCGGTCGCGCGCCAGAGGGCGACGCCGCGCGCGCGACCAGCGCGGCGCGACGCCGCAGCGCGAGCGCGGCTCGCGCGGCTCGGGATCGGCTGGCGCAGCGCCGTCGATCTCTGAGCGCCGACGAGCTCGTCGCGCTCGCAGGGGTGGCCTGACGCCACTCTCCCGCCCTGCGCAGCGCGTCGATCGGGCGCAGGTGCGCCGCGCGCCACGCGGGCCCGAGGCCGGCGAGCAGGCCGATCGCGAGCGCGAGCACCGAGCGCGACGGCCAGGTCTCGCGGGGCGATGTGCAGCGCGACGACGTTGTTGGTGAAGGTCGACGCGCCGAACGCGATGCCGCGCAGCGCGCTGCCGAGCCAGCGCCGCGGCGGCGAGCGAGAGCGGCGCGCCCAGCGCGAAGCCGAGCAGCCCGAGCGCCAGCGACTCCACCGAAAGCTCGCCAGGATCACGCCGCGCGCGAGAAGCCGAGCGCGCGCAGCGTGCCGATCTCGGCGATGCGCGACTGCACCGACGCGTACATCGTGTTGGCCGCGCCGAAGCCCGCGCCCACGCCGGCGAGCACGGCGACCAGCACGACGAGCACGAAGAGCGTGCGCGAGGACTCGGCCTGGTCGGCGTAGTAGTCGGTCTCGCGCTTCGCCTCGAGCGCCCAGCGCGGGTCCGCGCCGATGCGGCGGTCGAGCGCGTCGCGATCGGCGCCCGCGGCCGCGCGCACGCGGACGCCGGAGTAGGGCAGCGAGCGCTTGCGCATCGCGCGCGAGCTGGTGTGCATCGACCCAGACCTCGCTCTCGAACGAGGCGCCGCCCGCGTCGAGGATCCCGACCACGGCCAGCGTCCGCGCCCGAAGCGCAGCGTCCGCCCGAGCGCTGCGCCCGGGTAGCGGTCGGCGAGGGCTTGCCGACCACCACCTCGCGCCGACGGCGGGAGCATGCGGCCGCGCTGATCCGGACGCGCGGGTGGACCGCGAGCGCGACCGGCTCGAGCCCGCGCACCAGCACGTTCTCGCGGCCGCCGTCGACGCGGTAGAAGAACGGCTGCACGACGAGCTGCGGCGAGACCAGGGGCTGGCCGCGCCGCGTCGCGCGCGATGCCGTCGAAGAAGCGGATCGACTGGTACGCCGCGAGCGAGATCTGGCTCGAGCCGTCGTTGTCCGAGCCCTTGCGCAGCACGATCAGGTTGAGCGGATCGCCGCTCGAGACGAGCGTGCGCCGCAGGCTCGACACCAGGCCCGAGCAGCAGCGCGGTCGAGACCATGACCAGCGCCACGACCGCGACCGAGAGCGCGTGCGCGCGGGCCGCGGCGCCAGGCTGCGCAGCGCGTAGCCGAGCGGGAGCCGCTCAGAACGCCTCGCGCAGGGCCATCGACCACGCGGCGGCGCGAGGCGCCCCACGCGGGCACCACCCCGACACGATCCCGACGACGAGCGCGAGAAGAGGCCCTGCCACGATCACGGTGGCGTGACCGCGAAGCTGGTGAGCGGCCCCAGCGCCGGATTCACCCGCCCTGGCCGCGATCGCCCCGGTGAGCGCCAGCGAGGCGAACACGCCCGATCGCGTCCGGCGCGCGCCGCAGCAGGTCGCCTCGCCGAGCAGCGGCGCGAAGAGCGGTTGCGGCCGAAGCCGATCGCCTTGAGCAGCGCGATCTCCCGCGCGCGCTCGCGGATCGCGATGCTCGCGGTATTGGCCGCGATGAACACGATGCACAGTGTCACCAGGCCGCGTCACCGCCATGAGCACACGAGGAAGCCCTCAGCGAGCCCAGAAGAAGCTCGCGAAGAAGTACTTCTCGGTCTCGCGAGCCGTCTCGGCCTCGCTGTTGCGGAACAGCGCGTCGACTCGTCCATGACCGCGGGCACCTTGGCGGGGTCGTCGACGCGCGCCCAGATGTTCCCGAGCGAGTCGAACGCGATGCCCTTGGCCTGCAGCGCCTCGACCAGGTAGTCGCGCTGGAACCAGAAGATCGGCAGCTTCACTCGGGGCCGAGGCGCTGGCCACTTGCCGGGAATCGTCCCGACGATGCGGAACTCGAGCTCCACCGGGAAGACCGTGCTGTGCAGCGTCACCGTGTCGCCGAGCTTCCAGCGGTTGTGCTCGAGCGCGCGGATGCCGACGAGCGCGGCGTCGCGCGTGCGCATGAACTCCGCGAGCTCGTCCGGATCGAGGCCGTAGTCCTCGTAGACTCTCGCCGACGTGGTCGGCGTCGACCGCGAAGTTGGGGAAGGTGACGCCCTTGTCGGCGTCCACCGCGCCGCCGAACCAGATCCAGCTCACCGCGTCCGACCACGCCCGGGATCGCGCGCACCTTGTTCAGGTAGGCGTAGGGCATCGAGTAGACGATGCCCGCCGAGTTGTGGATCGAGATGCGCGTGTTGTTGGCGATGCGCGATGAGGATCGCGTCGAAGGCGGCGGGCATGGTGCGCAGCACGCAGACCAGGGCGATCGCGAGCAGGATCGCGCCGCCGGTGAGCGCGCTGCGCAGCTTGTTGCGGCCGAGGTTGCGCGCGACGAGCGGCAGGAACTCGGATCACTGCGCGCGCTCCCGCCCGGCTCGCTGCCGGTCGAGCACGCCCTTGTCGAGGTGGACGACCGCGGTCGACGTACTTCACGCGCGCGCGGATCGTGGGTGACGATCACGACCGTCTTGCCGAACTCCTGCTTCAGCGTGCGCAGCAGGCGCGAGCACCTCCTCGGCGTTCTTGCGCGTCGAGGTCGCCGGTCGGCTCGTCGCCGACCACGATCTCGGGATCGGAGACGATCGCGCGCGCGATCGCGACGCGCTGCTGCTCGCCGCCCGAGAGCTGGGCCGGCAGGTGGTCGGCGCGCTCGGCGCAGGCCCACGATGCGCAGCGCGGTCTCGGCGCGGCGCGCGGCGCTCCGCCTTCGACAGGTGCGTGAGCAGGAGCGGGAGCTCCACGTTCTCGCGCGCCGAGAGCACCGGGATCAGGTTGAAGAACTGGAACACGAAGCCCAGGTGCTCGGCCCGGAAGCGGGCGAGCTCGTCCTCGGAGAGCTCCGAGAGCCGGCGCCCGGCCACGCTCACCTCGCCCTGCGCTCGGCCGATCGAGGCCGGCGAGCAGGTTCAAGCAGCGTCGACTTGCCCGAGCCCGAGGGCCCCATCAGCGCCACGAAGCGGCCCTTCTCGATGGCGAGGCTCACGTCCTCGAGCGCGTGAACCTCGTCGGCCCCGCGCTTGTACAAGCGCGATACGTGCGCAATCTCGATCACGGGCCGACTCCAGGGGCGCGAGCTGTCAGTCTAATTGGGCGCCGGTGGCTTTGCGAGCATGGGCCAGTAGCCTCGTGGGCCCTCGGCGCGAGCGTCCGGCGACACGAAAGAGAGTGCATGGAAGCCCTGGCGACTGTGATCGACTTCGCGCTCCACCTGGACGTGCACCTGGTCGCGCTCGCCCAGAGCCTCGGGGCGTGGCTCTATCTGCTGCTGTTCGCGGTGGTGTTCTGCGAGACCGGCCTGGTGCTCACGCCCTTCCTGCCCGGCGACTCGCTCCTCTTCGCCAGCGGGGCGCTGGTCGCACTGCCGGGCTCTCCGCTCTCGCTCGTCCCGACAGCCGCGCTGCTGGTCTGCGCCGCGATCCTGGGCGACGCCGCCAACTACGCGGCGGGCGCCTACCTCGGGCCGGCGGTCTTCACGGAGCGCTCGCGCCTCCTGAATCCCCGGCACGTGAAGCGCACCGAGGAGTTCTACGCCCGCCACGGCAAGAAGACCATCTTCCTCGCTCGCTTCGTGCCGATCGTGCGCACCTTCGCGCCGTTCCTGGCGGGCATCGGGCGCATGCCCTACCGCGAGTTCGCGCTCTACAACGTCACGGGCGCTTTCGCCTGGGTGCTGCTGTTCCTGATCGCGGGCCACCAGTTCGGCGCGCTGCCGTTCGTGCAGCGCTACTTCCAGCTCGTGATCCTCGGCATCATCGCGGTTTCGCTCTTGCCGATCGCCTGGGAGGTCGTGCGCGCGCGGCTCGCGGGCGAGGCCGGGGCCTCGAGCTGACCGCCCTCAGGGCGCGGGCGCCGAGAAGGCGGGCTTGCCCCCGATGCGGAACGCCTCGATCGCCGCGCGCGCGCCGGCGCCCGCCAGCCACTGGGCGAGGCGCTCGCCTTCGACCGAGCGCACGCCGGGGTGCTTCAGGCTCGCCACGACGAGCACCTCGTAGGAGAGCGCGAGACCGGGATCGCCCTCGACCAGCAGGTCCAGCACGCGCCGGTCCTTCTGCGCGAGCCAGCGAGCGCGCTCCACCAGCGCGTAGGCGCGCGACTCGCCGGCGAAGTCGAGCAGGGCGCGCCCGGCTGGGAGGGTTCGGTACCAGCCCCCTGCCCCGGCGCTCGGGTCGCGGCCGGCCTGGGACCACACGCGCTCCTCGTACGGGAGAGTCTCGGACTCCGGTCCGCCCGAGAGGAACGCCGAGCGCTCGTTCGCGATCTGCACGAAGGCGACCGTGGCGCGCGCCGCGCCGCGCACGCCGGCCGGGTCGGCGAAGGGGCCGACGATCACGAGGTCGCTGCGCAGCACGAGGCGCCGCGCGAAGACCTGGCCCGCCTCCACCAGCTCGGCGGACTCCGGCGCGTCCGTCAGCAACACGTCGGCCTCGCCGCGCAGCGCGAGCTCCACCGCCTGATCGGCGCGCGCCGGGAGCACGCGCACCGCGAGCCCCTGGCTGCGCGTGAAGGCCGGCAGCAGCGCCCCGAGCAGGCCCGAGTCCTGGAGCACGGGCGCCGCGGCGAGTCGCAGCGCGGGCGCCTCGGCGCGGCCTGCGCTGGCGAGCGAGAGCAGCGCGAGCCCCGCGAGCCTCGACCAGCGCCGCATCGCCAACGCCCTCCCCGCCCCGAGCATACCGGCTCGTGCTACATCCCTTCCTCGGTCCCGTACTCCGCGGGCCTCCCGCCTCGGTGACATGGCTCTTGTCCGTCCTGCCGCTGCATACGCGCGCGCTCTCGATCGAGGTGCGCGAGGAGAGCGCGAGCGCGCTGCGCGTGGAGGGCACCATCCTCGACCTGCGCAAGGGCGGCGCGCTCCCGCTCGGCGGCGAGCTCCAGACCGCGGGCTTCATTCATCACATGCACTGGCGCTGCTCGGTGGAGGAGCCGAGCGGGCGCATCGCACAGCTCGAGGTCGGGCAGCCCGTGGTCGCGATGGAGCGCTCGCCCGAGACCGGCGGCGAGTGCTGTCGCGATCCCGCGCCGCGCCTCCAGGCCCTGGTGGGGAGCGCCTTCGATGCGGGCTTCCCGAAGCGCCTGGCGGGAATCTTCGGGGGCGCGCTCGGCTGCTCCATCTGCTGACGCTCGGCCAGGCGATCGGCTCGCTGCTCCCGCGCGTGCTCGTGCGGAGCGGGCGCCCGCGCGGAGCGCCGGGCGAGCGCGTCGCGAAGCAGGTGCTCTTTCTCGACGGCCTGGAGCGCAGCGAAGACAGCATCGAGGTCGCCATCCAGCTCGCCGAGTACCACTTGCTTCCGCCGGCTGCGGCGCGCGAGCCCGCCGACGGCATCGCCAGCGCGTCCGAGGTCCGGCTGCGCGCCGAGGTCGCCCTCGCCGGCCTGCGACTCACCTCCCTCGGCGCCGAGACCCGTGAGCGCGCCGCCGGCGCGCCCGGCGACTGGCAGAGCCTCGACGCCGCGCTGGCGCCGCTCGTGGGCGGCCCCGCCCTGCGCGGGCTGGCGCCGCGCGTCTTCGCGTGCGTGAGCGCGCTCGCCGAAGGTCCGCGCCGCGCGCTCGTCACCGAGGCGCTCCTGAATCTCGCCCCCGGCCTGATCCAGTGCATGGCGGCGCTCTCGCACCGCCTGGCGCCCGGAGCGCGCGCCGTCCCGAGCCGCGCGGCGGATCCCGCGGCGCAGGCGCTGCTCACGAGCGGAGGCTTTCCGGACAGCTGTTACATGTGGCGGAGCGGCGGCGCCATGGATCGCATGCGCACCACGCCGAGCTGAGCGCGCGCCCCCACGCGCCCGGGGTAAGCTCGGGCCCAAGGAGAAAAGAGATGGCGGAGATCAACGGCGGAGTGATCGCGGCCCGACAGCTCCGGCGCGCGGGCGTCGACACGATCTTCGGCGTCGTCGCCGGGCCGATGATCGAGGTCTTCGGCGGAGGACAGTCGGAGGGGCTGCGCGTCGTCGGGAACCGGCACGAGATCAACGGCGGCTTCATGGCGTCCGCCTGGGGCTGGCAGAAGAAGAAGCCCGGCGTGCTCGTGGTCGGCTCGGGCCCCGCCCTCACCAACGCCCTGACACCGCTCTACGTGGCGACCGAGAGCGCCATGCCGCTCGTCGTGCTGGGCGGCTCGGCGTTCGCCGGCTCGCTCGGGCTCGGCTCCTTCCAGGAGCTGAACCAGGTCGCCGCCGCGAAGCCCCTCTGCAAGTGGACGGGCCAGGTCGACGCGACCGAGCGCATCGCCGAGTGGGTGCACCTCGCGCTCGCGAAGGCGCTCGAGGGACGGCCCGGCGGCGTCTACCTCGACTTCCCGGGTCAGCTGGTCGGCCGCAAGGTCCCCGAGGAGAAGGTGCTCTTCCGCGACGCGCCCGAGATCACGCGCCCGCATCCCGATCCCGCCTCCCTCGCGCGCGCAGCGGACTGGCTCGAGAGCGCCGAGCGCCCGCTCGTCCTGATCGGGAAGGGCGCAGCCTGGGCGGACGCCGGCCCGGGGCTTCGCCAGCTCGTCGACCTCGGCATCCCCTACATCACCTCGCCGATGGCGCGCGGCACGCTGCCCGACGATCACCCGAACTTCGCCAACGCGGCGCGCTCCCACGCGCTCAAGAACGCCGACGTGATCCTGATGGTCGGCGGCCGCTTCAACTGGATCTTCGGGATGGGGCGGCGCTTCGCAACCGGCGTGAAGATCGTGCAGATCGACGTCGAGGCCGAGGAGCTGACCTCGGGCGCCGACGTGGCGCTCGGCATCGTCGCCGACGCGGCGTCGCCTGCGAGCAGCTCGCCGCCGCCGTCTCCCGCCGCAAGCTGCGCAGCGTGGGCGGCGCGTGGCTCTCCTCGCTCCGCGCCGAGCGCGAGCGCAACGAGGCCAGCGCCGGCAAGGCGCTGCGCGACGACTCGATCCCGATCAACCCCTATCGCCTCGTCCAGGAGGTCGTGTCGGTGCTGCCGCGCGACGCCACGGTCACCGAAGAGGGCGAGATGATCATGGGCATCTGCCGCGCCATGCTGCCGAGCTACGAGACGCGCGCGCGCTTCAACGCGGGCTCGACGGGCTGCATGGGCGTGGGCGCGCCCTACGCCGTCGGCGCGAAGCTCGCCCGCCCGGACAAGCCCAGCGTCGCGGTGCTCGGCGACTACGCCTTCGGGGCGGCCGCGATGTGCGTCGAGACCGCGGTGCGCGTGGGCGCCGCGCCGGTGCTGATCGTCGCGAACAACGAGGGCATCGCGGGCCACATGCTCCAGGACGCCTTCATGCCGCCCGGCTCGCCGCGCATCGCGTCGCTGCTCCCGGCGCGCTACGAGAAGATCGCCGAGATGGTGGACGCCCACGCCGAGTACGTGGAGCGCCCCGAGCAGATCCGCCCGGCGCTCGAGCGAGCGCTCGGCGCCGGCAAGCTCGCCGTCGTGCACGTGCGCATCGATCCCAAGGCCGCGCGGCTCGGCGGCACCAACTACCTGCAGTGAGGGATTCGCCATGCCCATGCCGCTCGAAGGCATTCGCGTGCTCGACTGGACCATCTGGCAGCAGGGGCCGATCGCGACCTCGATGCTGGCGGACATGGGCGCCGACGTGATCAAGATCGAGCAGACCGGCGTCGGCGATCCCGGCCGCTACCTGCTCGCCGCCGGCGGCTCGAGCGCCGCCGACCGCCCGAACTGGTACTTCGAGTCGCACAACCGCAACAAGCGCGCGATCACCCTCGACTTCAGCCGGCCCGAGGGGCGCGCGGTGCTCTACGACCTCACCAAGCGAGCCGACGTGTTCGTGCAGAACTTCCGCAAGGGCGTCGCCGGCCGTCTCGGCATCGACTACGCGGCGCTCTCGCAGCACAACCCCCGGCTGATCTACGCGAGCGCGACGGGCTACGGCCCGCAGGGCGCGGAGGCCGCCGAGCCCTCCTTCGACCACCTGGGCCTGGCGCGCTCGGGCATCATGAACGCGACGGGCGAGCCCGACATGCCGCCGCTCGGCATCGCGGGCGGCATCGCCGACCAGATGGGCGGCGTGATGCTCGCCTACGGGATCCTGAACGCGCTCGTCGCGCGCGAGCGCTTCGGCGTGGGCCAGGAGGTGAATGCCTCCCACCTGGGCTCGATGCTCTTCCTGCAGGGCCTCTCGCTCTCGATGAAGCTGATGGCGGGCTTCGCCTTCCCGCGCAGCTTCCGCGCGCGCGCCGCCAATCCGCTCTGGAACCACTACCGCTGCGCCGACGGCAAGTGGATCGCGCTCGCCATGCTGCAGAGCGACCGCTACTGGCCGGACTTCGCGCGCGCGATCGGCCGGCCCGAGCTGGCGACGGACGAGCGCTTCAAGGATCTCCACGCGCGCGCGCGCAACGCGGTGGAGTGCGTCGCCCTGATCGACACGGTGTTCGCCAGCAAGCCCCGCGCCGAGTGGCTGCGCATCCTGCGCGAGGATGCGGGCGACTACATCTACACGATCGTGAACAGCGTGGACGATCTCCCCGAGGACCCGCAGGTGCTCGCGAACCGCTATGTCGTGGACCTCGAGCATCCCCAGCACGGCCCGACGCGCGTGGTGGGGATCCCGGTGGAGCTCTCGCGCACGCCGGGCAGCGTGCGCACGGCGGCGCCCGAGCTCGGCCAGCACACCGAGGAGATCCTGATGGATGTGCTCGGCTACGACTGGGAGCGCATCGCGGCGCTGCGCGAGCAGAAGGTAATCTGAGTGGCGCGGGCCCGGTGCTGGCTCGCCGCCGTCTGGGTCTGGGCGGGGCTCGCCGCCCCGCTCGCCGCCGACACCAACAAGCCGCCGCTCCACGGCCAGCGCTGGATGGCGATCACGGGGAAGCCCCTCGCGGCCACGGCGGGGGCGCTCACCTTCCAGCGCGGCGGCAACGCGGTCGACGCGGCCTGCGCGATGCTGGCCGCCACCGCCACGATGTGGGACGTGCTCTCCTGGGGAGGCGAGACCCAGGCGCTGGTCTTCGATCCGCGCGCGCGCCGCGTGACGGCGCTGAACGCGCTCGGGGTCGCCGGAAGCGACGCGACCCTCGAGCACTTCCGCGCCGAGGGCCTCGCCATCCCGCCCGACGTCGGCCCCGAGGCGGCGATCACGCCCGGAACCCCCGGCGGGCTCCTCGTGATGCTCGCCGAGTGGGGGCGCCTCTCGCTGGCCGAGGTGCTGGCTCCCGCCTTGGAGCTCGCCGCGGGCTATCCGATCGAGGCGGAGACCGCCGACTCGATCGAGCGCAACCGCGCGCTCCTGGAGCGCTGGCCCGACTCGCGGCGCGTGATGCTCCCGCACCTCGACCCCGCTCACCCGGAGCGCCGCGCGGCGCCCGCCGCGGGCGAGATCTTCCGCCAACCGGACCTCTTGGCGACGCTCGAGAAGCTCGTCGCCGCGGAGCGCGAGGCGCTGGCGGCGGGGAAATCGCGCCGCGAGGCGATCCTGGCCGCCTACGCGCGCATCTACACCGGCGACATCGCGCGCGAGCTCGCCCTGGCCGCGCGCGCCCAGGGCGCCCTCTTCACGGCGGAGGATCTCGCGCGCTGGCGCGTGAAGCTCGAGGAGCCGGTGAGCACGACCTACCGCGGCATCACCGTCTACAAGCTCTCCACGTGGCAGCAGGGCCCCGTGATGCTGCAAGCGTTGAACCTGCTCGAGAACGCGGATCTGAAGGGCGCCGGCTACAACACGCCGCGCTACCTCCACACGCTCTACCAGGCGATGAACCTGGCCTACGCGGACCGCGATTTCTACTACGGGGACCCGGCGTTCCCGCCCGAGGAGCCGCTCGCGGGGCTGCTCTCGAAGAAGTATGCGAAGCAGCGCTACGCGGGCATCGACTGGCAGCGGAACGACGCGCACGTGAAGCCGGGCGATCCCTACCCATTCCAGGGCGGCGTCGAACCCGTTTCGCGCACTGCTCGACGCCTGGCCGCCGCCCCCGCTCGAGGCGCCGCGCGCGGCCGTTCACCTCGATTTCGACGCGGCGTTTCGCGTCGGCACCACCTCGATCCAGGCTGCCGATGCCGAGGGCTGGCTGGTGTCGGTCACGCCCAGCGGCGCCTGGCTGCCCGCGGTGATCGCGGGGCGGACGGGCATCGGGCTCTCCCAGCGCATGCAGTCCTTCGTGCTCGACCCCCGCATGAATCCCTTCAACGTGCTCGAGCCGGGGAAGCGGCCGCGCGCCACGCTCTCGCCCACGCTCGCGCTGAAGGACGGCCGGCCGCTGCTGGCCGCCTCGGTCCAGGGCGGCGACACCCAGGACCAGAATCTGCTGCAGCTCTTCCTGAACGTGGTCGAGTTCGGCATGACGGTGCAGCAGGCGGTCGAGGCGCCGAACCTGGTCTCCTACCAGATGCACAGCTCCTTCGGCGCCCACGCCACGGAGCCCGGGCGCATCACCCTGCGCGCCGATACGCCCGCCGCGACGCTCGAGGCGCTCCGCGGCATGGGCTACCGCGTCGACACGGCCCCGAAGACCTCGGGCCCGCTCACCGCGATCTGGCTCGACCCCGCGCACGGCACGCTTTGGGGGGGCGCCAGCGACTTCGGCGAGGACTACGGCGTCGCCTGGTGAGCGCCGCCCGGCGTGCGGCGCAGGCCGAGCTGGGCATCCAGCGCGGCGATCAGAAGCTCCGGGTCGAAGGGCTTCTCGAGCAGCGGCACGCCGTCCGGGAGCTGTCGCTTCGCCGTGGCCAGATGGTCGAGCTGCCCCGAGAAGAGCACGGCGGGCAGCGCCGGCGCGCGCTCGCGGAGCTTCCCGACCAGCTCGATGCCGTCCATCCCGGTCATCACCACGTCCGAGGCCAGCACGTCGACCTCCGCGGCGTGGGCGAGCGCCGCGGCCGCGTCGGCGCACGCGACCACCGCAAAGCCCCGCCGCTCGAGCCAGCGCGCGAGTCCCTCGCGCAGCGCCGCCTGGTCCTCGACGAGCAGCACACGCGCGCGCGAGGGGGGCGCGGCCGCGGGCAATTCCGGCGCCGCGCGGCTCTCCGCCTGGCTCGCGAGCTCGGGCCAGAAGATCTGGAAGCGCGTGCCGTGGCCGCCTTCGCTCTCGACGCGGATGTGGCCGCCGGACTCCTTCACGATGCCGTACACCACCGAGAGCCCGAGCCCGGTGTTGCCCTGGCCCGCCTTGGTCGTGAAGAAGGGCTCGAAGATCTTCGAGCGCACAGACTCCTCGATGCCCGAGCCGCTGTCGGCGACCGAGAGCACGACCAGGCGCTCGCTCGGCATCTCGATCGGGAGCTCGACCTCGCTGCGCCCGCAGCGCGAGACGTCGATGCGCAGCGTCCCGCCGTCGCGCATCGCGTCGCGCGCGTTCAGGGCGAGGTTCAGCAGCACCTGGTCGAGCTGCTTGGCGTCGACGGGCACGAAGCAGGCGCCGTCGGCGAGCACGCTCGCGACGGGCGTCTTCTCGGACATGACGTGGCGGAGCGTCACCAGACTCTCGCGCACCACGCGGCACAGGTCGGCGCGATCGCCCGGGCTGCGCGGCGAGCGCGAGAATGCGAGCAGCCGCGCCGTCAGATCCGCGGCGGAGCTCGTCGTGGCCTGGATGCGCTCCAGGTCCTTCTGCAGCCCCGACTCCGTCGGGAGCGCCTGCTCGAGCAGCTCGGCGTGGATGCGGATCGCCATCAGCTGGTTGTTGAACTCGTGCGCGAAGGCGCCCGCCAGCCGACCCAGCGAGTCCATGCGTTGGGCGAGCTGCAGCTCCTCCTCCAGACGCCGGCGCTCGGCCTTCTCCTGGGCGAGCTCGGCGCGCGTGGCGTCGAGGTGCGCGCCGGCGCGCTGGCGCTCGCTGCGCGCGTCGCGTGCGGAGCGGCTCACGAAGTAGACGAGCGACGCCACGCCGCCGCTGTAGAAGACGACGGGCAGGCCGCCGCCCAGCACGAAGGGCAACGAGCTCGCGGCGAGCGCGAAGCACGCGTAGGTGAAGAAGGGCGCCAGATCCTGGAGCACGAGCAGCGAGGTGAACACCTGCAGCAGGCCCGCGCAGGCGTAGAAGGGTTGGTGGGGATTCAGACCGAACAGCACGTGCAGGTGCAGCGTGGAGGCGAGCTGGGGCGCGACCAGCCACGCGAGCTCGAGCTGGCGACGGCGCACGATCGCGGCGCCCGAGCAGACCGCGTAGAAGGCCGCCACCGCGAACCACGCCCAGAGCGGATCCCGCGCGCCCTCCGGCGCGAGCAGGGTCCAGGCGGGGTAGCTCGCGCCTCCGACGAGCGATGCCCACTTGAGCCAAGGCGGCGCGACCGCCTCTTTCCATGCGTTCGCCACGCGGCCCTCGTCGGCCGCATGCTATCAGGGGTGCTGGACTTCCGGGACGGGGAGCGCGCCGAAGGCGAGCGGCTCGTCGGGCTCGAGCCAGTCGATCTCCGACGGAATCTCGACGCCGCGGCGGGCCTCCTGGATCATTTTGCCGGCGTGCAACCCAGCTTGCGGAGCTGGGGCACGTCGTAGAGGACGCCCACGGCGATCACCGGCAGGAGCGCCCGCACCGCGAGGAGGCCCGCCCGGCCCAGCACTGCGCGCAGGTAGGCGACGTGGAGGACCTCGTCGACCCAGATCTCGCGGATCAGCGTCCGGAAGTGGGTCTCCACCTCCGGCTGGGCGGCGAACAGCGACACGTTCGCGTGGAGCACCTTGAAGGCGCTGGTCCCCACCAGCTCGCCCGCCATCACCGGCACCCAGCGCGTCCAGGCCGGCAGCGAGGCGATCAGGCTCATCATCACGTGGTAGGGCCAAGCGGGCGGGCCCGGCTCGAAGTCGACCCCGGCCGTGCGCCAGAGCTCGCGCAGGATGCGGCAGTGGTAGGCCTCCTGCAGCATCACCCGCACCATGATCTCCTGGCTCGGGACCCCCGGGAAGTAGCCGCGCTCGAGGTAGCGGCGCAGCTCGGTCTCGAGGCCGTAGCGCTCGCCCTCGTTGGAGCGCGCCACCGCGAGCACCCACTCCGTGCGCGCGTCGAGTCGCTCGCGGCGGGACCCCGCAATGCAGCGCGCGAAGCCGTCGGCGTCGAGCTCGCCCCGCCAGCGCAGGCTCGTGCGCTCGAGCTCCTGCATGGCGAGCTCGCGGCGCGAGAGCGTGCGCGCGCGGGCATCGGGCTCGCCGTCGCGACGGCGCAGCCACTCGAGGTAGCGCTCGAGATGGCGGGCGCGCTCCGCCGGCGCGAGCACCCGGAACGCGTCGAAGGTCCGCTCAGCCGACATGGGCCACCTCGGCGAAGCGCCGCGCGGCCCGCGGGCGGGGGCGCTGCGTGCGCTCGAGGCGCGCCTCCAGGCGCGGGCCGTAGAGAGCGAGCGTGTTGCCGCCCAGCAGCTGGGCGCGGAACTCGGCGGAGAGGCCAGGCCGTTCGGCGACCTTGGCGACGCAGCCCCGCAGGCTCGCGTCCCAGTGCCCGTAGTCGATCGCGAGAGCGCAGGCGCGCGCGCCGGGCTCGCCGAGCGCGGCGCGCACGTGGTCGGGCGCCGGATCGTCGGGCTCGAAGGTGAGCGCGATCTGGCCGCGCGCGAGAGTCGGCGAGCGGGTCGCGCGTGAGACGCGGATGCTCGTCGCGGAAGGCGGCGAGCTCGGCGGGCGTCGCCTCGCCGCGTGCGCGCGGCGAGAAGATCGCCAGCAGGCTGCGCGCCTTGCGCAGCGAGGCCGCGCCGGCCCGCCGCGTCGCGCTCGCGCGCGAGCTCGCGCAGGAACTCGGCTGCGCTCGGCTCGAGCGTCGGGTCGAAGTCGCGCGATGCGCTTCTCCCAGTGCTCGTGCAGGTTGTGCATCAGATCGGGCAGCCAGCCGACGCCCGCCTCGAGGAAGCCGAAGCGCAGGCGCGGGAACGCCTCGAGCACGCCGTCGAAGCATCAGCCTCGCGATCGCCATCTGCTGCATGGTGCGGTTGGCGAAGACGTGCACCAGCGTGAAGGTGTCGAGCTGATCGGAGCTGCCGCCGGCCAGCTGGCAGCCGGGCGCGCCGTGGACGCCGAGCGCGACGTTCTCGCGCTCGCGCCTCCTCGTAGAGCGGCCAGAAGTCCGGGTGGGAGAGCGGCTTCGGCACGCGGATCGTCGGGAAAGGCGCTCGGGCGCGGCGGGATGCGGCAGCGGCAGGTTCGGCGGCATGCGACCGCCGCGACCATGCCGAGCTCGAGCACGCAGCGGCGCAGCTCGCGCAGCGCCTCGCCCGGATCCTGGAGCGCCAGGTGCGCCGACCGGGATGCAGGCGCGCGGCGTGGGGCGCGCAGTCGTCGCGGATGTAGTCGTTGTAGGCGCGGCACAGCGCGCCGGCGAGCTCGCGCGTCCATCAGGGAGTTGAAGGCCAGCGGCAGCGAGCCGTAGATCACCTGGTGGTCGATGCCCTCGCGGTCCATGTGCTCGAGGCGCACGCGATTGAAGAGACCGCCGATCGTCGTCTCCGCGTGATAGGGCCGGAAGGTGCCCTTGCCGAAGCCCTCGGGCTGGAGGAACGATGCGCCAGCATCCACTCGCCCGTGCGCCGTGGCGATCGCGGAGCTCGAAGCGCTGCTCGCCGAAGCGGTCGCGCACGAAGCGCAGGCGCTGCGCGCTGCTCGCGCGGGATGTAGTCGCAGAAGACCGCCGGGTTCTCGCACTTGTGGCTGTCGGCATCGATCACCAGCGGCCGCTCGGCCATCCCGGGCTCCTCTCAGAGCCATCGATCGGGAGACCGAGTTGCGCACTTGAGATGGGCGTCGCGCGGCGCGGCCGGCCGGGCGCACTTATCAGGGTCCCGCATGGCGCCAGGCTAGGAGGCCCGGCGGCGCGAGCGGTACGACGAAAGGCGCCGAAGCGCGCCGGAGAGCGCGAGTCTCAGCAGCGGGGACGCTGGTTAACTGGGTGCACCGACCCACTTGGACAGAGTGTGGGTTGACCCCAGTTAACCAGCGTCCCTCTGTTAACTCGCGCTCGGCCCCTTCGGAGGCTGGCGCATCATCTGCTGCACCGCCTGGCGGGTCACTTGGAGGATGCGCGCGGCGCGGCTGCGATTGCCCCGCGCGATCGAGACGGCCTGGCGAATCGCCACCTCGCGCACCTCGTTCGTGATCTCGCGCAGCGAGAGGTGGCCGATCGCGTCCTGGATGGCGGGCTGCAGATCCGGCGTCTCCGCGTTCGCGCTCTGGATGGCCTCCCAGATCTGGGCGAGCGAGACGGGCTTCTGGAGGAAGCGCCGCACGCCATAGCGCGAGAGGCGGAACGTCTCCTCCGGCGTGGCGGCGCCCGAGAGCGCGATGCGCAGCGGGGCGGGCCAGACTTGCAGCGCGGCCTCGAGCACCTCGAAGGCGCTCGAATCGGGCAGGCGGATGTCGAGCAGGATCACGTCGGGGCGGCCGGAGAGCTGGGCGATCGCGTCCGCCGCAGTGGTGGCGGTGCCGACGCGCAACCCTTGGGAGCGCAGGAAGGTGGCGATCCCCGTGCGAATGTCGGGATCGTCTTCCACCACGAGCGCGGTCCGCACCTGGCGGGTCGCCACGGCAGCCTCCGGCGGGGACGATGACACGCCGAGCCCTAGCCCAGCAAGTCCGCGGCGTGCGCGAGCAGCGGCTCGATCGAGAGGGCGGTCATCTCCCAGAGCGGATCGTGGCGCTTGCCGCGGCGGTGCAGGCCGAGGTTGAAGCCGCTGATGATCGCGAACTTGTAGGCGGCGAGCGCGCGGAACCAGCCGAGATCGGGGAGCCTCGCGCCCCACGCCTCCTGGTAGAGGGCGACCAGCTCGTCGCCGTTCGGGAAGCCCGCGCTCGGGATCGGGCCGCCGCGCGTCTCGTCCCAGGCCGCTTTCGTGTTGAAGGTGGCGACCCAGCCGACGTCGTTCAGCGTCGCGCCGACTCCGGTCAGCTCCCAGTCGATCACCGCCAGCAGCTCGCCCGCGAAGGAGAAGAAGAGGTTCGCGACCTGGAAGTCCCCGTGGAACACGCCGATCGGCGCGTCGGCGGGCAGCGCGGCGAGCAGCCGCTCGCGCACGTGCGGCTGCAGCGCGAAGCGCCCCGGCTCCGCGAGCTTGGGCAGGAAGCGGTCCCAGCGCTCCACGTCGTCGCGGAACGGGATGGGATCGCCGAGGTAGGCGCACTGCTCGCGCCACGGCACGCGGTGGATGCCCGCCAGCGCGCGCATGGCCTGCCCCGCCATCGCGCCCAGCTTTGCGGGGGGGAGCTTCGTCCCCCAGTCGCCGGGCCCGAGCCGCAGCACGTCGCCCTCGAGCTTCGGCACCACGAAGTACGGGCGGCCGAACCACTCGAGCTCGGCGCCGCTCCAGCGCACCGAGCAGTGCGGCACGCTCGTCCCGTCGAGGGCGTTCAGCACGCACACCTGGCGCAGCACGTCGGCCGTGCCGCGCCACTGCACGTTGGGCGGCGGGATGCGCAGGAACCAGGACTCGCGCGCGCCACGGCTCTCGACGGAGAAGCCGTACGCGAAGCCCGCGTGCCCGGGCATCTTGTGGACCTGGTCCACGCGCGCCTCGGGATCGGCGTACTTCGCGCGCGCGAAGGGACCGAGGCGGCTCTCGAGCTCGTCCAGCTCCACGGGGCTCCCTCCGGTCGCACGGCGCGCTCGCATGCTGCCACTTCTCGCCGCTCGCGTCCTCTCCGAGCAGGTCGCCGCGCGCTCGCCTACTCTGCGCGGCGATGTCGTCGAAGCCGCACCGCCAGGAGCAGGAGTCCGCCCGCCGCGAGATCAGCGAGGTCGCGCCGGGCGTGCTGCGCATGCAGCTCCCGATCCACATGCCCGGTCTCGGGCACGTGAACATGTACGCGCTCCTGGACGGGAACGGGGCCGCCGTGGTCGACCCGGGCCTGCCGGACCCGGTCTCGTGGCGCGCGATCCTCGACCGGCTGAAGCAGGCCGGCCTCGAGCCCCGCCACGTGCACACGGTGATCGTCACGCACTCCCACCCCGACCACTTCGGCGGCGCGACGCGCTTCGCGAAGGAGAGCGGGGCGAAGGTGGTGGCCCACCGCTCGTTCCGCTTCGGCGTGATGGAGGCGGCCGACGACGACGTCTCCGTCGAGGATCTCGCGGCGACGGGCGACGACGACGAGGCGCATCGCAACGTCGTGATGGGCTGGCATCACGCCACGCCCTGGGGCGGCCAGCACCCGCGCCCGCCCTTCCGCACCCGCATCAAGTGGCGCCTGTTCCGCCTGATCGGGCGAAGCTTCGTCCCGCAGATCACGCAGCCGGTGAGAGCCGGCGAGGTCCTGCGCCTCGCGGGCCGCGAGTGGTTCGTGCGCCACACCCCCGGCCACACCGAGGACCACATCTGCCTGCACGACCCCGCGGAAGGGGTGTTCCTGTCCGGCGACCACGTGCTGCCGTCGATCACGCCCCACATCTCGGGGCTCACGCTCTCGAAGGATCCCCTCGACACGTTCTTCTCTTCGCTCGATCAAGTGGCCGCGCTGCCGCACGTGAAGCGAGCGTTGCCCGCCCACGGCCATCCCTTCGACGACCTCGCCGGACGCTGCGCCGCGATCAAGACGCACCACTACGACCGGCTCGACAACCTGAAGCGGATCGGCCGCGAGATCGGCCCGGCCTCGGTCGAGGCGTACATGAAGAAGCTCTTCAAGCAGCGCAGCTGGGGCGGCATGGCGGAGAGCGAGACCTACGCGCACCTCGAGCACCTGCGCCTGCAGCAAAAGGCCGAGGCGCACCGCGACCCGAAGGGCCTGTTGATCTATCAGACCGGATGAGGAGAGCCGCTTGAGCGCCCAGCCCGAGGTCGTCCATATCGACGACCTCGAAGCGCCGGTTCTCCCCGCGAGCCTGCAGGAACGCGCGCGCGCCGTGGCGCCGCTGGCCGCCACGCTGCGCCTGGACGCCGACGTGCTCTGTGAGCAGGCCCAGCGTGAGACGGGCCTCGCCGACTTCGGGCCCGCGGACTTCCGGCCCCGGCTCGCACTCTGGCTGCGCTCGTTCGAGGTGGACGCGAACCTCTCGGCGCTGGGCCGCGTGGCGCGCTACTTCGACGCGCTGCGCTTCCTGAAGAACCGGCTGCTCGTCCAGGATCAGCTGAATCGCCATCCCGAGATCCGCGACATCCGGATCGAGCGGCCGATCATCGTGGTCGGCCTGCCGCGCACGGGCACGACCCACCTGCACAACTCGCTGGCCGCCGATCCGGGCCTGCGCTCGCTCCCCTACTGGGAGGCGCTCGAGCCGGTGGCGCCCCTCGCCGAGCAGGGCCAGCGCTTCGAGCGCGATCCCCGCATCGTGCGCTGCGAGGCCACGCTCGCGGACCTGAACGACCAGATGGTCCACCTGCGGCGCATGCACGAGATGACCTGGGATCACGTGCACGAGGAGATCGATCTCCTCGCGCTCGACTTCTCGACCATGTACTTCGAGACGCCAGGCCCGCTCGTGCTCTGGACCGAGGCCTACAAGCGCAGCGACCAGACGCCCCACTACCACTACCTGAAGCGGGTGCTGCAGGTGCTCACGTTCCTGCGCGGCGGGCGCCGCTGGGTGCTGAAGAGTCCCCAGCACCTGGAGCAGCTCCCGATCCTCGCGAGCGTGTTCCCGGACGCCACCTTCGTGCTCACCCACCGCGACCCGGTCCCGATCATCGCCTCGATGGCGACGCTCTGGACCTACTCGGCGCGGCTCTCCCAGGAGCGGCCCGACGCGCGCGCCTACGGCGCCTACACCGTGCAGCGCATCGGCGACCTCCTGTTCGGCTGCGTGCGCGAGCGCGACGCGCTGCCCAAGGAGCAGTCGATCGACGTGCTCTTCCACGAGCTGGTCGGCGACCAGCCCGCGGCGATGGACCGCATCTACGCGCTCGCGGGCGAGCAGCGCGACCCCGCGCGGCGCCGCGCGATCGACGCCTACATCGCGTCGCATCCGCAGGGGCGCCACGGCCGGGTGCGCTACGAGCTCGCCGACTTCGGGCTCTCGGCCGCCGAGCTGCGCGAGCGCTTCCGCCCCTACACCGATCGCTTCCCGGTGGCGCTCGAGCTCTAGCAGGGAGCTACGCGAGAAGCGGATTCCGGCGGACCTCGGCGACCGGGACGCAACCCGCGGCTCGCTAGCGAGGCATCGTTGGGTCGCTCCAGAAGGCTCTGAGGAGCAGCGCGCCTTCGCGCGCGGCATGAAGAGCATCGGCGCGCGGCTCGCGCGCTCGTGAATCGAATCTGCGCGAGCGGACGGTCCGACGGGCGCTATCACCGCATGCTCCGGACTCCGCGAGAGGTGCGACACGCGCTCGCCTATGTGCTCTTGAACGCGCGGAAGCACTGGTTCAAGCGCAACACCGATGCGGCGCCGCCGCCGCGCTCGACGCCGCGTCCTGCGGCTGCGCGGTTCGACGGATGGGCAGCGAGTCTTGGTCGCGAGCTCCCGATCCGGGACCTGCGGCGGTCGCCTCTCCGACGCTTGGTTGCGCCGGAGCGGGTGGCGTCGGCACGGGCTCATCGACTTCGCGGAGTGCCTGCGGGCCATAGCCGAACCGCTGCGCCGGGATTCGACGGTCGCCGGGCCGCAGCGAACGCGCTCCGGCTGCGCGCCGAGTTCCGTTCCTCCAAGCCCGCCTCCGCTAGCGCGGTCCGGGGGCAGGCTCTCCTAAGCGACGCGCGGGCGCAGCGCGACGAGCCCGAGCGCCGCGCACGCAATGGCCGCCGCGAAGATCCCGAAGGCGGGCTCGTAGCCCCGACCGGCGTCGAAGATCCACGCGGGCAGCTGCACGAACAGCATGTTCAGCGGGACCATGAACATCGCCATCAGCCCCATCGCGCGCCCGAACACCTCCGCGGCGAAGTGATCGCCGATCAGCGTGGTCCAGAGCGCCGTGATGCCCTGGGCGAAGCCCGTGACCAGGGCGAGCGGGAGGAGCCAGCGCGTGTCGGGCACGAGGGCCAGCGCCGCGCACGAGCCAATCAGCGGAAGCTGGGCGAGCCACACCACGCTGCGGCGCGGGATGCGATCGGAGAGTCGCCCGAAGCCGATGCTCCCCAGCACGCCGGTCACTGCGGAGGCCGAGATCAGCCAGGCCGCCTGCTGCCCGGTGAGCCCGCGCCCGTCCGCGTAGGGCGGATAGGTGCTGCCGAGCGAGATCAGCACCGCGAAGCTGAGCCCGAAGCTGCCCGCCATCACCCAGAAGTTGCGCTGGGCAAGGATCGCGGCCGCGCCGGCCGCGGGCGCAGCGCCGGCGTGCGGCGCGGGCGCGCGCGGCGCGTTGCGCACGAGCCAGATCAGGAGGGGCAGGAGCAGCGCGAAGGCCAGCGCGAGGCCAAGGGCCGTGACCCGCCAGCCCCAGGTCGTGAGCGCTTGCGCCACGAGCGGCGGCGTGACGAACACGCCGATCGAGGGGCCGATCCCGTTGATGCCCAGCGCTGCGCCGCGGCCTTCCGGAAACCAGTCCGAGACCAGCTTCGACGCCGGAATCGGCCCGAGCGCGGCGGTTCCCACGGCGCCGAGCGTCACGAACGCGAGGCCCACGAGGAGCAGCGAGGGACCCAGCCAGATGCCGACGAAGCCTCCGATGGAGAGCACGGCCCCGAGCAGCATGACGAAGCGCGGTCCGCGCTGATCGGCGAGCTGGCCCAGCAGCGGCCCGGCGATCGCCTGCGCCGGCAGGAAGAGCGTGAGGCCCAGCTGCACCGCCGAGCGCGACGCATCGAAGGACTCCGCGACGGGACGCTGGAACAGGCCGAAGGATGCGAGCGTCGCCCCGACCGAGACGGCCTGCGCGAGCAGCGCGCCGACCAGCGCCAACCAGCGCCGCGTCCCGCTTGCCGCCGGTGCCGCGTCCATTGCGGCGCATACGTAGCGCAGCGCAGACGGAGAGCGCCGCCGGCCGCCCGTCAGGCCGTGCGCGGCCCCAGGAACTTCTCGATCTGGCCCGTGTCGAAGTACTCGTAGGCGCGCGAGATCATGCCGTCGCGGGTGTAGGCGACGAAGCACACGTCCATCTGGCCGACGAAGTCGTTCGCGTGCGTGATGAACAGGGTGTGCTGCTGGACGAAGCCGCCCTCGAACACGTGGATGCGCCGATTGCGGAAGCGCATCTTCTTCAGGCCCGTCATCCCGGCGCGCAGCGTCGCGAGGTTCGCCTCGCGGCTCTGGTAGAGGCAGTCGTGGCTGTGCCAGACGATCGCCTCGGGCGCGTAGCAGCGCTCGACCGCCGCGGAATCCTTCTGCTCGATCGCGTCGAAGAAGCGATCGCACAGCGCCAGCTGCTCCGAATCCTTCCTCATTCACTCCCTCCCGGCGCGCCGCTCGCGCCCCGCCCAGGCCGCGAACTTGCTCGAGTCCATGTACTCGTCGATGCGCGTGATCTTGCCGTCCTTGCAGAGCGCCACGATGCAGATCCAGAGCGCGCCGCGGTGGCCGTCGTGCTGCACGCCGGCCAGCGTGTACTGGATCACGAAGCCGCCGGCGAAGGTGTCGATGGTCCGATCGTCATAGTTGCGCCGGCGCTGCCCGGCGTAGCTCTGCGGCAGCGCGGCCAGGTTCTCGGCGCCGGTCGTCTCGCGGCCGAACACGTTGTGCCAGATGATGCAGTCGGGCGCGTAGAGCTCGGCGAGCTCGTCGACGCGCCGATCCTGATAGGCGTCGAAGAAGCGCTGGCAGAGCGCGCGGAGCTCGCCGTCGGTCACGGCGCGCTCGGGCGGGCGAACTTGCCGGCGTCGAGATACTCCTCGATGCGCACGATGCGGCCCTGCCGACACTGCGCCACCACGCAGGCCCAGAGCGAGAAGCGGCGACCGTCGTGGCGCACGCCGTTCACCGAGTAGCGGGCCAGAAAGCCCGTCGCGAAGGTGTCGATGCGCCGATCGTCGTAGCTGCGGCGGCGCAAGAGGGCGTGTCCCTCGCGCAGCGTGGCGAGGCTCTGCTCGCGCGAGCTCTCCGCCTCGGTCAAGTTGACCCAGAACGTGAATTCGGGGGCGCACAGCTCGGCCACGGCGTCGAGGTCGTGGCGCTCGATCGCGTCGAAGTAGCGCATGCACAGCTCGCGCAGCGCGGCGTCCGTCATCGCCGGCGCCCCTTCCCCCGCTGCGGTTGATCGCCGCGCATGGCCTCATTACGATGGAGCGCGGGCCAAGCGCTCGCAACAGGAGGGTCGCCGTGCTCAAGACTCGCGGCTTCAACCACATCGATCTCGGCACGAAGGACATGGAGGCGACGCGCGCGTTCTACGAGGATCTGCTCGGCTTTCCGCTCGTGCGCGCGGACCTGGTCGAGATCGCCGACCAGGGCCGCATGAAGCACTACTTCTTCGGCGTCGGAAACGGTCAGCTGATGGGCTTCATGAGCGGCGAAGACGTGGGGGGCTTCCCGAAGGACTTCGACACGAGCATCAACCAGGGCCTCGGCCTGCCGCCGGGCGTCTACCACTTCGCCTTCGACGCCGAGACGGAGAACGACCTCTTGCGCATCAAGCAGTCGCTGGTCTCGAACGGCGTCGAGGTGAACGGCCCCGTCGACCACGAGGGCTGGTCGAAGTCGATCTACTTCCGCGACCCGAACGGCCTCCAGCTCGAGGTGTGCCACCTGCTGCGCGCCTTCGAGCCCGACGACGCGGTGCCGCGCGTGCGCTTCCGGCTGGAGGGGCGCCGCAAGGTCGAGGTCGCTTGAACGCTGCCGACGGCCTGCTCGCGCGCGTGCGCGCGCTGGTCCCGCTGATCGCCGAGCGCGCCGCCGACGCCGAGCAGAAGCGCAAGCCCGACGACGACGTGATCGCGGGGCTCGAGGCCAGCGGCGTGTTCCGCAGCTTCGTGCCCAGGCGCTTCGGCGGCTACGAGATCGATCTCGAGCTGTTCCTCGAGATCGGCGTCGCGGTCAGCGAGGCCTGCGCGTCGACGGGCTGGGTGACCACCTTCTACATGGAGCACAACTGGCTGCTCGGGATGTTCGCCCCCGAGCTCCAGGAGGAGATCTTCTCGCGCCAGCCCTACGTGCTCGCGCCAGGCAGCGTGAACCCCAAGGACGGCAACGCGACGCCGAGAGGCGACGGCTACGAGCTCACCGGCCACTGGCGTTTCGGCACGGGGATCGTGCACGCAGACTGGGTGCTCCTCTCGGGCCGGATCACCACCGAGCCGGAGGGCGCGCCGCGCATGTTCCTGGTGCGCCCCGACGCCGTCGAGGTGCGGGACACCTGGCACGTGGACGGCATGATCGCGACCGGCAGCCGCGACATCGTCGCGAACGCGGTCCGCGTGCCCGCGCGCTACGTGTCCCAGCGGCCGCTGGGGGTCGGGACTGCACCGGACGATTATCTCGGCCGCATCCCGGTCCTCCCGATGCTCTCGCTCACCGCCGCGATCCCGTCCGTGGGGGCCGCGCGCCGCGCGGTCGAGCTCTTCCGCCGCCTGCTCGCCGAGCGCGTCCCGTTCGGCACGCAGAGAGCGCAGAGCCAGCGCGCGCCGGCGCAGGTGCGGCTCGCGCACGCCTTCGCGGACGTGCGCGCGGCCGAGACCGTGCTGCGCGAGGTGGCGCGCGCGCTGACGGCCCACGCGCGCGGGGGCCGCGCGCTCTCGCCCATGGAGCAGGTCCAGTCGCGGCTCACCGTCGCCCACGTGGTGCGCGACTGCCGGGGGGTCGTGCGCGACGTGCTCGAGGGCAGCGGCGCGAGCGCGCACTACCTCGACCAGGAGCTGCAGCGCATCCATCGCGACGTGCACATGATGGCCGCCCACACCGTCTTCGACCTGGACCTCGTGGGCGAGCAGTGTGGGCGCGCGCTCGTCGACGCGAACGCCCCGCTCTTTCCGAGCGAATCCAGCCGCTGAGCTATGCATTCGGCCCGTCTCGCGGGGCGCCCGTGCGGCCCCAAAGGAGTCCACGGCATGGAGATCTCGGGCCGCAGCGCATTGATCGTCGGGGGCGCGTCGGGCATGGCGCGCGCCACCGCGGAGCAGTTCGTGGCGAAGGGCGGGCGCGTGGCGATCCTCGACCTGCCGAAGTCGGCGGGCGCGGACACGGCGAAGCTGCTCGGCGGCATGTTCTACCCGTGCGACGTCACCGACTTCGCGGGCGCCGAGGCGGTCGTGCGACAGGCGGCCGGCGAGCTCGGCGGCGTGCACTTCTGCGTGAACACCGCCGGCGGCGGCGTCGCGATGCGCACGCTCGCCAAGGACGGGCCCGCACCCGCTCGACGCGTTCCGCCGCGTGATCGACCTGAACCTGGTCGCGAGCTTCAACGTGGCGCGCATCGCCGCCGAGTCGCATGAGCAGGAACGAGCCCGACGCCAACGGCGAGCGCGGCGTGATCCTGATGACCGCGTCGATCGCTGCCTTCGAGGGCCAGATCGGCCAGGTCGCCTACACCGCGGCCAAGGCCGGCATCGCGGGCATGACCTTCACGATGGCGCGCGACCTCGGCTCGCTCGGCATCCGCGTGATGACGATCGCGCCGAGCCTGTTCCACACCGGGCTCACGAAGGGCATCCCGCCCGCGATGGAGGAGAACCTGACCAAGGACGCCGCGTTCCCGAAGCGCATGGGGCGACCCGAGGAGTACGGCCTCATGGCGATCGCGATCTTCGAGAATCCCGATGCTGAACGGCGGCACCATCCGCCTCGACGGCGGCCAGAGGTTCGCACCGCGATGAGCGACGCGACGACCGGCGAGATTCCCAAAGGCATCGACGCGCAGCGCGTGAGCGAGTGGTACGCGGCGCACGTGGCGGGCGCGCGCCTGCCCCTCGCCATCTCGATCATCGCGAGCGGCCACTCGAACCTGACCTACCGCGTGACGGACGCCGCCGGCAACCGCACCGTGCTGCGCCGGCCGCCGCTGGGCGCGGTGCTCGCCACGGCCCACGACATGGCGCGCGAGCACAAGATCCTCGCCGCCCTCGCGCAGACGGACGTGCCGGTGGCGCCCGTGCTCGGCCTCTGCAGGGACGAGGCCGTGAACGGCGCCCCCTTCTACGTGATGAAGTTCGTGGACGGCGTCGTGCTCGACACCGCGTCGGTCGTGCGCCAGCACGTTCCGCCGCCCGAGCGTGCGCCGCTCGGCTGGCACGTGATCGAGGTGCTGGCGAAGCTCCACCGCGTGGACATCGACGCGGTCGGCCTCGGCGACCTCGGCAAGCGCGAGAGCTACCTCGATCGCCAGATCCACCGTTGGCGCACCCAGTGGGAGAAGTCGAAGACCCGCGAGCTCCCGGCGATGGAGGAGGTGGGCGACGCGCTCGAGCGCATGAAGCCCGCGCAGACGCGCACCGGCATCGTGCACGGGGACTACCGCATCGGCAACATGCTCGCGCGCGAAGGGCGCATCCAGGCCGTGCTCGACTGGGAGCTGTGCGCGCTCGGCGATCCGCTCGCCGACGTCGGCTTCCTGATGAACAACTGGGCGGAGCCCGGCGAGGAGGACGGCCCCGCCTCGCGCGGCGCCGCCCAGGCGCCCACGGTCACCGGAGGCTTCCCGAGCCGGAAGCAGATGCTCGCGCGCTACGAGGAGCTCAGCGGGGCGAGCACCGCCAACGTCGACTACTTCCGCGCCTTCCAGTACTGGCGGCTCGCGGCGATCGTGGAGGGTGTGATGGCCCGCTACCTGAAGAACGTGATGGGCAAGGAGGCCGACACCGGCGCCTTCAAGGCCCAGATCGACGGCCTCGCGGCCTCGGCGCAGGCCGCCGTGCGCAGGCTCGGCGCGTGAGCGCGGCCGAGGCGAACAAGGCGCTCGCCCGGCGCTTCCTCGACGCCGTCTCGCGCGCCGACGTGGACGCGATCGTGGCGGCCTACGCGCCCGACGGCGTCTGCTGGACGGCCGGCAGCATGCCGATCTCGGGCAGCTTCCGCGTGGACCAGATCGCGGCGAACGCCAAGGGCATCCTGTCCGCGTTTCCGGCGGGCCTGCGCTTCACCATCCACGCCATGACCGCCGAGGGCGATCGCGTCGCGATCGAGGCCGAGTCCCTCGGCGAGCACGCCTCCGGCAAGACCTACAACAACAAGTACCACTTCCTGATGCGCGTCCGAGACGGCCGCATCGTCGAGTGGCGCGAGTACATGGACACGATGCACGCCAACGACGTGCTCTGCGGCGGGGACGCTGGTGACGAAGTTGAGCAACCGTCGACCGTTGTCAGGTGCACGCCGGCCGTCCGCGGTTTCAACTTCGTCAACCAGCGTCCCCGACCCCTACGCGCGGTGGTCGATGACGCTGCCCGGCTTGAACTGCGCGAGGAACTCGTGCGGGAAGCCGAGCTCGATCTTGCTGGCGGCATCGAGGCGCTCTCGCGTCATCGGACGGGAGCTCGAAGGCGAGGCAGCCGAGGTTGTCGTCGAGCTGCGCGCGCGTGCGCGCGCCCACCAGCGGCACGATCACGCCGGGGCCGCCCGCGCACCCAGTTCAGCGCGACCTGAGCCGGCGTGCGGCCGAGCTGGCGGGCCACCTCGACCACCTCGCCGGCGATGCGCAGCGCGCGCTCGGTGACCGCGCCGCGCAGCTTCGCGCGGCCCGCCTCGGCCGGGTTCGCGTTGTACTTGCCGGTGAGGATGCCCGAGCCGAGCGCGTCCCAGGGCGTCACCGTCAGGTCGAGCGCGCGCGCCATCGGCAGGAGCTCGCGCTCGACGGCGCGGTCGAGCAGGCGGTAGCGGATCTGCAGCCCGACGAACGGCGACCAGCCGCGCAGCTCGGCCAGCGTGTTCGCGCGCGCCACCTCCCACGCGGGCGTGTCCGAGATGCCGACGTAGAGCACCTTGCCCTGGCGCACGAGGTCGTCGAGCGCGCGCATCACCTCCTCGATCGGCGTGGTGAAGTCGCGCGCGTGCACCCAGTAGAGATCGACGTAGTCGGTGCGCAGCCGGCGCAGGCTCGCGTGCAGCGACTCCATCATGTTCTTGCGGTTGTTGCCCGCCGCGTTCACGTCGCGCGCGCGCGTCTGCGCCGGTGTACTTGGTCGCGAGCACGATGCGCTCGCGCTCCTCGCCGAGGAACTCGCCCAGGAAGGTCTCGCTGCGGCCGCCGGCTGTAGACGTTCGCCGTGTCGACGAAGTTGCCGCCGGCCTCGCGGAAGCCGTCGAAGACGCGCCGGCTCTCGTCCTTCTCCACGCCCCAGTCCTGCGTGCCGAAGGTCATCGCGCCGAGCGCGAGCTCCGAGACGCGCAGGCCGCTCTTGCCCATCAGCCGGTACTTCATGCCCGCTCTCCTCTCGGGTTGCGAATCCGCTCGCCGGCGAGCGCGAGCGCCTCCAGGATCTTGTTGCGCAGCTCGCGCGGGTCGATCACGTCATCGGTGCCGAGGGTCGACGCCATCCGCCAGGCGCCCGCGCGCTGCTCCGCCTCGACGCGCGCTTGGGTCTCGGCGTCGAGCCGCGCGCTCTGGCCGCCGGGCCCCGCCGGCATCGAGCTCATGGTCAGGTTCGGGAAGGAGACCGCGATCGTCTGATGGTCGAAGGGATTGTGCGCCATGGTGGTCGAGCCGAAGCCGAAGGCCTTGCGGAAGGTCACGTGGATCTTGGGCACGCGCAGGCGGCGCTCGGCGCGGAACATCTTGCCCGCCCACTTGAGGATGCCCTCGCGCTCGGCCCTGGTTCCCGCCATCACCCCCGGATTGTCGGCGAGGAAGATCACGGGCAGGTTGAAGTGTCCCGCCGTCTCGAGGAAGTCCATCGCCTTGATCGCGGCGGCGCTGTCGACCGAGCCCGAGCGCACCCAGGGATTGTTCGCGACGAGGGCGACGGACTGGCCGCCGACGTAGGCGAAGGCGGTGATCAGCGAGGCGCCGTAGCGCGGCTGGATCTCGAACAGGCTGCCGCGGTCGACCAGGTGCTCGAGCACGCGCTGCATCTTGTAGGGCTTCCTGTCGCTCGGCGGGATGACCTCGAGCAGGTCGTCGAGGAGCCGCGGACCCACGTCGGGGCCGGCGCGCCGCGGCGCGGGCTCGAAGCAGCTCTGCGGGAGGTACGAGAGGTAGCGGCGCGCGAGCGCGATCGCCTCGGCGTCGTCGGCCGCGACGTTGTGCACGGTGCCCGCGATCTCCGCGCACACGCGCGGGCCGCCGAGCTCCTCCTTCGTCACGTCCTCGCCCAGCGCCGCCTTCACGAGCGGCGGGCCGCCGGTGAACATCGCCCCCGCTTCGCTCATGACCGTGAAGTCGCTGAGCGGCGAGGTGAGGGCGCCGTGCCCCGCCGAGGCGCCGAGCACGAGGCACACCATCGGCACCCGGCCCGAGAGGTCCGCGAGCGCGAGCAGGTCGTTGGGCGCGCGCCCGTGGCCCCCCGCCTCGGTGAGGCGGTGGCCGGCGCCGTCGAGCATGAAGACGAACGGCACGCGCTCCTGGTGGGCGAGCTCGACGGCGCGATAGCGCTTTGCCGCCGAGCCGGCGCCGATCGAGCCGCCGAGCACCGTGAAGTCCTCGGCCGCCGCGATCACCGTGCGCCCGTCGACCCTGCCCCAGCCCGCGACGAGCGCGTCGCCCGGCGTCTCGGGCCCGCCCACCAGCGCGCCGAGCTCGACGAAGCTGCCCGGATCGAACAACGCCGCGAGCCGCCGGCGCGCGTCGAGCTTTCCGCGCGCGGTCATCAGGCGCTCGACGCGCTCGGCGCCGCCCATCGCGCGCGCCGCCGCCCGCCGGCGCTCGAGCTCGGCGAGGATGGGGCGCCACTGCTCCTCGTTTCGGTCGCCGTCGCTCATGGGGCCCTCTGCGCGAGCGGCGCAGGGTACCCGGCCCGGTGCGGTCCCGCGTCCGGGTCGCGCCGCCCCATGTTCCGGCGCGGATCGACGGGATGAAGGGCGCGCTTTATGGTGGGCCCCGACGGGGGACGCGTAGGGTGAGACGGGGGGTCAGCGCGGGGCTCGTTGCGGCCGGGCTCTGCCTATTGGCTGCTCGCGCCGTGCGCGCCGACGAGCCCCGGCCGGCGCCCGACCCGCAGGCCGAGGCGGCCGTCGACGAGGTGCTCCAGGACGAGGAGGTGCGGGGCACCCAGTGGTTCGGGGTGGAGCGGGTGCGAGCCTCGTATCCCCACCTCCTCTCGGCCGGCATCGGCGTGGGCTACGCCGATCGCCGGGAGGCCTTCGACTGCACGAGCACCTGCGAGCTCCAGGGCTGGCTCGGCTCGGCGGAGGCGGGCGTGGGCGGCGCCCAGCTCGACTTCGGGCCGGTCTTCATGATCGGCGAGCTGGGCGACAACAGCTTCTTCCTCTCCCGGCGTTACCTGGCCTACGCCTTGAAGGCCTCACTGCTGCGGACCTGGGGCGAGACCCCGAAACGCCCCGATCACGAGCTTTTTGGAGGAGTCGAGGCAGAATTCATGGTAGTGAGCCTGAATCTCAGCCTGGGCGTCTATCGTCGCATCGGCGACGAGACGTCGCGCAAGCCATGGCTCGTCGCTGGGGGCATCGGATGGGGCTTCTGAGACGAGCACCTGCGTGGGTCGCTTGCGCACTGCTTGCCGCCTCCTTGCCGGCCCAGGCACTCGAGACGGACCAGTACTACGCCTGGGGTCGCCCGCTGCGCGACGCCGGCGACGCCGTGGACGCGAAGATCAACGCCGAGCTCGGGCGCGCGCTCGCCGACGTGAATCGCCGCGACGCGGGACGCGAGTACACGTGCCGCGACGTCCTGGACCAGATCAAGGGCCGCTACACGCTCTTCATCTTCCAGCACATCGAGCTCTGGGCGGCGCGCACGGAGCTCCTCGACCGTGTGCCGGCGCGCGGCGAGGAGGAGCTCTACCGCAAGAACTGGATCTACCGGGACATCTCCCGGTTCGATCTGGGGCGGACGGTGCCGCCGAGCGGAACGATCGAGGTGTCGGGCATCCGCTTCGGAACCGACAAGCTCTCTCACTTCTTCTCGGAAGGGCACTGGTACTTCAAATGGTACGAGGGCGCGCGCAAGGACGGCATGTCGCGCGAAGCCGCCATCGAGCTGGCGATTCGGCGGGGGATCGCTCTCGAGGAGACGGTGCTCGGCGGCGTGATCTCCGGGGTGCTCTCGCCCGGCGACCTCGAGGCGAACTATCAGGGCCTGCTCTGGTACATCGGGCTCTGTGACGGCGAGAGCCCCGACCTCGTGCGCGGCGAGACGGGCTGGGAGCTCCGGCGCCCCTTCGATCTGCGGCCCTACCTGAGCCCCGAGTGGGACGAGTCCTACTCGCCCTCCGTGGTGACCCCCAGCCGCTGGGCGAAGGTGCGGCCGGCCGTGGCGCAGTACTGCGGTCGGCTCCACGACCCCTGGGTCGTGGAGCGGCGCGCCGCCTATGCCGCGATCGACCGGGAGACTCTCACCGAGACCCTGATCTCCCAGGACGTCGCGAGCGGAAAGATCAGCGATCCCGCGAGCTTCGGGCTCGATGCCGTGTGTGCGACTCAGAGTCAGCAGACGGCGAGCGCAGCGACCCCTGCGGGTGCAGGCTCCAGTCCGTGATCTGGATCACCGATGTCGCCTCTGGCGGCCGGGTGCATGGCGCGCAAAGCTCCGGCCCGCCGGTCGCGGCGCGAGGAGCGTTCCCTTTGAAGAGAGCCTGGCTGGTCGCGCTCCTCGCCATGCCTCTGCTCGGCTGCTCGACCTGGAGCAACGCCGGCAAGACGCGCCAGCAGTGGTACGGGGACTTCCACGAGTGCGCGGCGGTCGGGGAGCGCGTGGCCGACTACGCCAATGGCTACGTCCGCGGGGGGGTCGGCATCGAGTTCCGGCTCTACCCCGACGTGCGCCCCACCCTCTTCCGGCCCTTCGGCAAGCGCATTCGCGAGAACTGCATGGAAGAGCTCGGCTGGAGCAAGCGCGCCCTCGACTCCGAGTAGCCGCGGGGCCGAGCCGAATCCGCGTCAGTCGTCCTCGCCGTGGTCGCCCTTGCCCTTCTTGACGAAGCCCTTGCTCACGAGCTCCAGGTCTTCGTCCACGACGTTGCCGATTCCCGCGGCGAAGACCTTGCGGTCCGAGCCGCTGCTGCAGTCGCTCGTGTCCTCGACCTCGACGCACTTCTCCAGGTTGAACGACCCGACCTCGCAGCTCTTCTCGATCGAGACGATTCGGCCCTTGTCGAGCGCCGAGTCGGCCGGCGCGGTCTCCTGGTAGTACCCGCCGCCTGTCAGGAGCGTGCCGGGCATGATGATTCCGGCCCTCGCGCCGTTGAGTCCTGCCAGCCAGCCTCCGGTCCCCGGAATCTCGTTGCCCTCGTCGTCGAAGAAGTGGACCTCCTCGCCGAAGTAGAAGACCGAGCCCGTCTGAAGACAGACGGCGAAGAAGTTCAGGGAGCGCTCGACCGGGACGAGCTCGGAGCCGTCCTTCTCGAACTCCATCTCCTCGACGACGCGGGTGCGCACGCCCGCAACGACGCGGGTCGCCTTGAGCACCGTGTTGACTACCACTCCCTCGTCCGACTCGAGGCGGACTTGCCATCCGGGGATCAACGGGAAGAAGGGGTTGCCGCCCAGCGAAGAGAACCTGCAGCCCTCGGCAAAGAACGTGCTGGTGAACTCCTCATCGGGCACGAATGCGTTGGGATCGATCGGGCATTGGCCCCAAGCGTCCCCTGCGAAGAGACAGATCGCGGCGACCAAGACCGCGCCGGTCCACGATCGGATCGAGGAGTGGATCGTCATGCGTTGTACCCTCCGGTTCACGGTTGCGGAAGCGACGCGCAAAGCGCGTGGACGTTGCACGCGACGAGCTGATTGATGTTGCCGCTCTCCGCGCTGACCTCTAGGAACTTGCCGACGCTGCGCGCGTAGTACTTGCGCTCGAAGGAGTCGTCGAGGGGGCTGAACTCCTTGGACACGAGGCAGTCTCCGCCGGAGCAGAGCAGCTCGGCGAGGTCCTGGGGCACGAAGGCGTCGAGCGTCGCGTCGACGCCGTAGCTGTAGGTCGTAGAGAGGACCGTGGCCGCGTCCTCGGCGTTGCTCGGCGACCACTCCTGGCGATCGGTCCGACCCACGACAGGCGTGCCGGGCACGAGCGTCCCGGGCTTGTCCCCGTCGCGGCCCGCCTTCCACGCCCCCTCCGTCGACGTGAGCTCGGGCTCCTGCGGGTCGTCCCCTGCGAAGACCTCGTACTCGGCCGTCTCCTCGCCGCAGTAGACCACGTCGCCGTTCTTTCGTAGCGCGAACCAATCATCGGTGAGCTCGAGGGCCACGCCCTCCACGGAGACGACGTCGCTCACCACCAGGCAGAGCACGCCCTCGATGGACTTCACCTTGTCGAGCACGTCGATGTCGTTGGTCTCCTCGTCGCCGACGAAGGACCAGTGGCTGCCCACCGCGAGGGGAAAGTACGGGTTGGGGTGCGTCGGGCTGCGCGGGTCGTCGAAGTTCGCGGGATCGAAGTCCGGCTCGTAGCGCCCCTCGCCGAGCGCGTCACACAGCTCCGCGCGCGCGTCGCTCTGATCGCGGCAGTCGCTCTTCGCTTCCGAGCGCGACTCGATCGCATCGCTGTTGCACTCCTGTCTTTCGGCGGGATCCTCCAGGTTCAGACAGATCGCCCGGGCAATGGAGTAGTCGTCCGCCGCCTCGGACTGACATGCCTCGCGCTGCAGCTGGGCAGTGGCCGAGCAGGATCTGGAGCCGCCCCTGTTCCCTGAGTTGGCGTTGGAGGGCGACGGCAGCAACAGCAGGGCCGCGAGCGCGGCAGCGGTTCCCACAATACGAATCGTCTGCATGAGCAGTTCCTTGGTTTGCACTCGAGCGGTGGTGGCGCTGCACTGCAAACGAGGTGCCTGGCGCGGCGCCCTTCGGCGCTCGCCTGGCCCCCATCGGTCTGCCGATTGCGGCAGCGCCGCTGCCGCAATCGGCACCGGGACCGCGCCTCGGGCGCGGACGAACCGGTACGCACCGGCACGAGACTTGCGTCGCTTGCGTCAGTTGAAAGGCGGCGGCCGCGAGACGGGCGCAGACGGGAGCCGGAGGACGACGCGCACGGAGGAATCGACGGCGTCGGCGTCGACGTAGCCGATCGCGAGCGGCTCGCTCGCGACGAAGCGCCGCACGGCCTCGTCGGACGCGAGCGTCGCCGGAGGCAGCACGCCCTGGAAGTACTGTCGATTCCAGTAGAGCGCCTGATGCCTCGCGCTCTCGCCGAACACCAGCTGCGAGAAGCGCTCGCGCACGCGGCTGTGGGCATCTCGGTTCACCGGGATGATGCGCCCGCCGTCCGGCCAGTGCCGGCGAATCTTCAGGAAGATCTGCGCGAGCTGGTGCACGTCGAGCGACGCGTCGCGATCCCTGTGCACGATCACGGCCAGCTCTTGCGCACTCGACGCCGTGCCCGCCGCGCAGGCGAGCCCGAGCGCAAGCCCGGCGGCGCGCGCCCACATCAGAACAGGACCGAGGCCGACACTCGGAGACCGCGGTCGACCTCCCGAGTCTCCTGGTCCGCGAAGCGGTACCCCAGCTTCACGTTCACCCAATGGACGGGGATCCACGTGAGACCGACGTCGAAGACGTTCGAGCGGCGCGCCTGCGACGGGTGGAAGTGTTCGTAGCGACCCACCGCGTAGAGTCCGCGCACCCACGGCGCGAGGAACTGGAGCTCGTACACGCCCTGCAGATGCGCGCCCCACAGATCGCGTCCCCGGATGTCTCCGCCCTGAACGACGAGCTCGCTGGTCAGCTCGAGCGCGCCTCGGCGCAGCTGCGCGTCCAGACCGCCGAGCTGGCTCCAGGCGCCGTCCTTCTTGGAGGCGAGGAACGACGCGCCCACCGACCACTCGCCGCGCGAGCTCCCGTACTCGAGCCGCGCCCCGGCGCTGCGATCCGCGGGAGATTCGTCCGAGGGCGTGTCGAGCTCGTCGACGACCTGCCCGTAGAGCCAGTAGCCGAACGTCCGCGAGCCGCGGAAGGTCGAGCCGAACAATGCGACGCCGGTCTGGTGCTCGTCGAAGCCGTTCTCGACGGTGACGGGCTCCTCGGCGGTCCATACGAAGGGCTCGGCCGGGACCAGGTTCCAGCGCCCGACCGGCGTCTGGAACTTGCCGATCCGGAAGTTCAAGGCGTCGCTCACGCTCCAGTCGGCGTGAAGCCGCTCGACCGTGAGCTCCGGGTCGGAGCTGACGTCGCCATCTCCCGGCTCGATCACCACAAGGTCCCCCACCTCCAGCTCGGCGAAGAGATCGAGAGCGGGAATCGGCTCGTAGTCGATCAGGAAGTTGATCGAGTCGAGCGCGATCTCGGTGGGCTCGCCCTCGGGGCCATTGATCTCGAGCGTGGCGAAGCCGCCGATGGTGAGACCGGTGTCGCCGACCCGAAGCCCGCGCCCGGCGTGGTACTCGAGGGACCCCAGCGGGCTCGCGATCGAGAACACCGGCGAGTCGGAAGGCGCAGGAGTGGGCGGAGTCGCCGGGGACTGCGCGCGCGAGGAGGCGGCCAGGAAGCAGAGCGCACACGACGACCCGCAGCGGTCGCGCTCCGCGCGAGCGAACGGTGCTAGCCTCGCGCTGGCCTGTCTGCGCCGCCTCGGGCATGACGGATTCGCCTCGCGAGAACCGAGGCGGTTCTGTCGCAATCCCTACTCCCTCTCTCCCTGCGCAACAAGCTGTTTCTCTTCGCGGGTGCCCTCGTGCTGGTCCCTGGGCTCACGCTCGCGTTCCTCTCGGAGCGCCGCGCGACGCAGGCCCTGGAGCGAGTGGTGGGACGCGAGCTCTCCCGCGAGGCGGAGCACACCGCCGACCGGCTCGCGAACCGGTTGCGGGGCGAGCGCGAGACGCTCGCGAGCTTCGCCCGCCAGGACTTGATGCGCGAGATTCGCGTCGCTGACGTCGACAAGCGCGTGTCGATGGCGCTCCGCACGCTGCGCGACGGAGACGCGAGCCGGCTGGCCTACGAGGTCGTCGACGCCGCCGGCGGGGTCGTCGCCTCCAGCGATCCGCGCCGCGTGGGAGCGTTGGGCGAGCCCTCGTCGCCAGGCGGAGGCGGCCTACGCGGGCCCCTCCCCGATGCGAGCGGGAGCTCGCCGCGGCTGGTGATGGCGACGCCCATTCCGGATCCCGACGACCCCGCGCGGACGCTCGGCGAGCTCGTGGCGCTCCTCGATTGGGGGCGCCTGACCGACGTGACGCGCATCGTTCGACGCGAGCTCGCCGCGCACGGTGTGACCGCGGACATCATCGTCTGCAGCGCGACCGGCGAGACACTCGCCGGAGCTCTCTCTCCGCACTCGAAGCGCTCGCTCGCGGCGATCGCTGCGGCTGCGCGCGGTGCGCCCGCCGGAGGGTCCGACTCGGTGGTCGACGCAAGCGCGGGCTTGATCCTGGGCCGCGCGTCGCTGGGACGCGAATTTCCGCAGTTCCGCGTGCTCGTGGTCGAGCCGCGCGAGGGAGCGCTCGCGCCCTCGCGCGCGCTGCGCGAGCGGCTGCTGCTCGCGACGGGGCTAGCGCTGGTCGCGGCGTTGGGGCTGGCAGCGCTCGGAGCCGGGCGCGTGGTCCGCCCGCTCTCGGAGCTCACCGCGGCGCTCGGCGGTCTCACGCGGGGGCCCGCGACGCCGCGACCCGTCCCGGTGCGCAGCGACGACGAGATCGGAGCGCTCGCCCGGGCATTCAACCGGATGGCGCAGGATCTGGAGCGAGCCCAGCGCGACCTCGTGGACGCCGAGAAGTTCGCCCTCGTGGGCGAGCTCGCCTCCGGCGTCGCCCATGAGATTCCGCACATCGCTCGGCGTCCTGCACAGCGCCGTTCAGCTCCTCGAGCGCTCGCTGCCCGCGCGAGCCGATGCACGGCTCTCCGAGCTCGCGCTGATGGTGCGCGAGGAGGTCGACCGCCTCGGCCGAGTGGTGAGCGACCTGCTCACCCTCCAGCGCGGCCGGCCCCTCCGCCTGGAGCCGGCACCCCTCTCGCAGCCTCTGGCGCGCGCGCTCGAGCTCGTCCGACCCCAGGCGGAGGCGAAAGGCATCCAGCTCACCCCCGGGCTCGTCGCGCCGAGGCCGGAGCCGCACGTCGAGTGCGAGCCGGAGCTGATCCAACAGGTCGCCGTCAACCTGCTGGTGAACGCGACGCAGGCGCTCGAGGCGGGCGGTCGGATCGACGTGGCCGTCCTGCCGGCGAAGGAGGGCTACGGCGGCTTCGAGGTGCGAGACGATGGCCCCGGCATCCCCGACGACCTCCGCGAGCGCATCTTCGCCCCGTTCGTCACGGGTCGTCCGGGCGGAGTCGGCCTCGGCTTGACCTTCGTGAAGCGCGTGATCCACGACCACCGTGGGCGCGTCGACCTGCAGTCGGGTCCTGGCGCAGGGACCCGCGTCTGCATCAGGCTCCCGCTTGCGGAGGCTGCGCCGTGAAGAAGGTGCTGATCGTCGACGACGACCGACGAACGCGCCGCGTGCTCCAGCTCGTCGCGGAGCGGCTGGCGCTCCAATCCGTCGCCTTCGACAACGCCGAGTCCGCCCTGCAGGCGCTGCGCGACGAGTCCGCCGAGCTCGTGCTCACCGACCTTCGCATGCCGGGGATCGGCGGGATCGAGTTCCTGAGGCAGCTCCGCGCCCTCGATCCGCGCGTCCCCGTCATCGTGCTCACCGCCTACGGCACCGTCGAAGCGGCCGTCGAGGCCATGAAGCTCGGGGCCGCCGACTTCATCGCGAAGCCGTTCGACCTGGACGCGCTCGAGCTCCTGATCGTGCGCTCCCTCGAGATCTCCCGAACGCGGACCGAGAACCGCTACCTGCGCGAAGAGGCCGCGCGCGGACCGGGTCCCACACGCCTGATCGGCACCTCGGGTCCAATGCAACGCGTCGCCGACTGGGTCGCTCGCGTCGCGCCCGCGAAGAGCACCGTTCTGATCACCGGGGAGACCGGAACCGGCAAAGAGCTCGTCGCGCGGGCGATCCACGAGCAGAGCCCACGCGCCTCCCGCCTGTTCGTGCCGATCAACTGCGCCGCCATTCCGAGCGACCTGCTCGAGAGCGAGCTGTTCGGCCACGTCCGCGGCGCATTCAGCGGCGCCCAAGCGGACCGCGAGGGGAAGCTCAGCGCGGCCGATGGGGGAACGCTCTTCCTCGACGAGATCGGAGAGATGGAGCCGCGCCTCCAGGCCAAGCTGCTGCGGGCACTCGAGGAGGGCGTGATCGAGCCCCTCGGCAGCAATCGACGCGTGCGCGTCGACGTGCGCGTGCTGGCCTCCACCAACCGCGATCTCGAGGCGGCGATTCGAGCGGGGAGCTTCCGCGAGGACCTGTTCTACCGCTTGAACGTCTTCCGCATCCAGCTCCCGGCGTTGCGAGAGCGCAGGGAGGACATCGGTCTGCTCTCCGCGGCGTTTCTCGGGCAGTTCGGGCGCGAGCTAGGGAAAGGTCCGCTCGCCCTCTCCGAGGCAGCTCGCACCGCGCTCGAGGCCTACGCCTGGCCCGGAAACGTGCGGGAGCTCCGCAACCTGATGGAGCGCGCGGCCGTGCTGGTCGGAGGGCGGGACGTCGAGGCGACCCTGATCCAGTCGCTGCTTCCCGCCGCGAGAGCCGCGACTCTTCCGCCCTTCGACCTGGAGGCCTTGCTCGCCGAGACCGAGCGCAAGGCCATTCTACGCGCACTGGAGGAAACCCAGGATCGAAAGGCCGAGGCCGCCGCGCTGCTCGGCATCGGCGAGCGGACGCTCTGGACCAAGCTCAAGCGCCACGGCCTCTGAGCGAGGAAAGCGGGGCGCGCTTCCTGGGGGTCGAAGCACGCCCCGCGTGAGGACGCGGTCCTGGCAAACCCGCGTCAGTTCGGGGGCATCGTCGTCGCAGCCGGTCTCGGCATCGCGCCGGCGGCGGTGACGCCGCCGAGGTCGATGCGATGGGCGTGGTTGTGGGTGCCCGCGGTCGTGTAGGCGACCGTCACGTGATCGCCCTTCTTCAGGTCGGCGAGCGCCTTGGTCTGCGTGCCGTCCATGATCTTGGCGTCGCTCGCCAAGGAGAATCGCATCTCCTTGGCCGGGGAATGGTCCGTCTTCACGACGAGCGTCTTCCCGGTGACGTCGAGCTTCGCGATCTCGCCCGCGAACTTGAGGGACGGCGTTGCAGCGAGCGCGGCTCCCGAGGCGAGCGTCGCCGCGAGCATGAGGGTCGAAAGCTTGAAGCGCATGGGGTCGTTTCTCCTGGTTCGCTCGGTCGTTGTCCGAGCTGCCGAGTCGGACTGCAACGCGCGTGCCATCCCCGACGCACACGCCGCTTGCGCGAGCCGCCGCGAGGCGGGGCATTAGGCGCCGTGTGCCGGACTGCCCCGCATCCCCGCTACGGCGCGGCGAACGCCTCTCGAGGGCGCGCGCGAAGTCCACGAGCTCGCGCGCCCAGGCGAGCTGCTCCTCGCGAGTCTCCCACACGTAGAGGCTCGGAGCGGTCACGCAGAAGCCGTGCCGCGGCGGGCGCGCGCGGCGAGGGTGAGCGCGCGCTCGCGCGCGGCCGCGCTCAGCCATCGCTGCGCCGCGCGCGCAGCGCCCCGCGCACGGCCTCGCGGAACGCGTCGAGCTCGAACGGCTTCTCCAGCACGCAGTAGGCGCCGAGCTCGCGCGCGCGAGCCAGCGTCTCCTCATCCGGGAAGCCGGTGATCAGGATCACCGGGATCCGCTCGCTCGCGACCTGCAAGCCTTCGAGAATCTCGAGGCCGCTGAAGAACGGCAACCGGATATCGGAGATCACGAGGTCCGGGAGCTGCTCGAGCCAGCCGTCCAGGACGCCGGGCCCGAGCCAATCCAGCGCGTCGTCCCCGTTGCAGACCTCGACCACACGATGGCGCTCGCGCCGCAGGGCGCCCGCCAGGAGCCTCCGCATCGCGGGATCGTCCTCGACCAGGAGGATCAGACGCCGCGAGCGCCACGGCACCAGGCGCTTTCCGCGGCCACCCTCGAGCTCCGGCTCCCCTGCCACGAACCGCACGACTTCGGTCACGTTGCCTCCCCGCTCATGCCGAGCGCGCGGAAACCGACAGTGCAAGCGGCTTGCCAGCTCTCGGGGCCGCCGGGGCGCCAACCGGCGTTGCGCGCCCGTCCCGAATCGCCTCGGCGTTTCGTTTCGCCGCATCACATGCCCGAGCGCAGCTTGCGGTAGAGCGTCTTGCGATCCAGGCCCAAGATGCGCGCAGCGAGCGTCTTGTTGCCGCCCACCGACTCGAGCACGCGCGCGACGTAGCGCTGCTCCACCACCTCGAGCGGCACGAGCTCCGACGGGTCCTCGCCCGCGACCACGACCGGGCTGCGACCGAACGAGCGGATCCGCTCGGGCAGGTCCTCGACCAGGATCTCCTCGTGCGCCGTGAGCGCCACGGCGCGCTCGACGCAGTTCTGCAGCTCGCGCACGTTCCCCGGCCAGCCGTAGAGCAGGAGCTTCTCGGCCGCGCCCCGCGAGATGCCGAGCACGGGCTTCCCGGTGCGCGCCGCGCGCTCGCGCAGGAAGCGCTGCGCGAGGAGCAGCACGTCGCCGGCGCGCGCGCGCAGCGGCGGCACCTCGATGCGCAGCACGTCGAGCCGGAAGAACAGATCCTCGCGGAAGCGGCCCTCCTCCACCGCCGCGTCGAGGTCGCGATTGGTCGCGGCGACGACGCGCGCGTCGAAGGCGACCTCGTGCTCCGCGCCGAGCGGGCGCACGCGGCGCTCCTGGAGCGCGCGCAGCAGCTTCGGCTGGAGCGACGAGCGGCAGCTCGCCGATCTCGTCGAGGAAGAGCGTGCCGCCGTTCGCGGAGACGAGCAGGCCGCACGCGCGCAGCGCGCGCGTCCGTGAACGCGCCGCGCACGTGCCCGAACAGCTCGCTCTCGAGCAGCGTGCTCGGGAAGCGCGGCGCAGTTGAGCGCCACGAAGGGACCCGCGGGCTGCGAGCCCGTGGCGGTGGAGCGCGCGCGCCACCCGCTCCTTGCCCGAGCCCGTCTCGCCGAGCAGCAGCACCGGCGAGTCGTGCGCGGCCATGCGCGCCACGAGCTCGCGCAGGCGCCGGCATCGCCTCGCTCTCGCCGCTGAGCTCGTCGATCGGGTCGAGCTCGCCCGCGCGCAGCCGCTTCACTTCGTCGGCGAGGCGCCGGTGCTGGATCGCGCGCTCCAGGCGAAAGTCGAGCTCCTCCACCTCGAAGGGCTTGGCCAGGAAGTCGAAGGCGCCCGCGCGGATCGCCGCGACGGCGGTGTCGAGGCTTCCGAAGGCCGTGATCACGAGCACCGGGAGCTCCGGCCGGCTCTCGCGCAGGCGCTCGCAGAGCTGGATGCCGTCGAGGCCGCGCAGGCGCACATCGGCCACCACGACGTCGCACTCCTCGCTGGCGAGGGCGCCGAGCGCCGCCTCCGCCGAGGCGTGCGCGGACACGACGAAGGAGCGCCGCGCGAGCTGGCCGCGCAGGAGCTCCGCCATCGCGGCGTCGTCCTCCACCACGAGCACGTTGCCCCTCATGCGCTCTCCAGCGGGAGTGAGATGCGAAAGCGGCTGCCCGAGCCGGGGCGGCTCTCGACGTCGATGCGGCCGCCGTGCTCGGCGACGATGCCGTGGGCCACCGAGAGGCCGAGCCCGGTCCCCTCGCCCACCGGCTTGGTCGTGAAAAACGGGTCGAAGATCAGCGAGATCCTTTCCGCGGGGATGCCGCAGCCGCCGTCGCAGACGTCGACGAACGCCCGAGCGCCGTCCCCGGGCCCCGCGCTCCCATCGGGCGGCTCGCTCGAGACCGAGACCGCGACCTCGCTGCCGCGCGCGCTCGCCTGGATCGCATTCATCACGAGATTCGTGAGCGCCTGCTGGATCTGCGCCGCATCGGCGCGGATCGGCGCCGGCCCCGTGGCGCAGGACAGCTTGACGCCGGCGCGCGCCGCCAGCGGCTCGAGCAGGCTCACACTCTGGCGCGCGAGCACGCCGAGCTCGAGCGGCCGCTTGTCGGCGCTGCGCCGGCGCGCGAAATCGAGCAGCTGGCGCACGATCGCCGTCATGCGCTCGGCCTGAGAGGCGATCACGCGGGCGCTCTCCACGCGCTCGGCCGGCCGCTCGAGCTCGCCGGCCGCGAGCATCTTGGCGTGGCCTGCGACCACGTTGAGCGGCGTCCCGAGCTCGTGGGCGAGCCCCGACGCGAGCTTCCCCACCGTCGTCAGCCGGTCGGCGTGGCGCAGCTGGTCGAGGGCCGCGAGCCGCGCCGCAGATTCGCTGGCGACCCTGCGCGCGGCCTGCTCGAGGCTATCGGACATCGCGTTCATCTCCCGCGCGAGCTGCGAGAGCTCCGCCGCCTGGGGCAGGTGGAGCGTCCCGGAGAAATCGCCGCGCGCGATGCGGCGAGCCTTGGCGACGAGCTCGTCGACCGGCCGCCCGACCACGCGCGCCCCGACGCCCCACACCACGCCGCCGCAGGCGAGCAGCGCGAGCGCGGCGGTGACCAGCGTGCCGCGCACGCGCTCGATCGCGTAGCGCCGCTCGTGGGCGAGCGACTCCGACACCTCGAGGGCCGGCTCGCGCGCGTTCCCGACGGCGAGCGGCACGTAGGTGAAGATGCGGTTGACCGCCTCGCCCTCTTGCCGAATGTGCGTGATTACGGGGGCTTTGCGGAGCGCGGCGATCGCATCGGGCGGCGCCGCCGGAGTCTGAGCCTCCCCGCGCGGGGAGTCGAGGTAGACGAGCCGCAGGCTGATCTCCGCGTCGTTGGCGTTCATCACGCGTAACAGGTCCCGGGCAGCCGCCTCCCCCTCGCGCGCCCAAGTGCGCTCCACGGCCTTGGCGAGCGCGGTCCCGAGCACGCGCTCGTCGCGTCGGATGTCCTGATCGAAGAGCGCAAGGTGCGAGCGCACGCTCAGGTAGGTGTCGAGACCGAAGACGGTCCCCACCGCCAGCAGCAAATAGAACGTCAGGCGGCGGGTGAGCTTCATCCGGACGCTTGGACAACGACCGCGCGGGACCCGTTCGTTTCCGCAATGTAATGGCGCGCGGGCGGTGGAAGTCGGACGCTTCACCGACTGCCGAAGTGGTTCGAGAGCGCGTCTCGATGATCGCGTGGCGTAACCCCTGGCTCCGACACGTGGGGCTGCCGCTCGCGCTGCTCGCGGCGGCGGTGGCCCTGCAGCAATCGGGATCGCTCGACCAGCGCATCGCGGACGGCTTCTTCGAGCGCGAGACCTCGCGTTGGGTCGGCGCGCACACGTGGTGGGCCGAGACCTTGATTCACGAGCTGGGTCGCTGGGTGGTGTGGGGGATCGGGATCGCCGCCCTCGCGCTCGCCGCCGCCGGGAGTACGTGGCGGCCGCTCGCGCCTCCGCGCCGGGCCGCACTCTACGTCGCCTGCTGCATGGCGCTCGGGCCCGCGCTCGTCGCGGCGGGCAAGGCGCTGACGGACATCGGCTGTCCGCGGCAGCTGACTCGTTACGGAGGGGAGCGCCGGTTCGTGGGTCTCCTCGACGAGCGGCCCGCGCAGGCGCCGCGCGGGGAGTGCTTTCCGGGCGGGCACTCGTCGGGCGCCTTCGCGCTCGTCGCCCTGGGCTTCGCGTGCCGCCCCGCCGCGCGGGCGCGCGCCCTCCTCGCCGGCGCGATCGCCCTCGGCGGCGTCTTCTCGCTGGGCCAGTGGACGCGCGGGGCCCACTTTCCTTCCCACGATCTCGCCTCCGCCGCGATCTGTTGGGGAGTCGCCGGCCTCCTCTTCCTGGGGCCATTTCGCAGCCGGCTCTGGGCGCCGCGATGAGCGCAGCGCTCGCTCGCTGGCGGCCGCTCACCCCCTTTGCCGCCTTCTTCCTGATGACCGAGACGGCGCTCCGGCTCGCGCTGCTCCTGCGCGCCTTGCCCGAGCTCGAGCTCTCCGTGCGCGCCCTCGCCCGCATCTTCGGCGTGGGCCTCTTCTTCGACGCGGTCGTGCTCGCTCACCTCTTGCTGCCCGCGGCCTTGGTTCTGCAGCTCGCGCCCGCGCGCTGGCAGAGCGGCGCCGGTCCGCGCGCGCTCGCCTTCGGCGGGAGCGCGCTCGGCGCCTTCGCGGTGCTCACCAGCGCGGCCGCCGAGTGGCTCTTCTGGGGCGAGTTCGAGAGCCGCTTCAACTTCATCGCGGTCGACTACCTGGTCTACACCCGCGAGCTGCTAGCGAACCTCGTGGAGTCGTATCCGCTGGGCGCTCTCTTCGGAGCAATCGGACTCGCGGCGCTCGGGGTGACCCTCGGGCTCCGCGCGGGTGCGCGGGGAACCGTCCCCGCCGCGCCGCTCGCCGCGAGGCTCGCGGCCGCAGCCGGCGCCCTCGCGCTGCCGCTGCTCTGCTTCTTTCGAGTCGATTCCTCGATCGCGGAGGACGCGCCCCAGCGGCTGGTGGGGCAGCTCGCGTCGAATGGCCTGTACGGCTTCGCCGCGGCCTTCCGGCGCAACGAGATCTCCTACCAGGACTTCTACGCGATGCGCGCGCCCGACGCCGCCCTCCGCGACGCCCGGCGGCTCGTGGCCGAGCCCGGCGCGCGCTTCCGGAGCGCGGCGCCCGTCGATCTCGATCGCGAAGTGCGCACCGACGCGCCCGAGGGCCACCCGAACGTGGTGATGATCGTCGTCGAGAGCCTGAGCGCCGAGCTGCTCGGCGCGTTCGGAGACGCGCGCGGCCTGACGCCCAACCTGGACCAGCTGGCGCGCGAGAGCCTCCTCTTCACCCAGCTCTATGCGACCGGAAACCGCACCGTGCGCGGCATCGAGGCGCTCACCCTCTCGCTGCCGCCGACGCCGGGTCACGCGATCGTGAAGCGGCCCGATCACGCCGGGCTCTTCTCGCTCGGCTCGCTGCTGCGCGCGCGCGGCTACCGAACGCGCTTCCTGTACGGCGGCAATGCGTACTTCGACGACATGGCCGACTTCTTCTCCACGAACGGCTTCGACGTCACCGATCGCGGTGACCTCCGCGCCACGTTCGCGAACGCCTGGGGCGTGGCCGACGAGGACCTGCTGGGCGCCGTGGCCGACCAGGCGGATCGAGACGCGGCGACCGGCGCGCCCTTCTTCCACTTCGTGCTCACCACCTCCAACCACCGGCCGTTCACGTATCCCGAGGGCCGCGTCGACCTTCCGCCCGGGCACGGGCGCGCAGGGGCGGTGAAGTACACCGACTGGGCGATCGGCAGCTTCCTGCGCGCAGCGCGCACCAGACCCTGGTTCGCCAACACGGTGTTCGTGATCGTCGCCGATCACTGCGCGGGCACCTCGGGCCGGGTGGACATCGCCCTCGAGCACTTCCACATCCCGCTGCTGTTCTGGGCGCCGGGTCGCATCGCGCCCCGCCGCGTGACCACGCTCGCCAGCCAGATCGACGTGGCGCCGACGCTGCTCGCGCTGCTCGGCTTCGACTATCGCTCGAAGTTCTTCGGGCGCGACATCCTCGCCATGCGCCCCGAGGAGGGTCGCGCGCTCCCCGCGACCTACGAGCGGCTCGGCCTGTGGCGCGGGAAGAGCCTCGTGGTGCTCGGACCGCGCCGCGAGATCCGCTGGGAGCGGGTGGCGCCGGATGGCGCGAGCCAGCTCGCCGCCGAGCCCGCGGACGGCGGCGCGCTGCGCGACGACGCCATCGCCCTCTACGAGTCCGCGGCCCTGCTCCACGCGCGCGCGCGCGATCGCTGGGAGCCGGAGCCGCTCGAGCTGGCCCATGCGCCCTGAGCGCCGCGCCGCCTGGAGCGGGCTCGGCCCCCTCGCCGCCTGCGCGCTCGCGCTCGGCGGGTGCCGCGCAGTCCCGCCGGCGCCCCTCGACGCCGAGCGCGCGGCCCGCGCCCTCGAGGAGCGCATGCTCTCGAGCGCGGCGCTGCGCGCCTTTGCGTTCGGCGCGTTGGGGGAGGCGCTGCCCGAGGCGCGCGAGGCCTGGTCCGAACGCGCGTTGGTGGCGGCCGCGCTCTACTACCAGCCGAGCATCGCCGAGGCCGCGGCGCGGGTTCGCGAGGCGCAGGCGGCGGTCGAGAGCGCGAGCGCGCGAACGAATCCCACGCTCTCGCTCGTGCCCGAGTACTCGCTCGACCCCGGCCCCGGCGAGTCGCCCTGGGCGCCCGGGCTGGTGATCGATTGGCCGATCCGCACCGCGGGCAAGCGAGCCGACGCGATCGACCGCGCGACCGCCCAGGCGCTCGAGGCGCACTACGCCCTCGCTGCCGAGATCGTCGCCGTGGAGCGCGCGGTGCGGCTCGCGCGCGTCGAGCTCGAGGCCGCCGAGGCAACCATTCAGGGCCTCGGCCAAGAAGCTCGCGTCCACGACGAGATCGCGCACGCATGGCGCAGGCGCATCGAGCTCGGCGCGGCCTCGCGGGCGCAAGCGGCGCCGGCCCTCTCCGCCGCGCTCGAGGCCAGCGGGGAGCTCGCGTCGGCGCGCGCCCGGGCGCTCAGCGCAGAGAGCGCGCTGGCGGCGGCGATCGGGATTCCTCGCGCGGCGCTGGGCGAGGTCACGCTGAGCCCGCTGGCGGTGGCGCCCAGCGCGCCGCCCGATCGCGAGCAGCGCCGAACCGCCCTCGCCCGCCGAGCGGACGTCCTCGCCGCCCTCGCTGCCTACGCGGCGAGCGAGGCCGCCCTCCAGCTCGAGGTCGCCAAGCAGTTCCCGGACCTGCGCCTCGGGCCCGGTTATCAATGGGATCAGGGGCAGAGCAAGTGGCAGGTCGGCATCTCCCTCGAGCTTCCGATCGGGAACCGGAACCAGGGGCCGATCCGCGAGGCGATCGCAGCGCGCGAGGGCGCAGCGGCGCACGTGACTGCGGTGCAGACCGCCGCCTTGGCGGAGATCGACGCCGCGAGCGCTGCCGCCGAGGGCGCAGCGGCCGAGCGCGAGCTGCTCGCGCAGAGCGCCGAGCAGCTGGGCGCGCTGGCGGAGCGCAGCCAGGACGCCCTCGCGGCCGGCGCGGCGAGCCGCCTCGACGCGCTGAGCGCAGAGGCCGTGGCGCTGCGCGCTGCGCGCGGCGCCCGCGAGGCCGTCGCTGCGCGGTCAGGCCGCGCGCGTCGCGCTGGAGGCCTCGCTGGCGCTCGCGCGGGAGAGCCTCGAGCCCTTCGAGCGAGCGGGGGCGCCCTGAGATGAGCAGCGCGCGGGCACGGCGCCGGACGGGAGGCTGGGCGCTCCTCCTGACTCTTTGCGCGGGACTCGGCTGCGAGCGCGAGCCCGAGCGAGCTCCCGCCCTCGAGAGCCCGGACGCGATCGTCCTCACGCCCAGCCAGGCGCGCGGTCTCGCGACCCAGGCCGTCACGGCCACCGAGGCGCGCGCCGGCGAGCAGGCCTTCGGCCGGGTGCTCGACCCGAGTCAGCTGCTCGAAGCCTCGGGTGCGCTTGCGGCGGCGCGCGCTGCGGCCGCGGCGAGCGCCCGCGATCTCGTGCGCACCCGCGCGCTCGCCCAGGATCAGGAGAACGCGTCGGAGCACGACCTCGCGGCGGCCGAGGTCGCCGACGCCCAGGCCCGCGCGAGCCTCGCGCAGGCCCAGGCGCACGCGCGCGCTGTCTGGGGCACCGGCGACGTCGCGCGGCTCGCCGAGCCTCTCGCACGCGGCGACCTCGCGGTGGCGCGCATCGAGATCTCCGCTGGGCTCGCGGCAGCGCCGGGCCTCGCGATCCACGTCTCCGCTCCAGCGCTGGGCATCGCCGAGCGCGACGCCGAGCTGATCGGGGCCGCGGGAGCGCTCGATGCGACGCTCCAGACCCCGGCCTTGCTGGTCGCGATCCGCGGATCGCCGCCGCCGCCCGGCGCAGCCCTCGAAGCGCGGCTCGAGCAAGGCGAGGCGCTGCGCGGCGTCTTCCTGCCGGCCTCGGCGATCGTCTGGAGCGACGGGGAGCCCCAGGCCTTCGTGGCGAGCGGCGGCGATCACTTCGCGCGCCGCAGCGTCGCGCTCGCTCGCCCCTTGCGCGACGGCTATCTCGCGACGGCGGGCGTGGCGCCGGGCGAGCGGGTCGTGACCGCGGGCGCGCAGCAGCTGCTCTCGACGCTGCGCGTGCGAAGCGCTCCGGAAGCCGGGGACGTGGACTAGGAGCCCGACCCAAGATGGGAGAACTCGCCTCGCCGCCGATCCATCGCCGCCAACTGCGTTGCGCTCCCTGCGGCGTAACACCCGCTACGCCTCAGTCGCGCGCCTTGTTGGCGGCGCGTCTCGGCGGCGAATGCTTCGTTCCCCATCTTGGGTCGGGCTCCTAGGCGGATGCTCCGCCGAGTCCTCGCCCTCGCGCTTCGCCGACGGCGCGCCGTGCTGGTGCTCGCGGCGGTGTGGGTCGTGTACGGGATCCAAGTCGCCTATCGGGCGCCGCTCGACGTGCTGCCCGACTTCGCGCCCCCGCAGGCCGAAGTCCAGACCGAAGCGCCCGGGCTGGCGCCCGAGCAGGTCGAGCAGCTCGTGACGCTCCCCGTGGAGCGCGCGCTCGGCGGCGTGGCGGGCCTGGAGACGCTGCGCTCCGAGTCGATCCAGGGCCTCTCCGTCGTGCGCGCCGTCTTCCGGGACGACAGCGACCCCTTCCTGCTGCGTCAGCTGATCGCGGAGAGCCTCGACGGCGTGGCCGATCACCTGCCGCAGGGCATCGGCCCGCCCCGCGTCACGCCGCTCACCTCGGCGACGATGGACGTGCTCAAGGTCGCCTTGCTGTCGCGCGCGCGGACGCCGCTGGAGATGCGCGGGCTCGCGGAAGCCGTGGTGCGCCCCCAGCTGCTGATGGTCCCGGGCGTGGCCCGCGTGAACCTCTTCGGCGGCGGGCACGCGGAGATCCAGATCCAGCCGAGGCTCGCGGCGCTCCAGGCGCACGGCCTCAGTCTGGTGGACCTGTTGGAGGCCGCGCAGGCGGCGACGGTGAGCGCGGGCGCGGGCTACATCGACACCGAGAACCAGCGCATCGTGATCGAGGTCGCACCGACGGCCGCGACGGCCGAGCAGGTCGGCCAGATCGTGGTCCGCGAGACGCCCACGCGACCACTCCTTCTCGCGGACGTCGCGCGCGTGCAGAGGGCGCCCGCCTTCGCGTTCGGCGATGCGCTGATCGACGGCGAGCCCGGTGTGCTGATCTCGATCTCCGCCGCCTACGGCGCCAACACGGTCGAAGTCACGCGCCGCGTCGAGGCAGCCCTCGCGGACCTGCGCGAGGTCTTGGCGCGCGAGCGCGTGACTCTCCACCCCGCGCTGCATCGGCCCGCGAACTTCGTGGATCGCTCGCTCGGGAACTTGCGCAGCACGCTGGCGATCGGCAGCGCGCTCGTGATCGCGGTCCTGGTGACGATGCTGCGCAATCGGCGCGCCGCCGCCGTCTCGCTGGCGGCGATCCCCCTCTCGCTGCTGTCCGCGGTCATCGTGCTGGTGAAGCTCGGCGTCAGCTTGAACACGATGTCGCTCGGCGGGCTCGCCATCGCGATCGGCGAGGTCGTCGACGACGCGATCGTCGACGTCGAGAACATTCTGCGCCGCTTGCGCGAGAACGAGCGCGCGGCGCGTCCCGCCAGCGTTCCCGACGTCGTGCTCGCCGCATCGCTCGAGGTGCGCGGTGCGGTCATCTTCGCGACCCTGGCGGTGGCGCTGGTCTTCCTCCCCCTGCTCGGCCTCGGGGGGCTGCAGGGGAAGTTCTTCGCGCCGCTCGCGCTCGCCTATCTGGCCGCCGTGCTGGCCTCGCTCGGGACCGCGCTGCTCGTCACACCGGCCCTGATGCTCTCCCTCTTCTTGCATCGGGCCGCACCGCGCGAGGCTCCGCCGCTCCAGAGCTGGCTCCGCGCGCGCTACCGGGCGCGCTCCTCTCGATCCGCGAGCGCCCGCGCCGACTCGCGGCTCCGCTCCTCGCGGCCGCGCTGGCAGCCCTGGCGCTGCTCCCCTGGCTCGGGGGCGAGTTCCTGCCCGACTTCCGCGAGGGGCACCTCGTGCTGCAGGCTGAGCATGGCGCCGGGGACCTCCTTGGGCGAGATGCGCCGGCTCGGGGCAGCAGCTCGCGCACCGCCTCGCGCGCATCCCGGGCGTCGCCACCTTCGAGCAGCAGATCGGGCGCGCCGAGGCGGGCGAGGACACCTGGGGAACGCAGCGCAGCGAGTTCCACGTCGAGCTCACGCCGGATGCGGATGCCGACGAGACGACCGACGACGTGCGCGAGCTCCTGGCCGACACGCCGGGGATCCAGTCCGAGGTCGTCACGTTCGTGGGCGACCGCATCTCCGAGACGATCTCCGGAGAGACCTCGGAATTCTCCGTGAGCGTGTTCGACGAGAATCTCGACCTGCTGGACGCGAAGAGCAGCGAGATCGCGCGCGTGCTCGAGACCGTCCCGGGCGCGACCGACATCCGCGGTGCGGCGAGCTCGCGCGGCCCCCACATCGCCGTGCAGCTGCGGCCCGAGCGGCTCGCGCTGCTCGGCTTCCGGCCCGACGAGGTGCTCGCCCAGCTTCGCATCGCCTTCGCCGGGGCGAGCGCCGGGCAGATTCATCAGGGGGCGATCCCCGTGGACGTGGTGGTGCTGCCGGAGGCCTCCGAGCGCTCGCGGCCGGATCAGGTCGGGAGCCTGCCGGTTCGAAACGGCGCCGGCGCCGTCTTGCCCTTGCGCGTGCTCGCGCGCGTGAGCGAGCGCGAGGGGCGCGACTCGATCTCGCACGAAGGCGCTCGCCGGCGCCAGGTGGTGAGCTGCAACGTCGTCGGCCGCGACGTCGCGTCGTTCGCGGCCGACGCGCGCGCGCGCATCGAGGCCCAGGTAGCGTTTCCCGGCCGGTCCTTCTTCGCGATCGGAGGCGCCGCCGAGGCGCGTAGAGCCGCGGTGCGCGACCTGGCGATCCAGGCCACGCTCGGGGCCCTCGGCGTGGTCGGGCTGCTCGCCCTCGCGGCCGGCCACTGGCGCAACCTCCTGCTGCTGCTCGGCGCAACACCGCTGGCCCTGGTCGGCGGCGTCCTCTCGGCGACGGCGGTGCAGCTGCTCGCCGGCGAGCCCCCGCGCTCGCGCTCGGATCGCTGGTCGGCTTCGTCACGCTGGTCGGGATCACGCTGCGCAACGCGATCATGATCCTCTCGCACTATCGCCAGCTGGTGGAGGTGGACGGGCACGCCTGGAGCGAGGAGACGGTGCTCTCCGGAGCCGCCGATCGGCTCGTCCCCGTCCTGATGACGGCGGGGGTCACGGCGCTCGCGCTCCTGCCCGTCGCCTTCCGCTGGCGCCAGGCCGGCGGCGAGCTCGACGGGCCCATGGCGATCGTGATCCTCGGCGGCCTCGCCACCTCGACCGCGGCGAACCTGCTCGGCCTGCCTTGGCTCGCGCTGCGCTTCGCCCGCTTCGGTCGGAACGAATCCGGATCTGCGGCAAGCTCTCCGCTCGCGAGGGAGCCCGCATGAGAGTCCTGGTCCTCGGTGGCAACCGCTACATCGGTCTGCACCTCGTGTTCGAGCTCGCCCGGCGCGGGCACCAAGTGACCGTGTTGAACAGCCACGTGGCGCCCCTGCCCGACGGCGCGCGGCGCTGGCACGGCGACCGCCAGCAGCCGGGTGTCCTCGCGGAGGTGCTGGCGCCGCACCGGGACGACTTCGACGCGGTCTTCGACAACACGGCCTACGCCGTGAAGGACCTCGAGCCGCTGGTCGAGCTCTTCCGCGGCCGCGTGCGCCACTTCGTGTTCACGAGCTCGTCCGCCGTCTACCGGCGCAGCTACGTGCAACCGGTGCTCGAGTCGTTTCGCCGCCACGCGCCCGCGGACGAGGATCCGCGCAAGGCCTACGGCGTGGGCAAGGTGCGCTGCGAGGACTACCTCGCGGCCGAGCACGCGCGCACGGGCTTCCCGGCCACCACGCTGCGCGTGGTCCACACGATCGGCCCGATGAGCCCGCTCGCCTCCCGCGAGCCGATCTTCTTTGCCCGCCTCGAGGCGGGCCGCCCGATTCCGATCCCGGGCGAGGGCTTCCCGCTGGTGCAGCTCGTGCACGTCGCGGACGTCGCGAGCCTGATGGCCTCGATCCTCGGCAACGAGCGCGCGATCGGGCAGGTCTACAACGTGGCCGGCCGCGAGGCTGCGAGCATCTCGGCCTGCGTCCAACTGATGGCGAGAGCGGTCGGCGTGGAGCCGAAAATCGTGCACGTGCCCCTCGAGATCGCGCGCCGCGTGCAGCCGCCGCTCGTGCACTGGGGGGAGGCGATCATGGGGAGCGTGGTGTTCTCGATCGACAAGGCGCTGGGCGATCTCGACTGGACCCCGCGCTTCGGGCTCGAGGAGGGCTACCGCGACTCCTACGAGTGGTTCAAGCGCGAGGGCCGCGCGTGCTACGAGTTCGACTACCGGCGCGACGACGCGGTCCTGGCCCAGCTCGCGGCGAAGCCCGCCTAGAAGAGCCGGCGGCTCGCGAGCGCCGCGCCCTGGGCGAGGGCCTCGAGCTTCGCCCAGGCGATCTGCGGGTGGATGCGACCGCCCAGGCCGCAGTCGGTACCCGCCATCACGCGCGAGGGCCCCACCGCGCGCGCGAAGCGCTCGATGCGCTGCGCCACGAGCTCGGGGTGCTCGACCACGTTCGTGGCGTGCGAGACGACGCCCGGCACGAGCAGCTTGTCGTCCGGCAGCTTCACGTCCTGCCAGAGCGCCCACTCGTGCTCGTGGCGCACGTTGCCCGCCTCGAACAGATAGGCCTGACAGCGGACGGCGAGCATCAGCCCGACGATCTCGGCCAGCGGAATGTCGGTGGTGTGCGGGCCGTGCCAGGAGCCCCAGCACAGGTGGAAGCGGATGCGGTCCTCCGGCAGACCGCGCAGAGCGTGGTTCAGCGCGTCGATGCGCGGCCTCGTAAAGGCCCGGTAGTCCTCGAGCGAGGGCTCGGGATTGATCAGGTCCCAGTTCTCGGCGATCGAGGGATCGTCGAGCTGCAGGATCAGGCCCGCGTCCACGATCGCGCGGTACTCCTCGCGCATCGCGTCGGCGCAGGCGTAGAGGAACTCCTCGTCGGTGTCGTAGTGAGCGTTGCCGATGCGCGAGCAGCTCCCGGGCGCGATCGAGGTCATGAAGCCCTCGCTCGCGCCGGCGGCCGCGAGCGCCGCCTTGAAGTGCTCGATGTCCGCGCGGATGGCGGCCTGCCCGGTGTAGCGGAGCGGACCCGTGCAGGTGGGGAAGCGCACCGGCGCGTCGTGCGTGAGGGCGCGGCCCGGCGCGGCTCCCGCCTCCGGGTCCGCGTAGACCGCGGCGAAGCGCTGCCAGTCCCGCCGCTCGCCGAAGCTCGCGAGCGTGAGCTTGCCCTTCTCGCCGCGCGCACGCGCGCGGTCGCGGATCAGGTCGAAGGAGCCGAGCTCGAGGCCGCCCAGCCGTTGGAACGAGTAGCTCCACCACGCGCCGTAATCGACGCGCGAGCCCATCGCCTTGCCGTACTCGCCGTCGCCGGGGACGTCGATCCCGATCGCTCGCTGGCGGCGCACCACCTCGGCCACCGCTTCGCCGAGCTCGCGCTGGAAGGCGGCCTCGTCGGTCCCCTCCGGCGACTGGCGCGCGCGGTTCAAGACAATTAGGGAATCCGGGCGCGGGAGGCTCCCGGTCTGGGTGGTGAGGATCCGGTCGCGGGGGGTGCTCAGAATCTCCTCCCTTCTGCGGGGAGTTCTCTCATGCTGCGGCGGCGCGGGTCAATCGCCGTCCGAGGCCCCGCGGGCGGGAAGCCCGCTCGCTGCGCTATCCAAGCGGCTGGGGGCCGCATGGACCTGGCCTCGGTGACGGAACGCTTGTGGGACGCGCGCCAGCAGGGCGATTTCAGCCCGGCGTGGCTGAACGGCGCGCTGACGCTCGACCAGGCCCTGGCGGTGCAGCTCGGCCTGCTCGAGCGCAAGCTCGCGGGCGGCGAGGTGCTCGCGGGCTGGAAGATCGGCCTCACCTCGGAGCGCGCTCGCAAGGCGCTGGGGGTCGACGAGCGGCCCTTCGGCCATCTGCTCGCGAGCCACGTCTTTCGGAGCGGAGCGAGCGTGCAGAGCGCGGAGATTCGCCACGCGTCCATCGAGCCGGAGCTCTGCTTCACGATCGGGCGGCGCCTCGCGAGCCCGAGCGCGACGCACGCGGAGATCCGCGCCGGGGTCGCGCGCGTGTCCGCCGGCTTCGAGCTGAACGAGCGCCGCGCGGGCTCCGCGCGCCCCGACTTCCCCGCCTTCGTGACCGACTGCCTCACGCAGTGGGGGATCGTCGAGGGCAGCGGCGCCGCTCTGCGCCCCGAGCTCGAGCTCGGCTCGGTGCGCTGCCGCCTGCTGCGCGACGGCCAGCAAGTCTACGAGGGCGCGAGCAAGGACGAGCTCGACGACCACATCGAGTCGCTGCGCCGCCTGGTCGTCGCGCTCGCGGGTCAGGGGCGCGCGCTCGAGCCGGGCCAGCGCGTCATCACGGGCGCCTTCGCCCGCTTCGACGCCGCGGCGGGCCAGCACTGGCGCGCCGCGTACTCGGGCATCGGCGAGGTGGAGGTGCGCTTCCTGTGAGCGAGCTTCGCCTGGTCGGCCCCACGAACGTCCTGGTCGTGCTCGGCCTCACGCTGCCCGCGATTGCGGACGCGGACGTGGAGCGCATCCGCGCCGCCGCGCCGCCGGGCTCGAGCGTGCGCGTGGCGTCCGGTCTGCGCGAGGCGATCGCGCAGGCGAAGGACGTGGAGATCATCCTCGGCTTCATCCCCGAGCCGCTCTTCGCGGCGGCCCCGCGTCTGCGCTGGGTGCACGCCATCGCCTCGGGCATGGACATGTTCCTGTATCCCGCGATGCGCGACTCGGCGGTCGTGCTGAGCGGCGAGAAGGGCCTCGTCGGCGGGCACCTCGCCGACACGGGCTTCGGGCTCCTCCTCGCGCTCACGCGCCAGATCGCCGCGGCCATCCGCCTGGGCCCGGGCGCCTGGAAGGAGCGCGAGGCCATGCGCCGGGTGGAGCTCGAGCTCGAGGGGCTCACGCTCGGCGTGGTGGGCTTCGGCGGCACGGGCCGCGCCCTCGCCAAGCGGGGCGTGGCCTTCGGCATGCGCATCCTCGCCGTGGACGCCTGGCCGGTGCCGGCCTCCGACGGCGTCGCCGAGGTCTGGCCGCTGGCCCGCCTCCCCGAGCTGCTGCGCGCCTCGGACGTCGTCGCGATCGGCGCCCCGCTCACCGAGGAGACCCGCAATCTCCTGGACGACAAGGCCTTCTCGATCCTGAAGCGCGGCGCGCTGGTGATGAACGTGACGCGCGGCGAGATCATCGACGGCGACGCCCTGGTGCGCGCGCTGCGCGACGGGCGCTGCGGGGGCGCGGCGCTCGACGTGGCGCCCCAGGAGCCTCTGCCGGCGGACCACCCGCTCTGGAGCTTTCCCAACGTCGTGATGACGCCCCACACCGCGGGCGCGAGCCAGCTGCGCGCACCGCGCAACATCGAGCGCTTCTGCGAGAACCTGCGGCGCGCCCGGGTGGGCGAGCCGCTGGTGGGCGTGGTGGACAAGCGGCTCGGCTATTAGGAGGGACGCCGTGCGGTACTACTCCTGCGATTCCCATCTGGTCGAGGCGCGCGAGGTGTTCGAGGGACTCGAGCAGCGCTTCGGCGAGCGCGCTCCGCGCATCGCGCGCGAGTACAAGGGGAACCGCGGCGACTGGCTCATGCTGCCCGGCGCGCCGCCCATTCCGGTCGGGCGCCTCGGCATCGCGGGTCACCGCCTGGACGACCCCGCCACCGACGAGCTGATCGCGCTGGGCTACGAGGGACTGAACCCCGGCGTGCGCGACTCCTCGAAGCGCCTCGCCGAGCAGACCCGCGACGGCGTGTGCGGTGAGGTGATGTACCCGAGCCTCAACATGTTCACCTACGCGATCCCCGACAAGGACGTGGTGAAGGCGGTCTTCGAGCGCCACAACGACTGGGTGGTGGACTACTGCGCGGTGGCGCCGGAGCGCCTGATCGGGATCGGCTGCCTGCCCATCCCCGACATCGACGCGGCGCTGGCCGAGATGCAGCGCGCGGCGCGCCGTGGCGTGCGCGGCTTCATGATCCCGGCGCACATCCCGCCGGAGCGGCCCTACTGTCATCCCGACTACGACCGCTTCTGGGCCGCGGCGCAGGACATGGATCTTCCGCTCACCATGCACATCTTCGTGGGCACGTCCTGGGACGGCGGCATGCCCGCGCACTGGGGCACGCCGAGCGGGACCATCAAGGGCTACACGCTCGCCTTCACCACCGCCGTGAACTCGATGATCGACCTGATCTGCGGCGGTGTGGTGGAGCGCTTCCCGCGCCTGAAGCTCGTGATCTCCGAGTTCGAGACCGGCTGGGTCGCCCACGTGATCCAGCGCCTCGACCACGCCACCTACCGGACGCCGAAGTTCGCGGTGGACTATCTGAAGCTGAAGCCCAGCGAGTACTTCCACCGGAACTTCTGCGTCACCTTCGAGGACGACGAGATCGGCGTGCGCACGCGCCACGAGATCGGCCTGCGCAACCTGGTCTGGGGCAACGACTATCCCCACCACGACTCGATCTGGCCGAACTCGATGCCGACGCTCGAGCGCGCCATGGCGGGGGTCCCCGCCGACGAGATCGAGCAGATGTGCTTCCGCACCGCGGTCGAGCTCTATCGGGTCGACGCGAGCAAGCTGCCCGCCTAGCGAGCCGACTCGGAAGCCCCAAGCTGGGAATCGAAATTTCGGGGTCAGACCCCGAAATTTCGATTCCCGGCGGCGCAAGCCACGCAGGAGGAGGAGCGATGAGGCGTCTCGAGCAGCGCGTCGCGATCGTCACCGGCGCGGGGTTGGGCATCGGGCGCGCGATCGCCCGCTGCTTCGCGGCGGAGGGCGCGGCGGTAGTCGTGGCCGAGCGCGACGCCGAGGCCGGCCAGCGCACGGCGGCGGAGCTCGGCGCAAGCGCCGAGTTCGTCCCCACCGACGTGGGCGAGAAGGCGCAGGTGCTGCACGCCGTCGCGCGCGCGGCCGAGCGCTTCGGCCGGGTGGACATCCTCGTAAACAACGCCTGGGGCGGCGGCCAGATCGGGCGCCTCGAGCGCAAGAGCGACGCGCTCATGGAGCACGGCTTCCGCGTCGGCCTGATGAGCGCCTTCTGGGCGATGCAGGCCTGCTTCCCGCACATGCAGCGCCTCGGCTGGGGGCGCATCGTGAACCTGTGCTCCCTGAACGGCGTGAACGCGCACGTGGGCACCGCCGAGTACAACACCGCAAAGGAGGGCCTGCGCGCGCTCACGCGCACCGCGGCGCGCGAGTGGGCCCGCTACGGGATCGTGGCCAACGTGATCTGCCCCGCGGCCGCCACCACCGCCTATCAGGCCTTCGTGCGCGCCAACCCCAGCACCGCCGCCGCGATGGCCGCCCAGAACCCGATGGGCCGCATGGGCGACCCCGAGGCGGACATCGCTCCGGTGGCGCTCTTTCTCGCCTCCGACGAATGCCGCTATCTCACCGGCAACACGCTCTTCGTGGACGGCGGCGCCCACATCAACGGCGTGGCCTGGGCGCCGGATCTCCCGGAGTAGCGTCAGCGCTCGAGCATCCGCCGCGCCTCGGGCGTGAGCGTCGGCGTCTGCAGGTTCGCCAGGTGCTCCGCGCGGCCCTTCGCCATCTGCGCCATCACCTCGGGATGGGTCGAGACCCAGAACTGGCCGGCCGTCACGCCGGCGAGGATCCGCTCGGCCGCCTCGCGTCCCGTGACCGAGCCCGGCCCGCGGATCATGCGATTCATCGCGCTGCGATGGGCCTCGACGCCTGCATCGCGGCCCGCCGCGGCCTCGTCGAAGATGCGCGTCGAGACCGGCCCCGGGAGCACCGCCGAGACGGAGACTCTCGCCCCCACGAGCTCCATCTCGAGGCGCAGGCACTCGGAGAACGAGAGCACGGCGTGCTTGCTCACGATGTAGGAGGTCTGCACCGGCATCATGGCGAGGCCGCCGATCGAGGAGAGGTTGGCCAGATACGCCGGCTTCCCGGCCGCGATCATGCGCGGCAGGAAGGCGCGCGCGCCGTGGATCACGCCCAGCACGTTGATGCGGACGATGCGTTCCCAGGTCTCGGTGGGAAGATCCCACGTCAGGCCGAGCGTCTCCACCCCCGCGTTGTTCACGAGCAGGCGCACGTCGCCGAAGCGCTCGTGGACCGTCGCGGCCAGGCGATCGATGGATGCCGGGTCGGCGACGTCCACGGTCAGCGGGTGAGCGCTCCCGCCGCTGGCGCGGATCTTCTCGGCCACGCGCTCGATGCGGTCGCGCGCGATGTCCGCCAACACCACCGTCATTCCCGCTTCGGCAGCGCACGTGGCGAGCCCCTCGCCGATCCCGCTGCCTGCGCCCGTGATGACTCCCACGCCGCCGCGCAGGACCTCGAGGCTCGCCATCGCACTCCTCCTCTCGCGGCCGCTCAGAGCGGCTGCACGACCTCGATCAGGTGACCCTCGGGATCCTTCACGAAGGCGACCGCGATCTTCATCTCCTCGAGCTTGCGGAGGTCCTGGTGGACGCTGCCGCCGGCCGCTCTCGCTCGCGCCAAAAAGGCCGGCAGGTCCGGCGTGCTGAAGCCGAGGATCAGCTCGTTCGCCGCCGGCGTCTTCGCGTCGAGATAGGCGAGCAGCACGAAGGTCGCGCCGCCAGGGCTGGTGGGCGCGTACAGGATCTCGCGGATCGGCCGCCCGCCGATCTCCGCGTCGATGCGCCGCGTCTCCACGAGGCCGCAGACTGCGCTGTAGAACGCCGCAGCGCGATCCAGGTCCGCGACCACGAGCTTCGTGAAGCCGAAGCTCGCGATGGGCGTCGCCGGGCTCGTGGGGATTGCAGCCGGCTCGGCGGCGAGCGACACGCCCGCGAGCAGCAGCACACCCGCGCAGAGAGTCAGCGGGGTTCGCATGGGGGCCTCCTCAGGTGAGGCCCCACGGTATCTCAGGACCGAGCGAGCGCAGGAACTCGAAGCTCCGCCGAGCGGCCTCGCGCTCGGGCCGCTCGAAGGGCGGCTCCTGCTCGACGAAGCCGTGCGCGACGCCGGCCTCGCGCGCAGCGCGCAGCACGCGGTGCCAGTCGACGATGCCCGAGCCCACCTCGGTCGGGTCCATGCGCAGCCGCGTGTTGGACTGCGTGGACCCTTTGAGGTCCTTCAGGTGGAGGAGTCGGATGCGAGCCGCGTGCGTGCGCAAGAGCGCGCTGGGATCGCGGCCCGCGGCGGCTGCCCAGCCCACGTCGAGCTCGACCTTCACGAGCTCCGGGTCCGTTCCCTCCAGCAGGAGGTCGAAGCCGGTCGAGTCGCCCACGCGCGCGAACTCGACGTTGTGGTTGTGATAGGCGAGCTGCACGCCCGCCTTCGCGAGGCGCGCACCCTTCTCGTTCAGGAACTCCGCGTGCCGCAGCCACTGCTCACGCGTGTAGGACTGCCCCACGCGCGCGATCGCCTGCGCGCCGCTCTCGCCCTCGCGCGGGCGCAGCTCGACGAGCGAAGCGATCGGGAAGAGCGAGCACACCACGAACGCCGCGCCCACGCGCTTCGCATCCTCGGCGAGCGCGCCGAGATCGCCCTCGAGGCTGTGGCCGGGCCCCCAGGCGTTCGGCGGGACGTGGACGCTCGGGCAGCGCAGGCCGGCCCGCCCGAGCTCGGCCGCGAGATCCTCGGCGGGCACCAGGAAGCTCGTCTCCACCTCGCGGTAGCCGATCTCGGCGACCGCGCGCAGCGTGCCGGCCAGGTCCTTCCGCGCCGCGTCCCCGAACGTATAGAGCTGGATTCCGATCGCCATGCGCCTAGTCCCCCGAGTCAGAAGTACGCCGAGATTCGGCCGCCGATCCATCCCCGCCGGCTACGTTGCGCTCCCTGCGGCATAGGATCCAGCTATGCCTCGGTCGCGCGCCTTGCCGGCGGGGCGTCTCGGCGGCCTCGGTCATGCGGCGTACTTCTGACTCGGGGGACTAGCTTCTCACGATCCGGCGAGGATTTCCCGTTGCTTCCCCTGCTCGAGCGTCGCCTCGTCATCGTCACCGGGAAAGGCGGCACCGGAAAGACGACGGTGTGCGCCGCGCTGGCGGGAGCGCTGGCCGCGGCGGGCCGCCGCACGCTCGTGGTCGAGACGGGCCGCGACGAGGAGCTGCCTCGGCTGTTCGGCTGGACGGGCGGGCCCGTCGGCTACGCCGGCGCCGAGATCGCCCCGCACCTCCACGCCCTGCGCATGGAGCCCTACGCCGCTCTCGCCGAGTACCTGCGCGTGCGGCTCGGCGTGCCGGCGCTGGTGGCCGGCCTGCTGCGCAACAAGAGCTTCCACCAGCTGATGGACGCCGCGCCGGGCTGGCGCGAGCTCGTGACGCTCGGGAAGGTGTGGCACGCCGAGCAGAGCCCCGAGCACTGGGACCACATCCTGATCGACGCGCCCGCGACCGGGCACGGGCTCACATTCCTCGACGTCCCGCGCGTGGTCGTCTCGGCCGTGCGAGCGGGCCCGCTGCGCCGGCATGCGGGCTACGTCGCCGAGATGGTGCGCGATCCCCTGCGCACGCTCGTCCTGCCGGTCGCCCTCGGCGAAGAGCTCCCGGCGCGCGAGACGGCGGAGCTCGTCGCACGGCTGCGCGACCAGGTGGGCGTCGCGATCGATCGCGTGGTGGTGAATGCCGTGCAGCCAGACCCCTGCCCGCCCGGCGTTCCGGATCTCGCCGGGCGCCTCGCCCGCTGCGGCGACGTCCCGGGCGCGCCGGCGCCGGGCCTGCTCGCGCACTGCGTCGCGCACCTGCGCGAGCGCCACGAGCTGAACGCCGAGCACGTGGCGCGCATCGCGCGCGACTCGGGCTTGCCGGTGGTGACGCTCCCGCTCCTGCCGGAGGGTGTGCGCGGCCCGCGCGAGCTCAGCGCGCTCGCGGCGCTACTCGCCGTGGATCCGCGATGAGCGCCCTTGCTCGCCTCGTCGAGAGCCGGCGCGTGATCGCCTGCGTAGGCGCGGGTGGGGTCGGCAAGACGACCACCGCCGCCGCTCTGGCGCTCGGCGCGGCGAGGCGCGGGCGCCGCACGCTCGTGCTCACCATCGACCCCGCGCGCCGCCTCGCGGACGCGCTCGGCCTGCCCGGGATCGGCCACGAGCCGAGCGCGGTGGCCGGCCCGATCGCCGAGCGCCTGGGGATCGCGGCGCCCGGGGCGCTCTCGGCCGCCATGCTCGACTCGAAGCGCACCTTCGACGCGCTCGTGCACCGCTTTGCGCCCGACCGCGCGAGCGCTGCGCGCATCCTCGCGAACCCCATCTACCAGCACCTCTCGGACGCCCTCGCCGGGAGCGCCGAGTACGGCGCGATGGAGAAGGTCTACGAGGTCGCGAGCAGCGGCGCCTTCGAGCTCGTCGTGCTCGACACGCCGCCCGCGAGCCACGCCCTCGACTTCCTCGACGCGCCCCAGCGCCTCACGGGCTTCCTGGAGAGCGCGCTGGTCCAGCGCCTGCTGCATCCCGCAGCGAGCGCGAGCCGCTTCGGCCTGCGCTGGTTCCAGCGCGGCGCGCACCGCGCCTTCCAGCTGATGGAGCGCGTCTCGGGCCTCGCCTTCCTCGAGGACATCTCGGAGTTCGTGCTCGCCTTCGAGGGCATGGCGCAGGGCTTTCGCGAGCGCGCGGAGGAAGTGGAGCGGCTCCTCTACGGGCCGGCGTGTGCGTTCGTCGTGGTGTGCGATCGCACGCCCCAGACCGTCTCCGGCGCCGAGCGCCTGAGCGAGCGGCTCGCCGAGCGCGGCGCGCGCGTGGCCGGGGTCGTCGTGAATCGCGCGCGCGTCTGGCCCGAGGGGTTGGGCTCGCCGGTGGAGGTAGCGGCCGGCGCAGCCGACGCCCTCGCCGTGGCGCTCGCTCGCGGGGCGGGAGACGCCTTCCCGGCGCACGAGGCCGCGACGGCAGCCCTCCGGGCCCTCTCGGGCTACGCGGGCGCGGTCGCCCAGGACGAGGCCGCGACCGGCCCGCTCCTGGCCCGGGCTCTGGCCGAAGGCCGTTTCGCGCGGCGCGTCGCGGAGCTTCCGCGCGATGTGCACGATCTCGAGGGGCTGACCGCCATCGAGCGCCAGCTCTTCTGCCGACGTCGAGACCTGAGGCGCGCTGCCCCGGCTCAAGCAAATCCAAGGCCCTGCCGATGAGGCTCCTCAAGCGCCCCCTTGCTCGAGGTCTGTCGTGAGATCCCTGATCCCTGGGCTCGCCCTTCTCTTCCTGGCGGCGGCGAGCCATGCAGAGGGCGAGCCGCCTTACCGCGACGTTCAGCGCCAGCTCACCGCTTCGCTGAACCGCGAGATCGCGGCCCGCGTCCCGGATCCGATGGCGATCGCGTGGGGCCTGCCCGACGCGCCGGTGATGCCGGCTGCGACCGCGCCGCCCGCCTCGATCGCCGAGAACGCTTCGGAAAGCTGAGCTGGCTTCGGGGACTTCGGGGTCCCTCAGCGCGGCGCGAGCAGTCGCACCGCCTCGCGCGGATCCATGAGCCCCTCGACCAGGCCGATGATCGGCATGTCCACGCCTGCCCCGTGGAAGGCCGCGATCCGCTCGCGGCAATACTCGGCGGGGCCGTGGATGTAGAGCCGATCCACCGCCTCATCCGTGAGAGCCGCCCGCGCGCCGCGGAAGTCGCCGACCGCCATGCGGTCCCAGCACGCCTTGAAGTAGTGGGCGTTGCCGAGCCACTCCTGGTGCGCGCGATACGCGGGCACCGAGAGATACGCCGCGAGCGACGTGCGCGCGATGGCGCGCGAGCGCTCCGCCTCGAGGGTGGGGCACACGTAGATGCGCGCCGCCACCTCCTTGTGTTGGCCGTGCGCCTTCACCAGCTCGACGGAGGGCTTCACGTCCTCGGGCGTCACGAAGTTCAGGATCGCGCCGTCGCCTTCGCGGCCCGCGAGGGTCAGCATCTGCGGGCGCAGCGCCGCCACGAAGATCGGCGGAGGTGACGCGAGCTTGCGGCGCAGCTGGAAGGCGCGCACCGTGAAGGTCTCGAGCTCCACGTTCATGCGCTCGCCCGCGAGCGCGCCGCGCAGGAAGCGCAGCATGTCGCGCGTGGCGGCGTAGGGCTTCTCGTAGGGCCGCGCGTTCTGCCAGCTGACGACGTACTCGGACGAGCGGCCGATGCCCAGCACGAAGCGCCCGGGCGCAGCGTCCGCGAGCGCCGCGGCGCTCATCGCGAACAGTCCGGGTCCGCGCGTCTGCACCGGGAAGCAGGCGCAGCCGAGCCGGAGGCTCGGCGCCCACTGGGAGGCGAGCGCGAGCGGCGTGAAGCCGTCGACGTCCTGGGCTTCGCTCGACCAGACGTCCGTGTAGCCCAGGTCGGCGAGCTCGCGCACGAAGTCGGCCTGCTGGCCGAGGGGGACCGATTCGAGCGGGATCGTGATCGCTAGGCGGCGCATCGCGGCAGGGTCGCAGCCGCGCGCCGGAGCGTCCGCTGCTTTCGCTGGACTCGAGGGCCGCAGCGGTCAGCGAAACACGCGGACGGGCGCCCCGTAGCCGATCTCCATCAGCTCGACGCCAGCGCGCGTGCGCGCGATGGCGTCGCGGATCGGCTTCACGTCGATGGCCCGCGAGAAGCCCGGTAGCCAGTCGTCGTGGTGTCCCAGGAAGACCCGGCGTGGCCGGAGCAGATCGACCTCGCGCGCCACGAACTGGGCGAGCGAGCCCTGGATGGGCTCGCCGTCGACGTTGCCGCGCCCGGCCGCCGCGAGGATGGCCACATCCGGGCGCAGGTCGTGGAGGATTCCGCTCCAGTGCCCCGAGGTGTCCTGATAGAGGAGCGAGCCCTCGGGCGTCTCGAACAGATAGACGAGCGCGCCACCGTCGCCGCGCGGGCCCTGGGCGCTCGCGCGCAGGTGCGCAATCACATCGGGTCCGAGCGACCCGAAGTGCGCCGCGAGTGCCGCGAAGCGGCGCTCGCGCTCCTGGTGCGTCACACCGAGGTCGCCGATGCAGACCTCGTCGGCGGGCGCCATCGCGGTGTGCGACCACACGCACGAGTGCTGGCTCGGGAAGACGCCCACCGTGACGTCGTCGGAGAGCTGCACGCGCTCGCCGCCCGCGACCGGGATCATCTGGGAGATCGGGACCCCCTGTGCCTCCATCACGCGCACCGTCTCGTGCGAGCCGATGATGCGCGCGCCGGTCTGCTTCGCGATGCGCTCGGCGCCGTACAGATGGTCGAAGTGCGAGTGGCCGACCACGATCCAGTCGCAGCGCTTCACGTCCTCGGGCACGAGGCCCACGGGCGGCGCGCTCGGCACGCGGTCCAGGTAGGCGTCGAGGAAGACGGTGAGCTCGCCCAGCGCGAGCCGGAAGGTCGCGCAGCCGAACCACTCGAGCGTCGCGGGGGCAGCGGGCACGCCGCGAGCGTACCAGCCCCGGACGACCGGCTCACTCGACCACGAGGCGCACGAAGACCATCACGCCCTGCGGGTCGCCAGCGTAGGAGCTCTCGAGCTCGCCGGGAACCCAGTCGCGCGTGTAGAGGAGGCCGAGGCCCAGGCGCACGCGCTCGCGCAGCGGCCAGTCGTGGATGGCGCCCAGCGAGAGCTTTCCCACCGTCTCGACGGCGCCGTGGCCGTCTGCGCCGAGCTCGTCGGTCTCGAGAATCTCCGCGCGCGCGAAGAAGGTCCAGCGCTCGGTCGCGCGAACGGCGAGCTCGGCGAGGCCGGCGTCGAGATCGTGCCCGCCGTGCTCCTTGCGCGCCGCGGCGAGGGTTGCGCTCCACCAGCCGCCGCTCGCGAGCGGCGCGGTGTAGATCCCGCTCACGGACCAACGCTCCTCGTCCAGGTCGGGCTCGAGCTGCTCCGGGCTCTCGACGTCGGCCCACGAGGCCTGGAGCGAGACGTGCTCGCCGGGGTTCCAGCTCACGCGCAGGGCCACGGAGTCGAGGTCGGGCGACTCGATGTCGTAGCGGTGCTCGTCGGGCTCGCGCCCGCGGAAGCCCGAGACCTCGAGCTTCAGCGCCTCGTGCACCCAGCCCGCCGTGAGCACGCCGAAGGTCACGTGGGTCGAGTCCAGCCAGTGATGCGTGATGGGCGCCTCGGGCGAGTCCATCGCCGACGTGCGATGCATGAAGGCGGGCGGCCCGAACGCCGGCTCGCCGGGGAGGCCCGCGTACAGGAAGGCGGAGTCGGCAGCGCCGAACGAGTGCCGGTACGTGCCGGACAGCTCCATGAAGAGATCGTGCGGATGCTGGCGGTCGACGAGCGGCGTCTCGCCGTCCGCGGTCTCGCCCGCCGCGAGAAGCAGCGGGTAGCCGCGCTTGCCCATGAAGGGGTCGGGGGAGAGCATCGCGCGGAACGCGAGGACGTCGCCGCTCGCGAAGGAGCGGCTCGCCATGCCCATCAGCATGCCGGCGGCGAAGCCCTTGTCGTCGCCGCGCGGTCCCTCCTGCCAGTCGTAGACGCCGTCCAGGCGCAGGTGCCCCATCAGCATCCACTCGTCGGTCATGAAGTGGAGGCCCCCGTGCTCCGAGGCGTCGGGCTGCCAGCTCGTCCCCGACGCATCGCGCCCCATCGGATAGTCGCCGAGGAGCCCCGCGCCCATGTCGGCCGCAGCGGCGGCAGCGCCGTGGTGGTGCTCCATCGGCTCGGGCGTCTGCCCACTCGCCCCGCCCGCAGCGGCGAGCGCCGCCAGCGCGAGCCAGGCGAGGACGCGAAGCTGCATCGAAGACGGAGCCATGAGCGATGGTCACCCCCGGCAGGGCCCGAATCTGCGACCACAAGGTCGTAGCAGGTTTCGACCCGGCTTCCGGCGCGCCGTTTTGTACAAACCCAATGAGCGCCGCGACCCCCGATGCCTTCAGCACCGACCGGACAGCGCCCCGGTCGCTCGCCGCGCGGCACTCGCTTTGCAACCGAGAGTGAGCGAGGCGCCAACCCTCGCGCGCTCTACACCCGAGCAGGGCCGGCCGTAGTCGAGGCGCCTGGAGACTGGATCCCCCATGCCGGCCGCCCCCTCACGCTCTCCAATCTCTCGCCTCACCGTCACGGCGAACGACGGTCGTGCCGTGCTTGCTGGGAGCCTCGATGCCAGCACCGTGGCGGAGGCGCGCCGGGCCCTGGCGGCGCAACCCGCCGCCCCCGGCTCGCGCCGAATCGAGCTCTCCGCTCTGACCGAGCTCGATACGGCCGGGGCGCTCCTGGTCTGCTCGTGGCAGGAGCGCGGGGACACGCTCGAGGGCCTGCGCGCGAGCCATCGGCGGCTCGTCGACCTGATCGCTGGTCTGGACCGTACGCCGCGTGCGGCCCTCGTGGCCGGAGGTCCGCGCTGGCGCCGCTGGATCGTCGACCTCGGCCGCGCGGGCGCCATGGCGCTCCGACGATCTCCGCGATCTCATCGAGTTCACCGGCCGCGCCGCCGCATCGATCGGATCGTTGCTGCTGCGTCCGGCGGGGTTTCGGCCGGCGGCCATCGCGCATCACATCGTCGAGACCGGCGTGAGAGCGCTGCCGATCGTCGGGCTCTTGGCCGTGATGATCAGCATCGTGATCGCTTATCAGGGTGTGGCGCAGCTGCGGCCCTACGGGGGACAAGACCTCACCATCGATCTGGTGGCGGTCTCGGTGCTGCGCGAGATGGCTGTGCTGATCACCGCCATCCTGGTCGCAGGGCGATCGGGTGCGGCATTTGCGGCCGAGATCGGCGTGATGCAGTCGAACGAAGAGATCGATGCGCTGACGATCATGGGGCTCGATCCGATGGAGCTCTTGGTCGCCCCTCGCTTGATTGCGCTGGTCCTCGCACTGTTCGCGTTGACCTTCTTCGCCGACCTGATGGGCTTGCTCGGCGGCGCGGCGATCTCGCAGATGCTGCTCGATGTCGCTCCCGGGCAGTACCTGCTGCGCGTGCGCGACGCGGTAGACAGCAGCGACCTCTTCGCAGGTCTCGTCAAAGCGCCGGTCTTCGCCGTCGTCATCGCCGTGACCGGCTGCATGCACGGGCTCAGAGTCGAAGGGTCTGCCGAGAGCGTCGGCAGCGAAACGACGCGCGCGGTCGTGAAGTCGATCTTCCTCGTCATCGTGCTGGACGCCATGTTCTCGATTCTTCTTCGAGAAGGTGGGGATATGACGGACGCGCACGCCAGTGACATCGCGCTGTCGGCCCGCGGGATCGTCAACCGCTTCGGCAATCAAACGGTGCACGACGGCCTCGATCTCGACGTCGAGTCCGGTGAAGTTCTCGGCATCGGCGGCGCATCGGGCTCCGGAAAGTCGGTGCTCCTGCGCACTCTTTGCGGACTCCTGCGTCCGCAGGCGGGCGCGATGCTGGCTGGCGGGCGGCCCGTAGGCGAGCTTGCTGCCCGCCGAGCGAGCCGCCTTCTTCGGCATGCTGTTTCAGCGAGGGGCGCTGTTCTCCTCGCTGACGGTCGCCGAGAACGTCATGCTGCCGATGCGCGAGCACACACGGCTCGGTCGCGACGAACAGGCAAGAGCTCGCGGCAGTGAAGCTCTCACTCGTCGGGCTCGACCCCGAATCCCGGACGAAGTTGCCTGCTTCGCTCTCCGGCGGCATGGTCAAACGCGCGGCACTGGCGCGCGCGCTGGCGCTCGATCCCCGCGTGCTGCTGCTCGACGAACCCACCGCGGGCCTCGACCCGAGCATGGCGGACGGAATCGATCAGCTCATCCAGCAGTTGAACGAATCCCTCGGCGTGACCGTGGTCGTAGTCACACACGACCTCGACACGCTGTTCACCGTCTGCGACCGCGTGGCCGTGCTCGCCGAGGGCAAAGCCGTGGTGGGCACGCCCGCGAGCATGCTGGCCGCGAAGCAGGCGAGCGTTCGTGCGTTCCTATCAGGACACCGCGTCGAGGCAGTGAAGGCGGCGATCGCCAAGCGGGCCGTCTCTCGAAGAGGCGAGCGAGAGGAGCATCCGTAAGGACGGCGTATGGAAACCGACAAGCGATATCTCACGGCGGGCTTGTTCATCATCGTGCTCTCGATCGGCGTCGCCCTGGCCTTCGTCTGGCTGTCCGGCTCGGAGCGGCGGGATGACGTGACGTACCGAATTCGTTTCACCGAATCCGTGAGCGGTCTGGCGCTGGGAGAATCCGTCAAGTACCGAGGCGTCGACGTAGGCACCGTCAAGTCGATGGCTCTGAACGCGAGCGACCCGCGAGTGGTCGAGGTCGACGTGAGCCTGCGCAAGAGCGCCCCCGTCAAGACCGACACCCGCGCGACGCTCAAGCTGAAGGGCATCACCGGAGGTGTGTTCATCGAGCTGAATGGCGGCAACCCCGAAGCCCAAGCGCTGCTCGCCGTCACGCCGCCCGGCGAGCGACCGGAGATCGCCTCCGAGAAGAGCAGTCTCACCACCGCCATCGACCTATTGCCGAGCGTGATCGAGAAGTTCGCCGCCCTCGAGGACCAGGCAGAGGTCGTGCTGAAAGACCTCGCCGCCTTTACCAAGAAGGTAAAGGAGAACCCGTCGTTGTTGCTGCGACGGCCCAAGAAAAGTCAGCAAGACGCCGCCGCGCCGCCCTAACCCACGCGCAAGCGCGTGGTGACCCCGGCAGGGCTCGAACCTGCGACCTCGAGCTTCGGAGGCTCGCGCTCTAATCCAACTGAGCTACGGGGCCAGGAGGAGAGGAGCATGCTAGCGCCGGTGCGCGCGAACGCAGGCGTGCTTGCGAGGCGCAACCGGCTTGCCTACACCCCCTCGCTCCCTCGCTCGGGAAGAGGGGCGTTAGCTCAGTTGGCTAGAGCGCCGTGCTCACACCGCGGAGGTCGCAGGTTCGAGCCCTGCACGCCCCACCAGCACCTCTCCTAGTCCTCCGTCTCGAAGCCTGTCGCTGCGAACCACTTGTCCTCCGATCCTGCGAGGACGAGTACGGTCGGCGAGATGCACGGATCCGGGAGGGTCAAGGTTCGTTCGGATCAACGAGTCGCCGTCCTCGTTGGCCGGGAAGCCGGGAGAGACGACGCGTGCGCGGCACGATCGCGCCGTTCTCCTCGGTGAGGCAAATCACGGCGGCGCGGAACTCCGCCTCGTCGTTGATGCCGCGGAGATCTTCGGGAACGGTCGGGTCGTCCGCGAAGACCAGGCCCTTTACCGCCAGGAAGAGATGGCCGTCCTGCTGGAGGCGGCCGACGACGTGCTCTACCTCCCAGGGCAACTCGTCTCCCGCGAAGCTCCCGAGCATGCCGTTCTCGCCGACGAATGCGCCGTCGACGCCAAACATGGTTCTGAACGCCAACAGGGTGCGATGGTCGGGGACGCTTTCCTTCGGCGCGTTGCGAGATGCCGAGCAGCGTTGCCAGGGAGCAGAACATGGCGATGGCGAGCACGGCGGGGCGGTTCATGGCGAGTCCTCCTCATCTCACCGACCTGAGCAAATCCCGTTCCATCCGCGACGCGCCGCAATGAGCGGATCTCGTCGTCCCGTTTGGTGAAATTCAGCCAAACCGTCGATCCGCTTTGCAGGAATGACCCGCTCGCCGAACTCTCGGTCGCGGGCTGGCCCGACTCTCGCAAGAGCGCGCGATCGAACGCGAAATCGAGGGCCGGGCGACAGGGAACGTGCGTTTTCGCGTACGTGAATTGTAGAAACGTGCGCCAGCGCGACGACACCCGCTCCGACTCCGCGCCCGGGAAGGAGTGAGGATGTCGACCGCCAGCCCCGCCGCCCTCGCGAAGCAGGGGCGCAGCGCCGAGGCCGCAGCGACCCCGAGGCTTCGGGCGCTCCTGCGCGGACTCGAAGCGGCTCGAGACGGCGACTTCAGCGTGCGCTTGCCCAGCGATTGGTCCGGCCTCGAGGGCAAGATCGCCGATCGCTTCAACGACATCGTCGCCTCCAATCAGGAGCTCGCGAGCCAGCTCGCCCGGGTCGGCCAGAGCGTGGGTCGAGAGGGCAAGACCACCCAGCGCATGCGCTTCGCCCGCACGCGCGGCGCCTGGGGCGAGATGCAGATCTCGGTCAACACCCTGATCGACGACCTCGTGCGGCCGATCACCGAGGTCACCCGCGCGATCGCCGCCGTGGCGCAGGGCAACCTGCGCCAGACCGTCGAGCTCGAGGTCGACGGCCGGCCCCTCGCCGGCGAGTTCCGGCGCTCCGCCACGATCGTCAACACCATGATCAAGCAGCTCGGCGTGTTCACCTCCGAGGTGACCCGCGTCGCGCGCGAGGTCGGCACCGACGGGAAGCTCGGCGGACAGGCGCAGGTCCGCGAGGTGAGCGGGGTCTGGAAGGACCTCACCGAGAGCGTGAACTCGATGGCGAACAACCTGACCGCCCAGGTGCGCAACATCGCCGAGGTCACCATCGCCGTCGCGAACGGCGACCTCTCGCGCAAGATCACCGTCGACGTGCGCGGCGAGATCCTCCAGCTGAAGGAGGCCATGAACACCATGGTCGACCAGCTGCGCTCGTTCGCCTCCGAGGTCACGCGCGTCGCGCGCGAGGTCGGCACCGACGGCAAGCTCGGCGGGCAGGCGGTCGTGCCCGGCGTGGCCGGCACCTGGAAGGACCTCACCGACAGCGTGAACGCGATGGCGGGCAACCTGACCTCGCAGGTCCGCAACATCGCCGAGGTGACGACGGCGGTCGCGCGCGGCGACCTCTCGCGCAAGATCACCGTCGACGTGCGCGGCGAGATCCTCGAGCTCAAGAACACCATCAACACGATGGTGGACCAGCTGAACGGCTTCGCCGGCGAGGTGACCCGGGTGGCGCGCGAGGTCGGCACCGAGGGCAAGCTCGGCGGGCAGGCGCAGGTGCCCGGCGTCGGCGGCACCTGGAAGGACCTGACCGACAACGTGAACCTGATGGCGAGCAACCTGACCGACCAGGTGCGCAACATCGCCGAGGTGTCGACGGCGATCGCGAGCGGCGATCTCTCCAAGAAGATCACCGTGAACGTGAGCGGCGAGATCCTGCAGCTGAAGGAGACCATCAACACGATGGTCGACCGGCTGAACGCCTTCGCGTCGGAGGTCACCCGCGTCGCCCGCGAGGTCGGCACGGAGGGAAAGCTCGGCGGACAGGCCAAGGTGCTCGGCGTGGCGGGCACCTGGAAGGACCTCACCGACAGCGTGAACTCGATGGCCAACAACCTGACCGCCCAGGTGCGCAACATCGCCGAGGTCTCGACCGCGATCGCTCGCGGGGACCTCTCGAAGAAGATCACCGTCGACGTGCGCGGCGAGATCCTCGAGCTCAAGAACACCATCAACACGATGGTCGACCAGCTGAACGGCTTCGCCGGCGAGGTGACCCGCGTGGCCCGCGAGGTCGGCACCGAGGGCAAGCTCGGCGGCCAGGCGCAGGTGCCCGGCATCGGCGGCACCTGGAAGGACCTGACCGACAGCGTGAACTCGATGGCGAGCAACCTGACGGCGCAGGTGCGCAACATCGCCGAGGTGGCGACCGCGGTCGCCCAGGGCGACCTCTCGAGCAAGATCACGGTGGACGTGCGCGGCGAGATCCTGCAGCTCAAGGAGACGCTCAACACGATGGTCGACCAGCTGAACGCGTTCGCCGCCGAGGTGACGCGCGTGGCGCGCGAGGTCGGCACCGACGGCAAGCTGGGCGGTCAGGCGCAGGTGCCGGGCGTCGCGGGCACCTGGAAGGACCTCACCGACAACGTCAACTCCATGGCGGGCAACCTGACGGCTCAGGTGCGCAACATCGCCGAGGTCTCGACGGCGATCGCCAGCGGGGACCTCTCCAAGAAGATCACCGTCCACGTGAGCGGCGAGATCCTCCAGCTCAAGGAGACCATCAACACGATGGTCGATCAGCTGAACGCGTTCGCGCGCGAAGTGACGCGCGTCGCGCGCGAGGTCGGCACCGACGGCAAGCTCGGCGGGCAAGCCCACGTGCCGGGCGTGGCCGGCACCTGGAAGGACCTCACCGACAACGTCAATTCCATGGCGGGCAACCTGACGGCCCAGGTGCGCAACATCGCCGAGGTGACCACCGCCGTCGCCCGCGGCGATCTCTCGCGCAAGATCACCGTGGACGTGAAGGGCGAGATCCTCGAGCTCAAGAACATCCTCAACACGATGGTCGACCAGCTCAACGCCTTCGCGGGCGAGGTCACGCGCGTGGCGCGCGAAGTGGGCACCGAGGGCAAGCTGGGCGGCCAGGCCCAGGTGCCCGGCGTCGGCGGGATCTGGAAGGACCTCACCGACAACGTGAACTTCATGGCGAGCAACCTGACGGCGCAGGTGCGCAACATCGCGGAGGTCGCCACCGCGATCGCCAACGGCGACCTCTCCAAGAAGATCACGGTCGACGTGCGCGGCGAGATCCTGCTGCTCAAGGAGACGCTCAACACGATGGTGGAGCAGCTGCGCTCGTTCGCCGCCGAGGTGACGCGCGTCGCGCGCGAGGTGGGAACGGACGGCAGGCTGGGCGGCCAGGCGGTCGTGCCCGGCGTCGCGGGCACCTGGAAGGATCTGACCGACAACGTGAACCTGCTGGCCGCGAATCTGACCACGCAGGTACGCAACATCGCCGAGGTGACCACCGCGGTCGCGCGCGGGGACCTCTCGCGCAAGATCACGGTCAACGTGTCGGGTGAGATCCTGGAGCTCACCAACACCCTGAACACGATGGTCGACCAGCTGAACGCCTTCGCGAGCGAGGTGACGCGCGTGGCGCGCGAGGTGGGCACCGAGGGCAAGCTCGGCGGACAGGCCACGGTGCCCGGCGTCGCGGGCACCTGGAAGGACCTCACCGACACGGTGAACGTGATGGCCGCCAATCTCACCGAGCAGGTGCGCGGCATCGTGAAGGTCGTGACCGCAGTCGCCGAGGGCGATCTCACCCAGAAGCTCTCGGTGCAGTCGAAGGGCGAGGTCGCTGCGCTGGCCGACACCATCAACAACATGACGGATACGCTGGCGACGTTCGCGCAGCAGGTGACCACGGTGGCGCGCGAGGTCGGCGTCGAGGGCCGCCTGGGCGGCCAGGCGAACGTGCCGGGCGCGGCGGGGACTTGGAAGGACCTGACCGGCAACGTGAATCTGCTCGCGGCGAATCTGACGACGCAGGTGCGCGCGATCGCCGAGGTCTCCACCGCAGTGACCGAGGGCGATCTGACGCGCTCGATCCAGGTCGATGCGCGCGGCGAGGTGGCCGAGCTCAAGGACTACATCAACACGATGATCGACAACCTGCGGCTCACCACCGATCGCAACACCGAGCAGGATTGGCTGAAGACGAGCCTCGCCAGCGTCACCAACCTGCTCCAGGGTCAGCGCGACCTGAGTACCGTGGGCCGACGCCTGCTCTCGGCGCTCACCACGCTGGTGGACGCCCAGCAGGGCGTGATCTACCAGCTGGAGGCCGAGGAGGCGCCGCGGCTCAAGCTGCTGGCCGCCTACGCGGACTCCAGCGAGAACGGACACCCGAGGTATCTCGCGCTCGGCGAGGGGCTGGTCGGCCAGTGCGCCGCGGAGAAGCGCAGCCTCCTGCTCGGAGACCTTCCCGCCCAGGTCGTGCCGATCCGCTCCGGCCTGTTCGAAGCGGCCCCGCGCAACGTGATCGTCCTTCCCGTGCTCTTCGAGGACGAGGTGAAGGCCGTGATCGAGCTGGCGTCGCTCGGCATCTTTTCCGCCTCGCACCTCGCATTCCTCGAGCAGATGACGGCGAGCATCGGCATCGTCCTCAACAGCATCGAGGCGACCATGCGCACGGAGGCGCTGCTGCAGCAGTCGCAGCAGCTCGCCACCGAGCTCCAGACCCAGCAGAAGGAGCTCCAGCAGACCAACGAGCAGCTCGCGCTGAAGGCGCAGCAGCTGGTCGAGCAGAACGTCGAGGTCGAGCGAAAGAACCAGGAGATCGAACAGGCGCGCCGCGCGCTGGAGGAGAAGGCCAGCGAGCTGGCGCTCACCTCGAAGTACAAGTCGGAATTCCTGGCCAACATGTCCCACGAGCTGCGCACGCCGCTGAACAGCATCCTGATCCTCGGCCAGCAGCTCGGGGACAACCCGGAGGGCAATCTCTCGTCCAAGCAGGTGGAGTTCGCGCGCACCATCCAGGGCGCTGGCACCGATCTCCTCAATCTGATCAGCGACATCCTGGACCTGTCGAAGATCGAGTCGGGCACGGTCACCGTCGACGCCGAGGAAATCCTGTTCGCGAGTCTGATCGACGTCGTTTCGCGCACCTTCCGCCACGACGCCGACAGCCGGAAGCTCTCCTTCGACACCCGCATCGATCCGTTGCTCGGCCGGAGCCTCGTGACCGACTCGAAGCGCCTCCAGCAGGTGTTGAAGAACCTGCTCTCGAACGCGTTCAAGTTCACGGCCCACGGCGGTGTGCGGCTCGACGTGTCGGCCGTCTCCGCGGGCTGGAGCGCGGACCACCCAGTGCTGAACAGTGTGGGCTCGGTCGTCGCGTTCTCCGTGACGGACACGGGCATCGGCATCTCGCCGGAGAAGCAGAAGATCATCTTCGAGGCCTTCCAGCAGGCCGACGCGAGCACGAGCCGCAAGTACGGCGGTACCGGCCTGGGTCTCGCGATCAGCCGCGAGCTGGCCACCCTGCTCGGGGGCGAGATCCACCTGCGCAGCGCTCCCGGCACCGGCAGCACTTTCACGTTGTACCTCCCGCAGAAGTACGCCGGTCCGGCGCTGGCGGGGGCCGCGGCGGCGGGCGACGCGCCCAGCAGGTCGCTCCGCTCAGCGGGGCTCGTGCCCGCCGTGCGCGTGGACCGCGCGCCCGAGCCCATCGCCGACGACCGCGAAGCGCTGCTGCCGGGCGACGCACTGCTGCTCATCGTCGAGGACGATCCCCACTATGCCCGGATCATGGTGGACCTCGCCCGCGATCGCGGCTTCAAGGTGCTCGTGGCGGCGAGCGGCGCCGAGGCGCTGGCGCTCGTGCGCCAGCACCCGCCGACCGCGATCTCGCTCGACGTGTTCCTGCCCGACATGCTCGGCTGGACGGTTCTCAGCCAACTGAAGAAGGACCCGGCGTCGCGGCACATTCCGGTCCAGATCCTCACGCTCGACGAGGATCGCCAGCACGGCCTCACGCGGGGCGCGTTCTCGTTCGTGACGAAGCCCACCACGACCGAGGGCCTCGAGAACGCGCTGCTGCGCATCAAGGAGTTCTCGGCCGCGCGGCGCAAGCGCTTGCTCGTCGTCGAGGACGACAGCGCCGAGCGCCTCGGCATCACCGAGCTCCTCGGCCACGACGACATCGACATCACGCTCGCGGCGACCGGCGCCGACGCGCTGATTGCCATGCGAGAGCAGGCGCCGGACTGCGTCGTGCTCGACCTGCGCCTTCCCGACGTGTCGGGGTTCGAGGTCCTCGAGCGCATGCGGGACGACCCCGCGCTGTGTGAGCTCCCAGTGGTGGTGTTCACCGGCAAGGAGCTCACGCCGGAGGAAGAGACGCAGCTTCACTCGATGGCCCGTAGCATCGTGGTGAAGGGCGTCGAGTCGCCGGAGCGGCTGCTCGACGAGACCGCGCTGTTCCTGCACCGGGTGGTCTCCGACCTGCCGGCGGAGAAGCAGCGCATGCTCGAGCGCCTGCACAGCTCCGACGAGGATCTGGTGGGCAAGCAGGTGCTGCTCGTCGACGACGACGTGCGGAACATCTTCGCGCTGAGCAGCGTGCTCGAGCGCCGCGGCATGCGGGTGCTGACGGCCACCACCGGGCGGGAGGCGATCGCCAAGCTCGACGCCGAGCCGGAGCTCGCCATCGCGCTGATGGACATCATGATGCCCGAGATGGACGGCTACGAGACCATCCGCATCATCCGGGAGAAGCCGGCGTTCCGGCGGCTGCCGATCATCGCACTCACCGCCAAGGCGATGAAGGGAGATCGCGAGCGCTGCCTGGACGCCGGTGCGTCCGACTACCTGGCGAAGCCCGTGAACACCGAGCAGCTGCTGTCCGCGCTGCGGATGTGGCTGCATCGCTAGGGCGAGAGGAGAAGGCACGCCCGACAAGCTCAACATCCTGCTGGTCGACGACCAGCCGGCCAAGCTGCTCGCGTACGAGGCCATGCTCGCCGATCTGGGCGAAAACCTGATCAAGGCTGGCACCGCGAGCGTGGCGCTCGAGCGTCTGCTCCAAGGCGACATCGCAATCGTGCTCATGGACGTCGCGATGCCCGACATCGACGGATTCGAGCTCGCGAGCATGATCCGCCAGCATCCGCGCTGCACGCGGACAGCGATCATCTTCGTGTCGGCGGTCCACCTGACCGATCTCGACCGCATCAAGGGCTACGAGACCGGCGGGCTCGACTACGTGCCGGTACCGGTCGTGCCCGGGATCCTGCGCGCAAAGATCGCGGTGATCGCGGACCTGCACCGCAAACGCGCCGAGCTCCAGGCGCTGAACGACCAACTCGAGCGCCGCGTCGCGGAGCGCACGGCGGAGCTCGAGGCCAAGGCCGCGCAGCTGCGGGCGTCGGAGGAGCGCTTCCGAACCCTGGCGGAGCGCATGCCCCACCTGGTCTGGGAAGCGGATCGGGAGGGGGGCACCAGCTACCACAACCAGCGCTTCTACGAGTACACCGGCGCCAGCGTGGACCAATGTCTGGGCGACGGCTGGCTCGATTTCGTGCATCCCGAGGATCGCTCCTATCTGGTGGCCGAGTGGCGACGCGCGCTGGCCGCGCCCGGCGCCCACGCCTTGGACCTCGAGCTGCGCCTCCGGAGGGCGGACGGCGCCTACCGCTGGTTCCGTCTGAACGGGGAGCCCGCCCGCGAAGCCGGGGGAGCGGTGATCCGCTGGGTCGGCACCTGCACGGACGTCGAAGAGCGCCGGCGCGCAGAGGCGGGCCTGCGCGACGCGGACCGGCGCAAGGACGAGTTCCTCGCCACGCTCGCCCACGAGCTGCGCAATCCGCTCGCGCCGATCCGCAACGCCCTCGAGCTGCTGCGGCCCGAGGGCCCGGCCGATGCCGGGCTCGCCTGGGGCCGCGACGTGATCGAGCGCCAGGTGCGAGCAGCTCACCCGCCTGGTCGACGACCTGCTCGACGTCTCCCGGATCACGCGCGGAAAGATCAGAGCTGCAGCTCGAGCCGCTCGACGTCGCGAGCGCCGTCTCCGGAGCGCTCGAGACGAGCCGACCTCAGATCGACGCGCGTGGCCACCGGCTCGAGTACCTCCCCTGCGCGGAGCCGCTGTGGGTCTCGGGCGATCTGGTGCGCCTCACGCAGGCGATCGCCAACCTGTTGAACAACGCCGCCAAGTTCCAACCCGTGGGGGGCGAGAATCCGCCTCACTCTCGAGCGCGACGGAGGCGATGCGATCGTACGGGTCGCCGATCGCGGAGTCGGCATCGAGCCGGCCCAGCTGTCGCGGGTCTTCGACCTCTTCGCGCAGGTCGAGGCGTCCGTGCCCAATGCCGACGGTGGCCTGGGCATCGGCCTGTCGCTCGTGAAGAGCCTGGTGGAGCTGCACGGGGGACGCGTGAGCGCACAGAGCGAAGGGCGCGGGCGGGGCAGCGAGCTTCGGCATCCGTCTCCCGCTCCTGCCGGGCGACCGCACCCTCCCCCGGGCGCGGGGGCCGGGCGCGCCGGAGCAAGAGGGCCGCGAGAAGGGGCCCAAGCCGCGGGTCCTCGTGGTCGACGACAATCGCGACGCTGCCCAGACGCTCGCCCTGCTCCTCCGGCGGCGCGGCTACGACGACCTCGTCGCCTACGACGGCGAGCGAGCCCTGGAGATCGCCAAGAGCGCGCGCCCGCGGATCGTGCTGCTCGACCTCGGGCTGCCCGAGCTCGACGGCTTCGAGGTCTGCCGGCGCCTGCGAGACTCCAGCTACGAGCACTCCTTCGTCGTCGCCGTCACCGGCTACGGCCAAGAGGAGGATCGCCAGCGCGCCCAGGCGGCCGGCTTCGACGAGTACCTGGTCAAGCCCGTCGACCCGGCGAAGCTGCTCGAGGTGCTCGCGGCCGCCCAGCGCAGGCTCGAGGCCTGAGCCCGGCTCAGCCTCCGGCCGCCGACGCGGCCTCGCAACGCTGGCGCTGCTCGGCCAGGTAGGCGCGCTCGGCGGCATTGCTCATCAGCGTCTCGGCCCGCGCGTACTCGCGTGCCGCCTCGTCGTAGCGGCCGGCCCGGCGGAGCAAGTCCGCGCGGGCAGTCGGCAGCCAGGCCCAGCGGCGAAGGCGCGGATCGCGCGCGCACGTCGCCAACGCGGCGAGCCCGGCCTCGGGGGAGTCGCGGAAGGCGAGCGCGACCGCGCGGTTCACCGCCACGACGGGCGACTCGAGCCGACGCTCGAGCCGATCGTAGAGCGCCACGATCTGTCGCCAATCGGTGTCGGCGAAGCGCGCGGCGCGCGCGTGGCACGCCGCGATCTCGGCCTGGAGCACGAAGCTCCCGGGCCGCGCGGCGCGCCGCGCAGCGGCGAGCCGCGCGAGGCCGCTCCCGACGAGTGCGCGGTCCCAGCGCGAGCGGTCCTGCTCCTCGAGCCGGAGTGCCCGGCCCTGCGCGTCCGTGCGCGCCGCCAGGCGCGAGGCCTGGAGCTCGAGCAACGCGAGGAGCCCGAGCGCCTCCGCCGAGGGCAGGCTCTCGACCACGAGCCGCGCCAGGCGGATCGCCTCCTCGCAGAGCTCTCGGCGCACGAGCGCCGCGCCAGCGCTGGCCGCGTAGCCCTCGCTAAACATCAGATACAGCACGTCGAGCAGCGCGGGTAGCCGCGCCGGCAGCTCGTAGGGCGTCGGGATGCGGAACGCAACGCGCTGCGCCCGCAGGCGGCGCTTCGCGCGCACCAGCCGCTGCGCGATCGCGCGCTCGTCCGCGAGGAATGCCTGCGCGATCTCGGCGACCGTGAGCCCGCCCAGCGTGTGCAGCGTGAGTGCCAGCTGCGCCTCGCGCGGCAGCGCCGGGTCGCAGCACGCGAACATCAGGCGCAGCGGGTCGTCGCGCAGCAGCTTCGGTGTGAAGCGCTCGACGAGGCGCGCTTCGAGCTCGCGGGCGGTCTCGCCGGGCGCCGCGCCGCGCGCGCTCCGCCGGCGCTGCTGCGCGCGCCACTCGTCGATCGCGAGCCGCCGGGCGGCCGTCGCCAGCCACGCGCCGGGCCTCTGGGGCCAGCCCTCGCGCGGCCAGCGCTCGAGGGCGCGCAGCCAGGCCTGCTGGACGAGCTCCTCGGCCTGGCCCAGGTCGCCCACCCAGCGCGCGACGGTCGCGAGCACGCGCCCGTGCTCTGCGCGGTGCGCGCGCGCGAAGGCCTGGCGCTGGTTCTCGGGCGTCACACCTCGTCGATCTCGCGGACCTCGATGCCGCCGATCGCGAGGTGCGGGCAGCGCCGCGCGATCGCGACGGCCTCGCGCCGGTCCTTCGCCTCGATCACGAAGTAGCCCGAGACGAGCTCCTTGCTCTCGGCGAAGGGCCCGTCGGTCACCACCACCCGGCCGGCCTTTTTTCGCACGCGCTTCGCGCGCCGGAAAGAGCCGAGCGGGGCTCCGTCCTTCAGCTTGCCGGCCTCGGCCAGCTCCCGCGCGAAACGGGTCATCTCGGTCAGACCCGAGCCGAGCGCAGCGGCTCGCGCCTCGGTCATCGTCGGCGGGTCGAGGATCAGGAGCATGAACTTCGACATCGGGTCGTCCTCCCGGCGCTGGATCGCCGAGAGTACGACGAAGGCGATGCCACCGAGCCGACAAGAAGCGTCGCACCCGGGGGGCCCGCCCTCGCTAGGCTTGCGGCTTCGGCGCGCTCCGCTCGGCGTGTTGGATGGCGGCCGCGATGAAGGCCGTGAAGAGCGGGTGCGGCTCGAAGGGCGTCGACTTGAACTCGGGGTGGAACTGGCAGCCCAGGAACCACGGGTGGTCGGCGAGCTCGACGATCTCCACCAGGCGCCCATCGGGCGAGGTGCCCGAGAGCACCAGGCCCGCGCGCGAGAGGCGGTCCCGGAAATCGGGGTTGAATTCGTAGCGGTGGCGATGGCGCTCGCTGCACTCGGAGGCCTGATAGGCCTCTGCGGCCCGCGTGCCCGGCCGGATCGTGCACGGGTAGGCGCCCAGCCGCATGGTGGCGCCCTTGTCGGCGCGCGCGCGCTGCTCGGGCATCAGGTCGATCACCGGGTAGGGCGAGTCCGGGTCCACCTCGGCGCTGTTGGCGCGCTCCAGCCCGGCGACGTTGCGCGCGAACTCGATCACCAGCATCTGCATGCCGTAACAGATGCCGAAGTACGGGATGCGGCGCTCGCGCGCGGTGCGCACGGCCGCGATCTTGCCCTCGACGCCGCGGGCGCCGAAGCCGTGGGGCACCAAAATGCCGTGCAGGCTCGCGAGCGCCTCCGGGTTGTCGAGCTTCTCCGAGTCGAAGTACTCGATCGCGACGCGCGTCTTGTGGGCGATGCCGCCGTGGTGGAGCGCCTCGTTCAGACTCTTGTACGAGTCGGTGAGGTCGACGTACTTCCCGACCAGCCCGATGCGCACGGTGCGCTCCGGGTTGCGCACCGCGTGCACGACGCGCTCCCAAGCGTCGAGGCGCGGCTCGCCGGTCCAGATGCCGAGCACGCGCGTCAGCTTCTCGTCGAGCCCCTCGTCATGGAACGCGAGCGGCACCTCGTAGAGGTGCTCCACGTCCTTCGCCGTAATCACCGCGTCCTCGTCCACGTTGCAGAAGAGCGCGATCTTGGCTTTGACCGAGCGCGGCAGGAAGCGATCGGTGCGGCAGAGCAGCACGTCCGGCGCGATGCCCACGGACTGGAGCTCCTTCACCGAGTGCTGGAGCGGTTTGGTCTTGATCTCGCCCACCGAGGTCACGTAGGGCACCAGCGCGAGGTGCACGTAGCAGACGTTGTCGCGCCCCACGTCGGCGCGGAACTGGCGCACCGCCTCCAGGAAGGGCAGCGACTCGATGTCGCCCACGGTGCCGCCCACCTCCACGATCAAGAGGTCGGCCAGCTCGGCCGCCTTGTGGATGCGCGCCTTGATCTCGTCGGTGACGTGGGGAATCACCTGGACGGTGCCGCCCAGGTAGTCGCCGCGGCGCTCCTTGGTGATCACGCTGTGGTACACGCGGCCGGCGGTGACGTTGTTCACCTGGGTCGTCACGGTCTTCGTGAAGCGCTCGTAGTGGCCCAGGTCGAGGTCGGTCTCGGCGCCGTCCTCGGTCACGTAGACCTCGCCGTGCTGGATCGGGTTCATCGTGCCCGGGTCCACGTTCAGGTAGGGATCGAGCTTCAGGAAGCCGACGCGCAGCCCGCGCGCCTCGAGCAGCGCGCCGATCGCCGCCGACGAGAGGCCCTTGCCGAGGCCCGAGAGCACCCCGCCAGTGACGAAGATGAACTTCTTCGGGCGCGCGTTCATCGCTCTCTCCTGATGAGGATCATCGCACTGCCGCTTGGGGCGCGCCGGCCAGCGCGTCGCGGATGCGAATCTCGTGGATGGGAACGAAGGGCTCCGGCAGAGCTGCCGGGGCGAAGTAGCCGGTGGCGAGGGTCTCCTCGGGCGTGGTCGCTCGACCCGAGCCGGTGGGCTCCGCCAGAGTGGAGCCCATGGGCTCCGCCTCGAAGCACAGATTCACCGCGTGCACGCGTCGCGCGGCGTCGTATGCGATCACCTGGCGAGACGGGTCCGAGTAGACCCCGATCAGCCGCCCCACCCGCACGTGCACCCCGGTCTCTTCGTACACCTCGCGCGCGGCGGCGTCGGTGACGGATTCCCCGGCCTCGACGTAGCCGCCCGGTAGGCCCCAGTGGCGGTTGTCGGAGCGCTGCATCAGCAGCAGCGCGTCCCGCGCCGGGTCGCGCCAGACCACCGCCGACACCGAGAGGCGGATCTGCGTCGGATCCTTGGCGTAGTACGTCGTCACGCCAGAATCCTCTGGGCACACCGAGCCCTGCCAGAGAGATTCAACCGCCACCCCGCGACCGGTCCGTTTTAGGACGCCCGCGCCGCCGTGTCAATTTGCGTCCGAGTTGCGCGTTGCCTCAGGGCGCGAGCGGCGCCTCGAGCAGGCCCGTCCGCTCGTCCCAGCCCATCGCGAGGTTCAGGCACTGCACCATCTGCCCGCTCGCGCCCTTTACGAGGTTGTCGAGCGCCGCGAGCACGACGAGCGTGCCGTTGCGTTCGTCCACGATCGCGGACACGTCGCAGAAGTTGCTGCCGCGCACGCTCGCGAGCGCAGGGGTCTCGCCCGCCGGGAGCACGCGCACGAAGAAGTCGTCGCGGTAGGCCTCCGCGAGCACGGCCCGCGCATCGGCGGTGGTGAGCTTCGCGCGCGGCCGCAGGTAGACCGAGGTCGCGATGCCGCGGATCACCGGCAGGAGCTGGGGCACGAAGGTGATGCCGATGGGGCGGCCCGCCGCGCGGCTCGCCTCCTGCTCCATCTCCGCCTGATGGCGGTGGTTGGCGACCTTGTAGGCCTTCACGTTCCCATCGAGCTCCGCGAACAGGTACGGGTCGTCGAGCGTGCGGCCCGCGCCCGAGACGCCGGACTTGGCGTCGACGATGACCGGCGCCGTCTCGACGAGGCCCGCGCGGAGGAAGGGCAGCAGCGGGAGCAGCGCCGAGGTCGAATAGCAGCCGATCGCCGCGATCAGCTCGGCGCCCGGGAGCTCGCGTCGGCGCAGCTCCGGGAGGCCGAACACCGCCTTCCCGAAGAGCTCCGGCTGCTTGTGCTTCCCGTACCACTTCTCGTAGGTGGCGAGGTCGTCGAGCCGGAAGTCGGCCGAGAGGTCCACGACCCGCACGCCCGCCTTGCGCAGCGCGGTCACCGCCGGGGCGGCCGTCCCGTGGTGGAGGCAGGAGAAGGCGACCTCGACGCGGCCCGCGATCTTCGCAGGGTCGAGCGGCTCGAACGTGAGATCGGTGAGCCCGCGCAGCGCCGGGAAAGGCCTCGCCCACGGGCTTCCCCGCGCGCTGCTCGGACGTGACCGCCACCAGCTCGAGCTCGGGATGGCGCAGCACGATGCGCGTCAGCTCGAGCCCCGAGTATCCGCTCGCCCCGAGAATCGCCGCTCTCATGCCCTCTCCTTCGTCGCCCCAAAGCAAGAACGCGAGGCCGAAGCCTCGCGTTCCACCTGCCTCGAGCGCCGGCTTCGATCAGCGCTTCGAGAACTGGAAACGGGCACGCGCGCCGCGCTGCCCGTACTTCTTGCGCTCGACCTCGCGCGAGTCGCGCGTCAGCAGGCCCGCGCGCTTCAAGCCCGGGCGCTGGGCGGGGTCGAGCAGCTGGAGCGCGCGGGCGATGCCGTGGCGCAAGGCGCCGGCCTGGCCCGCGATCCCGCCGCCCACGAGGTTCGCGTGGACGTCGTAGCGACCGGCGACGCCCGCCGTGTCGAAGGGTTGGTGGATCACCGTGCGCAGGCTCTCGCGGGGGAAGTACTCCTCGAGCGAGCGGCCGTTCACGACGAACTGTCCCGTCCCGAGCTGCATGCGGACGCGCGCCACCGAGGTCTTGCGGCGTCCGGTCGCGCGCGCCGTGGTGCGAATCTCGGGGAGTCTGGGATCAGCCAAGCGAGAGCACCTCCGGGCGCTGGGCATCGTGGGGATGCTTCGGGCCCGCATAGATCTTGAGCTTGTCGAGCATCTTCCGGCCCAGGTGGTTCTTGGGCAGCATGCCCTTCACCGCCTCGTGGACGACGCGGTCGGCGTGGGGGCCCGAGAGGAGCTGGTGGGCGGTCGTGCTCTTGATGCCGCCGCGCCAGCCCGTGTGCCGGATGTAGGTCTTCTGCTCGCGCTTGCGGCCGGTGAGCTTCACCTTCGCCGCGTTCACGACGATCACGAAGTCGCCCGTGTCGACGTGGGGCGTGAAGATCGCCTTGTGCTTCCCGCGCAAGATGCTGGCGACGCGCGTCGCGAGCCGGCCGAGCACCTGGCCCTCGGCGTCGACCACGAGCCAGCGCCGCTCGACGCTCTCGGCGCGAGCGCTCTGCGTGGCCCGGTGCGCACTGGCTCCCATCGAAACTCTCCTGCATCGCGCGGCTCGGCGGCGCGAGCGGCGACCGCCCCGAAGGGCAGCCCGGCGAGGCGCAACTGGATAGCCGAGCACCTGGGGAGCGTCAAACGGGGACGAAGGGGACGTTCGTTGACGAAGTTTACGAGCCTCGGCGTTCGAGACCGTCCGGAATCGTTCCGCTCGTAAACCTCGTCAAACGAACGTCCCCATTCCTACGCGTAAATCACCTCCGCGAGCGTCAGGCCGCAGGCCGGCGCCGTCGGACCGGCGAGCGTGCGGTCGCGGCTCTCCAGGAGCGCTGGGATCGAGTCCGCGGCGCGGCGGCCGCGACCGAGCTCGAGGAGCGTCCCGACCACGTTGCGGACCATGTGGCGCAAGAAGCCGTCGCCGGCCAGCTGGAAGAAGATCTCGCCCCCGCTGGCGCCGGCGACCTCGCAGCGGCGCAGCGTGCGCACGGTCGTCTTCACCGAGCTTCCCGCGGCCTGGAAGCAGGCGAAGTCGCGGGTTCCGACCAGCTGGCTCGCGGCCGCGGCCATCGGCTCCGTCGCGAGCGGCTCGCGCACGTAGTGGAAGCGCCGCGCGCGCAGCGGCGAGGGCGCGGCGCCATTCCAGACCTGGTAGCGGTAGCGCTTCTCGCGCGCGTCGCGGCGCGGGTGGAAGCCCGCCGGCGCCGGCTCCACGAGGCGCACCGCGACGTCGCGCGGCAGCTTGGCGTTGAGCGCGCGCTGCAGCACCTCGGGTGCGAGGCGCGTCTCGAGCCAGGCCGCGGCCACCTGCCCCTCCGCGTGGACGCCCGCGTCCGTGCGCCCCGCACCGACGACCCGCACGGGGCCCTCGGCGATCTCGGCGAGCGCGCGCCGGAGCTCGCCCTGGACGGTGCGCCTCCCCTCGCCCTGCGCCTGCCAGCCCGCGAGCTCGGTCCCGTCGTACTCGAGGACGAGCTTGAACGACGCCAAGCGGGCCTCTAGCGGAGCTCCGCAAGGCGCACGGCGCAGGCCGCGGCGAGGCGCACGGGGTCGAGCGCGAGCCAGAACTGGACGCCGCACGGCGAGGTGGGGTCGCCGCGCACGCGCCCGACCAGCACCTCGTCGCCGCCGCTCGCATCGCGCAGCGAGGGACCCAAGGCGAGGCCGCTGGTCCTGAGACCCGGCGCCTCGTCGAAGAGCTTCTCGATTTCCTCCGGCGCGAGGGCGCGCTCGAGGAGCGCGGCCACCTGGATGCCCATCCCGGCGAAGGTGGGGACGCGCAGCGCGGTGATCGCCGCCGGCGCGCCGGGCACGAGGCGCAAGAGGTCGCGCGCGCTCGCCGTCTCGCTCGCCGAGGCGCCTCTCGGCTCGAGCGGCCCCGTCGCCGGCAGGCAATCGAAGGCGATGCCGTGGCCGAGCGGGCTCTCGTCGGGCTCGCGCTGGCTGAAGAGCGCCACGGTCTCGGCCTGGAGCGCGTCGATCCCGACGCGGCCCGCCGAGCTCGCCGACTCGCACACCGTCGCCACCACCCGCGCCACGCCCGCGGCGTGCGCGAGCGGGCGGATCGCGCGGGCGAGCGCGAGCGCGGCCGGCGCGGGGATCGCGAGAACCGGCGCTGCGAGGGCCGCTGCGTCGGGCGGAAGCTCGGGGTCGAGCAGCGGGATCTCGTCCGCTGCCGCGCTCGCTCCGGACAGATCGATGCACGCGACGCGCGCGCGCAGCGCGCGCTCGAGCCAGGCGAGCCCGGCTTCGCGCGGCGTGCACAGGAAGACCAGGTCGAGCCCGGCGAGCTCGCGCTCCGTCTCCACGGGCAGGTCGTGGTCCAGCCACTCGACCGTCTCGCCCAGCGATCGATCCGTCGCGATCGGCACGAGCTCCTGGATCGGGAAGCGCCGCTCGGCGAGCAGCCCGATCAGCTCGCCTCCGACCGTCCCGGTGGCGCCGACCACGGCGACGCGCAGGAGCTTCATCGCTCGAGCTTCGCGAGCACGCGCTCGCCCATCGCGCGGCAGCCGAGCGCGGGGCGCTCGTCGCCGGGCAGGCGCAGGTCCGCGGTGCGATGGCCGTCGGCGAGGACGGCGGTCACGGCCCCGCGCAGCGCCTGGGCGGCCGCGGGCTGAGCCAGGCTGTGCTCGAACAGCATCGCCACCGAGAGGATCGCGGCGAGCGGGTTGGCGACGTCCTGGCCGGCGATGTCGGGCGCCGAGCCGTGCACCGGCTCGTAGAGCCCCACCCCGCCCGCGCCGAGGCTCGCCGAGGGCAGCATGCCGAGCGAGCCCGTGATCATGGCCGCCTCGTCGGAGAGGATGTCGCCGAACAGGTTCTCGGTGACGAGCACGTCGAAGCGGCGCGGCTCGCGCACGAGCAGCATGGCGCACGAGTCCACGAGCTGATGGGCGAGCTCGACGTCCGGGTAGTCCTTCGCCACCTCGTTCACCACCTCGCACCCAGAGCTGCGACACCTCGAGCACGTTGGCCTTGTGGACGTGCGTCACGTGGCGCCGGCGCCCGCGCGCGGCCTCGAAGGCGACGCGCGCGATGCGCGCGATCTCGACCTCGTCGTAGACGAGCGTGTTGCGGGCCTCGCGCTTGCCCGCGACGAGGGCGCGGCCGCGCGGCTCGCCGAAGTAGAGCCCGCCGGTGAGCTCGCGCACCACCAGGATGTCGATGCCCTCGACCACCTCGCGGCGCAGCGTCGAGGCCGCGGCCAACGCCGGGAAGACCGTCGCCGGGCGCAGGTTCGCGAAGAGCCCGAGCTCCTTGCGGATGCGGAGCAGCCCGCGCTCGGGGCGCGTCGTGACGGACATCGCGTCCCACTTCGGGCCGCCCACCGCGCCGAGCAGCACCGCGCGGCACTCCCGCGCGCGCGCGACGGTCGCGTCGCTGAGCGGCGTGCCCTCGGCGTCGATCGAAGCGCCGCCGATCAGCCCGCGCTCGAGCGCGAGGTCGATGCCGAGCCGCTTCGCCACCGCCTCGAGCGCGCGCACCGCCTGGGCGGTGACCTCGGGCCCGATGCCATCGCCGGGTAGGATCAGGATGCGGTGCATGTCATTGTTCTCCGCTCGGCTCACGCGAGGCGTGGCCTCGCGTGGCCTCGCTGCGCGCGGCGCGTCGCGCCGCTTGCTCAGATCCCGCGCGGGGCGTCGGGCTCGCGGCGCCTCGCCCACTCGAGCTTGTTCACGGCCTGCACGTAGGCGCGCGCGCTCGCCACGATGATGTCGGTGTGCGCGCCGTGGCCGATCGCGCGGCGGCCGCCCTCGCCCAGCGAGACCGTCACCTCGCCTTGGGCGTCCATGCCGCCGGTGATCGCCTTCACCGCGTACTGGAGCAGCTCGCCCTTGCTGTCGGTGAGCTCGGCGATCGCCTTGAAGACGGCGTCCACCGGGCCGTCGCCCTGGGCGGTCGTCTTCTTCGCCTCGCCGCTCGCGAAAATCTGGACCGTGGCGCTCGGCATGGCGAAGGTGCCGCTCTGCACGTAGAGCTCGCCCAGCACGAAGCGACCGTCCTCGTTCACCACGGAGTCGGCGACGATCGCCTCCAGGTCCTCGTTGTAGATGACCTTCTTGCGGTCGGCGAGATCCTTGAAGCGCTTGAAGGCGCGGTTCAGCTCGTCGCCCTCGAGGTCGTAGCCGAGCTCCTTCAGCCGCTCGCGCAGCGCGTGGCGGCCCGAGTGCTTGCCCAGCACGAGCTCGTTGCTCGGCCGCCCGATCGACTGCGGCGTCATGATCTCGTAGGTGATCGCCGCCTGCAGCACGCCGTGCTGGTGGATGCCGGCCTCGTGGGCGAAGGCGTTGTCGCCGACGATCGCCTTGTTCGGCTGCACGGGCACGCCGATGATCGACGCGAGCAGCCGGCTGGTGGGGTAGATCTCGGTGGTCTTGACGCGCGTGTCGAGCCCGTCGAAGTAGTCGCGGCGCGTCTTCAGCGCCATCACCACCTCTTCCATGGCCGTGTTGCCCGCGCGCTCGCCGATCCCGTTCACCGTGCACTCGACCTGGCGCGCCCCCGCCTGGATGGCGGCCAGCGAGTTCGCCACGGCGAGGCCGAGATCGTTGTGGCAGTGCAGCGAGAAGACGAGGCGGTCGCTGTTCGGGATGTGCGCTCTCAGGTAGCGGATCAGCTCGTGATACTCGACCGGCGTCGTGTAGCCGACCGTGTCGGGCACGTTGAGCGTGGTGGCCCCCGACTGCACCGCGAGCTTGAAGATCTGGACCAGGTAGTCCCAGTCCGTGCGGGTGGCGTCCTCGGCGGAGAACTCGACGTCGTCGGTGTACTGGGCGGCCTTGCGCACCGCGCGCTCGACCTCCGCCATCACGTCCTCGCGGCCCATCTTCAGCTTGTGCTGGAGATGGATGTCGCTCGTCGCGATGAAGGTGTGGATGCGGCGGCGCTTCGCGCCCTCGAGCGCCTGGGCGGCGCGCTCGATGTCCACGTCGGGCGTGCGCGCGAGGCTCGCGATGGTGACGTCGCTGCCGAGCTCGTTCGCCACCGCGCGGATCGCCTCGTAGTCGCCCTCGCTCGCGATCGCGAAGCCGGCCTCGATCACGTCCACGTTCAGGCGCACCAGCTGGCGCGCCATGGCGAGCTTCTCGGAGAGGTTCATGCTGCAGCCCGGCGACTGCTCGCCGTCGCGCAGCGTGGTGTCGAAGATGCGGATGCGCTTGTCGTCGCTCATGCGTGGCCTCCGGGGTGCGGCTCGGCGAGAGCCGGCTCCCCGTGTGCGGGATCGTGCAGCGGCAGCCTCTCGATCGGTCGCCCCACTCGCCGCCGCCAGGCCCACTCGATGGGCCCGGACGCCAGGTAGGCGATGCCGAGCAGGAAGAGCGTCACGTAGGGCTCGGAGAGGATCACGAGCGCCGCGATCACCAGGCTCGCGAGCGTTCCGAAGGACGGGCGCAGCTTCCACTGCTTGAAGTTGCGGTAGGGGATCGGGCTCACCATGAGCACGCCCACCAGCACCACGAAGGCGCCCGCGATCGGGGCGGGCAGCACCCAGCGCGTGAGGTCGTGCTCATTCAGCCAGATCCCGAACCACACCGACGAGAGCATCATGCCGGCGGCGGGCGGCGACGGGAGCCCGTCGAAGTAGCTCGCGTAGCGGCCCGGCGAGACGTTGAAGCGCGCGAGGCGCAGGCCCGCGCAGGCCGTGTAGACGAAGGCCAACACCCAGCCCGTCCAGCCGAGCTGCGGAAGCGAGCCCGCGTGGTAGGCGAGGATCGCCGGTGCGACGCCGAAGGAGACCGTGTCGGCGATCGAGTCGTACTCGGCGCCGAAGCGGCTGGTGGCCTTCGCCAGGCGCGCGACGCGCCCGTCGAGGGCGTCGAACACGCCCGCGATCACGATGGCGAGCGCCGCGCGCTCGAGGTTCCCGCTCGTGGCGAGCGTGATCGACCAGAAGCCCGCGGCGAGGTTCCCCGTCGTGAGCAGCGAGGGCAAGAGCAGCGTGAGCCCGCGGCGGCGCTCGGCCGCGCTGCGCCGGCGGCGCCGGCGGCGCCGCCGCCAGCGGGACTCGGGGGCGTTCTGGGGAAGCATCTCGCTCATCGCGTCGCTCCGGCGAGCTCGGCCAGCACCGAGCTGCCTCCTCGCACGCGCTGGCCGCGCGCCACGCGCGCATGGCTCCCGAGCGGGAGCCACACGTCGGTGCGCGAGCCGAAGCGGATCATGCCGTAGCGCGCGCCGCGCGGGAGCCACTCGCCGATACGCGCGTGGCACACGATGCGGCGCGCGATCAGGCCCGTGATCTGCGCGACGCGCAGCCGCACGCCGCTCGCCGTCTCGAGCGTGAGATCGAGGCGCACGTTCTTCGTCTCGGCCGCGGGGGCGAAGGCGGCGAGAAAGCGCTCGCCGCTGCGCTCGAGCGCGATCACGCGACCGGCGACGGGCGCGCGGTTCACGTGCACGTCGAACACCGAGAGGAAGATGCCGATGCGCAGCCACTTCTCGCCGGAGGCGCCCTCGACCTCGCCCACCTCGATCACGCGGCCGTCGGCCGGCGAGAGCACGAGCCCCTCGCCCGCCGGGAGCGCGCGCGTCGGGTTGCGGAAGAACGACCCCACGAACAGCGCGAGGGCGACGAGGATCGCCCCGCTCGCCGGCGCCCCGAGCGCGAGGGCGAGCCCTCCGCCCAGCGCGAGCGGGAGGCCGAACCAGAGCGCCTCGGGCGCGACGGGGCGCGTGAGCCTCTCGGCGAAGACCGGCGGCTCGGGGCGCGCTTCGCTCACGGCGGGACCTCGCTCGCGCTCAGTTCTTGCTGCGGTCGACGAGGCGGTTGTCCTTCAGCCAGGGCATCAGGCTGCGCAGCCGCGCGCCGACCTCCTCCATCGGGTGCTCGGCCGCGCGCCGCCGCATCGCGTTGAAGGACACCTTGCCCGACTTGTTCTCGAGGATGAACTCGCGCGCGAACTCGCCGCGCTGGATCTCCCCGAGGATCTCGCGCATGCGCGCGCGCGTGGACTCGTCCACCACGCGCGGCCCGCGCGTGAAGTCGCCGTACTCGGCGGTGTTCGAGACCGAGTAGCGCATGTTGGCGACGCCGCCCTCGTAGATCAGGTCGACGATCAGCTTCACCTCGTGGATGGTCTCGAAGTACGCCATCTCGGGCGCGTAGCCCGCCTCGACCAGCGTCTCGTAGCCCGCCTGCATGAGCGCGGTGAGGCCGCCGCACAGCACGGTCTGCTCGCCGAACAGATCGGTCTCGGTCTCCTCGCGGAAGTTCGTCTCGATGATCCCGGCCCGGCCGGCGCCGATCGCCCTTCGCGTAGGCCAGCGCGATCGCCTTGCGTGTCGCCGCTCGGGTCCTGGTGCACGGCGATCAGGGCCGGCACGCCGCGCCCCTGCTCGTAGTTCGCGCGCACCGTGTGGCCGGGGCCTTTCGGCGCCACCATGAACACGTTGATCTCGGGCGGCGGCTGGATGGCCTGGAAGTGGATGTTGAAGCCGTGCGCCACCGCGAGGTACTTGCCCGGCCGCATGCCGGGCGAAATCTCGTTGCGATACAGATCGGCGGCGGTCTCGTCCGGGACCGTGAGCATTACCACGTCGGCGAGGCGCGCGGCCTCGGCGGGCGTGACGACGCGGAGCCCCGCGCCCTCGGCCTTGCCCCAGGACTTCGAGTCCTTCTGCAGGCCGACCACCACGCTCACCCCGGAGCGGTTCAGGTTCAGCGCGTGCGCATGCCCCTGCGAGCCGTAGCCCACGACGGCGACGGTCTTGCCCTCGAGCCGGGCGAGGTCCGCGTCCTTGTCGTAGTAGATGTTCAGTGCCATCGGGCCTCCGGCGCAAGCGCGCGGTTTTGCTTGGGAAAGCGATCAGGCTAACGAGAGTAGCGCGCTCGTGTCCAGTAACCTTGGCGAGCCCGGCAGCACGGCATCAGCGGGTTGGGGGAAGTCGCCGCATGCGCGAAGAGCCGCACCCCGCTACTGGCGTCGAGTCCGCGGACGAACGCCCGGTCGCGGAGGTCTTGAGCGCGCTCGGCGTGGCGCGCGAGCGGGGCCTCTCCAAAATCGAGGTCGAGGCGCGCCGCCGGCGTCACGGCCCCAATCGTTTGCGCCGGATTCGGGCGCGAAGCGCGTGGCGCATCCTGCTCGATCAGTTCCAGAGCACCCTCGTACTGCTGCTGGCAGTCGCGGCGGCCCTCTCGGTCCCGTTCGGGCGCTGGATGGAGGCGCTCGCCATCGGCGCCGTGCTGGTCATCAACGCCACGATCGGGTTCCTGAGCGAGCTGCGCGCGGTGAGGTCCATGGAGGCGCTCCGCAGGCTGGGAAACGTGCGCGCCAACGTCCGTCGCGAGGGACGCGTGCACAGCGTGAGCGCCGACGAGCTCGTGCCCGGCGACATCGTGGTCGTGGAAGGGGGCGACGTCGTGACCGCGGACGTGCGCCTGCTCGAGGCGTCGAGGCTCCAGGCGGACGAGTCCATGCTCACGGGCGAGTCGGTCCCGGTGGCCAAAACCACCGGGCCGCTCGCTCGCTCCGCGCCGCCGAGCGAGCGCCACAACATGCTCTTCAAGGGAACCGCCGTCACGCGCGGCGCGGCGGAGGGCGTCGTCGTCGGAACCGGCATGAACACCGAGCTCGGCCGCATCTCGAGGCTGGTCGAGGAGGCCGACGACGCCGCGACGCCGCTCGAGCAGCGGCTGGATCGACTGGGGCAGCGCTTGCTCTGGCTCAGCCTGGCGATCGCCGCGCTCGTCGCCGCGCTGGGCATCGGCGTGGGAAGGCCCGCGTGGCTCATCATCGAGACCGCGATCGCCCTGGCGGTCGCCACCGTGCCCGAGGGGCTGCCGATCATCGCGACGCTCGCGCTCGCGCGTGGCATGCACCGCATGGCGCGGCGGAGCGCCTTGGTGAACCGGCTCTCCGCCGTGGAGACGCTCGGCGCGACCGGCATCATCTTCGCGGACAAGACCGGCACGCTCACCGAGAATCGGCTCACCGTCGCAGAGATCGCGCTGGCCACGTGCGCGGTCTCCTTTGGCGGCGACCGAGCCGGGCCCGTCTACACGCGCCGCAGCGGAGGCGACCTATCGCCCGAGGACGAGCGGCTGCTGCGACAGGCGCTCGAGATCGCCGTGCTCTGCAACGACGCCTCGCTCGCCGAGGGCGCGTCCGTTGGGGATCCGCTCGAGGTCGCCCTGCTGACAGCCGGGCGGCGGGCCGGCCTCGAGCGCGCGCGCCTGCTCGCGGACCTTCCCGAGGAAGGCGAGCTCGCCTTCGACCCCGAGATCCGGATGATGGCCACGCTCCATCGCGAGGCGGGCGCGCAGCGCGTCGCGGTGAAGGGGGCACCCGAGGCCGTGCTCGCGGTCTCGAGCTGCGTCGCCACCGCGAAGGGCGACGAGCCACTCGACGTGGTGCGCCGCGGCGAGTGGCTCGAGCGGAACGAGGAGATGGCTCGGCGCGGGCTGCGCGTCCTCGCGCTCGCCACGAAGCGCACGTCCAGGGAGAGCTCGAAGGTCTACACGGATTTGACCCTCGTCGGCCTCGTCGGTCTACTCGATCCACCCCGGGAAGGTGTGCGCGACGCGATCGCCGGGTGCCGGAGTGCCGGGATCCGCGTCGTGATGGTGACCGGGGACCAGCCGGCCACGGCGCGAGGCGTCGCCTACGCGGTGGGCCTGGTCGAAGACCCGGCAGCCGAGGTGATCTCGGGAGAGGCGCTCGCGAAGGCGCGCGGAGCCCCCGAGAGCGAGCGTCGACGGCTCTTCGACGCGCCGATCTTCGCCCGGATCACGCCGGAGCAGAAGCTCGAGCTGATTGCCCATCACCAGGGCCGCGGAGCCATCGTGGCCATGACCGGGGACGGGGTGAACGACGCGCCGGCGCTGAAGAAGGCTGACATCGGCGTCGCGATGGGCCGGAGCGGGACCGAAGTGGCTCGCCAGGCGGCCGACATCGTGCTGCGCGACGACGCCTTCGCCACGATCGTCGCGGCGGTCCAAGAAGGCCGGGTCATCTTCGAGAACATCCGCAAGTTCGTGGTCTACCTCCTCTCGTGCAACCTGAGCGAAATCCTGGTGGTGGGCCTTGCCTCCGCGGCCGCGGCGCCGCTGCCGCTTCTCCCCCTCCAGATCCTCTTCCTCAACCTCGTGACGGACGTGTTCCCGGCGCTCGCGCTCGGACTGGGAGAAGGCTCCGCCACGGTCATGGACCGGCCCCCGCGCGATCCTCGCGAGCGCGTGCTCGAGCGCGGACACTGGTGGACGATCGCGGGCTTCGGTCTGCTCATCACCGGAGCCACGCTCGGCGCGATGGCGATCGGGCTACGCGGCTTCGGCATGGACGAGCGCGAAGCCGTGAGCGTGTCGTTCTTCACGCTCGCGTTGGCCCAGCTCTGGCACGTGTTCAATCTACGCAGCCCCGACGAGCGCATCGTGCGCAACCACGTCACCTCCAACCCGTGGGTCTGGACCGCGTTGGCGATCTGCGCTTCGCTGCTGGCGGCAGCTGCCGTCGTCCCGGGGCTCGCGGATCTGCTCCAGGTCGTCCCGCTCGGTCGCGCTGCGTGGCTGCTCGTGCTGGGGATGAGCCTGGTCCCTCTCCTCGCGGGCCAGCTCTTCATGGGTCGGGGCAGCCCGCGAGAGCCGGCCGCCTCCGAGAATCGAAATTTCGGGGTCTGACCCCGAAATTTCGATTCCTCCCTCACTCGAACGCGCTGCCCGTCCGGCGCGCCTCCGCCTCGGCGCGCCGCAGATAGGCCGGCGCGAGCTCGGCGGCGTCGCGGCCCTCCCCAGCCGCGAGGAGCGCGGTGCCGAGGAGCGCCACGCTGCGCGCGCTCGCCCCTCCATCGGGGAGCTCGAGGAGCGCGAGGTCGGGGCGCCGCCGCGCGAGCACACTGGCCCCCTCCCGCGCGCCCTCCCCGACCACGACGCGAGCGCCCTGCGGGAGGCGCGCCGCGAGGTCGGCCGGGGCGGCCACGCAATCGGGCAGCAGGTCCGCTCGCGTGAGGCCCGGCCGCGAGACACAGGCCGCGTAGAGAGCGCCGCGCCGCGCGTCGAGGAGTGCCGCCGTCGGGCCCGCGCCCCCGGCGCTGGCGCAGAGCGCGGCGAGCGTCGAGACCGCCGCGACGGGGAGCGCGTCGGGAAAGGCGAGGCCCTTCACGGTCGCGAGCCCGATGCGCAGCCCCGTGAACGAGCCCGGGCCGATCGAGACGGCATACGCGCCGAGCTCCGCGAGCCGCACGCCGGCGCCGGCGAGGAGCTCGTCGATCAACGGCAGCAGCCGCTCGGAGTGCGGCCGCGCGTCGCGGCTCGCGCGCTCGGCGACCAGCTCGCCGCCGCACGCCAGCGCGACGGCGCAGAGCTGCGTCGCGGTCTCGAGCGCGAGCAGGAGCGGGGCGCGCCCTACTTCGTGAGATCGTTCCAGAACGCGAAGCCCATCAGCGTGGCGAGCAGGAGGAGCCCGAAGGTCTGGGCGATCTCGCGCGCCCGCATCGTGAAGCGATCCCGCAGCACGGCTTCGAGCGTGAACATGACGGCCTGGCCGCCGTCCAGGATCGGGATCGGCAACAGGTTCAGCACGCCGAGATTCACGCTCAGGAAGACCAGCATCGAGATGAAGGCCGCCCAGCCGAGCTCGAAGGCCACGTGGGCCTGGCGCGCGATCTCGATGGGGCCGCCGAGCGACTTGTGCGAAATCTCGCCGGTCACCAGGCGTTTGATCCCCTCGACGGTGAGCGACACGATGGAGGCGGTGCGCGAGAGAGCCCGCGGCAGCGCGACCAGCGGGTTGCGCACGCGCTCCACGGCGACGGCCCCGGGGACGGTCGCGTCCTCCAGCACGACGCCGATCCGGTAGCGCTCCTCCTTCACGCCGGGCGCGACCTCGGTCTCCACCTGGACCGGCGCCACCGAGAGACTGCGCGCGGCGCCGCTGCGCACCACCTGGATGGCGAGGGCGCGCCCCTGGCTCGCGCGCACGCGCTCGTTGAAGGAGCGGAAGCTGCCCACGGGCTCGCCGTCCACGGCGACGATCAGGTCGCCCGCGGCGAGGCCGGCGCGCGCAGCCGGCGTGTCCGACGCCACCTCGGTGATCAGCACGACCGCCGGAATCGCGCCGAGCGCTTCGACGCTCCCCAGGGCGGGGACGCGGACCTCGCGCTCGGTGGCCTTGCCCGCGACCTCTTGTGCCACGCGCAGGGCGAGCGTGCCGGTCTTCGCCTTCGCGACGGCGGCTGCGAAGGCGGTCCAGTCCTTGACCTCGGCGCCGTCGACGGAGACGACGCGATCGCCCGAGCGCAGCCCCGCCACCGCCGCTGGGCTCTTTGCGTCGGGAATGCCGAGCAGCGCCTGCTGGCGCTCGTGCTGGAGCCCGATCCAGCCGACCGCGCGGTTTCCGCCGAGGAGATCGATGCCCGCCCGCTCGCGCGCGACGAGCTCCTCGTGCAGGCGCTGTCCGCCTCGCTCGAGGTCGAGCGAGACGGCGGCGCCCGGCTGCGTACGGATCGCGTCGTCGAGGTCGTCCCAGTACTCGATCGCCGAGCCGTTCACGGCGAGCACGCGATCGCCGGCTCGGATGCCCTGCTCGGCGGCGGGCGAGCCCGCCTCGACCATGCCAACCACGGGCGCGGGCCGCTCGAGGCCGATCCACAGGGCCACGAGGAACACCAGGATCGGCAGGGCCAGGTTCGTCACCGGGCCCGCGAGCACGATCGTGAGCTTCTTCCAGAGCGTCTGCACCGAGAGCGATCGCGCGCGGTCGGCGAGCACCTCGGGCGAGCGCTCCTCGCCCGGATACTCGCCGAGCATCTTCACGAAGCCGCCCAGGGGGATCCAGGCGATCACGAACTCGGTGCCGCCGCGCACCCAGCGCAGCCGGTAGCGGCCGAGGCCGATCGCGGGGCCGAAGCCGATGGAGAACTTCAGCACGCGCACGCCACAGGCGCGGGCCGCCACGAAGTGGCCGAGCTCGTGGACGGTGACGAGCGGGCCCAGCACCAGCACGAAGGCCAGGACCTGGTCGAACGAGAAGCCGCTCATGCGCGGAGATCCTCCACGGCCTCGCGCGCGGCGCGCCGAGCCTCTGCATCTACGGTGAGCACGTCCGCGAGACTACCGAGTGCGGCGCTGCCCGCCCCGAGGTGCGCCTCGAGCACCCGGCCGTTCACGCGGGCGATGTCGCCGAAGCAGAGCTCTCCCCCCAGGAAGGCTGCCACCGCGACCTCGTTCGCGGCATTCAGCACCGCGGGCGCCGACTCGCCTCCGGCGAGCGCCGCCCAGGCCATCTCGAGGCACGGGAAGCGCTTCACGTCGGGCGCCTCGAAGTCGAGCCGCTTCAGCTGCGCCAGGTCCAGGCGCGGGAGCTCCAAGGGGAGCCGCTCGGGCCAGGCGAGCGCGAGGGCGATCGGGACGCGCATGTCCGGGAGGCCGAGCTGCGCCACCACAGAGCCGTCCACGTACTCGACCAGCGCATGCACGATCGATTGCGGATGCACCACGGCGCCCACGCGCTCCGGTGGTAGGTCGAAGAGCCAGCGCGCCTCGATCACCTCGAGCGCCTTGTTCGCGAGCGTGGCCGAGTCGATGGTGATCTTCTGGCCCATCGCCCAGTTCGGGTGCTTCAGCGCCTCGGCCACGGTGGCGCGCTCGATCTGCTCGGCGCTCCAGGTGCGGAAGGGGCCACCCGAGGCGGTGAGCACGAGCTTCGCCACGTCCGCGCGCCGGTGGCCGGCGAGCGCCTGGAAGGCGCCGGAGTGCTCGCTGTCCACGGGCAGGAGCTCGACGCCGTGTCGCTCGACCTCGCGGCGCACGAGCGCCCCGGCCATCACCAGCACTTCCTTGTTGGCGAGCGCGATCTGACGGCCCTTGCGGATCGCGGCGAGCGTGGGCCCGAGGCCGAGCGCGCCCACCAGGCCCGCGACCACGCAGTCCGCGTCGGCCTCGGCCACCGCCTCGAGGCCGGCGGCGCCGTGGAGGATCTCGGGCGCCTGCGCGCCGAGCCGCGCGCGCAGCTCCTGCGCGCCGCTCGCCTCGGCGACCGCCACGAGGGCGGGCCGGAAGCGGCGCACCTGCTCGGCGAGCTTCTCGATGCGCCGCCCCGCGGCGAGCGCGACCACGCGGTAGCGACCCGGGAACTGCGCGGCGACGGCGAGGGTCTGCTCGCCGATGCTGCCGGTGCTGCCGAGCAGCGCGAGCCGCTTCACGGCCGCGACCGGCCCGAGCGCACTTGCGCGCTGGTGAGGCCGAAGCGGCGCTCGCGCCCCTGATACTCGGCGATGGCGGCCTCGAGCTCGGCGCGCCCGAACTCGGGCCACATGGCCTCGGCGCGCACGATCTCGGCGTAGGCGATCTGCCAGAGCAGGAAGTTCGAGACGCGCTCCTCGCCGCCGGTGCGGATCAAGAGGTCCACGTCGGGCATCTCGGGCTCGTCGAGGTACTGCGCGAAGACCTTCTCGCTGAGCGCCTCGGCATTCACGCGGCCGAGCTCGTGGTCGCGCAGCATGCGCCGCGCGGCCTCCACCAGCTCGCCCCGGCCGCCGTAGGACAGCGCGAAGACGAGCCGCATGCCGGTGTTGGACGCCGTGCGCGCGATGGCGTCCTCGAGGGACCGGCGCACGCCCAGCGGCAGCCGATCGAGCCGCCCGATCGCCAGGATGCGGACGTTGCGTTCGATCACCTCGGGCAGCTCCGCCTCGAAGAACTCCTGGGGGAGCCGCATCAAGAGATCGACCTCGGCCTTCGGTCGATTCCAGTTCTCGGAGCTGAACGCGAACAGCGAGAGCCAGCGCACGCCGAGCTCCTGGGCCGTGCGCACCGTCGTGCGCACCGCCTCCATGCCGGCGCGGTGTCCCTCGGTGCGCGGCAGGCCCCGGCGCTCCGCCCACCTCCCGTTTCCATCCATGATGATGGCGACATGGACCGGGAGCCGTACGGCGTCCGAGTCGATCATTGCAGGGGCCGCCCTGCATCAAGGCCGACCTCGCGGCGCTCGAGCAGGGCGGTTGCAGCGGGCGGCTTCGCCGCCGCTGAACCGCCTTTGGGCTGCGGCCTAGGCACGGTGGTGCTCAAACCTCCAGAACCTCTTTCTCTTTGTGCGCGATCATCTCGTCGATCTTGGCGACGTAGGAATCGGTCAGGTCCTGGACGGTCTTGTCGCTGCGGCGCTTGTCGTCGCTCGAGAGCGAGCCGTCGTCCTCCAGGTCCTTCAGCATCGCGAGCGCGCCGCGCCGGGCGTCGCGCACCCCGATCTTGTGCTCTTCGGCCATCTTCTTGACCTGCTTCACCAGGTCCTTGCGGCGCTCCTCGGTGAGCGGCGGGATGGGGATGCGCACGATCTTGCCGTCGTTGTTGGGCGTGAAGCCCAGGTTCGCGGCGCGAATCGAGCGCTCGATGTCGCCGAGCGCGCCGCGATCGTAGGGCGCGACGACGATCAGGCGCGGATCGGGGGCCGACAGGTTGGCGAGCTGGCGCAACGGCGTCGGAGTTCCGTAGTAGTCGACTTGTACGTTCTCGAGCAGCGCGGGGTTCGCGCGCCCGGTGCGGATCTTCTGGAGCTCGATGCGCAGGCTGCGCAGCGATTTCTCCATGTCCGACTTCGCCTCATCGAGCACGATCCCGACGTCCTCGGCGGCCATTCTCTCGCCTCCCCCGCTTCCGCGTCGTCTCCGTCAGTCCGAGACCGTCGTCCCGATCGCCTCCCCGGCGACGACCTTGCGGATGTTGCCCGACACGGTCATGTCGAAGACGACGATCGGCAGGCCGTTCTCTCGGCAGAGCGCGATCGCCGCCTGGTCCATGAAGGCCAGCCCCTGCCGCACGACCTCGTCGTAGCTCAAGCGCTCGAAGCGCGTCGCGCCGGAGACCTTGGCGGGATCGGCGTCGTACACCCCGTCCACCTTGGTGGCCTTGAGCACCGCGTCGGCTCCGATCTCGGCGGCGCGCAGCGCGGCGGCGGTGTCGGTGGTGAAGTAGGGGTTGCCCGTGCCGCCGGCGAAGATCACGATGCGGCCCTTCTCGAGGTGGCGCACCGCGCGCCGGCGGATGTAGGGCTCGGCGACTTCCTTGATCTCGAGGGCCGAGAGCACGCGCGTCGAGAGCCCGAGCTTCTCCAGGGCGTCCTGCATCGCGACGGCGTTCATCACGCTCGCCATCATGCCCATGTAGTCGGCGGTGGCGCGGTCCATGCCCTCGTTGGCCGCCGCCACGCCGCGGATGATGTTGCCGCCGCCGATCACGATGCCGAGCTGCGCGCCGTCGCCGTGCACGGCGCGGATCTCCTCGGCCAGCTCGCGCATCACCGAGGGCTGGATGCCGAAGCGCGAGTCGCCCGCGAGCACCTCGCCCGAGAGCTTCAGGAGCACGCGCTGGTAGCGGGTCATCGAATCAGTCTCCGCTCGTCTCTCCCAACCGGAAGCGTACGAAGCCCGTCACCTGGAGGGGTGCGCCCACGCGCTGGCCCACCTCGGCGAGCAGCTTCTGCACCGACTTGTCGGCGTCCTTCACGAAGGGCTGCTCGAGCAGACACACTTCGGCGTAGTACTTCTTGAGGCGGCCCTCGACGATGCGGTCCACGATCTTCTCGGGCTTGCCGTCGGCGAGCGCCTGCTTGCGGAAGATCTCGGCCTCGCGCTCGAGGAGCTCGCGCGGCACACCGTCGCGATCGATGGCCACCGGGCTCGGGTCCGCGGCCGCCACGTGCATGGCGAGGTCCTTGGCGAGCGCGGCGACACCCTCGCCGCGCGCCTGGGTGGCGACGCCCACCAGCACGCCGAGCTTCCCGCCCGCGTGGATGTAGCCGCCCGCGACGCCGCCGCCGGGGATGGTGAGCCGCGCGACGCGCTTCAGCACGATGTTCTCGCCGATCTTCCCGATCGCCGTCGCGATGCGCTCAGAGGCCTTGGCGCCGTCGAGGGAGACCTCGAGCAGGGCTTCGGGCGTCTCGGCGCCGCTGCGCAGGCCGGCCGCGGCGAGGGCGACCGCGAGCGCCTGGAAGTCGGGCGTCTTGGCGACGAAGTCGGTCTCGCAGGCGAGCTCCACCAGCACCGCCACGCCGTCGCCCTGGGCGAGGGCGATCGTCCCCTCGCTGGTCGCCTTGCCCGAGCGCTTGCCCGCCTTCGCGAGGCCGCGCTCGCGCAAGAGCTCGACGGCCTTCGCGCTGTCGCCCGCCGCATCCGCGAGCGCGCGCTTGCAATCCATCATGGGAGCCCCGGTCTTGTCCCGGAGCTCCTTCACCACCTGGGCAGAAATCTCGGCCATCGCAGCTCCTGCTACTCGGCGCTCGGCTTGGGGGGCTCGGGCTCGGCCTCGGGCGCGCCCCGGCGCGGGCGCCCCGCGGCGGAGTGCGTGCCGCCGGGCTGGCGGCCCCGGCGCGGCGCCTGGCGGATCTCGATCACGCGGCGGCCGGTGGCGACGCCCTCGCCTTCCGCCTTTGCGGTCGCGCCCTCGGTCGCCTGAATGCGCGCCTGGAAGAGCTGCGCGCCCTCGAGACACGCGTCGGCGGCGAGCCCGAGGTAGAGCTCGAGCGCGCGGATCGCGTCGTCGTTGCCGGGGACCACGAAGTCGATCCCGTCGGGATCGCAGTTCGTGTCGACGATCGCGACGATCGGGATGCCGAGCCGGCGCGCCTCGGAGATGGCGATGTGCTCCTTGCCCACGTCGATCACGAAGAGCGCGTCGGGCAGCTTCTGCATCTCGCGGATGCCATCGAGGGACTTCTTGTACTTCTCGACGGAGCGCGAGATGCGCGAGAGCGCCTTCTTGCTGTGCTCCTTCGCCAACTCCTCGTTGCCGAGGATCTCGAGCTCCTCCTTGAAGGTCTCGAGCGAGCGCCGCACGGTGCGCCAGTTGGTGAGCATTCCGCCCAGCCAGCGGTTGTTCACGTAGAACTGACTCGCGCGCTCGGCCTCGCCCTTGACGAGCTCCTGGGCCTGCCGCTTGGTCGCGACGAAGAGGACTTTGCCGCCGCCCGCGACGATCTCGCGCAGGAACTCGAGCGCGACCTCGAGCCGCGGCACGGTCTGATCGAGGTCGATGATGTGGATGCCGTCGCGCTCGCCGAAGATGAAGTCGCGCATGCGCGGGTTCCAGCGGCGCGTCTGGTGGCCGAAGTGCGCGCCGGTCTCGAGCAGGGCGCGCACGCTGGGCTGGCGGCGCTCGGCGAGCCCGGCAGCGGTGGCGGAGGCGGGCGGTGTGCCCGTGGCCTCGGACATGGATGCTCCTTCGCGGTTGGTCGTCCGTTCCGGCCGTGGCTCCCCGACCCGAGCGTCGAGCGGCTCGCGCCGCTCACCCCCGGGACCGCTGGGGCGGTCCAGAACGTGTGAAGTGGCGGGGATTTAGCAGACCGCCGTCGATCGCGATAGGGGACGCCGAACTGTCAACATGGGGACGCTGGTTCGAAACGCCCGCGGTGTCAAGAGGCCCCAGTTGACAAGTTGCGAGCGTCGCCGTCTCCGCGTCCCCCGATCAGGTCGTGTACTCGGCGTTCACACGGACGTATTCGTAGGAGAGGTCGCAGGTCCAGAGCCGCGCGCGCGCGCGGCCCGCGCCGAGCTCCACGGCGATCGCCACCTCGGAGGCCCGGCGCATGCGCTGGCCGGCGGCGGCCCGGGCGACCGGCCCCGTCGCGGCGCCGCGGGCGAAGACCGGGACGCCGCACAGGCGCACCGTGCAGCGCGAGAGGTCGAGGCCGACCCGTGCGGCGCCCACGGTCTGGAGGATGCGGCCCCAGTTCGGGTCGCCGCCGAAGACCGCCGTCTTCACCAGGGGCGAGTTGGCGATCCGGCGCCCCGCGAGGAGGGCCTCGGCCGGCGTGCGTCCCCCACTCACCTCGACGGTCACGAGGCGGGTGGCGCCCTCGCCGTCGCGCGCCAGGGCCCGCGCGAGCTCGCCCGCCACTTCGCCGAGCGCCGCGCGCAGGGCGAGCGCGTCGCGCCCGCTCGCGGCCGCGATGGTGCGAGCCCCCGCGGCGCCGTTCGCCAGCACGAGCGCCGTGTCGCTGGTGGAGGTCTCCCCGTCGACGGTCACGCGGTTGTAGGTCTCGTCGGCGACCGCGCGCCAGAGCGCGGCGAGCACGCGGGGATGGACGCCCGCGTCGGTGACCACGAAGGACAGCATGGTCGCCATGTCGGGCGCGATCATGCCCGAGCCCTTGGCGATGCCCGCGACGCGGCAGCGCGTGGCGCCCACCCGCAACGACGCGCTCGCGAGCTTGGGCACGCGGTCGGTGGTGAGAATCGCGCGCGCGGCCGCGCCGATCCCGTCGGGCGCGAGGGCCCGCGCTGCGCGCGAGATTCCGCTCGCAATCTTCGCCATGGGCAGCGGCTGCCCGATCACGCCGGTCGAGGCGACCAGCACCTCGCGCGGCCGCGCGCCGAGGGCCAGCCCCGCGAGCGCGGCCATCGTGCGCGCGTCGCGCATTCCCTGCGTTCCCATCGCCACGTTGGAGCAGCCGCTGTTGGCGACCACGGCGCGCGCCGTGCCGGCCCGCAAGTGGGCGCGCGTCACTTGCACCGGCGCGCTCGCCACGCGATTGCGCGTGAGCACGCCGGCCGCCGCGGCCGGCCGGTCGCTCGCCAGGAGCATCACGTCGGGGCCGCGCTGCTTGATGCCGCTGCGCACGCCGGCCCAGCGGTAGCCGCGCACCCGAGGCGCCCCGTCACTCATCGAGAGGAACTCCGCAGCGCGGGCGTCACGCCGCTCCGTGGCAGCGCTTGAACTTCTTCCCGCTCCCGCACGGGCAGCTCTCGTTGCGGCCGACGTTCTTGAACTGCGCGGCCGGACGCCGCCCCGGCCCCCGCCGCTGCGGTCGGCAGACCCGGGCGCGCGGCGGGCGCTGCGGCCGCCACGGGGGCGCGCTTCGGCTCCGGCGCCGCGGGCGTCGCGACCGGTCGCGGCGGCGGCGGGGGAGCCAGCGGCCGCAGCTGCTCGGGCTCGGGCAGCACCAGCTTGTACAGGATCTCCGCCACCTCGTGGTCCACGCGCTCGTTCATCTGCTCGAACATCGCGAAGCCCTCGCGCTGGTACTCGAGCTTCGGGTCGCGCTGCGCATAGCCGCGCAGGGAGACGCCTTCGCGCAGGCCGTCCATCGCGTGCAGGTGATCCTTCCACTGGCGGTCGGCGATGCGCAGCAGCACCTCGCGCTCGTAGTCGGCGAACTCGGGGTAGCCCGTCTCGGCGTGCTGCGCGGCGCGCGCGTCGCACAGCTTGCGCTTCTCCTCGAGCGCACTCGAGAGCTGGTCGAAGAGCGCGCGCCCGAGCGCGTCCTTGTCGTGGGCGCCAGCGATCGGCTCCTGGCGCGGATCGAGGTGCACGCCGAACTGCTTCTCGAGCGCGGCGGCCAGGCCGGCGATCTGCTCGTCGTCGGGCTCGCCCTTCTCGGGCCAGAACTGCGCGATCGTGTCCACCAGCACGGCCTCGCTGATCTCGAGCATCTCGTCGTGGATCGAGTCGCGCGCCAGCACGTCGCGCCGCTTGCCGTAGTAGGCCTGGCGCTGGCGATTCATCACGTTGTCGTAGTCGAGCAGGTGCTTGCGGATGTCGAAGTTGCGCGCCTCGACCTTCTTCTGCGCGTTCTCGATGGCGCGCGTCACCATGCGATGCTCGATCGCCTCGCCCTCCTCGAGCCCGAGGCGCTCCATCCAGGGCGTGATGCGGTCGCCCCCGAAGATGCGCATCAGGTTGTCCTCGAGGGAGAGGAAGAACTGCGAAGAGCCCGGATCGCCTTGCCGGCCCGCGCGGCCGCGCAGCTGGTTGTCGATGCGCCGGCTCTCGTGGCGCTCGGTGCCGAGGATGTGGAGCCCGCCGGCGCTGATCACCGCCTCGCGCTCCTTCAGACAGGCCGCTTCGAACTCCGCGAAGAGCCGCGGATAGTCGGCGTGCGCCTTGTCGCCGCCGCACTTGGCGAGCGCCATGTACTCGGGGTTTCCGCCCAGCAGGATGTCGGTGCCGCGGCCCGCCATGTTGGTCGAGATCGTGACCGCGCCGTGGCGGCCGGCCTGGGCCACGATCTCCGCCTCGCGCTCGTGCTGCTTCGCGTTCAGCACGTTGTGGGGCACGCCCTGGCGCTTCAGCCGCAGCCCCAGCCGCTCGCTGTTCTCGATCGAGATGGTGCCCACCAGGATCGGCTGGCCGCGCTCGTGGCGCGTCTGGATCTCCTTCACGATCGCGTCGAACTTCTCGCGCTCGGTCTTGTAGACCACGTCGGCCAGGTCGCCGCGGATCATCGGCCGATTGGTCGGCACCAGCATCACGTCGAGGTCGTAGATCTTCGCGAACTCCGGCGCCTCGGTGTCGGCGGTACCCGTCATGCCCGCGAGCTTCGAGTACATGCGGAAGTAGTTCTGGAAGGTGACCGAGGCGTAGGTCTGGGTCTCGCTCTGGACCTGGATGCCCTCCTTCGCCTCGACCGCCTGGTGCAGGCCGTCCGACCAGCGCCGGCCCGGCATGAGCCGGCCCGTGAACTCGTCGACGATGATCACCTCCGGCTTGCCGGTCTTGCCGGGCTGCACGACGTAGTCGACGTCGCGCCGCTTCAGCGTGTGCGCCGAGAGCGCCTGGTTCACGGCGTGCAGGATCGGCAGGAACTCCGGGTCGTAGAGGTTCTCGAGCCGCAACATCTGCTCGACCTTGTGCACGCCCTCCTCGGTCAGCGTGGCCGAGTGGTGCTCCTCGTCGACCCAGTAGTCGCCGGTCTCGGGGATCTCCTTCTTCAGATCCGGCTTCTGGCCCTTCTCGAGGCGCGGGATCACCGCGTTCGCGACCCGGTAGATCTCGGTGTTCTGCTCCGAGGGCCCCGAGATGATGAGCGGCGTGCGCGCCTCGTCGATCAGGATCGAGTCCACCTCGTCCACGATCGCGTAGTGGAGCTCGCGCTGGACGCAGTACTCGAGGCTCGGCTTCATGTTGTCGCGCAGGTAGTCGAAGCCGAACTCGTTGTTGGTGCCGTAGGTGATGTCGGAGGCGTAGGCGCGGCGCCGCGTCTGGTCGTCGAGATCGTGGACGATGCAGCCCACCTCGAGCCCGAGGAAGCGGTGGATCTCGCCCATCCACTCCGCGTCGCGGCGCGCCAGGTAGTCGTTCACGGTCACCACGTGGACGCCCTTGCCGGCGAGCGCGTTCAGGTAGCTCGGCAGGTTGGCGACGAAGGTCTTGCCCTCGCCGGTCTTCATCTCGGCGATCTTGCCCTGGTGCAGCACGATCCCGCCGATCAGCTGGACGTCGAAGTGGCGCTTGCCGATCGTGCGCTTCATCGCCTCGCGCACCGTGGCGAAGGCCTCGGGCAAGAGGTCGTCGAGGCTCTCGCCGCGCGCGTGGCGCTCCTTGTACTCGGCGGTCTTGGCGCCGAGCGCGGCGTCGGAGAGCGCCGCGAGGCGGCCCTCGAGCTGGTTGATGCGCTCGACCCGGGGCACGAGGCGGGCCAGCTCGCGGTCGTTCTTCGTGCCGATCACGCCGATCAGGCGGTTCCAGGGGCTCGGCATCGGCGGAGCGATCCTCTCGCGGGGCGTTCGGCCGCGAAACGTAGCGGACCGCCCTGCGCCCGGAGGCTTGCCCCTGCCGGAGCCTACCGATCTCCCGATTACTCGAAGATGTAGTTGCTCGGGTCGACCGTGCGGCCGTTCACCTGCACCTGATAGTGCACGTGCGGGCCGGTGCTGCGGCCGGTGCTGCCGACGCTGGCGATCTTCGTACCGCGCGCCACGCGTTGGCCGATGCGCACGTAGATCTCGTCGGTGTGGCCGAACGTCGTGCGCAGGCCGAAGCCGTGGTCGATGACGACCGCCTTGCCGAGCGGCCCTTTGCGCCCCACGAAGGACACCACGCCGTTCGCGGGGGCGATGATCGTCGTCCCGAACTCGGCGGCGATGTCGATGCCGGCGTGGAACTGGAGGCGCCCGGTGAAGGGCGAGATGCGGTTGCCGTAGCCCGACGTCACGTAGCCGTTGGCCGGCCAGATGGACGGCGTGGCGGCGAGCTGGTCGCGGCGGTCCTCGAGGCGGGCGACGAGCTCCTCGAGACCCTCGCGACTCGTGGGAACGATCGCGCCGAGGGTGCTCGCGCGCTTCCCGATGCGCTCGAGGGCGGCGCTCAGGTCGGCATTCCGCGGAGGCTCGCTGTCGAGGTCGGCAGGGGCGCCCGCGCTCGGATTCGCGACGGAGGCAGGCTCGGGGTCGTCCGCGCCTTCGCCCTCGTCCGCGCCGCCCTGCCCGGCCGGGCTCGGCACGTGGGCCTCGTGGACGCTCGCCGGGAGGTTCGCGATCACGCGCACCTTGCGCTCGAACTCGCGCAGGCTCTGGAACTCCTTCACCAGGCTCCCGACCTGCCCGTTCAGCGCCTCGACCTCCTCGCGCTGCTTCAGCGTCTCGGCGCGCATGCGCTCGACGTCGACCGCGTCCATGCGCAGCCGGATGTAGTCCACCGTCGCGAGCGCGAAGGCCGCGCCGACGGTCGCGGCCGCGATCGCGCCGCGCTTGAACCAGGCGCGCCGCAGGCGCACGCGCCGGACCGGCGAGGTCTCCCCTGACAGGAGGAGGAGCGTCAGGTCCCGCTGATTGTCCTTCATCGCGCTCCCCTCCCTCCCCTCACGCCGGCAGCGACACGCGCAGCTGGAGCTTTCCGATCTGGATCTCGTCGCCGCCGCGCAGCGCCTTGCGCTTGTGGCGCTCGCCGTTCACGTGCGTCCCGTTCGTGCTGCCGAGGTCCTGGACGAAGAAGCCGAGCCCCGCCTCGAAGCCGATCGCCATGTGCGCGCGGCTGATGGTGGGCTCCGCCAGGACCGCGTCCGCCCCGCGGCCCCGCCCCACCACGAACCAGTCGCGGTCGATGGGGAGCTCGAGGCCCTCGTAGAAGCCGCGCATCACCTCGATGGAGGCGCCTGCGGGCACGGGTCCCCGAGCGGCGGGTGTGGCGGTTTGCGTCTGCATCGGTCCCTCTGCACGGAATGCCCATCGGCTGTGCGGAGGGGACCCTGCGTGACATCGGTCACACCGGCCTTGCCGCCCCGCGGGCAACCCTCGCCCGCCCTCTCTAAAGCGGGGCTAGCGGGCGGATGCCCCGCGGGTGTCGCGGGCCGACTGAAGCAGCGCGCGGGCGTGCTTGCGGGTCGCCTCGGTGACCGTCTCGCCGCCGGCCATGCGCGCGACCTCGTCCACGCGCTCCTGGGCCGAGAGGCGCTCGACCCGCGTCGTCGTGCGCCCGCGCTGGGTGAGCTTGCGCACGCCGAAGTGGTGGTCCGCGTGAACCGCGATCTGCGGGAGATGCGTGATGCACAGGATCTGGTGGTGCTTCGCGAGAGCTGCCAGGCGCGCGCCCACGCGCTCGGCGACGGCGCCGCCGATTCCCGCATCGACCTCGTCGAACACGAGCACCATCCCAGTGCTCGCCTTGCGCAGCGTGTTCTTGAGCGCGAGGAAGACGCGCGAGAGCTCCCCGCCCGAGGCCACGAGGCGCAGCGGCTGGAGCGCCTCGCCGGGGTTCGCGCTGAAGCGGAACTCGGGCGCCTCGGCGCCGCTCGGCCCCGCCGCCACCGGGAGGAGCGCCACCTCGAAGCGCGCGCCGGTCAGCGCGAGCTCGCGGATCGCCGCCTGCGCCTCGCGAGCGAGGGCCTGCGCGGCGCGCGTGCGCCCTGCCGAGAGCTTGGCGACCTCGCTCTCCAGCGCAGCGCCCGCCGCGGCGCGCTCGCGCTCGAGCTTGTGCATGCGGTCGTCGCTGCCCGCGAGCGCGGCGAGCTCCCCCGCCGCGCGCTCGCGCTGCGCGAGGATCTCCTCGGCGCTGCGCCCGTACTTGCGCCGCAGCTTCTCGAGCTGGCGCAGGCGCTCCTCGAGCTGCGCGAGCTGTTCCGGATCCACGTCGATGGCGGCGGCGTAGTGCTCGAGCTCGCGGGCGAGCTCGAGCAGCTCGAGCGCGGCCGCCGCGAGCCGCTCGGCGGGAGCGGCGAGCGTCGCGTCGAGCTTCGCGAGCGCGGCCACCGCGCGCTCGGCGCCGCGCGCGAGGTCGGCCGCGCTGGGCTCGTCGCTCTGGGCCGGGTCGCCGACCAGGGCCGCAGCGGCGCGCGTGGCGTCCTCGCGCAGTCGCTCGGCGTGCACGAGGCGCGCGCGATCGCGCTCCAGGGCGGCGACGGCTGCGGGGTCGACGCCCACCTCGTCGATCTCGCGCACCTGGAACGCGAGGTAGTCCTCACGCCGGGCGCGCTCCTCGGCCGCGGCGCGCAGCCGGCCGAGCTCGGCGTCGCGTTCGCGGATCTCGCGTGTCCCGCGCTCGACGCACGCGCGGAGCGGAAGGAGCTCGCCGTAGGCGTCGAGCAGGCGACCCTGCGCGTCGGCCCCGAGCAGCGCTTGCGAGGCGTGCTGGCTCGAGATCTCGAGGCGCTCGGCAAAGAGCTCGGCGAGCGCGCCGACCGGCACGAGCGAGCCGCCGATCCAGGCGCGGCTGCGGCCTTCGCTCGAGAGCGCGCGGCGCACGATCAGCTCGCCCTCCTCGGCCGCGAGCCCGCGCGCCTCGAGCTCGGCGGCGAGCTCCGGGAGGGCGCCCGTGTCGAAGAGCGCCTCGACCAGCGCGCTCTCGGCGCCCTCGCGCACGCTTCCCGGCTTGGGGCGGGCGCCCGCCAGCAGAGCCAGCGCCGAGAGCACGATCGATTTGCCGGCGCCGGTCTCGCCCGTGAGGACGTTCAGCCCGGGGCCGAACTCGACCTCGAGCACGTCGACCAGCGCGAGCTCCTCGATGCGCAGGCGCTCGATCATCCACCCCCCCAGCCGAGCTTCGTGCGCAGCACCTCGAAGTGCGAGTGGAAGGGCGAGGCCACGAAGTGGGCGGGGTGCTTCGAGACCGCGATCTCGATCTGATCGCAATCGGCCAGCGAGACGCCGATCTGCCCGTCGACGGTGAGCTGGGCCGCGCCGTCGCGCGGCTTCACCGTGAGGCGCAGGCGGGTCTCCTCGGGCAGCACGAGCGGGCGCTGGGCCAGCGCGTGCGGGCAGATCGGCGTGACGACGTAGACGCGTGCGCCGGGCACGAGGATCGGGCCGCCCGCCGAGAGCGTGTAGGCGGTAGAGCCCGTCGGCGTGGCGACGATCAGGCCGTCGCCGTGATAGGTGGTGACCGGGAGGCCGTCGGCCGCCGCCTCGAGGTCGATCATGCGCGAGAGCTCGCTGCGCGTGACGACCGCGTCGTTGAGCGCGTGGGCGCGCAGCAGCTCCTGCTCGCCGCGCAGCGCGCGCACGTCGAGGCGCATGCGCGCGACGGTCTCGTAGTCGCCGCGCAGCACGCGCTCGAGGACGCCGCGCTCCTCGGCGGGAGCGAACTCGGCCAGGAAGCCGAGCGTACCGAGGTTCACGCCGAGGATGGGCACCGGGCGGCCGCCGGTCTCGCGCGCCACCGCGAGCAGCGTGCCGTCGCCGCCGAGCACGACCAGCAGATCGGCCTTCTCGGCGAGCGTTGCGCGCGCATGGCCGGCGGCCGAGAGCGCGCTGTCCATGAGCACCGCCACGCCGCGCGCTTCCAGCCACTGCGCCAGCTCGTGCGCCGCCACCGCCGCCTCGCGCGAGCGCGGCTTCACGCACAGCCCCACGGTCCGAACGGGCGAGCGCTCCGACATCCGCGCAAGCGTCGCGACCCCCCGCCAGCCCCGCAAGCGTGGGGACGTTCGTTCACGAAATTCACGAGTGAGCCGGAAGCGACGCTGGCGAGATGGCGATCGCGACTGCTCAGGTCCGTTCGGGTGTGTCGCTCTCGTGAATTTCGTGAACGAACGTCCCCAGCCTATCCTCGTGCGATGGCGGGAGAGACGCCCGATCTCTTCGCGAAGGCCGCGGCGGAGCCGCGGCGCGCTCCAGCCGCGCCCCTCGCCGAGCGCATGCGGCCCCGCGACCTCGACGAGCTCGTGGGGCAGCCCCACCTGGCCGCGCCCGGCGCGCCGCTGCGCGCGCTGATCGACGACGGGAGCCTGCCCTCGCTCCTGCTCTGGGGCCCGCCCGGCAGCGGGAAGACCACGCTCGCCCGGCTGGTCGCGAAGGCGGCCCCCGGCGGCGCCGCGCGCTTCGTCGCGCTCTCGGCGGTGAGCGCCGGCGTGAAGGAGGTGCGCGAGGTGATCGCCGAGGCCGAGCGCGTCCGACGGCTCGGCGTGCGCAGCGTCCTCTTCCTCGACGAGATTCACCGCTTCAACCGGGCGCAGCAGGACTCCCTCCTCGCGCAGGTGGAGTCCGGCGTGATCACCCTGATCGGCGCCACCACCGAGAACCCCTCCTTCGAGGTGATCGGTCCCCTGCTCTCGCGCTGCCGCGTGTTCACGCTGCGCCCGATCGGGAGCGACGACCTGCTCACGCTGCTGCGGCGCGCGCTGGCCGATGAGCGCGGCTTCGCGGGCGCGCGGCCCGCGAGCGAGGAGGCGCTCGCAGCCCTGGCCGACGCCGCGGACGGCGACGCCCGGCGCGCCCTCGGCATGCTCGAGACCGCCCTCGCCTACGCCCAGGCGAGCGGCGCCGGTAAAATCCCGCTCTCCGTCGAGGTGGCGAAGCGCGCGATCGGTGAGCGCACGCTGCTCCACGATCGCGACCGCGAGGAGCACTACAACGTCGCCTCCGCCTTCATCAAGAGCCTGCGCGCGAGCGACCCCGACGCCGCCCTCTACTACCTCGCGCGTCTGCTCGACGCGGGCGACGACCCGCTCTTCGCCGCCCGCCGGCTGGTGATCTTCGCGAGCGAGGACGTCGGGAACGCCGAGCCAGCGGCTCTCCCTCTGGCTGTGGCCTGCTATCAGGCCGTGGACCGCGTCGGCATGCCCGAGGCGCGGCTTCCGCTCGCGCAGACCGTCACCTTCCTCGCCTGCGCACCGAAGAGCAACGCCTCCTACCTGGGGCTCGTGCGCGCGAGCGAGGCGGTGGCGAAGTACGGGAGCGCGGCCGTGCCCCTGCACCTCCGCAACGCGCCGACGCCCTTCATGAAGGGCGAGGGCTACGGCGCGGGCTATGCGTACCCACACGACAGCCCCGATGCCTTCGTGGCCACCCGCAACCTGCCCGACGCCGTGCGCGGCGAGCCCTTCTACGAGCCCACTGCGCGCGGCGCAGAGAAGGGGATCGGCGAGCGCCTGGCGGAGCTGCGCCGGCGGCGCGAGCCCCGCTAGCGGCGAGCCTCAGTGTGGCGCGAAGATCGCCATCGAGGGGACGGGCCCCTCGATCGGGCGGCGCAGCTCCTCCTCCGTGGCCCCTTCGCGCCAGCGCTTCACGAGCTCATCGGGGTCCACGACCACGCCGATCGGATTCCTCGCGAACGAGGCGTTGGCGAAGTACGCGTTCAGCGCCTTCACCTCGCTGAAGGCGTCGACCTGGAGCTCCACCTGGTTGCGATCGGGGTCCAGGTAGTAGAACGAGAGCGTCGGCCCGTGGTGGATCGACGTGCTCGGCCGGATGCCTTGCCCGGCGAGGCGCTCCACCGTCGCCAGGAGCTCGCCCGCCGTCGCGTAGCTGAAGGCGAAGTGATCCACGCCCACGCTGTTCAGCGCCTTCTCGTCGAGACCCGGGACGTTGGCGATCGCGATCCGATGATGCTCCTCGTCGAAGGTGAGGAACGCGATCATCGGGTTCTCGTACATCGGCTCGAGCTCGAGGACCGTCTTCCACCACGCGAGCAGCTCCGCGAAGCGTTTCGTGCGCAGCACCACGTGCGCCATCCGCGCGGGCGCGATGCGGCCGCGCTGCCTCGCCGTCTCGGGAACTCGCGTCGCCATCAGGAGTCCTCCCCGCGCGGCGCTTGGGCGGCCACGCGCGTCAGGTGCTCGATCTGCCCGTCTTCGCGGCGGTGCAGCGCCTCGTTGTAGCTCTTGCCGCGGTGCACGCGGGAGGTCGGCGGCGCGAAGCCGGTCACCGCGCTGATGCGATAGCCCGGCAGATCGGTGCGCGTGGGCGGCGGCGCCGCGTGCATCACGTCGCCGAAGTGGACCGAGACGTCGCCCGGCGCCGCAGCGAAGCTCACGCCGCGCGGCGCGCTCGGGTCGGTGGCCTCGATGAAGCCGCACGCGCGCTCCCAGGAGCCCGGTAGGAAGCGCAGATCGCCGGTCTCGGGCGTGGCCGGCGTGAGGTAGACCGACACGATCAGCACCGGGCACATGAGCGAGTGGCCGCCCATCCCGCAGTCGCGATGCCAGGGCAGATCGGAGAGGCCCTCGCGAATGCCTGGATTCTTGAAGATCACCGTGACGCCGTTGCCCTCGCCGTCGCGGTGGACGAGCGGCGTGCGCGCGAGCGCGGCCAGGCCGAGCACGCGCGGATCCTCGGGCAGCGTGGCGAGCCGCGGCTTGGCAGCGGCGCGCGTCACGCGGCACAGCACCTCGCGGCCCGCGGCATCCGTCGACCACCAGGAGAGCTTGTCGCCGGGGCGTGCCTCCCCCGCGAGCTCGCGCGCCTCGCGCAAGAAAGCAGCGATCTCCTCGGCCGCAAACACGCCCCGCACGAACAGGTAGCCCGCCGTGCGCAGGAAGTGGCTCATCTCCTCGCGGTCGTCGGCCGGGCCGAAGGCCCGCGCACAGTCGAGCGCCGCGCCGCGGCGATCGCACAGGGCCAGAGCGTTCGGCTCGTAGATCTCTCGCCCCGTGTAGAGCGCGCGCAGCGCGGGCTCCCAGAGCACGAGCCGCATCGGGTCGCCGCGCAGGCAGCGCAGCCGGCTCGCGTAGAGGAGCCCCGGCGCCGACTCGTAGTCGTGGACGAGCCCCTCCCAGCTCTCGTGCGCGAGCTCGATCACGGTGGCCGCGTCCGCGTCGCCGGGCTCGAGGGCAATCTCGCTGGCGCGTGGCGCGTAGGTGTAGGCCGAGCCGTCGGGCAAGCGGAAGGCGAGCGACCCGAAGCGCGCCGCGGCGCGCGCGGCCGCCGCGCCCCGCCCATCGCCCATGCGCTCGGGGAGCTCGCGCTCGTGGAAGCCTCGGAAGTCCAGGGGCGCAAAGCCGGCGACGGCCACGGGCTGCCTCCTCTGCGAGGATAGGATGGATTCTGCGAACCGAGCAGCCGGAGGCGCGTACCCTTGCCTGCCATGTCCCTTCGCCTCGCGACCTGCGCCGCTCTCCTCGGCCTGTGCGCGATCGCCTCGGCAGACGAGCTCGGCGCGACTCTGGCTCGAGCGCGCGCCGCCGCTGGGGGTCCCGCGCTCGAGCAGCTGAGCACCGCTCACGCAAAGCTCGCCATCGAGACCAGCGGCCTCTCGGGCACGGGCGAGCGCTTCGAGGATCTGCGGACCGGGCGCTACGTCGAGACCTACGACCTGGGCGTGACGCGCGGGGCGGAGGGCTTCGACGGCACGACGCCCTGGACCGTGGACGACAACAATCCCGCCACGGCGAACCTCGCCCCGGCCGCGCGCGAGGCCGCGGCCAACGAGGCCTACCGCCGCACGCTCTCCTATCTCACCGGGCGCCTGCCGGGCCGCGTCTCCCTGCTCGGTGAGCGCGCGCAGGGCGAGCAAACCTTCACGGCGCTCGAGGTCGTGCCCCAGGGCGGCCGCGCCTTCGAGCTGTGGATCGACCGCGCGACGGGGCTCGTGGAGCGCACCGTCGAGCGCGGCGGGAGCGACACCACGGTCACCCGCTACGCCGACTACCGCAGCGTCGAAGGCGTGAAGCTCCCGTTCCTGATTCGCGCGAGCACCGGCGATCCGCGCTACGACACCGTCACGAGAGTCGCGTCGCTTGCCTTCGGCGAGCCGCTCCCCGACGAGCGCTTCGCCCTACCGGCCCCGCCGCCCAAGGACTACGGCATCGCTGGAGACGCGCCCTCGACGGCGATCCCGTTCCGGCAAGTGAACCGCCACATCTACGTCGAGCTGAAGCTCGCCGGTCGGCCGGTCACGCTGGCGTGCGACACCGGCGGTCTCAACGTGATCTCGCCCGAGCTCGCCAAGGAGCTGGGCGTCTCGGTGACCGGCAACCTGCGCGGCACGGGCGTCGGCGAGAGCGCGGTCGACATCGGCGTCGCGAAGATCCCGAGAGTCGAGCTGGGCGCGGCCTTCCTCGCCGACCAGACGTTCTACGTCCTGCCCCTGGACGCCCTCTCCGAGGCCGAGGGCGCCCCCATGCGCGGGCTGGTGGGCTTCGAGGTGTTCCGGCGCTTCGTGGTCGAGCTCGACTACGAGCGCGCGCGGCTCACGCTGCACGATCCCGCGCGCTTCACTTATCAGGGCGAAGGCCGCCCGGTGCCCTTCGTGTTCGAGGAGCGCACCCCTCTCGTCGAGGGGGAGATCGACGGCATCCCCGGTCGGCTCGCGATCGACACGGGCAGCCGCTCGTCCCTCGACCTCACGGCGCCCTTCGTCGAGGCCCACGGGCTGCGCGCCAGGTATGCGCCGAAGTTCTCGGGCGTCACCGGCTGGGGCGTGGGCGGCCCGAGCCGCGGCGAGCTCATCCGCGTCGGCGAGCTCCGGATCGGGGACTACCGGGTCGTCGGACCCGTCGCCAAGCTGTCCGTCCAGAAGGAGGGCTCCTTCACGGACCGCTATCTCGCCGCCAACGTCGGCGCCGGCGTGCTCGAGCGCTTCCACCTGGTCTTCGACTACGGGAACCAGCGCATCTACTTCGCGCCGAACGGGCGCTTCGCCGAGCGCGACCGCTACGACCAGTCGGGCGCGTGGCTCAACCAGGACGGCGACGCGCTGCGCGTGGTCGACGTGATGGCGGGCGCCCCGGCGGAGCGAGCCGGTCTGCGCGTGGGCGAGCGCATCGTCGCCATCGACGGCGCGCCGCTCGCGCCGGGCGCGCTCGTCGCGCTGCGCGAGCGCTTCCGCAGCGAGCCGCCGGGCAGCTCCGTCCGCCTGCGCGTGGTCGGCGCCGACGGGGCCGAGCGCGACGTCGTCCTCGTGCTGGCCGAGCTCGTCTAGTGTCGCGGAGCGGAGCTCGCGCGGCGGCCCTGCTGGCCGTCGCGTTGCTCGTCGGGCAGCGCGGCGCGCGCGGGGGAAGCGGTCGCCACGTTCGCGGGCGGGTGCTTCTGGTGCATGGAGCCGCCCTTCGAGGCGCTGGCCGGCGTGAAGTCGGTCAGCGCCGGCTACGCGGGCGGCCGCACGCGCAATCCCACCTACGAGCAGGTCGAGAGCGGCACGACCGGCCACGCCGAGTCCGTGCGGATCGTCTACGACCCGGAGCAGATCGACTACGCGAAGCTGCTCGACGTGTTCTGGCACAACATCGACCCGACCGTCGCCAATCGCCAGTTCTGCGACCACGGGCCGCAGTACCGCTCCGCGATCTTCTTCCACGACGACGCGCAGCGCCGCGCCGCGGAGGCATCCAAGGCGGCCGTGGAGAAGCGGCTCGGCGAGCCCGTGAAGACGGAGATCGTGGCGGCCGGCGCCTTCTACCGCGCCGAGGCCTACCACCAGGACTACGCCAAGAAGAACCCGATCCGGTACCGCTACTACCGCTATGGCTGCGGGCGCGACGCGCGCCTCCAGGAGATCTGGGGCGACGAAGCGCCGGTCCACTGAGGGTTAGGACCCCGCGGCGGCCTTCAGCTGCGCGAGGTCCTGCAGCACCTGCTTCACGTTCTGCTCGGGGTCGACCTCGACGTAGTGCTTGGCGACGTGGCCCTTCGGATCGATCACGAAGGTGTCGCGGCGCGCGTACTCGTAGCCGCCGCGCGAGGTGAGCACGCCGTAGGCGCGCGCCGTGGACTTCTCCACGTCGGCGAGCAGCGCGAAGGGCACCTTGTGCTCGTCCGCGAAGCCCTTGTGCGAGCTCACGTCGTCGACGGACACGCCCACGACCTCGGCGCCTGCGCGGCGCACCGCGCTGATCTCGTCGCGGAACGCGCACACCTCCTTCGTGCAGCCCGGCGTGCCGTCCTTCGGATAGAAGTAGACGACCAGCCACTTGCCCGCGTAGTCACCGAGCGCATGCCAGGAGCCGCTCTGGTCCTGGAGCTTGAACGCGGGCGCAGGAGCGCCGACCGCGGGCGAGGACGCGGCGTCCTCGGCCCAGCTGGCGAGAGAGCCGAAGCCGAATAGCGCGAGCAGAGCCAGGACGACGGGCATGGAGCCTCTCCTCGAAGTGGGGAATCGATCCATGTCAGCGCAGGGCGGCGAGCGCCTCGCGGACGTGGCGCGTGGCGTCGAGCTGGGAGTTGAAGCTGTGGCGCACCATGCCCTCGGGATCGATCACGAAGGTGACGCGCCCGGGCAGGAGCCCGAACGTGGCCGGCACGCCGTAGAGCCTGCGCACCTTCCCACCGCGATCCGAGAGCAGCGTGAACGGCAGCCGATGGCGCGCGGCGAACCTGCGATGCGACGCGCTCGAGTCCGAGCTCACGCCGAGCACGCGCGCACCCGCATCCTGGAAGTCCTGATACTGATCGCGGAACGTGCACGCTTCCTTCGTGCAGCCGGGCGTGTCGTCCTTCGGATAGAAGTAGAGCACCACGGGCTTCCCGCGCAGATCGGCGAGCCGCACCGTCGTGCCGTCGGCGTCCTCGAGCGCGAAATCCGGCGCGCGGTCCCCCACGCGCACTCCTGCCTCGCCACCGCCGAGAAGGTCGAACAAACCCACTGTGCCGCTCCCTACGCTATGCGCGGAGCGTACCTCGGGAGCGGACCCTCCGCGTCGGCGCGTCGCGTCGCGAGCCGAACAGGATTCGGCCGGCACTCGGGAGTGACGGCGTTCAGCGCGGATCGTTCGGCAGGTCTCGCCGTGTGAAGCCGAGGCGCATGCCGAATGCCTGCTCCGCCCCCAACACGAGCGTATCGGGGCCGTCCGCTTCTCCGCGATGCTGCTTCGCACGCAGGAAGTCTCGCGCGCGCTCGAGATTCGTTCGTCCTGAAGATCAGCGAATAGATCCCCTCGCCGTACGTCGCGAGCTCACGGCCTTCCACGCCATCGGGTGACAACGGTTGGGCAAGCTCCACCACCGTGTCGTCGCCCACCGCCACGAATACGCTCTCCTTCCGGTCCGCCACGCGTTCCTCGTGAATCAGCGTCCCGCCGAGCACGTCACAGTAGAGGCGTCTCGCCTTCGCCATGTCGCTCACCACGATGCCGATCGAGGAAGCGCCTTCGATCCCGAGCGGGTGGTGGCGCCAACGGTCGCTCGACCAACCCTTCTTCATGCGCGGATCGGGCAGGTAGTCGCCGTACACCGCGAACTCGAGCTGACCCGGCGTTTCCCGCGGATGTGTCCACACGGCGCTCGCCTTGTGCGGCGGCTTCACCTGCTTGCCGACGACGTTGAAGAGTCGAAAGCCGGCGTCGTCGAGCCTTTCCGAGATCGCGTGGACGTCGTCCACGTACCAAGCGATGGAATGCGCGTGCTGCCCGAATCGCTCGTGGAATCGCTTCACCGAGGGGTTCCGGAGCGGCTCCACTCGCGCCGGTGTCATCGGCTCGAGAACCACCTCGCCGATCGCCACGAGCGACGCGTTTCGACCCGCCAACTCCTCGTAGCCGTTATAGAAGCGTTCCGCCGCGAAGACGTCGTCGTGCCAGCGATCGACGCGCTCCAGGTCGTCAACGACCTGAGTGAGGTGAAAGAGTTTTCCGATTCTGAACATCGCCGACGCGCGGTTATCAGGAGGTGCTGGCGGGGCGGACGGGACTCGAACCCGCAACTTCCGACGTGACAGGCCGGTGCTCTAACCAGTTGAACTACCGCCCCGCAGCGGGCGCTCTGGTTAGCGCTTCACCCCCGCAGGCGCTAGCGCGTGAGAGCGCGCGCTTGCTCTGCGGCCACCATCTGGGCGGCCTGCATCTGCAGGACGATCGTCATGTCGCCCAGCACCTCGATCTGCCCGCCCAGGAAGGCCTGCATCGGATCGAGGCTGCCGGCGGCGATGGCCTCGGCATCGCTCGAGCGAATGCGCAGCGTCGCCGTGGGCTCCGCGGGGATCGCTCCGGGCCCGAGCTTGAAGGCCACCGCCCAATCGCCGGCGGGGTCGCCGATCACTTCCATCCGCACCAAGCCATCGAGCTTGGCGAGCTCCGCGAAGGCGGCCGGTGTCGGCGCAGCCGCGAGCTGCATCGACTCGCTCGGGGTCGTGCGCAATGCGTCCGGTCGGAAGAAGCGCGACGCCCCTTCGCCGATCGCGCCGCCGCGCCCGGCGAAGATCGCGCCGTGCCAGTCGGCGACGCGCTGCAGGTAGGTCACCGCGGCGGCGTCCCGCGCGCCGCGCGCGACCTGCACGCCGCCTCCGGCGATGCGCACGACCCACTCGCCCCCGCCTTCGCCCTCGAGCACCAGCCCGAGCGAGACGTCGAGTCCCTCGCTGCCGGGCGGCAGGCCGGCCCGGGCGAAGGCGCGCGGCAGCCACTCCTCGAGATATTCGCGCGGCGAGAGCGACGCGCTGGGCGCCTCGGCCATGGAACCTCCCCAACCGCGCGCAGCCTAGGGCTGTGCCAAGCTCGCTGGCAATGGACGGATCGGAGCGCGAGGAGCCCGCGGGCTCTGTGGCTCGCGCGCGTCCGCGATCGCGACCACACGCGCGGCAGCCTGCTGCGCTCGGTGCTCACGCTCTCGCTGCCCTCGATCGCGACGTCCCTGGTGGGCGCGGGCGCCTACCAGCTCGGGGACCTCTGGCTCTTGCAGCGCCTCGGGACCGAGGCCGTGGCGGCGGCGACCGCCTCCCAACAGACGCTCCGCCAGCTCGTGTTCCTGGTCGTGCTCGGCATGCAGACCTCGGCCCAGATGTTCGTGGCGCGGCTCTCCGGTCAGCGCCGCATCGCCGAGGCGGAGCACCTCGCGGGCCAGGCGTTGGTCCTGGGCCTAGGCCTCTGGATCGCTACCGGCGCCGTGGGCATCGCGTGCGCCGACCCGCTCGCGCGCCTGCTCGCGAGCGAACCCGCGACGAACGAGGCCATCGCCCTCTTCACGCGCATCAGCTTCCTCACGCTGATCGGCCCGATCTGGCTCCAGCTCGGCTCGGCCGTGCTGAACGGCGCGGGCGACACCACCACGCCGATGCTCGCGAGCTTCGTGATGACGCCGGTGATGCTGCTCGCCGAGTGGGCGCTCGGCTTCGGCGAGCTCGGCTGCCCGCGCCTCGGCCTCGCGGGCATCGCCTGGGGCGGAGGGCTCGGCGGCCTGGTCGGCGCCGGCATGATCGTCGGCGCGCTCCTGCGCGGGAGCGGGCGTGTGCGGCTGCGCGCGGCGCAACTGGTTCCCGAGCGCCGCGCGCTGGGCCAGCTCCTGTCGGCCGCATGGCAGCCCGGCCTTCACATGCTCGCGCGCACCAGCATCCTCTTCTTCTTCACGTGGCTGGCGGGCCGGCTCGGCCCCGACGTGCTCGCCGCCTACGGGATCGGCGTTCGCATCGAGATGATGGCGATCATGATCGCTTTCCCGATCGCCAACGCGTGCGCGACGCTCGTCGGACAGAATCTCGGCGCGAACCGCCCGGAGCGCGTGCTGGCGCTCGATCCACCTCTCGCTCGCGACGGAGTGCGCCGCGCTCTGGCCGATCGCGCTCGCCCTGTTCACGTGGCGCGAGCCGTTCGCGGCTTACTTCGCGCCGAGCGCCGCTGCGCGCGCTCGCCGCCGAGTACCTCGGCTACACCGCCGTAGTGCTCGCCTTCTATGGGCTCTACTTCGTCGCCTTCCGCTCGCTCCAGGCGGCCGGCGACCTGCGCACCCCCATGTGGACCAGCGTGACCCTCGCCTTCGGGATCGGAATTCCACTCGCGCTGCTTCTCTCGAGGCGGCTCGACTTCGGCGCGACGGGGATGTGGATCGCGAACTTGATTTACGCGCTCCTCAACTGCGCCGCCATGATGATCTGGCTCCTGCGCGGCCGATGGCTGCGCCCAGCGCACAGCCTACGCGCGGGGGGCGCTATCGACCCGCACTCAGGTATTGCGGAGACGTGACGCCCATCGACACGTAGATGCTCGTCAAGCCCTCGATGCCCACCTCGGCCGGGGTGACCCACTCCTCCGGCACGTAGACCAGGGCGCCCCCGATCGGGATGGGCGCCGTCGGCACGAGCACCGCGCGGAAGCTCCGCCCCGCGATGCGCACGGGCTCAGGAGACGAGGAGAGCCCGAGCACCGCCGCTCCTCCCAGCCCTCCGAAATGACACCAGACCGGGCGCATCGGCGGCAGCCCGGAGCGATCGCGGCGAGAGAGCATCGCGACGAAACGCTCGATCGTGTCGTACACGTTGCGCACGACGGGGATGCGCTGCACAACGGATTCGATCACCGCGTTGAGGCCGCGCTGGAGACCCGCTTCCGCGAGCCAGCCCAGTCCGAGGATCGCCAGCGCCACCAGCGCCAGACCGATCGCGTAGCCCGCAGGCGCCGAATCGGCGACGCGGAGGCCGAGCCGGGCGAGGACACCTCCGACCAGGCTCTGGGGCCCGAGCCACGCGATCGCCAGGCGAAGCGCCCAGCCGAGGACGAGGAGCGTCGCCGCCAGCGGCAACGCGGCCAAAAGACCGGCGATGAAGGTGGCGGCGAGGCGGCGGAGGCGCGCGTGCATCCCGGCGCCGCAGGATGACGCCAGCGGCGAGCTGCGCCAGCGTCCCAGCCAACCCCGGAGACCGCATGAAGTTCGGCGCGATGATCGCGACCAAGATCGACGACTGGCAGCTGCTCCAGTACGCCGAGCAGCTCGGCTACGACCACGGCTGGGTGCCCGACTCGCAGATGATCTGGTCGGACTGCTACGCGGTGCTCGCGCTCGCCGCCCACCACACCTCGCGCATCCGGCTGGGCACGGGCGTCGCGGTGGTGGGCACGCGCAGCGCACCGGTGACGGCACACTCGATCGCCTCGATCAACCGCATCGCCCCCGGCCGCGTCTTCCTCGGCATCGGCACCGGGCACACCGCGATGCGCGTGATGGGCTTCGATCCCGTGCCGCCGCGCGAGTTCCGCGAGTACCTGCGCGTGGTGCGCGGCCTCCTGCGCGGCAAAGAGGTCGAGTACACGCACCGAGGCACGACGCGTGCGCTGCGTTTCCTGCACCGCGAGCTCGGTTTCGTCGACGTCGCCCACGAGATCCCGATCTGGGTGGCAGCGAACGGGCCCCTCGCGCTCGGCATCGCCGGCGCGCTCGGCGATGGCCGCATCTCCGCGGGCCGCGAGGCCCCCGACCACCTGGCGCGCAGCCTCGGCGCGATCCGCGACGGCGCCGCGCGCGTCGGCCGCGCGCTGCCCAGTCCGTACCACACCGCCGCCCTCACCTTCTCGTGCGTGCTGCGCGCCGGCGAGAAGCTCAGCAGCGAGCGCGCAGTGAACGAGTGCGGCTCGATGGCCGCCGCCAGCCTGCACTTCTGGTGGGAGCTCGCCGCCAAGTCGGGCAGCGACCACTTCGTGCCGCCCGAGGCGCGCGACGACTGGGAGCAGTACAAGAAGTTCGTGCACGGGCTCGGTATCCCGCACGAGCGCCTCCACCTGCGCCTCCACGACGGACACTGCACCTACCTCGTGCCCGAGGAGCGCCGCTTCATCACGCCCGCCGTGATCCGCGCGAGCGGCGGGCTGGTCGGCGAGCCGGACGAGATCGTGGAGACGCTGCGCGCTCAGGAGCGCGCGGGCCTTTGCGAGGTGACACTGCTCCCGCCCATGGCGGACGCGCGCGCGATTCTCGCGGACTTCGCCGAGCAAGTGATCGCGAGCGCGCGCTGAAGGTCTCGCGCTAGAAGCCGCGCGTGATCGCGAACAGGCTCAGAACCAGTAGTCGGCGACCCGTCGACCGTCGGGCGGCAGGTCCTCGAAGCTGCTCGAGGCCATCGAAGTGGTCGATGGGAATCGCGGCAACGGTATCCGGCTCAGCGAGGCGCAGGTTGACGGCGACTCGAAGGCGGCCCTGGGCGTCCCTGTGGCGCGAGCGCCAGAACGCGATGCATCCGCAAACCGGGCAGAAGTGGAACTCGATGGCCTCGCCGCGGATGTACGCGTGCGTCGTGCCCGAGACCCGGATTCCTTCGTCCTGATGGTCGTAGGCCCACAGCGCGCCATGGCCTTGGATCATCGCGGTTCAGCCTGCGAGCTCGCCGCGTCGCCCGCGAATGGAAGAGCTCGCAAGCGCAGGCGCATCACCTGGAGCGCGAGGACTCCGATGAGCGTGAAGATCGCGGTCCGCACGCCGTTCCACAGCATGAGCCGCTCGTACTGATCCTGCGAGAATCCCTCGGAGAACATGTGGCTCTGTGCGATCGCGGCAGGAGCCGTGACCGCCGCGAACGCGGCGCAGAGGCCGACGAGCACCCACACCAGTCCCCTCGGCACGTTTCGCAACGGCGCCCACAGCAGAGCCGCCCAGCTGAGACACATCACTCCGACGGGCCAGGTTCCGGAGGCCCACCGAGAGAGGTAGCCCTGGCTGTAGGCGTGGAAGGCTTGCGGACCGTACTCGCTCAAGTCGGCGTAGATCGGATAGCAGACGAGCTGCCCCGCCCAACCGGCCGCGACGCTGTACCAGGACATCGCCACCGCAACGAGCAGGAGAACATCGGACGCCTTCGACGACTCGAACGAGCTTCCGGCACCACGCCGCGTGGCTCCGGCTGGACGCCCCCGAAGCGAGATTGCCCGAGCGACCGCGGCCAACGCCAGGATCGCCGACGCAGCGACCATCCCCACGAGCGCGAGAAAGAAGGGGGACATGCTCTAGATCGCGCCCTCCGCCCGGAGCGCCGCGAGCTCGCTCTGCTCCGAGGCCGAGCCACGCGCCATAGATCTCGTCGTTGTGCTCGCCCAGCTTCGGGTTCTCGGCCGCCGGGAGGACCGGGAAGCCGTGGAGCCGCAGCGGGCTCGCCGGCAGCGCGATGCGACCGAGGCTCGAGTGCTCGAGCCACTGCAGAGCGCCGCGCTCGTGCAAGTGCGGGCGCGCGAGAGCCTCGCGCAGGTCGCGCACGGGCGCCGACGGAATCTTGTGCGCGCGCAGCCGCTCGGCGGCCTCGTCGCGCGCGAGCGTCGCGGTCCAGGCCGCCACCAGGGCGTCGGTCGCCTCGCGATTGCGCACGCGGCGCGCGTTCGAGCGGAAGCGCTCGTCGCCCGCGAGCTCCTCGCGCCCCATCGCGGTGAGCAGGCTCCGCCAATGTCCCTCGTTCAGGCACAGCAGCACGATCGCGCCGTCGCGGGTCGCGTAGGTGTTGTAGGGCGAGAGCGAGAGGCTCCCGTGCTGGTTGCCCACGCGCGGCGGCACCTGGCCCTTGTCGTAGATCCACTCGAGCTGCGAGGCCATCGCGTGCATGGCGGTGTCGAGCATCGCCACCTCGACCAGCCGCCCGCGGCCGCTGCGCTCGCGCTCGAAGAGCGCCGTCATCACGCCCGCGTACAGGTGCGTCCCGGAGAGGAAGTCCACCCAGGTGGGGCCCGCCTTCACGGGCGGCCCGTCCGGGAAGCCGGTGACGCTCATCGCCCCCGAGGCGGCCTGCACGGTGAAATCGAGCGCCAGGTGGTCGCGGTCGGGACCGCTGAGCCCATAGCCGGTGCCGCTCGCGTACACGAGGCGCGGGTTCGCGGCCATCAGCACCGCGGCCCCCACGCCGAGCCGGTCGAGCACGCCCGGGGCGTAGTTCTCGAGCAGCACGTCCGCGCGCTCAGCCAGGCGGATCAGGAGCTCGCGCCCGCGCGCGTGCTTCAGGTTCAGCGTGATCGCGCGCTTGTGCTGGTTCAGCGTGGCCATCGCGGGCAGCGTGCGCAGGCCTCGCGCCTCGCGGATGCGCACGGGCTCCCCGCCCGGCGGCTCCACCTTCACCACCGTGGCGCCCGCCTGGGCGAGCAGCTGCCCGGCGTAGGGCCCCTGATAAATCTGCCCCAGGTCGAGGACGACGATCCCGGCGAGCGGGCCGGCGGGGGCGCTCATGCGGGAACGGTGCGCGAAGACGGGGCGCCGCGCCAAGGGACGGAACCGGCTCGCCTCGCTCGGTGTCCTGCGCAAAGCCCAGCGATTTTCGACCCTTTCCCAGGAGCCCCTGCATGCGGTACGGAACGGTCCCGGGCGCCCGCGCCCCCAGTCGGCGCAAAGCCTTCTCCCTCGACATGAGCGCGAGCGCGCTGCGCCGTCTCGACGAGCTCCAGCGCGCCACCGACGCCGCCTCGCGCGCCGAGGTCGTGCGCAACGCGCTCAAGCTCTACGCCTACATCGTCGAGCAGCGCGCGGCCGGCTGCGAGGTCTCGCTCCTGCGCCGCAAGGGCCAGGACGAGGTCCGCCTGAGCCTCCTCGGCATCGGCGTCTAGGAGCCTGACCCAGGATGGGCAGTTGAGCCCGGGCGTCGAGGCGCGCCGCCGACAAGGCGTCGCGACCAAGGCGTGGCTGAAGCTACGCCGCAGGGAGCGCAACGCAGTCGGCGGCGATGCATCGGCGTCCGGGCGACCTGTCCCACTCCTGGGTCAGGCTCCTAAGGGCTCGGCTCGGCGAAGCGCGGGTCCCGGACGAAGGTCTCGTCGGTCAGGCTCTCGAGGAAGGCGACCAGGGCTTCGCGCTCCGCCGCATCGAGCGTGAAGCCGCTGACGGCGACGCTCTGGTGCGGGTTGCGCGCCCCCTCGCCCCCCGCCGGTGTCGTCCAGTTCCGCCCGCCCTGCCCGTAGTGGTCGAGGACGTCCTCGAGCGTGGCGACGCTGCCGTCGTGCATGTACGGCGCCGTGAGCGCGATGTTCCTGCAGGCCTGGCGGTCGAAAGCGGCCCATGTCCTCCGCCCGCCGGGTGCTCGCGAAGAGACCCTCGCCGCCGAGCGGGTAGAGCCCTTGGCCGCCGAGGTTGTAGAGGCCGGTGTTCTCGAAGCGCCGCTCGCGCCCCGCGAAGGCCGGGCCGCCGTGACACTCGGCGCAGCGCAGGCGCTCGGAGGTGAAGAGCGCGAGCCCGCGGCGCGCGGCGGGCGAGAGCGCGCTGCGTTCGTCTGCATAGAGGTAGCGGTCGTAGGCGGAGCGCCCCGAGACGAGCGTGCGTTCGAAGGCTGCGATGGCGCGGGCGACGTGCGCGAGGTCGAGCGCGGCCCGAGCCTCCGGGAACGCCCGGGCGAAGAGCCGCCGGAGGCGCCGATCGCTGCGCAGACGCGCGAGTGCCTCCTCCTCGTGGCCGCGCAGGCCGAGCTCGATCGGCGCCTCGTTGAACATCGGGACCGCGATCTGGGCCTCGAGCGAGTCGAGGCTCGGATCGGCCCAGCCGAAGCCCCGGTTGTAGGCCACGTTGGCGAGGCTCATCGCGCTGCGCGGATGGAGCTCCCCCGTGGCGCCCACCGCGCGCGCCCGTCCGTCGGTGAAGGCGCGCGCTTGTTGGTGACAAGACGCGCACGCCTGCGTCCCGTTCACGGAGAGGCGCGGGTCGTAGAAGAGAAGCCGACCGAGGGCGACCTTGGCGTCGGACATCGGGTTGTCGGCGGGAACCGCGGGCAGCGGCATCCCGGGCGGGAGCTCCCAGCGATACACCGAGTCGGCGCGGGCGCCCGCGAGGGAGCGCGAGGGCAACGGCAACGGGGAGCAGGCCGAGGCGCCTGCGCGCGTCTCCTACCAGGGGCGAGCCGTGGACTCGGGCGCGAGGCTCGCCGTCTGCTGGGCGAGCGTCGCGCGCTCCGCCACCCACTGCGCGAAGGCGTCGACCTGGGCTGCGTCCAGAGCTCGGCTGCTGGCGCTGCAGTTCTACCCAGGCCTGCATCTTGCGCAGCAGGAGGTCCGCGAAGGGTCGCTCGCGGCCGAAGAGGTCGAGGTAGGCCGTCTTGGCGTCCTCGAGGCGACCCATCCAGAGGTAGGCCTCGGCGCGGTACTCGACCGCGTTCGGAAAGCCAGGCTCGAGCTTGAGCGCGCGGTCGTACGACTCGATGGCGGAATCGTAATCGCCGAGCATGCGCTGAGCGAAGCCCATGCCGTTCCACGCGTAGTGCAGGCGCCGGTCGGACTGAGTCGCCTGCTTGTACTCGCGCAGCGCCCGCTGGAACTTGGTCTTGGCCTGCTCCTGCGCCTGCGCGCGCGTGGCATCGTCCGCCGCCGCCTGGGCGCGCTCGATCGCGTCGACGCCCTCCTTGCGGTAGGCCTCCCCCTTCTGGAAGTGTGCGATCGCCAGCTGTTGCGGCGAGGCCGAGGGGCCGCCGGACATCCCGCCGCCGCCCCCTCCGCCGGGCGCGCCGAGCGCGGGCGCCGCGGCGCCGAGCGCGAGCGCCAAGGCGAGGCGAGGAGTCACGCGAGAGCGTGCGCGGCGGCGTTCCATGCGACCTCCGAGTGCGGCGTGGCCGACACTAACAGATGGGGCGCCCGGGGCGCAGTCGCCGCTGCCCGCGGGACGAACGCAGTTCAGGCAGCGCGCCACGGCAGTGCGCGCCATCCTCGCGCGCATGAAGCGCCGGCCGCTCGGCACCCTCGCCGCAATCCTCGCACTCTCGGCCGTCGGAGCGGCCGAGACGCACGACGCCGGCTTCGCCCTGCGCTCGTCGGCCTTCGCCACTGGGTCCCCGATTCCCGCCGAGTACACCTGCGACGGCGCAGACGTGTCGCCGCCGCTCGCGTGGAGCGCGCCGCCGCCCGGGACGCGGAGCCTCGCGCTCGTGGTGGAGGATCCCGACGCCCCGGATCCCGCCGCGCCGCAGCGCATCTGGGTGCACTTTGTGCTGGTGGATCTGCCGGCCGCTGCGCGCGAGCTCGCCGCAGGCATCCGGAGCGCCAAGACCCTTCCCACCGGCGCGCGCATGGGGCGCAACGACTGGGGACACGCGCGCTACCAGGGGCCCTGCCCGCCGACCGGAAGGCACCACTACGTGTTCCGGCTGCTCGCGCTGGACGTCGCGCTCCCCGATCTCCGGTCCCCCTCGCGCGCGGAGCTCCTGCGGGCGAGCGAGGGCCACGTGCTCGCCACCGCCGAGCTGATCGGCACCTACGTACAGATTCGGCCCTGAACCCCCTGCCGCAGCGCCGCGCGCGCGACTCGGGCAAGATGTCCCCATGGCCTATGCCCAGGGTCGCCGCATCGTCGACGCCGACAGCCACCTGATGGAGTGGCCGAGCTTCCTCGTCGACCACGCCGAGCCCGCGCTCCGCGAGCGCCTCCCGGCAATCGCGAGCGGAAGGAGTGGCCTCGCGGTGCGCACTGCGCGCCACGCCGCGTCGGAGCGCGAGGCGCTCGTCGAGCTCGGCGACGATCTCCTGCGGCGCGGCCCGAAGTGGTACGAGGCGCTCGGAGCGGTCGATCCGCAGGAGCGCTCCGCGGCGCTCGACCTGCTGGGCTTCGAGCACCAGGTGATCTACTCCTCGCTCTGCGCGCCCCTCTTCGAGCTGAAGGATCCGGAGCTGCGCTACGGCGCCTACCGCGCGCACAACCGCGCCGTCGCCGCGTATTGCGCCGCCGATCGACGCTTGTTGGGGGTCGCGCTCTGCGACCTGGACGAGCCCGAGCGCTCGCGGACCGAGCTCGACTTCGCCCTCGACCTGGGCCTGCGCGAGGTGTGGATTCCGGCGCGGCCTCCCGGCGGCCGCTCGCCGGGCCACGACGCGCACGACCCCTTCTGGGCGCGGCTCGCCGAGCGTAGGCGTGCCGTTCGTGCTGCACGTCGGGAGCGGGGCGCTGCCGATCGGGAGCGCGTGGAACGACAACGGGCGCGCCGCGACAGCGCCGCTGCCGGGGGCCGAGATCCTGACGGCCAAGGACTTCCTGGTCGTCCACCAGCCCGTCGCGCGTTTCCTCGCGGTGCTCGTGCTCGACGGCGTGCTCGAGCGGCATCCCCGCCTCCACGGCGGCGCGATCGAGATGGGCGCGGGCTGGGTGCCGGATCTGTTGCGGCGCCTCGATCACGCGGTCTCGATCTGGCGGCGCTCCGAGCCCGAGCTCGCCGCCATGCCACGCCTGCCCTCGGAGCAGGCGAGCGCGCAGCTGCGCTTCACGCCCTACCCGTTCGAGGACGTGGGCCAGATCGCGCGCGAGTCGGACCCGCGGCTCTACCTGTTCTCCTCGGACTATCCGCACGCCGAGGGAGGCCGCGATCCGCTGCGGCGCTTCGAGCGCGCGCTGGAGCGGAGCTCGGCGTCCGACCAGGACGCGTTCTTCGCGAGCAACGCGCGCGCTTGGCTCGGGCTCGACTAGCGTCGCTCACGCAGCGTCCTTCGCGAGCAGGTCCTGCGCCAGCGTGCGCCCTGCGAGGAGGTAGTGCAGCGACGCCCAGCACGTGCCCACCACGGCCGTTCCGAGCGACGCGTAGCGGATCGAGTCGCTCGCGAAGCGAGGCTCGAGCGCGTCGGAGAGGGCGCCGACCAGCCAGGGGCCGATCCCCAGGCCGACCGCGTTGATGATGAACAGGAGCAGCGCCGAAGCGAGCGCGCGCATGTCCGGGCGCACCAGGCTCTGCGTCATCGCGAACGTGGGGCCGAGGTACATGGAGCCGAGGAACGTCCACGGCATGGCGAGCAGCACGGCCGGTCGCCCCTCGGGCCAGAGATAGAACAGGCACGCGAAGGGAACGCCGAGCAGCGACGAGAGCGCGGGGAGCCGCACGTACCAGCGCGGCTCGAGACCGGCGAGGCGATCGGAGAGCCAGCCACCGAGCAGCGTGCCGAGCCCGCCGGCGAGCAGGCCGGTGACGCCCAGCCAGCGGCCGAGGGCGGCGAGCTCGAAATCGTGGGCGCGCATCAAGAAGACCGGGATGAAGGCAGCCGTGCCATAGCCCGTGAGCCCAAAAAGTGCTGCTCCGGCGGACATATGCGCGAAGCTCCTCAGGCGTAGCATGAAGCCCAGGACCTCGCGCGCCGGCAGGCGCTGGAGCGGTCGCGTGCGGTTTGGCTCGCGCAGCGTGGTGCGCACGAGGAGCGCGACCAAGAGGCCCGGCAGGCCCACGGCGACGAATGCCGTCCGCCAGCCGTAGCGCTGCGCGAGCCACCCGCCGAGCAGGTTGCCGAGCGCAGCCCCGACCGGGATGCCGAGCGCGTAGACGGCGAGGGCGGTGGCCCGGCGCTCCGCCGGGAACAGGTCCGAGATGAGCGAGTGCGCGGGCGGCGTGCAGCCCGCCTCGCCGATTCCCACGCCGACGCGGGCCAGCACGAGATGCGCGAGGTTCTGCGCGAGGGCGCTCGCCGCCGTCATCGCGCTCCAGATGAAGACAGCCAGCGAGATGATCGAGCGCCGCACCCCCACGTCCGCCCAGCGCGCGATCGGGAAGCCGGCCGTGGTGTAGAGCAGAGCGAACGCGGGGCCGGTCAGCAGGCCGAGCTCGGCATCCGAGAGGTGGAGCTCTGCGGCGATCGGACCCGCGAGGATCGTCAGGATCTGTCGGTCGACGAAGTTCAGCACGTAGCAGGCCACCAGCAGCGCGAGGGCGTAGGTCCGGTAGCGCCGCGTGGGGTCGTGCATTGGCCCAGCATACGCCGAGACGGACCGCGGCCGCGCACCGCGGTAACGTCCCGCTCGCGCCCGCCGCCAGGAGACTCATGCCGATCTCGATGCACGCCGGCAGCGTGCCGGTCTTCCTCCAGCTCCTCACCAACCTGTTGGGCTGGCTCGACAAGGCGGAGGCGCACGCCACCGCCAAAAAGTTCGACCCCAACAACTACCTCGGCCTGCGCCTCGCCCCCGACATGCTGCCTCTCTCGCGCCAGATCCAGATCGCCAGCGACACGGTGAAGAACTGCCTGGCGCGCCTGGCGGGCGTCGAGCCCCCCAAGTGGGCGGACGACGAGGCGACGCTCGACGCGCTGCGCGGGCGCATCCGCAAGACCATCGACTACGCCCAGTCCTTCGCGGCGGGCCAGATCGACGGCAGCGAGAAGCGGGAGATCGTGCTCCCCATGCCCGGCGGGCCCGTAACGTTCACCGGCGAGCGGCTGCTCGAGCACTTCTCGCTGCCGAACTTCTTCTTCCACGTGACCATGACCTACGCCTTGCTGCGCCAGGGTGGCGTCGAGCTCGGCAAGGCCGACTTCCTGGGGGCGCGGCGCTGAGATGGCGAGCTACGAGCTGACGGGTCTGGCCGGCAAGGTGGCCGTGGTGACCGGCGCGGGGCGCATGCGCTCGATCGGCCGGCCGATCGCGGTGGAGCTGGCGCGCGCGGGCTGCGACATCGTGCTCACGGGCACGGGCCGGCCCCAGGATCGCTATCCGGCCGACGAGCGGGCCGCCGGCTGGCGCGACATCGAGAGCGTCGCCGACGAGGTCCGCGCGCTCGGGCGCCGCGTGGTCTCGGCGATCTCGGACGTGGGCGACGAGGGCAGCGTGGCGGCGCTGGCCGAGCGCGTGATCAAGGAGATGGGGCGCGTCGACATCGTGATCAACAACGCCGGCGCCGCGCGCGGCGACGATCGCGCGCCGGTCGTGGACCTCGCCCCCGACGCCTGGCGCAAGGTGCTGCACGTGAACCTCACGGGCAGCTTCCTGATGAGCAAGTTCTTCGGGCGCAAGCTGATCGAGCAGGGCCGGGGCGGCTCGATCGTCAACATCTCCTCGATCGCGGGCAAAGCGCTCCCCCCGAACACCGCAGCCTACGCGGCCTCCAAGGCGGGGCTCCAGGCACTCACGGCGTCGATGGCCCAAGAAGTCGGCAAGCACAAGATCCGCGTGAACGCGATCTGCCCGGGCGTGATCGACACGTCGCGCATGGACGACCTCGGTCGCGGAGACCTCTGGCAGGGCCTGGTGAAGTCGGCGATCCCGCTCGGGCGCGCCGGCACCGGGCTCGACATCGCGACGGTCGTCGTGTTCCTGTGCTCGGATCAGGGCGGGTGGATCACGGGCCAGAGCTACAACGTCGACGGCGGCCACGTCGTGGCCCACTGAGCGGGAGGCCGATGCGAGCGGGAGCGAGCGTCTTCGGGCTGGCGATCGCGTTCCTCGTGCTCGGCGCCCTCTTCGCAGCCTTGGAGACGCGCTGGCGCAGCGTGCGGGCGCCCCTCTTCTTTCGCCGCAGGGACTTCGCAGCGGACCTCGGCTACTGGTTCTTCACGCCGCTCGTCTCGCGCGCGTTCACCCGCCTGACGGTGGGCCTCGCCGTCTTCGCTGTCGTCGCCGCCAGCGGGGGGTCCTTCGCGGAGCTGCGTGCAGACCTGGCGGCCGGGCGCGCCCCCGAGCTCGGCCTCGCGCGAGACGCCTTGCGCGCCCTCCCCTTCGCCGTGCAGCTCGCGCTCGGCCTGCTGGTCGCGGACTTCCTCGGCTACTGGATGCACCGCGCCTTCCACGCGCGGCCGCTCTGGGGCCTCCACGCCGTCCACCATTCGTCCCCGCAGCTCGATTGGCTCTCGTCCGTCCGGCTCCATCCCATCAATCAGGCGTTGATGAGCGTGGTCCAGGCAGTCCCGCTCCTGGCGCTGGGCTTCGACCCCCGCGTGTTCGCGGTCGTCGCGCCGGTGCTCACGCTCTACGCCATCGGCATCCATGCGAACGTGGGCTTCGACCTGGGGCCGCTGCGCACGATCGTCGCGAGCCCGCGCTTCCACCGGTGGCACCACACCTCGCAGGCCGAGGGCCGCGACAAAAATTTTGCCGGCCTCTTGCCGCTCTGGGACGTGCTGTTCGGCACCTTCTACGCGCCAGCGGGTCGCGTGCCGACGGAGTTCGGCGCCGGCGACGAGCCCGTCGCCCGCTGGCCTCTGGCGACAGCTCGCCTACCCGTTCCGCCGCCCGCGCGCCGGCGAGCCCCTCGCCCGCGACGCGGGCGCTCGCGAAGCGGGGACGGGGACGCTGGTTGACTAAGTGTTGACCTCGCGGGACGCTGGTTGACCCGCGAGGGTTTCAACCAGCGTCCCTTAGTCAACCAGCGTCCCCGCCCGACGTCAGATGCGCTCGACGATCGTCGCGGTGCCCATCCCGCCGCCGGTGCACATGGCCACGAGGCCCGTGCCCTGCCCGCGCCGCTCGAGCTCGTCGATCACGGTGCCGATCAGCATCGAGCCGGTCGCGCCGATCGGGTGACCGAGCGCGATCGCGCCGCCGTTCACGTTCACCTTCGCCGGATCGGCGCCGGTGTCGCGGAAGAAGCGCAGCACCACCGCCGCGAACGCCTCGTTCACCTCGAACAGGTCGATGTCGCCGATCTGCATGCCCGCGCGCGCCAGGCACTTCTTCGCCGCGGGGCCGGGCGCGGTCAGCATGATCAGCGGCTCGTCGCCCGCCACCGCGGTCATCTTGATGCGCGCCCGCGGGCGTAGCCCGTGCGCCTTGGCGTACTCGGGCGATGCGACCAGCACCGCGCCCGCGCCGTCGACCACGCCGGAGCTGTTGCCCGCGTGGTGCACGTAGCGGAGCTTCACGCCGGGATACTTCTGCTGGATCAGGCCGGCCATGTCCTTGTCGGCCTGCTCCATCTTGAAGCCCACCATCTTCTCGAAGCTGGACGGGAGCGCGGCCAGGCCCTCCGCGCGTCGTGCTCGGCCGCGGATACTCCTCGCGATCGAGGGCGAGCGAGCCGTCGTCGTTCTTGATCGCGACGAGGCTCCGCTCGAAGCGCTTCGCCTCGATGGCGACCGCGGCGCGGCGCTGGCTCTCGAGGGCGAGGGCGTCGCACTGCTCGCGCGTCCAGCCATCGACCGTCGCGATCAGGTCCGCCGAGAGGCCCTGCGGCACCTGGGGGTGCTGGTCGAGCAGGTGCTTGTTGTTGGCGTGGAAGCCGTCGGTGCCGTTGCGCGCTGGCCGGCTCATCGACTCGACGCCGCAGCCGATCACCAGGTCCTGGTGGCCGGCGGCGACGCCCATCGCCGCGAACGTCACCGCCTGCTGGCCCGAGCCGCAGAAGCGGTTCAACGTCACGCCGGGCACGGTGATCGGCCAGCCCGCGTCGAGCACCGCCATGCGGCCGATGTCGTGGGCGTGGTCGCCCGCGTGGGAGCCGTTGCCGCACACCACGTCGTCGAGGTCCTTGGGGTCGAAGCCGACGCGCTGCTGGAGCGCCTGGAGCACCTGGGCGAGCACGCGCTGCGGGTGCAGATGGGCGAGCGCGCCCTTGCCCTGTTTGCCGACGCCTCGCGGCGAGCGGACGGCGTCGATGATCCAGGCTTCACGCGTCATGAGGCGGCTCTCCCAAAATTGAGCGGGCGAGGTTACCGGATGTGCGGCCGCGAGCGCCCCACGGCGCGTTTCAGCCGGGAATGCCGACCATCTCGGTGCGACTGGTGAACACGAGCGAGCCGGGTCCGTCCACGAAGCGCTCCATGCCGTCGGGCTTCACGATCTGGCGCATGCGCGTCCAGGCCTCCGCATCCGGGAAGTAGAGCTCGGCCATCCCGGCGAATTCCTCTCCCTTCGGCTCCACGCTGTGCGCGATCACGTAGCGGAAGCCGCCGACCGCCTTCATGCCCGCCTGCACGTTCGGCGCGTGGACGTTCAGCCAGTGGGCGAAGAACGCGTCGGTGTCCACGCCGGCTCCAGCCTTGACCAGGAACGTCGCCTTGAAGAACCCCGAGCGCGTGAACGGGAAGGGATCGTTGAGCGTGTTGGGGGTGACGGGCAGCGCGCCGTCGAGGGCGACGTACTCGCGCACCATCCACGGCAGGTAGGGCTCCGCCTTCTGCTGGAAGGTGTCGGCGGGCTTGGTGCCGTGGGGCACGCCGGGCTTCGGCAGGTTCTGGCGCCACCAGAGCTGGGCGATGCCGTCCCAGGCCGAGGCGCCGTCGGGGCCGGGATCGAAGAGCGTCGCGATGTAGCGGTGCGCGTGCGGGCGGCCCGCGAGCGCCTGCGCCGCCATGCCGCGCACGACCGCCGGCATGTGATTCGCGAACCAGTTCGCGACGAGCTCGTCGCGGCTCACGTTCGCGCGGCGGCGGATCAACACGTTCATGCGGTAGCCGGGCGTGGCCTCGAGCGACGACATGGAGCCCTCCTGGCCGTTGGCGTTCCCTCACGGTAACGCGTCCTTGCCCCGGCTCCTTCGAGAATGAGATCATGGGGCATGCCCGCGCTCAGCCCCTACCGCGTCCTCGACCTCACCGATGCGCGCGCCGAGCTCGGACCGCTGATCCTCGCCGGCCTCGGCGCCGACGTGATCAAGGTCGAGCCGCCGGGCGGCGCCGCGTCGCGGCGCGAGGCGCCGCTCGAGCCGGCGCTGCCGGCGGACCGCTCGCGAGCCTGCGCTTCCACGCCTTCAACCGCGGCAAGCGCAGCGTCGTGCTCGATCTCGAGAGCGACGCGCGGGCGCGCCGACTTCCTGCAGCTCGCCGCGAGCGCCGACTTCGTGTTCGAGAACGCCGCGCCCGGCGCGATGGACGCGCGCGGCCTCGGCTTCGACGGCGCTGCGCGAGGTGCGCCCCGATCTCGTCTACGTCGCGATCACGCCCGTTCGGTCAGGACGGGCCCGTACGCGCACCACCTGGCGACCGATCTCACGCTCGCCGCGATGGGCGGCATGATGGCGCTGAACGGCGACGCCGATCGCCGGCCGGTGCGCATCACCGTGCCGCAGACCTGGTACCACGCGGCCGTCGAGAGCGCGCTCGCGCGCGCTGGTCGCGCACCAGCGCCGGCTCGCGACCGGCGAGGCGCAGTTCGTCGACGTGTCGGTGCAGGCGGCGGTCTTCTGGACCGGCCTGAACGCGATGATCGCGCACGCGATCCAGGGCAAGAACATCGAGCGCAACGGCACCGTGCTGCAGCTCAGCACGCTGGTGACGCCGCTCGTCTACCCGTGCGCCGACGGCGAGGTGGTGCTGATCGCGACCACGGCGACGCTGCGCGCGCTGATCCCGTGGATGCTCGAGGCCGGCGCGGTCAGACGCGGAGTGGGTGGCGCGCCGAGGACTGGCGCACCTACGAGGTGCGCATGCTCACCGGCGCCGCCGCTCGTGCATCCCGCTGCCGAGCGCTGCGCGAGCGCATCGAGCGCCTTCTGCGCGCAGCCACCGCAAGGCGGAGCTCTTCGCGGGCGGCATCGCGCGCGGCATCACGCTCGCGCCGGTGAACACGGTCGCCGACGTGCTCGCGCTCGATCACCTCGAAGATCGCGCGACTTCTGGCGACACCGTGTCGCCTCCCGGACGGCCGCGAGCTGCGCGCGCCGGGCCCGTTCGTGCGCCTCGCGCGGACGCCGGTCGACCTTCGCGCGCCCGGCGCCCGACGCTCGGCGAGCACACGCGCGGAGGTGCTCGCGCTCGCTCGCGCCCGCGCCGAGCGCGCGCCGCTCGAGCGCGGGCGAGACGCCGTGCCGTCGCGGCGCGGACGCCGCCTGCCCTTCGCGGGCGTCAAGTTCGCCGACTTCTCCTGGATCGGCGTCGGCCCGATCACCGCGAAGGTACTTCGCCGACCACGGCGCGCACCGTCGTGCACGTCGAGACCGACAAGCCCGCCGATCGCCTGCGCCTGGTCGGCCCGTTCAAGGACGGCGTCGCCGGGCATCAACCGCTGCCAGTTCTTCGCGTCGTTCAACACCTCGAAGCTCTCGCTGCGCCTCGAACTGAAGCACCCCGAAGGCCTCGCGGTCGCGAAGCGGCTGATCGCCTGGGCGGACATCTGCCTCGACTCGTTCACCGCCGGCACGATGGCCGAGCTCGGCCTCGGCTACGACGTCGCGCGCGAGCTGAACCCGGGCATCATCATGGCGAGCACGTGCCTGATGGGGCAGACCGGGCCCGCCGCGAAGCTCGCCGGCTACGGCTATCACGCCGCCGCCGTGTGCGGCTTCTACGAGGTGACCGGCTGGGACGATCGCCCGCCGGGCGGCCCGTTCAACGCCTACACCGACACGATCGCGCCGCGCTTCCTCGCCGCGACGCTGATCGCCGCGCTCGATCACCGCCGCCGCACCGGCGAGGGGCAGTACATCGACCAGGCGCAGATGGAGTCGTCGCTCCACTTCCTCGCGCCCGAGCTGCTCGACGTCCAGGTGACGGGCCAGAACGCGCGCCGCGCGGGCAACGATTCGCCCGACGCCGCGCCGCACGACGCCTATCCGTGCGCGGGCGACGACCAGTGGTGCGCGATCGCCGTCGAGACCGACGCGCAGTGGCGCGCGCTGCGCCGCGCGCTCGGCGATCCGGCCTGGGCGCGCGGCGCGCGAGCTCGACACGGCGGCCGGCCGCCTGCGCGCAGCGCGAGCTCATCGACCGCGAGCTCGCCGCCTTCACCGCGCGCTTCGCGCCGCGCGCGCTCATGGAGCAGCTGCAGGCCGCGGGCGTGCCGGCGGGCATGGTGCAGCGCTCGAGCGATCACCAGCAGGATCCGCAGCTCGCCCACCGCCGCTTCTTCCGGCCGCTGGAGCACCCCGAGATGGGCCTCGTGCCGTACGAGGGCCACCAGTACCGCATCGCCGGCTACGACAACGGCCCGCGCTTCCCGGCGCCCTGCCTCGGCGAGCACACCTATCCAGGTGCTCCAGGAGATCCTCGGCTACGACGACGACGACATCGCGCGCATCGTCGCGTCGGGTGCGCTGGTCTGATCGCGACGTCGTTCACGCGGCTCCTCGGCCTCTCCGCCCCGATCCAGCTCGCGGGCATGCCCGGCGTGACCACGCCCGAGCTCGTCGCCGCGGTCGCCGATGCGGGCGGGCTCGGCATGCTCGGCGCCGCACTCCTGGCTCCGGACGACCTCGAGCGGGCGCTCGCCGATCTCGCCGCGCGCACCCGCGGCGCCTTCGGCGTGAACTTCCTCGCGCCCTTCCTGCGGCCGGACTGCATCGAGGTGGCGGCGCGGGGCGCGCGCGTCGTCGAGCTCTTCTACGGCGCGCCGGACCGCGAGCTCGTGGCGCGTGTGCACGCCCTCGGCGCTCTCGCGAGCTGGCAGGTGGGATCGCTCCCCGAGGCGCTCGCCGCCGAGCGTGCGGGCTGCGACTTCGTCGTCGTGCAGGGCACCGAGGCGGGCGGCCACGTGCGCGGCCAGACGAGCCTGCTTCCCCTGCTCTCGCAGGTTCTCGGCGAGGTCCGCATTCCGGTCGTGGCGGCGGGCGGAATCGCGACGGCCGAGAGCCTCGCCGCCGTGCTCGCGGCCGGCTGCGGGGGCGCTCGGCTCGGCACGCGCTTCGTCGCCTCGACCGAGTCCGGGGCGCACCCGGCGTACGTGAAGGCGCTCCTCGCGGCGGGCGCCGCCGACACCTGCCTCACGGAGGCCTTCTCGGTGGGCTGGCCGGACGCCCCCCATCGCGTGCTGCGCTCCGCGATCGAGGCCGCGCGAGCGCTCTCGGACGACGTGATCGGGGAAGAGCGGCTCCCCGACGGCCGCGCGGTCCCGATCCGGCGCCTATCGGCGAGCCTCCCGTCGCGCGCGACGACCGGGCGCGTGGACGCGATGGCGCTCTACGCCGGCGAGTCCGTCGCGAACGTGAGCGCGATCCAGCCCGCGGGCGAGATCGTCGCGGAGCTCGTCTCGGGGGCGGAGCGCCTGCTCAGGCGTTGAAGTTGAGCTTCAGCCCCGGCCGCGGCCAGCGGCACTTGTAGAGCTTCCCCGTGCTCGAGGCCGTGATCCAGGCGTCGCGCATGTCGGCCCCGCCGAAGCAGATGTTGGTGGTGATCGGGTCGGGCACCGCGAAGTGCTCCGTCCCGCCCTTGGGGTCGAAGGCGGTGACGCCGCCCGTGACGAGGGTCGCGACGCACACCTTGCCCCCCGCCTCGACGGCGAGGCTGTCGAGCAGCTGGTAGCCCGGCAGCGGGCCCAAGACCGTTCCCGGGCTGAACAGACCCCCGGCGGGCGCGAGCACGCCCGGGCGCTCGATCGGGAGCGCCCAGACGCGGCTCGTGTGCGTCTCCGCGACGTAGAGCGTGCCCTCGTCCGGCGAGAGACCCACGCCGTTGGGCGTCAGCATGCCCTCGCGCTGGCGTGTGATCTTCGAGCCGTCGGGGCGCGCGTAGTGGACGTTCCCCATGTGCATGGAGTCGCCGTCGGACTTGCCGAGGTCGCTGAACCAGAAGCCGCCGCTCCGGTCGAAGACGATGTCGTTCGGCCCGCGCAGCTTGCGGCCGTCGCAGGCGTCGTAGAGCGTCTTCGCCGCCCCGGTCTTCAGATCCACGCGCTGGATGGAGCCCGTCTTGTAGTCGAGGGCCGTCCCGTGCGGCGCCACGCTCCCGTCCGGCGCCCACGTGCCACTGGAAGCCGCCGTTGTTGCAGACGTAGACCGCGCCGTCGGGCCCGATGGCGGCGCCGTTGGGGCCGCCGCCGAGCTCGGCGATGACCTCTTGCTTCCCGTTCGGACGGACGCGCGTCAGCGTCTGCCGCCGGATCTCGACCAGCACGACCGAGCCATCGGCCATCGCGATCGGGCCCTCGGGAAACTGAAGGCCCTCGGTCACGAGCTGGAGCTCGAGCTGCATCGCACGTCCTCCGGAAATGCGAAGGGCCGACGCCCGCACGTGCGAGCGTCGGCCCCGCGCGGTTGCTGGCTCAGCCGCCGTAGCGGTAGCTGACCGTGAAGCCGTAGGTCGCCGGCATGCCGGTGTAGCGCAGCAGCACGTCGTTCACGTGCTGGGCTTGGTTCCAGTAGTGCTCATCGGTCACGTTGCGACCCCAGAGCCACGCTCGGATCGGGCCGCGCTCGGCGCCGGCTCGCAGGTCGAGGAGCGCCCGCGCCGGGACGATCAGCTCCGAGTTCCCGTAGTTCTGCGGGTTGTTGTCGAGGAAGTCCTTGGTGCAGGTCACGGTGGGTCCCTCGTTGCAGCGATCGAAGAAGAAGCCCTTGGTCTCGCTTTGGTAGTTCAGGTTCCCGCCGATGAAGGCGAGCCACTCCCCCATGTTCCACTCGTACTGCGTGTCGACGTTGAACTGCCACTCCGGCGCGTTCGGGAAGGGCTCCCCGGAGAAGTCCTTCGTCGAGGCGTTGGCTCCGGTGTTGAAGTACGCGTCGAAGTTCCGGAAGGTCCCGTCGATCTCGCTCTTCGCGTAGCTGACCGAGGGGGTGATCTTCATCCCATCGAACGGCTGCCAGTCCGTGGACAGCTCGAAGCCGAGGACGTGGGACTCGGGGACGTTGACCAGGGCGGGCAGCGAGCCGAAGACCGGGTCGTTGATCGCCCCGAGCACCTGCTTGTCGGTGTAGTCGTAGTAGAAGAAGGCGCCGTTGAGCTGCATCGTGCCGTCGAACAGCCCGACCTTGCCACCCAACTCGTAGGCGAGGAGCTCCTCCTGCGTTGCTGGGAAGAGCTGGGTGAAGGCTGCGCTGGCGACGGTCGGGAAGCTGCCCGCCTTGAAGCCCTTGCTGACGTTGAAGTAGAGGAGCATCTCCGCCGTCGGCGTCCAGTTCACGCCTGCCCGCCAGGAGACGTTGTCCTCGTCCAGCTTGCCCGTGAATCCAGAGCCCTCGGCTGCGAAGGTCGGCGGCGGCCCCGTGCTCCCGCAGTTCCCAGGTCCAACGTCGAGACCGTTCGTCAGGACAGTGTTGTTGTTGAAGTACTGGAGGAGGCGCTGGATGTCCGCCGAGATCGTCGCCCAAGTTCCGTCTCCACCGTCGGAGCCACAGCCGCGATAGTCGCGGTGCTGGTTCGTATAGCGGATGCCGCCCAAGAGGGTGACGTTGTCGAGGACCGGGTACTCGCCGCTGGCGAAGAAGGCGTAGGTATCGGTCGTCTGGCGGCTATTGGGCTCCGTCGGGCCGAGCGGGTGAGAAGTGTTCGCCAGTGTGGTGAACCCTGTCGAGGGATCGAGCCCAACGCAGTTCGGGTTTCCCGCAACCAGGAAGAACGGCACGACTCCGTTGGGAGGCGGCGTCGTCGCGCAATTGTCGAAGATGCGCGGCACGAACGTCGGGACTGCTGTCGAGATGCCGTAGGTCTGGAGGAAGTGGTCCCACGTCGAGGTGTTCTCGTAGTTCGCGCCGACCACCCAGTTCCCTTCGCCGCGGATGGCGCCGGAGAGTCGGAACTCCTGGAAGAAGGCCTTGAGATAGCCGTGTTGGAGGGACTCGTAGTCCTGGTACAACGTGCCGTCGCTCTCGTAGGCCGCGTCGCGGGTGAACTTTCCCCAGCTCGTGAGCGAGGTAAGCGTCATGTCGTTATCGAACTCGTAGTCGACGCGGAGCGTGGTCGAGTAGAAGCTGTTGTCCTTCTCCTGCGGCGTGCACTGGTCGTAGAGACGGTTGGCCGTATTGATGTCGCCAGCCCCGTTGTCCGGAATCGGATTCGGGTCGGTGACGTCCGTATTCGGATCCCCGCCGTCCGAGTTGACGCAAGGGCCCCAGGCCGCTGCGCGGTCGTTGTGCGGCGCCGCCGGGAAGTTCGCGACGAGCGGATTCGCGCCGCTCACCTGGTTCAGCGTGGCGATGCCGAAGAGCTGCGGCATCTGCGACTCGCTCTTGTCGAGGAACCCGCTCACCGTGAAGAGCGCGCTGAGGGCGTCGGTCGGCTCCCAGAGCAAGGCACCGCGCATGTTGTAGAACTTCGCCTCGCCCGACTCGGCGTCGACGTGATAGGTCTGGCCCGCGGTGGTCCAGTAGGGGTCGGGAGCCAGGTTCTTGTCGATCGCGTAGTTCTTCTGCCAGTCCCCCGAGCGCAGCACGCGGCCCGCCGCTCGGTAGCTCAAGGTCTCGGTGATCGGACCGCCGACGAAGCCGGTGATGTCCACGGTGTTGAAGCGGCCGTAGCTGAAGTCGAAGCCGGTCTCGAACTCCTGGCTCGGCTTGTTCGCGATGTAGTTCACCGCGCCGCCGGTCGCGTTCTGGCCGAACAGGGTGCCCTGCGGGCCCTTCAGTGCCTCGACGCGCTGCAGGTCGAGCGTGGAGCCCTGCGACATGATCGCGAAGGGCAGTGGCATCTCGTCCAGGTAGATGCTCACGGTCGGGCTCGACGCGAGCGCGGTGTCCTGGAAGCCGACGGCGCGGATCGTGTAGATCGGCGTGCCGTAGTAGGTGACGTTGTAGTTGAAGCCCGTCACCACCTTGTCGAGCTGCGAGGTGTCGGTCACGCCCAACGCGGCGAGCTCGTCTCCGGTCGCGGCCTGGATCGACATGCCGACGTCGTTGATGTTCTCTTCCCGCTTCTGGGCGGTGACGATGATCTCTTCGACCCCCTTGCGCGCCCCGGGCTGATCCGTGGCTGCCGGCGCGGCCTGATCCTGCGCGGGCGGCGCCGCGTCCTGGGCGAACGCAGGCGTGAGGAAGAACACGAGAACGGAAGCGCAGCCGAGTCCGAGCCAGAGCTTTCTCATCACTTCTTTCTCCGTCTTTTGAATTCCCGGGTGAGCGCCGTCACGTACACGTAGGCCAGTGACTGCAGCCGCCCCCTCGAGCCTTCGCGCGGCGCATGTTGCCAAATCGCGCGCAGAAATGTCTGCAACCGGACGCACTATTTTGAGATCTGGGTGCCAGCCCCTCGGGGAACTCAGCGCGGGGCGAACGCAATTCACAGCGCCGCCTTGGCGTCGCCTTGCGAGTCTCGCGAGGTCACAGCACGTTGTGCGAGTGCCCGTGCGTGCGACGTCGTCCCAGATCGAGGCCCGCGGCGATCGCAGTGCCGTGGCGATCTCGCGTCCGATGGACGCGCTCTTGCGCATGGCCGCCCGCCCGCGCGTCTACAAGCGCGGCAGCGTGATCGTCGAGCGCGGAGAGGAGACGCCGGGCGTCTGGTGCGTCGAGTCCGGTGCGATCGCCGTAATGGGTCGCACGCTCAGCCAGCGCGAGTTCATCTTCCGCTTCCGGCAGGTGGGAGAGTGGTTCGGCGAGACGACGCTCTTCGACGGGGTCGCGTGGCCCTACGAGCACGTGGCCTCCGTGAAGACCGCGGTGCTCCACGTTCCGCACCGCACCGCACTCCGGCTGATGGAGGCGCATCCCGAGCTCCGCGAGGAGTTCGTGCGCATCACCTGCGCGCGCCTGCGCTTCACCGCGAAGTACGTCGAGGAGCTGATCGTGCCGGATTTGCCGGCGCGGCTCGCTTACCACCTCCTGGTGGTGGCCCGCGAGGCGGCGAGCCGCCTCGCGTCCGGCGGAAAGCTCGAAGTCCACCTGACCCAGGCGGCGCTCGCGTCGCTGCTCGGGGCGACGCGCGAAGCCGTCGGGCGGCACCTCGTGCGCTGGCGGGACTCCGGCTGGGTGGCGCTGCGTTACCGGCGCGTGACGATCCTCGACGCGGGCGCCCTCGACGCGATCGCGAACGGCGAGCCGGCGCTCGAGCGCACCCAGGCGCCGCGCGGACGGAAAGCGCTCCTCCGGGTCTCTTGAAGGCCCCGGCCTACATCACCGACACCGCGTATCCCGAGACCTTCTTCCGCGAGCTCTCTCCGGTCTGGATCGACTACGTCGCCGCGCTGAACGGCGCGCGCGCGGTCCCGCTCGAGCGGCCCTTCCGCTATCTCGAGCTCGGCTGCGGATTTGCCCACTCGACGGTCGTGAACGCCGCCGCGTTCCCGAAAGGCGAGTTCCACGCCTGCGACCTGAATCCGCAGCACATCGAAGCGGGGCGACGCCACGCGGCGGCGCTCGGCGTCTCGAACCTCGCGCTCCACGAGGCGTCCTTCGACGCGCTCGCCGCGCGCGAGCTGCCGCGCTTCGACTTCATCGTGCTGCACGGCGTCTACACCTGGGTAGGGCCCGACGCCCGGAGCGCGATCCGCAGGATTCTGCGCGAGAAGCTCGCGCCCGGTGGGCTCGTGTACCTCAGCTACAACTGCCTGCCCGGCTGGACGAGCGAGCTCCCGTTGCGCCGCCTCTTGGTCGAGCTCGCCGCGACCGCCACTGGCGACTCGGAAGCGCGCGCGCGCCAGGCGCTCCGCTCGCTCGAGGGCCTGCGCGCCGGCCGGCTCCAGTACCTGGCCTCGCATCCGGCCGCGGCCGCCGCCGTGGACGCCTACGCCCGCGGACCCTCGGACTATCTCGCGCACGAGTTCCTGAACGAGAGCTGGGAGCCCCTTTATTCCCTCGACGTGGCCGACGAGCTCGCGCCGCTCGGCCTGCGCTACGTGGGGAGCGCGACCCTGCCGGACAACCACCCGCTGCTGGTCGTCGACGAGCCGACCGCCCAGGCGATCGCGGCGCTGCCGAGCTCGCGCCAGCAGCAGCTCGCCATGGACTTCGCGGCCGACCGGCGCTTCCGCCGAGACGTCTTCGTGCGCGACGAGGCCCCGCTCTCCCGCGAAGAGGCGAGGCGCCAGCTCGATGCGGTGGTGATCGGCTGCCTCGGCGATCCCGAGGCGATCGCGCCCCGAGCGCCCGTGCCGCGCGGCGAGGTGCGCCTGCAGGAAGACTTCATCGGGGAGCTGCGCGCCCTGATGCGAGCTGGATCGCTGGCGCTCGGCGAGGCGACCGCCGCGCTCGCGGGCGCGACGCACGATCGCGCCTCGACCGCGCGCAATCTCCTGCTGCTCGTCGCGGCCGGGACGCTCACACCCTTCGCGAGGGCTCAGGCCGTCGGCGAAGCCAAGCCTCCCGGACCGCTCGCGAGCCCCGCCGTCGGGCGTGCGCTCGCTCGGGTGATCGAGCGGCAGCGGCGCGGCGCCGTGCCGAGCGAGGTCGCCGGCAACGGCGTCGAGATCGAGCCCGGCGAGGCGCTCGCGATCCGCGCCGCGCTGAACGGAGAAGGAGTGCCCGACCCTGCGTTGCTGTCGCGCCTCCGCCGCCTCGGCTGGATCGCCTAGTCGTGAACCCGCGAAGGCTCCTCCTCTGCGCGCTGCTCGCCCTCGCTTCAGCGACCGCGCGCGCGGCCCCTCCGCTCCCCCCGGCCGAGGTCCGCGCCGAGGCGCGGCGGCTCCTCGGCGACCTCGTGGCGATCGACACCACGCAAGCGGGGAGCACGGCCCCGGCCGTGGAGCTCCTCGTGCGCGCGCTGCGCGGCGCGGGCTTCGGCGACGCGGACCTCTTGACGCTCGGCCCGCGCGCCGAGCGGCAGAACCTGGTCGTGCGCTTGCGCGCCAGAGCCGGAAGCGCGCCCGCGAAGAAGCCCGTCCTGTTCCTGGCTCACCTCGACGTCGTGGCCGCGGAGCGCGCGAGCTGGAGCGTCGAGCCCTTCCGGCTCACCGAGCGCGACGGCTGGCTCTACGGCCGCGGCACCCTCGACGTCAAGGGCGAGGTCGTGGACCTGGTCGTGAACTTCGCGCGGCTCGCGCGCGAGGGCTTCGCGCCGGACCGCGACCTCTACCTCGCCCTCACCGCCGACGAGGAGGAGGGCGAGGCCAACGGGGTGGAGTGGCTGCTCGCGAACCGGCGCGACCTCCTCGACGTGGCGTACGTGGTGAACACCGACGCCGCGGGTCTCCAGCTCGAGAAGGGCCGGCTCGTGCAGATGCCGATCCAGACCAGCGAGAAGCTCTACCTGTCCTTCGAGCTCGAGACGAAGAGCCCCGGCGGTCACAGCGCAATTCCCTCGCGCGAGAACTCCGATCTACCGGCTCGCAGCGGACGCTCGATCGACTGCGAGGGCTCGAGTTTCCCGTCGCGCTGAACCCCACCACCCGCGCGACTTTCCAGCACCTCGCGGAGGGCCCGCCGGGTGAGCTCACGGCGGCGTTCCGCGGTGTGCTCGCGGAGCCGCCCGAGCCGGAGCGCCGTCGCCCGGCTCTCGGAGGTCCCGTTCTACAACTCGACCCTGCGCAGCGTATGCACACCGACCCTACTCTCCGGGGGCCACGCCGAGAACGCGCTGCCCGAGCGCGCCAGCGCCACGCTTCAGTGTCGCCTCTTGCCGGACGCCGATCCCGAAGCCGTGCGCGCGGCAGTCGTCGCGCGCATCGCCGATCCGGGCGTCAGCGTCCGGGCGAAGGACGACGCGACCCCCGCGCCCGAGTCTCCGCGCGACCCCGAGCTGTTCGGCGCAGTCGAGAGCGCCAGCGCCGCCTGCTGGCCCGGCATCCCCGTCGTGCCCGTGATGGACCTGTGGGCGAGCGACGGCGTGCACCTGCGCCGCGCCGGCATTCCCGTCTACGGCGTCTCCGGCATCTACTTCGACGTGGACGACGTGCGCTCCCACGGCAGCGACGAGCGCATCGCGGTCGCCGCCTTCGAGCAGGGGCTCGAGTTCATGTACCGGCTGATGCGGAGACTCGCGAGCGCGCCGACGGCCCCACTGGCACATCGCTTGCAGTGAAGGTGATCATGAAGGCGTGGTGACGCTGGAGGAAGAACACCTCGAGGTAGCGCAAAACTGAAGCCTGTTGGGGACCGACCCGTGCGGAGGCGAGCGCAGCGCAAGCTCCGGGAGTACGAGCAGCGGCGTGACTTCGGGCGTACGCCCGAGCCGCCGCCGCGGGATCGCCGAGTCGGCAAGACGAAGCGAGCGCGCCCCGAGCCGCTGCAGTTCGTCGTGCAACAGCACGCGGCCAGGCGGCTGCACTACGACTTCCGGCTCGAGCTCGATGGTGTGTTGAAGAGCTGGGCGGTGCCGAAGGGCCCGAGCCTCGACACGTCGACCCGGCGGATGGCCGTCGAGACCGAGGATCATCCCCTCGAGTACGCCGGCTTCGAGGGCGTGATCCCGAAGGGCGAGTACGGCGGCGGAGCCGTCGTCGTGTGGGACCGCGGGCGCTGGGAGCCGATCGGCGACGCGCGCGTGGGCCTGGCGAAGGGCAAGCTCGAGTTCCGCCTGTTCGGAGCCAAGCTGAGCGGGCGCTGGCACCTCGTGCGCTTGCGGGAGCGAGGGGCCGACCGCGGCAAGCGGATGTGGCTCCTCATCAAGGGGCGAGACGAGGCGACGCGCAGCGGAGCCGAGGCGGAAATCACAGAGCGCGCGCCCGCCAGCGTCCTCACGGGCCGCGACCTCGCAGCGGTAGCGAGGGCGGCCGACCGCTCCTGGTCGAGCAAGAAGGGGAAGCCGAAGTTGGTCGAGTCGCCGCCCCGACCGTCGCCCGCGCCGTCGGCGCGCTCCCTGCCGCGACAGGCGCTCCCGCGCTCGCCGGAGCTCCAGCTCGCGACGCTGGTGGGAGCGCCGCCCTCCGGCCCCGAATGGGTCCACGAGCTCAAGGTCGACGGCTACCGGATTTGTGCGCGCATCGAGAAGGGCTCCGTGCGCCTCCTCACGCGCTCGGGCAAGGACTGGACGGACGCATTCGCGAAGATCGCCCGGACGCTGGAGGGTCTCCCGGTCGACAGCGCCCTCCTGGACGGCGAAATCATCGTGAAGGATGCGGAGGGGCGGAGCCGCTTCCAGCTCGTCCAGAACGCGCTGGAGCAGGCGGACCCCGACCTGCGATATCAGGTCTTCGATCTGCTCCACCTGGATGGCTTCGACGTGCGGCCCGCCCCACTCGTCGGGCGCAAGGAGCTCCTCCAGGAGCTGCTCGCGAACCTCCCGCCGGCGAGCCCGGTGGAGCTCTGTGCGCACACGACGGAGAGCGCTCCGGAGTTCTTCGCCAAAGCCTGCCAGCGCGGCGAGGAAGGCATCGTCTGCAAGCTCGCCAGCGCGCCGTACACGCCCGGTCGAACGCGCAGCTGGCTCAAGGTGAAATGCCGGAAGCGCCAGGAGTTCGTCGTCGTGGGCTTCACGGAGCCGCGCGGCGCGCGCGTGGGGCTCGGCGCGCTTCTCCTCGCCGTGAACGACGCCGGCGGCTCACTGCGCTACGCCGGCAAGGTCGGCACCGGCTTCGACGCGAAGGTGCTGCACGAGCTGCGCGTCCAGCTCACAGGATTGGAGCGCAAGGAATCCCCTCTGACGGATCCGAACAGCGCGGAGCGCGGCGCGCATTGGGTCGAGCCGCTTCTCGTCGCCGAGGTGGAGTTCGCGGAGTGGACGAACGACGGCAAGGTGCGCCATCCCTCGTTCATCGCGCTGCGCACGGACAAGACGCCCGCGGAGATCCGTCGCGAAGTGGAGGAGCCCGTGCCGCCCCCGAAGCCGCGCGCCACCCGATCGACGACGACGAAGAAGCCCGCCGCCGTGGAGCCGTCCAGCGAGGTGGCGGGCGTGCGGCTCTCGCATCCCGATCGGGTGTACTGGCCCGACCTCGGCGTCACGAAGCGGGAGCTCGCCGGCTACTGGGAAGCAGTCGCCGAGCGTGCGCTCCCGGGTCTCGCGCGCCGCCCGCTCAGCCTGGTGCGCTGTCCCGATGGCACCGACAGGATGGGCTTCTTCCAGAAGCACGCGACCGCCTCGCTCTCGAAGCACGTCGCGCGCGTGGAGATCAACCCCGGCGAGGATCCCTACGTGATGGTGACGGACGTGCGCTCGCTCGTCTCGCTCGTGCAGATCGGCGTGATCGAGCTCCATCCCTGGGGCTCGCGGGCCGATGCGATCGAGAAGCCTGACCTGTTCGTCCTCGACCTCGATCCCGATCCCGCCGTGTCCTGGCGCACGCTCGCCGAGACCGCGCAGCTGCTGCGCGCCTTCCTCGAGGATCTCGGCTTCGTCCCCTTCCTCCGCACGACGGGCGGCAAGGGCCTCCACCTGGTCGTCCCGATCGCGCGTCGCCCCAGCTGGGACGACGTCAAGTCCTTCACGCGCAGCATCGCGCTGCGCCTCGTGCGCGAGGCGCCGGGACAGTACACGGCGGAGATCGCGAAGGCGAAGCGTTCGGGCAAGATCCTGATCGACTATCTGCGCAACCAGCGCGACGCCACGGCGATCGCCTCGTACTCGCCGCGCGCCCGGCCGGGCGCCCCCGTGGCGATGCCGCTCGCCTGGGACGAGCTCGACCCCAGCGGAAAGGGGCTGCCGCGCTGGAGCGTGCGCGAAGCCCCTGCGCGGCTCGCGCAGCCCGATCCCTGGGCTGCGTTCGAGGACGCGCGGCGGCCGCTCGACAAGAAGACGCAGGCGCGCGTGCGCCTCGACTAGCGCGCTCGCTTGCGCGTGCGGGGACCCATCCGCCTCCTCGCTCGCGGAGGCTCCCGCCCCGAGCTCCCCAGGCGCGCCCGCAGGGCGGCGAGCAGGTCGACCACCTGGCCCTCATTCGAGTCCCACTCGTCGGCCGCGGGCTCGCCGGCGTCGGGTGCCTCCACTTCGCTGGCTTCCGGCACCTCCACCACGCCCTCGCCGCGCTGCCGCTTCTGCTCGGCGAGGCGGAGGAGCTGCTCGCGCCCCTCGTCGGAGAGCTCGCGGCGGTCGAGGGTCTCGTGCGTCAGCTTCTCGATCGCACGGCTGAGCTCGGCGACGCGCGCAGGCTCCGCCTTGGGCGGCCCGGCGAGCCCCAGCGCGGCGGGATCGCGCAGCTCGTCGGCGAAGCGCAGCGTTTCGGCGCGCAAGAGGCCGCGCTCTGCCACGATTGCGACGGCATGGGCCTTGCCGCGCATGACGAAGCTCGCGAGCGCCGCGCGGCCCGTCGTCTCCATCACCTCGGCGAGCAGGCGGTACGCCTTCGCTTGCTCGCCTCCGGGCAGGACCAGGTAGGGCCGCACGAAGTACGCCGGGTCGAGAGCGTCGCGGTCGACGAAGCGCAGCAGCTCGATGTCGCGCGAGCGGCGCGGTGCGAGGGCGGCGAGCTCCTCCTCGGTCACGAGGACGAGCTTCCCGTCGAGCTCGTAGCCGCGCTCGATCTCGTCTTCGCGGAGCGGCGTATGGTGGCGCGGGCACACGTACTCGCGAGCGAGCGCCACGCCCTCCGGGCTCAGCATCCGCAGGGGCTGCGCACGGCTTCGCGTCGCCGGGTAGAGCTCGACGGGAATCGTCACCAGGCCGAAGGTGAGGTGGCCCGACCAGAGGCCGCGCGGGCGGGCCGGGTCGCTCGGAGTCGCCGCCTTCGCGGCGGCCGGAGCCTCGGAGCTCGGGCTCGAGCGTCGCCCGCGGCGCCTACGCGGCACGGCGTCTCCTCGCGGTCGCGAGGCTGCGCTTGAGCGCGGTCGAAAGGTCGGACACCGGCCTCGGCAGCGCCTCGCGCGGCGTGACGACGCGCCGCCCTTTGGCCTTGGCCCGCACGAGCGCGAACACGCGCTCGCGATACTCGTCGCGAAGCTGAGTGGGATCGAAGGGCGCGTCGAGCGCCGCGACCAGCTGCTCGGCGAGCCTCCGCTCGCCGGCGTTGGCCGCCTTCGCCTCCGGCGGCGCGAGCTCGCTCCACGAGACCACCTCCTCCGCCGAGCGCAAGGCGATCAGGGCGAGATGGCGACCATGCGCGGCGAGCGCTCCGAAGTAGCGACGGCCGCGCATCGTCCAGCGCGCGACACCGCGCAGGCCGGCCGCGCGGAGTGCCTCCCGGAGCGCGGCGTAGGCCGCCGCGGCCCCGTCGGGTCCCAGGAAGTAAGGTCGGCTGTACCAGCCCGCGTCGATCGCTGCCGCTCGGAAGCGCGCGCGACTAGCGGCGACGCGCCCGCCAGGCTCCGGCCACGAGGCCGACGCCGAGCAGCCAGGCCACAGCCGGCTCGGGGGCCGCGACGTCGCCGCTTCGCACCGCGAGGGCGAAATAGCCGAGCGTATTCGGGATTGAGCCCAGCGCCTTCTGGTCGGGCCCCTGGAGTCCGTAGAGGAAGTTGAAGACCTGAGCGCTGGTCGCGTCGAACTCGTTGGACCAGTAGCCGTCGTCTTGGAGGTTCGCGAAGAGAGCGAGATCGGGGTCCGCGCTGCTGGAGATCGGGGCCGTCCCGCCGAGCTCAGCGGAGAAGAGGTGGCCCAGCTCGCTGCCCGTGCAGCCGCTGCCAAAGGAAAAGCCCTGCTGCACGGAGCAGCTCGCGTCGAGCAGCGGCGTGCTGGGCAGCCGCCAGTCGTCGTACGTCACTCCGCGCACGCTGTCGAAGTACGTGAGGCTGGCCGCCCAGGCGTCTGCGCTCGCCCAGGTCATGCGCCCGTCCGTGTTGCTGATCCCGTCGTCGTAGGCGGACCCCGCCCCATAATTCGCGTTGGACAGCCAGGTGATGTTGCGGTCGCTGTCGTAGATCAGGCCGCCGCCGCGATTGATCAGCGACGCGTTCGCCGAGGACGCGAGACCCGAGACAGCGCAAAACACGAGGCCAACGGCAGCGCAGCGAACCGTCATCAGAGCGGGCCTCCGTTCGTAGGTAGTGGTCGCGGAAGCGCGCATGTGGCAAAGGGAATGAGCAGCTCGGCCGAAATGCGAGCCCCACGGGGAGGGTTCAGGATGGCGGCGAATCGACCGGTCGCAGTCGTTGTCGGTGCCACCTCGAAATGGCAAGCCGACGGGCGCAACACCAAGCTCGCCCACGGAAAGACGCTCGACGACCGGGACGTCCCGGTGGGCGTGCGTTGGGGAGTCGGCGGCGCCGTCGCCCAGAAGTTCGCCCGGGAGGGCTTCTTCGTCGCGCTCACCACCCGACACGCTGCGAACGCTGCCGGCCTCGCGGCAGCGATTGGCGCGCAAGGCGGCGCGTGCTCGGTGGTCGAGCTCGACGTCGTCTCGCCGGAATCGATCGCGCGCGCCTTTGCAGCGATTCGCGAGGCCGCGGGCGAGCCCGAGGTCGTCGTCTACAACGTGGGCTACCTCGAGGGCCGCGACATGCCTGCGGACCAGGAGCTCCTCGAGTACATCCCCGTCGAGATGTTCGACACGGCCCAGCACCTCGCGAGCCGCGGCCCCTTCCTGGTCGCGAAGGAGGTGATGCCGGCGATGCGAAAGCGCGGCTCCGGGTCATTCCTCGTCACCAACAACCCGGCAGCTCTTCGGGGCCGCAAGCGCATGACCGGCCAGTCCCTCTACTACCCGCGCGTGATGATGCGCGCGCTCGCCCAGGTGCTCTCCGAGGAGTACTCGGAGCACGGCGTCCACGTCGCGAACGTGATCATCGACGGGCTGATCGACTCGCCCGGCACGCGCGCGCTGCCGCTCGCGCAGAAGCGGCCCGAGCTCGTGATGAGCCCCGAGAAGATCGCCGAGGCCTACTTCTACCTGCACAGCCAGGACCGCTCCTGCTGGACGCACGAGCTCCAGCTGACGCCGTACTCCACCAAGCCCAGCTTCTGAGCGGCGGCTACTCTCGGACTCGGAACCGAACGTGCCCAAGATCACGCTGTACGGCTACCGCGACGTCCCGTTCACGGAGAAGTGCCGACGCGCGCTGGTTTTGAAGGGCCTCCCCTTCGAGCTCTGCGAGCCCGAGAGCGACGACGACATCAAGCGCCTCAGCCCGAAGACCGGCCTGCTCCCGGTGATGGTGGTAGACGGCGAGCTCGTCTCCGACTCCACGAACATCCTGCTCCGGCTGGAAGAGATCCAGCCCGAGCCCCCGCTCGTCTCTTCGGATCCGGTCACGGCTGCACAGCAGCGGAGCCTCGAGGACTGGGCCGACGAATCCTTCCTCTGGTATTTCCAGCAGTGGCGCCGCATCCGCAGCGAGCTCCCGAGCGCAACGCAGCCCCCGACCGCGAGGCGCTGGAGCCGACGCGCGGCCCGTGCGCCAGCCGTCGCGCCGGAGGTCGCGGAGCTCGTGCGGGGCGTCGTGGCGCGCCTCGATGATCTCGTCCGCCTGCTGGGGCAGCGCCCGTTCTTCTACGCGGAGCGCGTGAGCATGGCCGACCTCACCATCTACGCGATGCTCGAGTCGATGGGTCGCGACACGATCCCGGGCGCAGCCGCGGGCATCAAAGCCCGGCCCGTGCTGGTCGAGTACATGCGCCGTGTCGAGGCCGCGACCGGCGGCTGAGCGCCCGCGCGGTCGGGTATCTTGGCGGCTCCTCGAGGAGGCCAGACCGTGGCGCTGACCGGGCACTGCTACTGCGGGAAGCTGCGCTTCGAAGCGGGGGGCGAGCCCCTGATGAAGCTCATGTGCCACTGTCGCGAGTGCCAGTACTTCACGGGCGGGAACTCGCTCCCGCTGATCGTGACGCCCGAGGCGCAGTTCAAGTACACGGCGGGCGAGGTGAAGTCCTTCGCCCGGAGCGACCTCACCGCTCCCGTGAAGCGCGACTTCTGTCCGAACTGCGGGACCCACCTCGTGAGCCGGTCTCCCGGCCTGCCGGGCGCGGTGATCGTCAAGGTCGGTTGCCTCGACGACCCGAGCGCCTTCGACAAGCCGGGCGCCTCGATCTTCACGAAGGACAAGCAGAGCTTCCATCACGTCTTCGAGGGGGCGCCCGCCTTCGAGCGCACACCGCGCTGAGCGGGGGGCGCTCGTGATCTGGGTCTGCGGCCTCGGCGAGATGCCGTCGCTCGTGGAGCGGCTGCGGCCCGCGCGCTTGATCTCGCTCCTGCCCGAGGACGAGCAGCCGCCCACCCCGCGGCGGGTCCACCCCTCCGACCACCTGCGCCTCTTCGTGGACGACGTCAGCAGCTCGGCGGCGAGCCCGTGCGCGCCGGCACGCGCTCACATCGACGAGCTGCTCGAGTTCCTGCGCGCCTCGCCAGCCGGTGCGCCCACGCTATTTCACTGCTTGGCAGGGGTGAGCCGCTCCCCTGCGGCCGCGCTCGTCGCCCTCGTCCTCGACGCTCCCGGGCGCGAGCTCGAGGCGGCGCGCCTGCTGCGTCGGGCGGCTCCGTTCGCGAGCCCGAATCGCCTGATCATCGAGCTCGCCGATCGCGCCCTCGAACGCCGCGGCGCGCTCGTCGCCGCACGCGAGGCGATGGGCGACCCGGACATCTCTGCCGAGTTCGGCGCGTTCCGGCTGCCCGCACTCGGAGAGCGCTGACCCGCTACGGGCGCTTCCGCAACACCAGCGCCCAGAGATCGGGGCCGAGCCAACGCTCGAGCCAGGGATCGATCAGGCGCACTCGCTCGAAGCCCGCCGCCCCGAGCTCGCGCTCCGCGGCCTCCGGCGCGATGCCGTGCCCCGTGCGCGCCGCATTCACCCCCTCGACCTCGATCCAGCGCAGGAGCCCGCCAGGCCGGAAGTCGATGATTGCGAGCGTCCCGCGCGGGCGCAGCGCACGCGCCATGTCGCGATTCAGCGCCGCGGGCTCCGTCAGGTGGTGGTAGACGTCGCGCAGGTAGATGGCGTCGCAGCACTCCGCCGGCAGACCCGTCGCCGCAACCTGGGCCACGACGACTTCGACGTTCGCGATCCCCTGCGCCTTGCTGCGCAGCGCCGCGAGCCTTTCCGGGTCGAGCTCCGTCGCGTAGACCTTCCCGCTCGCGCCCACGCGCTCGGCCAGCGCAAAGGCGAGCGCACCGTCCCCGGCGCCGACGTCCGCGACGGCCATGCCCGGCTGGAGCGCGAGCAGGTCCGCCAAGCGGGTGGCTTCGTCGTCGCCGTCCGCGCGGGCGTACGGGGCCGACGCGACCCCGACAAGGAGTGCGAGCGCGAGTCCACGAAGGCAGGGGGTCAACACGATCACTCCCTCGCTCGACGCGCGCGGCCAGCATACGCGAGACTCGCTGCGAGGGTTCGATTCCTCGCGACGACAGGAGCTCCATGCGCGCCTGGCAGGTGACGAAGTACGGCCGGCCCACCGAGGCCCTCGAGCTGAGGGAGGTGGCAGCGCCTGCGCCGGGTCCCGGCGAGATCCTGGTCCGCGCGACCGCCAGCGTCCTCAACTACAACGAGGTGGACGGCTGCCACGGCCGCTACCTGACGATCAATCCACCCCTCCCCTACACGCTCGGGATGGAGTGCGTGGGCGAGGTGGTCGGCGCGGGACCCGGTGCGGAGTCATGGATCGGTCGACGCGTCACGGCGAGCGGCCGCGGTGCCACCGGTGCACACGCCGAGCTCGTGGTGGGCCCGACCGCAATGGCCTTCGAAGCGCCCAAGCAGCTCCGCGACGTCGAGGCGGCGGCGTTCTTCTACCCGTTCCACCTCGCGCACCTCGGCCTTCACGAGCGGGGTCGTCTTGCGCCCGGTGAGACGGTGCTCGTCCACGCCGCCGCAGGCGGTGTCGGCTCCGCCGCCGTCCAGCTCGCCGTGGCCGCCGGCGCGCGCGTGATCGCCACGGTCGGTGGCGCGGAGAAGGCGGCGCTGGTCAAGGAGCTCGGCGCCGACCTCGCAATCGACTACCGGACCGAGGACTTCGCGGAGCGCGTGCTCGAGGCGACCTCCGGCGCCGGCGTGGACGTCTGCTTCGACGGTGTCGGCGGCCAGACGATGATGCAGTCCCTCCGCTGTCTCGGCCGCGGGGGACGCCACCTGGTCGTCGGATTCGCGAGCGGCATCGAGGCCGAGGAAGTCCCGATGGTGTCCGGGCGCGCCCTCTGCTTCGGCAACTTCGACGTCGTGGGCGTGATCTTGGCGTACGTGGATCCCGCCGTCCTTCGCCACGCCGGAGCCTTCGTTCCCGTCCCGGTGCCTCGCTTCAACGCCTTCACGACCCACGACGGCGAGCGCGTCCAGGCTCATCTGCTCGAGTTATTGGGTGCCAGGAAGATCCGCCCGATCGTGGGCAGCGTCGTCCCCTTCGAGCGGCTCGCCCAGGCTCTCGACGACATGGAGTCGCGGAAGACGGTCGGTCGCGTGGTGGTCTCTCGCTGAGTCGAGACTGGTGGAGGATCCGGTGAGCTGGAAGCCCGAAGTGGAGGGTCTAGAGGAGCGGCGCCGACTCGCCCGCGAGATGGGCGGCGCGGACGCCGTCGCGAAGCAGCACGCGCTGCGGCCGCCTCACGATGCGCGAGCGCATCGACCGCTTCGTGGATGCCGGGAGCTTCTACGAGCAGGGACCGATCGCGGGCCACGCCGAGCGAGACGAGAGCGGGCAGCTGACTCGGCTTCACGGGCGCGAACTACGTGCTCGGCCTCGGGCGCGTCGACGGCCGACCCTGCGTCGTCGGCGGCGAGGACTTCACGCAGCGCGGCGGCTCGCCGACCCCCGCCGGCCTCCGCAAGAGCGTGTACGCCGAGACGCTCGCGGTGCAGCGGCGGCTTCCGCTGATCCGCTTTCTCGAAGGTGGAGGCGGCAGCGTGACGGGCTCCGGCGGGAAGCCCGCCGGCGGCACGCCGCCCGCGCCGCGGCTGGGCGAGCCCGTCTTCGGTGCCCCTCGCTTCCGATCGCTCATGCAGGCGATGGCGACCGCGCCGGTGGCCTCCGCGGCGCTCGGGGCCGTCGCGGGCTTTCCCGCCGCGCGGCTCGTCGCCTCCCACTTCTCGGTGATGACGCGGACCACGTCGCAGGTGCTGATCGGCGGCCCCGCGCTGGTGGAGCGGGCGATCGGCGAGCGGCGCACGAAGGACGAGCTCGGCGGCGCGAGAGTCCACGCCCGGAGCGGCGTGGTCGACACCGTGGCAGCGGACGAAGACGACGCGCTCGCCCAGATTCGGCGCTTCCTCTCGTACCTCCCGACGAACGTCTGGGAGCTGCGCGCCGCGCAGCGCCGTGCGAGCGACGACCCCGGCCGCGCGCGACGAGGCGCTGCTCTCGATCATCCCGCGCGAGCGGCGCCAGGTGTACGACGCGCAGCTCTCGTCGCCGCGTCTCGACGCTCGGCTCCTTCTTCGAGCTCGGCGCGCGGCCACGGCCGCTCGCAGATCGTCGGCGCTGGCGCGGCTCGCCGGCCATCCCGTCGGCGTCTGGGCGAACGACCCGAAGTTCTACGCGGGCGCGATGACGCGCCGACGCCGCGCGCAAGGTGCGCCGCTTCGTCGACCTGTGCGACACCTTCCACCTGCCCGTCGTCGCGTTCGTCGACGAGCCGGGCTTCATGATCGGATCGCGAGAGCCGAGCGCGAGGCCACGATCCGCCACGGGACCGAGGCGCTCTTCGCCGTGTGCAGGCGAGCGTGCCGTGCGCGAGCGTGATCGTGCGCAAGACCTACGGCGTCGCGGCGGCGGCGCACTTCGCGCCCGAGCGCGCACCGTGCTCGCCTGGCCCTCGGCCGAGGGCGGCGCGCTGCCCATCGAGGGCGGTGTCGCTGTCGCATTCCGGCGCGAGATCGAGGCGGCGCCCGATCCCGCGGCGAAGCGCCGCGAGCTCGAGGACGCGCTCGCCGGCCGCCGCGACCCTTCGCGCGCGCCGAGGCCTTCGGCGTGCACGACCTGCTCGACCCGCGCGAGACGCGCCCCGCGCTCTGCCGCTGGCTCGCGTGGAGCACGCCCCTGCTGGAGGCGCTGCGCGGGCCGCGCGCGCACAGCGTGCGGCCCTGAGGCTCCCAGCGACGGTCAGATCGTGGAGCCGCCGTCGATCACGAGAACGGCGCCGTTGCAGTAGGTCCCCACCGTCGCGAGGAAGACGATTCCCTGCGCGACCTCGTCGGGAGTTCCGGGCCGGCCGAGCGGGCAGGCGACGTAGCGAGTCGCCGGGTCAGCGAACGGATTCAGCGACGTACCGAGCACCGGCGTCACCATCTCGGTGTCGGTGAGGCCTGGGGCGACGACGTTCGCGCGGATGTTCTCCGGGCCGTAGGTCTTGGCGAGCGAGCGGGTCAGATTGATCACCGCCGCCTTGGCCGCGGAGTACGTGTGGGCGTCCAGCATGGCGCGCATGCCGCCCACGGACGAGACGTTCACGATGCTGCCGCCTCCACGCTTGCGGAGCTCGGGGATGGCTCGCTTGCACATGAAGTAGACCGAGTCCAGATCGATGCGCATCACCTCCTGCCACTGCCGGGCGGGGGTGTCGGCGAGCGGCGCCATCGATCCCGGTGCGATCCGCTCGAAGGCCCAGCCGACGCCTGCGTTGTTGATCAGGCAGTCGAGACCGCCCTCGGCCCGGGCCGCAGCGAACGTCGTGTCGGCGCCGTCCTCCGTCCCGACGTCCGCCGAGACGGGAACGATCTTGCCGACGCCTCGCTCGCGCGCGAGGGCGCGCGTTTCCTCGAGCGGCTCCTTGCGACGCCCGCTGATCACGACCGTCGCGCCCCGCTGCGCCAGCAGCAGCGCGGTGGCACGTCCGATGCCGGTTCCGCCCCCCGTAACGACAGCGATCTTGCCTTCGAGGTCGGTCACGGCCCTCTCCTCGCGTCGAGCCCAGACGATCCGGGCGGTTGGGGGTTCGGTCATGCGCCCCGCCGCAGCGGGAGGCCGAGCTGCGCAACGAGCGAGCCCGCGGTCGAGTTCGCAGCCGCGCCGAGGCCGGTCGGGAAGTGGGACGCGGACATGTCCCCGTGAAGTGTCCGCGCGAGACGATCCCAGAGGCTGAAGATCGTCCCGAAGTTCGAATCGCGCTCGATGCGCTCGATGGAGTGGTGACGCCGGTGCAGGGCGGGAGTCACGAAGATGCGATCGATCCGGCGCTCGAGACGCGCCGGGAGGTCGAAATTCCCGTGCTCCAGCACGTTGGCGATCCCGAAGACGGCCTCGAACGCGATCACTCCCGCCGGCGGCGCGCCGAGCAAGAGGATCGCCGCGAGCCTGACCGGCAGCCCCAGCAGGAGCTCGCCGGGATGGAAGCGGAGCGCCGTCGAGACGTGGTACGCGGCAGTCCGTGTGATGCACGGAGTGGAAGCGCCAGAGCCAGCCGACCGCGTGGTTCGCGCGGTGCCAAAGGTAGGAGACGACGTCGAGGCCGACGATCGTCGCCAAGACGGCGGCCGGAACGGGCAGCAGCACGGTGTTGAGCATTCCGACGTGCCCCTCGGCGGCCCAGTGGGCCACCGCCCATCCGCAGGCGCCGCAGACCACGGCCATCAGGATCGAGTCCACGAGCCAGAGCCCCAGATTCGCGCGCCAAGCCGGCCGCACGTCCGCATGCCGGCGCTTTCGCTCGAGCCAGAGGCCCAGCGCGAACGCGCCCAAGGGCACGACTCCGCGCAGCAGCTGCACGTGGGATTCGCTGAGCGTCACGATCCGGTCAGGGGCTCCAGCCCCGTCTTGCCGCCGGCACGAGGGAGCTCGTCCCCCACCACGGTCCAGGGTGCCCGCGAGTCGAAGTAGACGTGCAGCTGCGGGAGCCGGTCGATGGGGTCGATCATCGAGCCGAGCGCGATGTCCACCTGCTCCGGACGATGGCTGGACGCGCAGAAGAGCGAGGTCCCGCAGCGCGAACAGAACGAGCGGCTTCCGTGCTCGGAGGATGCATAGCGCGTCACCCACTCGGCGCCCGACTCGATCGCGAGCCGCTCCACCGGCACGGCGAACCAGGTCACGTAGCCCGCGCCGTGATTTCGACGGCACATCGAGCAGTGGCAATGCGCGCAGAAGAGGCTCGGGAGGGTCGCGCTGAACTGCACCGCCCCACACAGGCAGGCACCGCGAGCGGGAGCGCTCATCGAGAGGGACCTCGCACCTGATTCTAACCGCCGGCGCCCTCTCAGCGCCGGTGGCCGCCACCCCGGAAGTCGCCCCGCGTCTCGTCATCGCTCGGCGGCCGAGAGCCCATTCGTCCTAGCTCCCTCGCTGGAAGTCCTCCGGCATCGGGCTCCGGTACATGCGCGCGAGCGCGGGAAGGCCGAGGTGCTCGCCCAGCACGCGCAGGGTGTCGGGGCAGAAGCAGTAACAGCGCACGCGCGTGATCTGGCCGTCGGCGTCCTCGAGCCGGTGCACCTCGTTCAATCCCTCGACCCCGTCCACTTGCCGGAAGCCGAGCACGAGCCACTCGCCCAGGTACTCGCGCAGCTCCCAGCGCGGCTTCACCGGGAAGCCGGGCACCGGCAGCTCCATGTGGGCGTGCTCGAAGAAGCTGCGGCTGCGCTCGAAGCCGTCGAGGTCCACGCCGCCCACGAGCTCGACCGCGAGGTCCGCCGAGCAGATCGCTTGGAGCGTGCCGAGATCCTTCGCGGAGAGCGCGGCCAAGAAGCGCTCGACGGTCGCCTTCGAGGGGAGCGGGCCGGCTGGGGCGACGCTGCGCTCCTCGCCGTCGAGCCGCGCGCGCCCGCGCTGAAGGGCTGCCTTCACCGCCGTCGGAGTCACGCCGAGAGCCTGCGCCGACTCCTCGACCGAGAGGTCGAAGACGTCCTTCAGAAGTACGGCCGCGCGCTCGCGTGGAGCGAGCCGGCCGAGAAGCTCGCCGGCGGCCTGGCGCACGTCGGGCGCCCGACGAGGATCGCCCGTCTTCGAATCGGCCGCGTCCGAAGCGGCTGCCTGCTGCTCCATGGCGAGAATCTCCCGCTCGCGCGCAGCGCGTCGGCGCGAGTCGATCCAGATGCGTGTCGCCGTGCGAATCAGATAGGCGCGCGGTTGCTCGAGCGAGGCGAGATCCGGGTCGAGCTTGCCCAGCTGCGTGAACACGCGCGCCAGCGCCTCCTGGACGAGGTCCTCGCCGTCCCAGACGTTCCCCGCGAGGCGCACGCAGTAGCGGTGGAGCTGCGGGCCGAAGGGGCACGAGCTGGTCCAGGAACTTGCGCCAGGGCCTGCGCACGTCCTTCTGGACGTCGAACGGATTGACAGGGTCCGACACGGGCCTCCCTCCGGTTGTCACACCCTAGACGAAGGAGACGGCCGAAACGGACCGCCGGCGGGCGCTTACCATGGAGGCCTGATCAACGCCCGGGGCACGGAGGCCCGCGATGAAGAGAATTCTCCCGCTCGCACTCGCTGCCGCCTGGACAGCACTCCCGGCTGTTCGCCGGCAAGCCGACTCCCATGAAGACCTACCAATGCTCGAGCACTTCGTTGGGGTTCGGCAGCTACATGACGCCCGGCTTCTCGACCGCGAAGGACTACAGCGAGCTGCATGGAGGTGACGCCCGAGCAGGCCGCGGGCTATCTCGAGCAGGTCGGCTTCACCCACGTCGACTGGAAGGACGAGTAGGCTCGCGAGCTGGCGGGCGCGCTGGACGGATTCCACATCGTCGATTTCACGCAGGTGGTGTCCGGTCCCTTGGCGACCCGACTGCTGGCCGGCACCATCGCAGGCTGCGCTGGCGCCAGGGCGCCGGGTTCGCGTCCCTCCATCCTCACTACCCGGAGAGCTCTTCCCCGGATCTGAGGATCGTCCGAGGGCCGGCTCGCGCGGATACTCGCCTCCGGCGTCGCACCCAGATCGGAGGGCGACGGTGCAGCTCGCGGGTCGGAGCGTATGGCCCCGTCGCAGTGCGGAGGGCTTGGTCCGCGCCCAGCGCCCGTTCGTCATCACGCTCGGGGAGCTGATCGAGGCAGTCGGCTCTGTTGCCAGCGACACTGCGGAGGTGGCCGCTGTGGTCGACCATCTCCGCCGCCGGAGCGCGGCGCTCAGAGGCCCGGCCGGCATTGATCAAATCGACCCTTGATGCCGGCTATCCGTCGACAACCCCGTTTGTGAAACCGAAAGGAGAAAGAACATGAAGCGAGTAACGGCAATTCTGAGCGCGTCCGGGTTGGTCTTAGCTCTTTCCCTGCCCAGCTGGGCGCAGGTCAAAGAGCTCCCGACACAGACCGTCACCCTTGCGGGCACCGTGGAGACCATCGATCATGCCAAGCGCGTCGTGAACATCAAGACGGCCGATGGCAAGTTCGAGACGGTCGACGTGCCCGCAGAGCGCGAAGCGGTTCGACGAGCTCAAGGTCGGGGACAAGGTGTCGGCGACGTATAACAACAACGTCTCGTGCGACTGAAGCCGCCGGGCGAGCCAGCGGTCGATACCGGCAGACGGGACCTCCACCATGGGGCAGGGAGCTCGGCCTGGGGGCACGGCAGCCGTGCAGAGGACGATGACCGCGACCATCGACGCGATCGACAAGAGCGCGTCGTCGATCACCTTCGTCGGTCCGAACGGATGGAAATACAGCCGGCGTGTCGTCGATCCGAAGGTGTTCGATCAGGTCAAGGTTGGCGACCAGGTTGACATCACCTGGAACACCGACGTCACGGTCTCGGTGGAGTAACTCGATTGAGCTAAGCCCTGGCTTTCGCTAGGGCAACTCTGCAAAACGCGCGATGGCCGCGCCGCCGGCGGGCGACGGGCGCGGCGTGACTACTTGGTACCGCCCTGGGGCTTGGTCACGGCCTCCATCACGCGGTCGAGGCTGAAGCTGCCCGGCTTCTGGCGCGGTGGGAACTCGCGGAAGCTCTGCAGCCACTGCGCGACACTCGGCGGGCGCGAACGTGTACATGCGCTCGGCCACATGCTGGTAGCCCATCCCTTCATCCGCGGCGCGCTCGAACGGGTCCATGCGCAGGTTCTCGACCAGAGGCATGCGCAGCTCCACGAAGGGTTCGCTCCAAACGCGCAGCCCCGTGGCGTCTTGCCGGAGGAAGCTCAGCTTCCAGTTGTTGTAACGCAGGGCGGCGACGCTGCCGTCGTCGGTCCAGTAGATGAACTCCTTGCGCGGCCACTCGCCTTCGCCCCGGAGCGCCGGGAGGAAGCGTCGCTCCAGCGGCGGGGGAGCGGCCCTAGTCAACCTGCTCGGCTCCGTGCACGTCGGGCCCGGGCTGCGCCGCGGGGCCGTCGCTCAGGGTGGACCGGGGAGGATGTCCTGATACGCAGACTCTAGGCCGGCGTTGGCGATCGTTGCGGGGGATGAACCGTCGTTGCCGGTCAGGGCGTTGCTGGGCCCGTTCGAATTGAGCTTGATGACGACCATGCCGGCGCCGAGATTTAGGATCACGTTGTCGCGGACGGTGATCAGGTTGCTGCCGTTGTCGAGAAAGATTCCCCCGCTCCCGTAGATGCCCGCGATGGGGGGTGGGGGGGCACCAAGTCGTGGACGTAGTTCTCTCTCACCTCGGTGCCCGGCTGCCGCGAGAGCGTATAGATGCCGCCGCCGTCATCCATGAGCTGCAAGACCCGGGAGACCTCGTTGTAGCGGACGAGATTGTTGCGAGCCGCGTTGTCCCGATCGGCCCAGCCCCAGCCGACCGAGATGCCGCTGAAGGGCATCTCCACCAGCTCGTTGTGCTCGATCACCGTTGAGTCCCCGTACCCCACCATGATCCCGACGGTCTGGTAGTAGTCGCGGCCGGTGCGAGCGATGTAGTTGTTCGTGATCGCGTTGCGTCGAGACACCTTCCGGGGATCGGCGGGATTGCCCTCCAGGTTCAGATCGACGGAGATCCCACTCCCGGAGACGTCGGTGATCACGTTGCCGATGACGACGTTGTCGCTCGCCGCCACGTAGAGATTCACCGCCGAGGCGCCCATGTTCCGGAAGGTGTTGCGCTCCAACCGGATGTGGTCAGCCGCTTCCAGGTGGAACCCGGCTGGGAGCCTGTGACCCGGGTATGAGGCGATCTCGTCCGGCGGGAGGCCCTGGGTGTAGACGATGCTCGCCTGGTCGCCGACGTATCCTTCGCTATTGGGCACCAGCCACGTCGAGTCTTGGAAGGTGAGGCCGCGGAACTGGATGTGATGCACCGGCTGCGCCAGTGTGCCCTGCAGGGCGACGATCTTCTCGAGGACGGGGGCGACGACGTCGAGCGTGGAGATGTTCTCGTTGGGCCTCAGCTGGTAGAACACCTCGTTCGTTTGGGTATTCAAGTACCACTCGCCGGGCGCATCCAGGAACTCGAACGCATTCTCGAAGTAGAACGGGCGGATCGTCTTGCTCGGATAGCCCTGACTGAAGAGGCGTGCCCTCTCGGGTTCAAGGGGGACGACGGCCGCGCTGGATCCAGACACCGTGAACGAGGAGATCCGGAGGTTGGCCTGGTTCACGCCCGCGCCAAGGATCACCATCTCGACCTGATTCAGTCGTGCCCACTGGCTGATCTGCGAGCCTCGGATCCAGACTGTCCGGGCGCCCTCGTCCCAGCCGAGAATGGTCTCGTAGCTGCCGAAGTTGGGGGTCCGCGCCCTGACGGCGCGAGAGCCGTTCACATAGAGCTGACGGAACCGAAGCGCCCCGACCGGCGCCTTGTAGACGCCATTTCCCACTGAGGTCCACCCAGTGATCCTCTGTCCTCCAGTGAGGACCGGTCGTTCACCCGGATACGCCTGGTAGACGACACTGAATCCGTTCGTGCCCGAGTCCCCGGAGTCGAACGTCAGCGTCGCGGGTAACCGGTACTCGCCTCCCCGGAGCACGACTGCGATGTCTCCTGACATCGAGCTGTTCAAGGTCCGGACGGCGCTGCGTGCTCTCGCAATCGTCTGGAACGGCTGTGCCAAGGTTCCGGCGTTACCATCATTCCCGAAGGGGGAGACGTACAGCGTCGTGACCGCCGGCGGGCTGGCCGGATGGCTCGGACACGATCACGGTCACCGGAACCACGACGTCCGCGAACCCACTCGCCCTGACCGTGAGGGGCGCTTGGTAAGTCCCCACGGCGAGCGCTGTCATCCCCGGCGCCGGCGTGAGCGTCGTCGACGAACCCGAGGGACACGTCCCGAGATGGCACTGGTGACTCGCATCGTAGAACAAGGCCCCATCGAACGTGGACCAGCTCCCGCCTCCGGGCACCGTCACAGTGATCGATTGCGAAGCCGGGAGGGCGGCGCCTCTCGTGTAGAGGAACGTCACGCTGGACGGACTGACCGTGATCGATGGAGAGGGCGGCGGCGGTGGAGGAGGTGCGGCCCCCGAGACGATCACGGTGACCGGGATGACCACGTCGGCGAACCCACTCGCCCTTACCGTCGAGGGGCGCTTGGTAAGTCCCCACGGCGAGCGCTGTCATTCCCGGCGTAGGCGTGAGCGTCGTCGACGAACCCGAGGAACACGTCCTGAATGCGCAGGGACTCGCACTATAGAACGAGGCCTGACTGGACGTAGACCAGCGCCCGCCCCCAGGCACCGTCGCAGTGATCGATTGCGAAGCCGGGAGGGCAGCGCCCCTCGTGTAGAGGAACGTTACGCTGGACGGGTTGACCGTGATCGATGGAGGAGGAGCGGCCGCCGAGACGATCACGGTGACCGGGATGACCACGTCGGAAAACCCACTAGCCCTTACCGTGAGGGGCGCTTGGTAAGTCCCCACGGCGAGAGCTGTCATTCCCGGCAGAGGAGTGAGCGTCGTCGACGAACCCGAGGGACACGTCCCGAATGCGCACGCGGGACTCGCGTCATAGAACAACGACTGATCGAACGTAGACCAGCGCCCGCCTCCAGGCACCGTCGCAGTGATCGATCGCGGAGCCGGGAGGGCGGCGCCCCTCGTGTAGAGGAACGTCACGCTGGACGGGTTGACCGTGATCGACGAAGGGGTCTGAGCCCGCGCGGCGGTCGGCTCGCCCAACTCAGAATGGAGCAGGACCACGCCTGCTACGAGGAATGCCAGTCGCGTACTCTGTCGGCGAGGCTTCAGCATTCTAAGCGTCCGTTCTGTCGACGGCGTTTTGCGCCCGTCGTTGGGTGTCGACCACCGCTGTCGATGGGCTCTCATCCCCTCAACTTGCTTCGACAATCGTCGCGGCGGAAAGCTCCACCGCGCGAAGAGTGGCTGAGGGGGGTCCCCGGGGTAAAGTACGGGCATCACCTCTCGAAGTCGACTTTGCCGAGTCGAGAACGGGGGCGAGTATCCTCGGATCCCCGTATTCGATGAGCCGAGAGTGAGGGTTGGGCGGCGCCGCGAGCGAGCTCTTGCCAATCTGATCTCTGGTCGTGAGGTAGAGCTCGAACCATTCGAGCATGACGCCTACGGCCGTCTGGTTGCGACAATCGGGCCGGCACAGACATCAACGCCGAGATGATTCGCTACGGGTGCGCCTGGGCCCTCCGGGAGTACCTGCGCGGTCCTGAGTACAGCAAGCTCGGAGCCGCAGCATGCCGAGCGAGGCACGGCCTCTGGAAGCTCGCGCCTGACCAACGATTCGCGCCGTGGGAGTGGCGGCACGGAAGCCAACGCCGCGAGCTCCACGATCATTCTCATGGAACGGCTGAGCGCTGCCTCGCGGCGATGGGGACCGTGACCTAGGCGACCCACGAGAAGTGAGCCCCATGAGCCAGCCGCTCTGCCCACGCGGGTGCCACGACGACCTGGGGTTTACCCGTGGTACTTCGGAGAAGTCCCTGACGGCGTCCCAACAAGCGTCATGTCACGACATCGGCGACCATACGGCGGCGGTGGGCGCGGCAGGACTCGAACCTGCAACCCCCTGCGTGTAAGGCAGGTGCTCTAGCCGATTGAGCTACGCGCCCGGGGAGGAGCCGGCGCGGAGCCTACGGACTCGGCGGAGGGTTGGCGATTCGTTCGTCACGCGCGCCGCGCGCGGCGCACGGCGGCGAGGCCCAAAGCCAGCGCGGCGAGCAGGCCGACCGACGGCTCGGGCGCGACCTGGAAGTTGTCGATGCCCTCGATCTCGTTTCCGAAGAGCGCCTCGACGCTGAGGCGGAGCTCCGTCACGTTGCCGAGGATCGTCGCCCACTGCTGCGCGGTGACCGGCTGCCCGGAGACCTTGAAGGCGGCCGGCGTCATGGCCGAGGAGAAATGGGTCCAGGCGTTCTGGGCCGGCGCATTGCCGGGCGGAGACCCCGGGAGGAGATCCGCCACGGCCGTGATGCCGCCGCCCGTGATGACGATGTGCCCGTAGTCGTCGGGGGCCTCGTATCCGTCGCCGCCGATGCCGAGCAGGTTGCCGTCGAAGGAGATCGTGCCGCCGTTGTAGCGCGGACAGATTTCCTCGGAACTTCGCGGGCGCGACGATGTAGCAGTAGTCGCCCTCGTTGTTGTCGATGTAGAGGAACCCGCCGGGATTGCCGCCCGAGGCGTTCTGCTGGAACACGCTGGCCGCGGTCGCGGTCCAACCATCGGTCCCGGTCGAGAAGTCGCTCACGATGGGCGCGGCGGTCGCAGTCGAAGCCACCATCCAAATGAGGGCGCTGAGCCGAAGTCGCATGAGCTCTCCTTGCCGGGTGATCAGCACACCAGTCCCGTTTGCCCCATTGTGGGCGCGAGGGCGGGATCGGTGGCATGACCGCGGCGTGACCACGGAACCCCCCACGGGGCTCCGGGCGCGGCGTGGCATCATCGCCACCACAACAAGTCCGAGGGAGGAGTTCTCCAATGGCGATGTTCCATCTCGACACGACGCTCATGCTCGAGGCGATTGCCTTCGCGGCGGGCCTCGCGTTGCTCCACTACGGCAGGGTGGGCTCGGCCCTCCTGCTCCGTGCGGCCGCCTGGGTGCTGATCGGCGCCTCGGTCGCCACGGGAGCCTGCACCCTCTACTACGGCATCCGCTACCACGTGCAGGGCGACTTCGACCACGCCTACGGCGGCCAGCACTGCAACATGAAGGGCCACCACGGGATGATGGGAATGATGGGGGCGCCGCATCCGGGCGTGATGGTCACGTCCGGCCACGCGATGATGGCGCCCGACGGCATGATGAGCGGGCCGGCCGCGCCGATGGGACCGCCTGCCGCGCAGGCCAAGCCCGAGGCGAAGACGCCCGAGGCGCCGGCGGACGCCAAGCCCCCGACCGAGTGAGGCGCTCGCTAGGGGTCTGACCCCGGAGCCGCCGAGCGGCCGGAGCTCTCGCTCGGGGGCGCGAGTCCGCCAGCGTCGGCGAGCTCGGCTAGCGACGCGTCGTCGAGGCGCATCTTGCGCAGGAAGCCCTGGAAGGCCGGGGACGCGGTGAGCCCGGGCCGCCGGCGCTCGATCGGGAGCGCGCACACGCGGGCGCCGACGGAAGCGGAGACTCCCGCCTCGATGGCGCGCGTGAGCCAGCGCACGCCCTCCTCGATCTCGCCGAGCTCGAGGCACACCCAGCCCGCGGCGTCGCAGTAGATCACGCCCCCCGGCGCGCGGCTGAGCTCCGCGATGCGCGCGAGCACGGCCCGCGCCCGGCCCTCATCTCCTTGCAGGACATAGAGCCGCGCGCGGCTCTCGAGCGTCATCAGGTGGTCGGGCCCCGAGGCGCGCTCCGCGCGCTCGAGCGCCGCGTGCGCCTCGGCGAAGCGGCCGTCGAAGGCGAGGGCGAGCACGCAGCCCTGGAGCGCCCAGCCGTGCTCCGGATTCATGCGCACCGCGCGCTCCGCCTGGGCCGCCGCCTCGCCGTAGCGCCCGCCGAAGCGCAGCACGTAGGAGAGCGACGCGCGCGGCGTCGGGTTGAGCGGATCGATCTCGACCGCGCGGCGCAGCATCGCCTCGGCCGTCGCCAGTCGACCCAGGTCGCGGAAGAAGCGCACGGCATAATGGGTGAGCACGTGCGGATCGTTGGGCGCGACGCGGAGCGCCTGCTCGAAGAGCGCGCGCACCTCGAGCCAGTCCCAGGTGCGCCAGCGCACGTCGATCGCCTTGGCCATGAGCGCCTCGGGCTGGAGCGGATTGACCGCGAGCGCGGCCTGGAACGAGCGGCGCACCTTCGGCGCAACACTCGCGTAGGGCTCGTCCACCGCGGCGCGCAGCGCGTGCAGGTAGGCGTAGAGGCCGTGCGCCGCAGCGAAGCGCGGATCGATCGCGACGGCGCGCTCGAGCTCGGCCGCGCCGGCGTACTGGAAGCCCGGGCGCTCGGTCTGGTACTTGCGGCGGCCGCGCAGGTACCAGTCGTAGGCCTCGATGCTCTCCGTGCCGCCGGCCGCGCGGCCGTGTCCATCGGTGAAGTGCAGCGCGAGGCGCGTCGCCACCGCACCGGCGAGCTCGCTCTGCAGCGCGAGCAGATCGGCGAGCGGGCGCTCGAAGGTCTCCGACCAGAGCTGGAAGCCGTCGCGCGTGCTCGCCAGGCGCACGCTCACGCGCACGCTCGCGCTCCCGCGGCGCACGCTGCCCTCGAGCACGTGGCGCACCGCGAGGCGCTCGCCGATCTCGCGCACGTCGAGAGCGCGCCCCTTGAAGGTGAATGCCGACGTGCGCGCCGCGACGCGCAAGCCCGGCGTGCGCGCGAGGGCGTCGATCAGGTCGTCGGTGAGCCCGTCCGAGAACCACTCGAAGTCGCGCGCCGGGCTCTGGTCCGCGAAGGGCAGGACGGCGACGGACTCCTCGGCTTCGTCCAGCGCCGGCGAGCGGCGCGCAGGACTGCCGGGAGAGAGCCAGCTGACCGGCGCGATCAAGGCGTAGCCGCGCTTGGGCACGGTGGTCACGTAGTGTCGCTCGAGCGTCCCGTCGCCCAGGGCCGAGCGCAGCTCGGAGATGCAGCGCGTCAGCACCTCCTCGCTCACCACGACGTCGGGCCACACGTCCGCGAGCAGCTCGCGCCGCGTCACGACCTCGGGTGCAGAGCGCGCGAGGCGCACCAGCACGTCCATGATCTTCGGCTCGAGGTGGATGGCGCGCCCGGCGCGCTCGATCACGCCGGCCAACGGCCGGGCGCGCCAGTCTCCGACCTCGAACTCGCGCGCCAGCTCGCCTCGACTGCCCGCGCCCATCTCGGATCGACTCATCCGCAGCTTCGTCTCTCCTCGAGGGCGCTGGCTCGAGGTCAGGACCGGAGGTCCTCGCCTCGGAGCTCCTACGCAGGAGCCTAGTCGGCCCGTTCGTTTGCGCGATTCCCGGAGCTTTTCCGGATCAATTCCTACGCGGATCGGGCGCACACGCGCAGGCCCACCGACCTCCCACCTCCCAGGTTTGCGACAAGCGCCGGAGGGATTCGGTTGCACTCTTCACGAAATTTCCTGCACTTGGCATGGACGTTGGTGGGTCTCGGGGTGCTGAGCGGGGAGCCGGCGGCGGCGCGGGAGGGCAGCGCCCGCGAGCCAGGGAGCGTGGCGGACGCCGTCCTCGCGGAGGATCGCTTCGGGAGCGTTGAGGCCGCCGTGGTGGCAGCAGTGGCTCGGGTCGGTCAGCGCTCGAAGCGCGAAGACCGCGAGTACATGGGGGCCGTACTCGCAATGCCCGAGGGCGCCTTCCGCTACTCGGTGGCGCCGGGGCGTGCCGGGCACGATCGCGTCTCGGTCCGCATTCGGGTGCCCGATGGCGCGCGCCTGGTCGCCCTCTGGCACACGCACGGGGCCTCCCACTCCTCCCGGGACTACTTCTCGCCCGTCGACACCGCCCTCGCGAACGAGCGGAACCTGCCCTTCTACCTCGCGCGGCCCAGCGGTGAGCTGCGCGTGTACAGCCCGGGCGACCCGACGCTGTCGGCCCGCGAGGCGCGCCAGCTCGGGCTCGGGCCGACGCGGGGCGTCGCGCGCGGGAAGCTGGCCAGCTCGGCTCGGGAGGCCGCCCCGGCCCTCGTCTCTCGAGCAGGCGTCGCGGGCGAACGCGGCTAGATCGAATGCTCGCCAGCCGCTCGACGCGAGCTCGGCGCTCGTCCTGCGTCAATAGGGGGAGTTCACGACGACGTAGGTCGTGGAGCTGCTTCCGATTTGCGGTTGGTACCAGGTGTTGCCGCACTGTCGGTAGGACAAGCCGTTGACGACCACGTTCTGGCAGTTCGACGGCAAGGTGCTCACCATCGAGCCCACCACGGCTACCGCCGCCGTGACAGCCATCGCCTTCGCGACCGGGTTGTCGTGATAGCAGCAGCCGTGATGCCCATCGTCCACGTCGATGTCGACGTCGCGATCGATGTTCACGTTGGTGTTGCGGTTGACGTTCGTGTTGCGGTTCGAGCTTCGTATTGCGGTTCGCGTTCTGGCCCCCGCCGCCAACGCTCTGGCGCGCGCTGCTGCGCGCGCGGTCGGCGAACGAGGGGACGGCGAGCGCGGCGGCCGCCAGGAGGGCGAACGCGAGAGTGTGCTGAGATCGAGTCATTGGAGTCTCCTAGTCCTTCACGGCGGCGGCCAGCGCGCTCGGGGCGAGCAACACTCGCTGGGCCCCGGCCGGCGGAGCGAAGGTGAACGCCTCGGCGTTGTAGGAAGGCGCGAGATTCCAGGTGTAGACGGAGGTGTGCTGCGGCCGCGCCTCGTCGGTCTTCGTCGTGATCACGAGCTTGCGGGGGAGCGGGAAGTCGCCCTTCTGGATCCAGATCTGCCAGTCGACGTCGGCCTGGCGGAAGCCGTAGTGGGCACAGGTCGTGCCCGCGACGACGCTGGGTCCGAAGGCCCTGGCCGCGACGATCTCGTCCCCGCTCGCTTCCGCGTCCGTGTCGTCCCGGCCCCAGCGGAACAGATCGACCAACGGCATCGAGACGTCGTACTTCTCGCTGATGGTGTCGACCAGCTCCGCGAGCGTGCCCGCCGCAGGCACCGTGGCATAGAACTTGGTCCGCTCGGCGTAGAGCGTGAAGCTCTTCCCGTCGTACAGGTAGAGCCGCTCGTGGCGATCATCGCTGGACTCCACCCGGAGACCACTGGGCTTGTGCACGAGGAGGGTCGCCACGCCGCTGTACTGCACCTTCTCGCCATCGTCGAGCACATCCTCGTTCGTGGTCGCGGCGTCGACCGCGAACGACTTCAGGCTGCGTAGGTACGCGCCCATGCTTTGGAGCGCGGCCATCGCCTCCGGATCCTTTACGGCGGCAGGCTCCGCGGCCCGGCTGACGCGGCGATCAGCGCGAGCGCGATAGCCATGGCGGCAACGAGCGATTCGATCGACTCGAGCTCCTCATGCGTTCTCTCCCTCGAGGTCCGCGCGCAACGTACACCGCCCCGGGCTGGCGCTGCCAAGGACCCGACCTCGGCAGCGCGAGCGCTCAGACCAGCAGCCGATACGGCGCCTCGAGCAGATCGCGCACGGTCGCCGAGGAAGCGCGCCGCGGGCTCGCCGTCCAGGATGCGGTGATCCCAGGTGAGCGAGAGCGTCATCGCCTTGCGACGGACCGGTCGGTCGCCCTCCCAGCCCACGTCGTCCCGAATGCGGTTCACGCCGAGGATGCCGGCCTGCGGTGGATTCAGGATGGGCGTGAAGGCATCGACTCCGAACATGCCGAGCGTGGAGACCGTGAAGGTCCCGCCCGCGTAGTCGTCCATGCCGAGCGCGCCTTCGCGCGCCGCCTTCGCGAGGCGGCTCGTCTCCTGGGCGATGCCCTTGAGGTCGCGGCGCGCGGTGTCGCGCACCACGGGCACCACGAGCCCCTCCTCGAGCGCGACCGCGATGCCGACGTGGATCTCCGGCAGGAGCACGATCTCGGTCTCGGTCATGAGCGCGTTCATGCGCGGGTGCTGGGCGAGCGCCTTGGCGACGGCGCGCAAGACCAGGTCCGTGTAGCTCGGGCGCACGCCGTCCTTCTCCCACTCCGCGACGAGCTGCTCGCGCAGCCGCACGGCGTCGTCCATGCGCACGTCCATGTTCATGGTGAGCTGCGCGGTGGCCTGCAGGCTCTGGTGCATGCGCGCGGCGATGGTCTTGCGCATGCCGCGCAGGGCGATGTGCTGCCCGGCTTGGGCCGGCGGCGCCGCGCTCGGCACCACGCGCAGCGGCGGCTTCGGCGCCTTCGCGGCGGCCTCGACGTCCTCCTTCACGATGCGGCCGCCCGGGCCGCTGCCGCGCAGAGCGGTGAGGCTCACGCCCAGGTCCTTCGCGAGGCGGCGCGCGACCGGCGACGCCTTCACGTCTTCGGAGGCCGGGACGTCCGCGAAGGCGAGGACATCGGCTTCGACGATGCGGCCGCCGGGGCCCGTGCCGGCGAGCAGCGCGAGGTCGAGACCGCGCTGCTTCGCGAGCTTGCGCGCGATGGGCGATGCGACCGGGCGCCCACCGGCAGCGCGCAAGGGCGCCGCGCTGGCGCCCGGGCGGCCCGCTGCCTCCCCCGGAGCGCTCGCAGCGCTGGGCCGTGTGCTCGTGCGCGGCAGCGGGTCCGGGATCGTCTCGCCCGGAGCGAAGATGAAGCCGATCAGATCGCCGGGCGCGAGCGTCACGTTCTCGGCGACCAGGTGCTTCACGACGCCGCTCGCATCCGCGTCCACCTCGAGCTCCACCTTCTCGGTCTCGAGGCGATACAGGAGCTCGCCCTTCTTCACGTCCGCGCCGTCCGGGATGTACCACTCGGCGACGACGCCCTCGGACATCGTCATCCCCACCTTGGTCAGGAAGATCTCGGTCGGCATCGCTTCCACTCCCGTTCGACTTCGCTCGCCTTCGGCTCGCTGCGCGCGGCGAAGCGCCGCTTGCACTCAGCTCTGAATGACGAACCAGCCCGCCGCGGCCGCGCGCGCGAGCACCCGCGGCACGTCGATCACCCAGGGTCCGTCGCGCTCGGCGCGCAGGGTCGCGCGTTGTCCCGGCGAGAGCACGCGCTCACGCTCTCCGTCGAGGGCCAGGGTCCCCGGACCGACGACGGCGACGCTCTCGCCGAGCGCGACGCGGCGGGCCGCCTGGACCGCGACGTCCTGGAACAGGCCGGGCGCGATGGGCGCGCGCACGCGGCGCTCGCCGGCGCCGAGCTCGAGGAGCAGCACCTCGTCCTCCGCGCTCCCAAGCGGCGCGAGCAGGCCGCCGATCGAGACGATGCCCACGGCCGTGGGGTCGGCCCGCGTCATCAGGGCGAGGCGCAGGCGCTCGGCGTCGAGCAGTGCGCGCGCCCCGACGAAGCGGTCGAGGGTCAGCACGGCGTCGATCAATGCGAGGTCGTCGCGCTCGCCGTCGATCGCCACGTGGATGACTTTGGCGCGCGACGCCCCTTCGCGGAGGGACACGAGCCCGCGCGCCACCAGGCCCGCCGCGGTCCCGGCGATCGTCGCCTCGACGAGCTCGGGGAAGACGTTGTTGGTGCCGGTCGAGATGGGGAGGAGCGGGGCGTCGCGCCAGCCCTTCGCGAAGGCGCGGTTCGTGCCGTCGCCGCCGAGCGTGAGCACGACGGCGCAGCCCGCCGCGCGCAGGCTCGCGGCGCCGCGGACGGTGTCGAGCGCGCTCGCGGTCTGCGGCGCCTCCACCGCCTTCGCGTCGATCTCGCCGCCGAACTCGGCGAGCGCGCTCTCGGCGATGCCGTGGGCGTCGGGCACGTAGCGGAACACGCGCGCCCCGGCGGCGAGGGCGCCGACCACCGCGCGCCGCACGATGGCGCGCTTCTCCTGGTTGTCGAACACGGAGGCGCGCGCGACCAGGCGGCGCACGTCCTTCCCCGAGGCGGGGTTGCAGGCGATCCCGATCGGAGCGCTCACCGGCGCGCCGGTCGCAGCGCTCAGACCGCGAGGCCGATCACGCGCTTCACCTCGGCGGCGATCTTCGCGGCATCCGGCACGTACGCCTTCTCGAGCGGCGGGGCTGAACGGCACCGGCGCGAACGGCGCGCCGACGCGGCCGACCGGCGCATCGAGGTAGTCGAACGCCTGCTCCTGGATCTGCGCGGCGATCTCGGCGCCGAAGCCGCCGAAGCGCACCGCCTCGTGCACCACCAGCGCGCGGTGCGTCTTCCTCACGGAGTCGAGCGATCGTGTCGGTGTCGAACGGCTGCAGCGTCCGCGGGTCGATCACCTCGGCGTCGATGCCGTCGGCCGCGAGCTTCTCGGCGGCGCTGCGTGGCCTCGTGCACCATGCGCCCGGTGCGCCACGATCGTGAAGTTGGTGCCGGGCCGCGCGATGCGCGCCTTCCCGATCGGCGATCGCGTACGGCTCGGGCGGGACCTCGCCCACGAGCGCCGAGCGACATCTTGTTCATGATCACGAACACGGGATTGTCGTCGCGGACCGCGGCGATGATCAGCGCCCTTGACGTCGTAGGGCGTGGAGGGCATCACGCACCTTCAGGCCCGGGATGTGGCACGAGCCAGGCCTCGAGGCTCTGGCTGTGCTGCGCCGCGAAGCTCATGCCGGCGCCCGCCATGGTGAGCATCGTGACCGGCAGCGTCGCCTTGCCGCCGAACATGTAGCTGCATCTTCGCCATCTGGTTGACGATCTGGTCCATGCACTCGCCGATGAAGTCCATGAACATGATGTCGACGATCGGCCGCAGGCCGGTGGCGGCGGCGCCCACGCCGAGCCCGATGATCGCCGGACTCGGCGATCGGCGTGTCGATCGACGCGCTCCGCGCCGAACTCGGCGAGCAGCCCGCGGTAGCAGCCGAACACGCTGCCCGCGCCGGCCGACGTCCTCGCCGGCGAGGAAGACGTCGGGAACTCCTGGAGCGCCTGCTGTGCACGCCTTCGTTGATGGCGCGCGACGTAGGGGATCTTGCGCGGTCCAGCGGGAGCGGTCTGTGTGGCGGCGGCCATGGCGCGACTCCTCTGAGTTCCGCACGGTAGTAGACGTCGTCGAGCAGCGTGGCGACGTCGGGGAAGGGGCTCGCCTCGGCGAAGGCGATGCCGTCGAGCGCGTCCTGGCGCACTCGCGCGTGGACGGCGGCGGCCTCGTCGGCCGAGAGCACGCCGAGCTCGGCGAGGCGCGCCTCGAGCATCGGGATCGGATCGCGCTTCTTCCACGCGAGCACCTCCTCGTCGGTGCGATAGTGGATGCCCATGCCGCGCACGCCGACGTGGTCGTAGAAGCGATAGGTCTTGCACTCGAGCAGCGTCGGGCCGCTCGCCCTTGCGCGCGCGCTCGATCGCCTCGCCGGCGGCCTCGTAGACGGCCACCGCGTCCATGCCGTCGACGATCACGCCGGGCATGCCGTAGCCCGCGGCGCGATCGGCGACGTCGTCGATCGCCTGGTGGTTCGCCTGGGAGGTGAACTCGCCGTAGCCGTTGTTCTCGCACACGAAGACGACCGGGCAGCTTGTAGAGCGCGGCCATGTTGGCCGCCTCGTGGAAGGCGCCTTCGTTGCTGGCGCCGTCGCCGAAGAAGGTGACCGCGACGTTGCGCGTGTCGCGGTACTTGTTGCGTGAAGGCCGCGCCGACGGCGATCGGCGGCCCGGCGCCGACGATGCCGTTCGCGCCGAGCATGCCGAGGTCGAGGTTCGAGATGTGCATGCTGCCGCCCTTGCCCTTGCAGTAGCCGGTGGCGCGGCCGAACAGCTCGGCGTACATCTGCTTGAACTCGCCGCCCTTGGCGACCAGGTGGCCGTGGCCGCGGTGCGTGCTCGTGATCTGGTCGTCGTCGCTGAGGTGCACCATCACGCCCGCGGCGACCGCCTCCTGGCCGACGTAGAGGTGGAGCGCGCCGGGAATCTTGCCGTTCTCCATCAGCTTGCCGGCCTCCTCCTCGAAGGCGCGGATGCGCACCATGCGCAGATGGATGTCCTTGAGCACGGCGTCGCTCGGCTGCTTGGGCACGGCTCTCTCTCCTCGCTACTGGCGGACGGCAGAGCGTACACCGCTCCCGCGGGCGAAAACAGGAACGGGCGAGTCGGGCCCGCGAGGAGCCCGACTCGAGGAATCGAAATTTCGGGGTCAGACCCCGAAATTTCGATTAACGGCGCGGCGCGCGCCTCTAGAAGTCGTAGAGCAGCGAAGCGCGGTAGGTCAAGTCGTTCTTCTCCGTGCCCGGGTCGACGTCCGTCTCGTACTCGTTCTGCACGCCGAGGTTCAGCGAGAGGCCGAGGCCGTCCGAGAGCGCGAGCGTCCAGTCGACGGTCGTCAGGTTGCGGAACTCGCCCGTGTCCGTGAGCGACGGAAAGAACGTGTTGGCCACCCTCAGCTTCTGGCGGTCCGTGGGAATCCACTCGGTCTCGAGCCCGAGCACGCCCTCGAGCTCGTACTTGTCGTCGCCGGGCGCGCCCCAGGTCTTGATGACGCCGAGGCCCCCGCGGCCGCGGAAGTCGAAGGTCTCGCGATCGATGAACGAGTAGCCGGCGCCACTCGTGAGGTTGGCGCGGTGATCCCAGTCCTCGAACTGGTCGTAGTCGTAGCGGCCGCCGAGGAAGACGAAGTAGCGCTTGGTCGGGAACAGGAAGTCGCGCACGAGCGTGGCGTAGGCCTCGTCCTTTTCCTTTACGCCGTCGGCCTCCGAGTAGACGTAGGCCGAGTCGAAGTTCCAGCGCCGCGTGTCGTCCGCGAAGCTGCCGCGCAGGCCGCCCAGGAAGTCGGCGTCGCTCGAGTTGCCGCTCGCGCCCGAGAGCCCGAGCTGAAATTGCTTGGTCCAGCCGGCCAGGAAGCTCGTCCCCGCCACGCCGGGTCGAGGCGGTGCAGGCACGGCCGGAAGCTTCTCGTCTCCGGTCACCGCCGCCTGCACCTGGTCGGGCTTGAGCGTGAGCCGCCCGAGCTGCGCGTGGTCGAGCACCACGCCCGCGTCCGTCTGCTCGACGATCGTGCCGCTCAGCACGTCCCCGTTCGTGAGGCGCACCAGGTCGGCCGCGGCGGGCGCTGCGAGCGCGAGCGCCGCAAAGGCGAAGAAGAGGCGCGATCGGATCATGCTGGACTCCTTGCTTCGAGGCTCTCGAGGAGCCTTTGGTAGGGGGCGAAGTCGCGGCGGATGCTCTCGTCGGTGAAGCCGAATTCCGCGAGCGTGTAGGCGTGCACGGGGCGGCGGTCTCGGGCGTTCTCCTCGCTCCACGCGCGCATCGCGTCGCGCGCCGCAGCCGTGAGCTCGAGGCCGGCGAAGCGATAGATGCGCTCGACCTGCGCGAGCGGGTCGGCCACGAGCGCGGCGTAGGCGACGTCCAGGAAGCGCGCCGGCGCGCGCTCGCGCGCGGCGAGGGCGCGGCCCAGCGCGCGCTGCATCTTTCCGGCCCAGATCTGGCCCACCGCGCGCGCCTCGGCGTGCGGGCTCCCGACCTGGGTGAGCGTGTAGTTCAGGCTCGCGAAGGAGGGAATCGTCTCGCGCGGATCCCGGTGCGTGAGCACCACGTGCGTACCCGGGAGCGCCGCGAAGAGCGCGTCGAGATTGCCCAGATGAAAGGGCGTCTTCAGCAGCCAGCGGCGGCCCGGCTCCCCACGCCGGTGCTTCTGCCACTGGAGGAGGCGCAAGAGGCGCGCGAGATAGGCGTAGGCGGGCGCGGGATCCTCCGCCTCGAGCCAGGCCCCGAAGCTCGGGATCACAGCGAAGGCCTCGGGCACGGTCGAGCGGAAGGCGTGCTCGATCAGGAGGATGTCCTCGTCGGGCGCCTGCGCGTCCATGGGGTGGGCGGCGATCAGGTCGGGCGAGGCGTGGAGCATCGCTTCGACCTCGCGCTCGGCGTCGGCGATGCGGGGGTCGCACGGCGCGCCCTCGCTCCCCGGCCAGGGCGCGGGCTGGCGGGCCTCCCACCAGTGCAATGCGAGCCAGCGCGAATCGCTCGCGAGCATGCGGTGGAGGAGCGTCGTACCGGTGCGCGCGAGCCCCACGATCGCGAGCGCCGGCGCGAGCTCCTCCTCGAGGATCTCGGGGTGGCGCGCGATGCAGTCCTCGACGCGCAGGCGGTTCGCGAGCAGCCCGACGATGCGCTCGCGCTGGGCCGCACGGCCCGCGTCGCTGAGGCGCGCCTCGCTCGCGAGAGCGTGCAGGAGCCGGCGCAGGGGCTCGCGGAAGTCGTCGGGCCCGAGAGCTGCGAGGCCCGTGCGCGCGCGCGCCTCGGAGAGCACGGAGGCCTCGCTGAGATCCGCCCCGCTCACAGGACTCCACCCGCTGGAATCGGCGTCTCGTCCTCGAAGACGCGCACGACGCAGACCCGAGCCCCCTCCCCCGCCGCGCGCTCGGCCCAGACGGCGAGGCCCGAGTCCTCGGCCGCGTGGAGCTGCCAGACGCTGTCGAAGGGCGGCGCCCCGAACTGCGCGAGGGCCTCGTTGTGAAGCTCCCAGGTGAGCCCGCGCACGGCCTCGCGCGGGGGCACGAGCGCGCGCGCGCCCGGCGCGCGTTTCACCAGGGCGAGCGCTCGCAGCACCGCCGGCGCGACGCGCGCCCCGCTCTCGGCTTCCTCGCGCACGGCGAAGAAGCTGTTGCGGGGCTTGTCCATGAAGGTGAGCTCGTCGCGCCGGAGCGCCGCGCCTTCCGGACCCTCCACGCGCGCCATCACCGCCCGCGCCGCCGCGGCGTCGCGATAGGTGAAGCTCGAGAGGGAGTCGAAGGGCGGGACGCCGTAGAATCTCCTCCTGCACGTGGTGGCGCACGTAGCGCAAGAGGCCGCGCATGAGCGGCGTCGCCAGGGGGGCATGCACCTCCTCGTAGTGGGCGCGGAACTCAGGGCGCGAGAGGTCGGGCCGCCGCACGATCAGCGCCAGGGTCTTCACGGGCGGGCCGCCCACCAGGCGCGGATGTAGGCGACGATCTCGTCGGTCGTGGCGCCCATCGTGAAGATCTTGCTGCGACGCCCGCCGCCTCGAGAGCCGGCGCGTCCTCTGCGGGGATCACGCCGCCCGCGATCACGAGCTTGTCGCCGGCGCCGTGCTCGCGCAGCAGCTCCGACCACGCGCGGCAAGTGCTGCATGTGCGCCGCCGAGAGGCTCGAGAGGCCGACCACGTCGACGTCCTCCTGGATGGCGGTCGTCACCACCATCTCGGGCGTCTGCTTGAGCCCGCTGTAGATCACCTCCATGCCGGCATCGCGCAGCGCGTGCGCGATCACCGTGACGCCGATCGTGTGGCTGTCGAGCCCGAGCTTGGCGAGCAGCACGCGGATGCGGCGCTCGCCGCCGCGCCGGCACTAGACGCCCGTCGTCAGCGAGTCCGGGTGTAGGTGCCGAACACCTCGCGCAGCACGTCGCAGATCTCGCCCTGCGTGGCGTAGAGCTTCACCGCCTCGAGGATCGGCGGCACGAGGTTCTCGGTCGCCCTCGGCGGCCTCGCGCACCTGCTCGAGCGCCTCGGCGACCTTGCCGGCGTCGCGCTCGCGCGCGCACCGCGCGCAGCCGCTCGATCTGGCGCCGCTCGCTGTCGGTCGAGCCGGAAGATGCTCGATCGCGCGCTTCTTGCCCGTCGCGCGCGCCGTGGTTCACGCCCACGAGCTTGCGCGTCGCCGGTCTCGAGCGCGCGGTTGCGCTCGAACTGCTCGCGCGCCAGCTCGCGCTGGAAGTAGCCGGTCTGGATCGCCGCGAGCGCGCCGCCCATCGCGTCGATCTTCTCGATCTCGGCGAAGACGGCGTCCTCGATGCGCCGGGTCATCACCTCGACGTAGTACGAGCCCGCGAGCGGATCGACGCGTGTCCGCGGCGCCCGATCTCGTGGGCGACGATCTGCTGGATCGCCGCGCCCACCGCGATCGCCTCTTCGCTCGGCAGCGCGTGCGCCTCGTCGTGCAGCGGCGTCGTCATCGTCTGGCCGCCGCCGCCGAGCGCGCAGGCCAGCATCTGGATCGCGAGCCGCGCGATGTTGTTGAGCGGCTGCTGGAGCGTGAGCGACATCGTGCCCGGCGAGGCCATCAGCTTGAGCTTCAGCGACTCGCGGCGTCTGCGCGCCGTAGCGCTCCTTCATGCAGGCGCGCCCAGATCTTGCGGTAGGCGCGCAGCTTCCCGACCGCCTCGAAGAAGTCCATGTCGACGCCCGGTGATGAAGCTGAAGTACGGCGCGACCTCGTCGACCGTGAAGCCCGCGCGCGAGCACGCTGTCGAGGTACTGCATCGCGATCGAGAAGCCGAAGGCGAGCTCCTGCACCGGGTTCGCGCGCGCGGCGTAGAGCTGCGCGCTCACCACCGAGATCGGGAGCCAGTTCGGGTGGTTGCGGATCACGTACTCGATCACGTCCGTCGCGATCCGCAGCCCGTGCTCGGGCGGGAAGATGTAGCGGCCCACGCACGTGTACTCGATCAGGATCGCGTTGGGCATCTGCAGCGTGAACGACGCGCGGGTCGACGCCCTTCTTCTCGAGCGCGGCGAGGATCATCGCGAGGTTCACGGGCTGCGGGCCGTTGCAGACCGAGGTCAGGTGGCGGAGCTTGTCGAAGGGGAAATCGAGCGCGGCCTCCATGTCGGCGAGCGTGTCGATCGCGGTGCCGGCGCGGCCCACCTCGCCCGCCGCGAGCGGGTGATCCGAGTCGTAGCCGTTGGTGGTCGGCAGGTCGTACTCGATGATCAGGCCCGAGAGGCCCTGGTCGAGCATGTAGCTGCGCGCGCTTGCGCCCACTCCTCGCCGGTGCCGAAGCCGGTCACCTGCGTCATCGTCCAGAGCTGGCTGCGGTAGCCGTTCGGCTCGGTGCCGCGCGTGTAGGGGTACTCGCCGGGGAAGCCGACGTCGCGCAGGTAGTCGAAGCCCAGCGCCTCGAGATCGAGCGGGCGTGTACGAGCCGCTCCACCGGCCAGTGCAGCGCCTGCGTCTCGAAGGCGTCCTTGCGCTCGCTCGCGGCTAGCGCCGGGGCGAGCGTCTCGCGGGGGCCCAGCGTCGTCGCGCTCCCATGCGCTCTCGTCGCTCCGATCGCGGATGCGGTCGGGGATTCTCCTGCGACATGCGAGCTCCCAGCTCTCGCCCGAGCGAGGACTCCCGAGGATGCACCACCCCCCGCGTGCCCGCGAGCGCGCGGCGACGACTTCGAGGGTTCGACACGGCGCTGGCGCAGCTCGTGCTCCCGGTGATCGGCCGCGAGTTCGACGCGACGGGGCCCGAGTGCGCGCGCGCCCTCGGCCTCTCGTCGCTGGGCATGATCGGCGCTGCGTTCGCGATCCGCGCCGCCGATCGCCTCGGGCGCCGGCCGATCTTTCTGGTCTCGCTGGGCGGCTACGCGCTCTTCTCCCTCGCGACTTCCGCGGCGGGGAGCCTCGCCGCCTTCACGGCGCTCCAGCTCGCGGCGCGCTTCTTCATGGCGACGCAGCTCGCGCTCGCGTACGTGATGATCGCCGAAGAGCTGCCGCCGGCGGTGCGCGGCCGCGCGAGCGGGGTGCTCGGCGCCTTCGCGGGTGTGGGCGCGGGCCTCCCCTTCTTCCTGCTCGCGCCGCTCGAGGAGCTCGGCCCGGGCTGGCGCGGGCTCTTCGGCTTCGGGGCTCTGCCGCTCGTGCTCCTGCCGCTCTACGCGCGCACGCTGCGCGAGACGGGCGCGTTCGCCGCGCTGCGCGCGCGGCCCTGGCGAGCGGAGCTGCGCGAGCTCGCGGAGCTCGTCGCTCCGGATCTGCGCCCGCGCTTCGCCGTCGCCACGGCTACCTTTTTCGCGATCAACTTCTGGTCGGGAGCCGCGCTCGGCTTCTTCACGACGGTCGTCTTCCAGGAGCGCGGCTGGAACGCCGCCGACCTGCAGCGCCTCGCCTGGGGCGCCCTCCCGGCAGCGGCGCTGGGCTACACGCTCGCCGGCTTCGCCATGGACCGCGTCGGCCGCCGGCCGGCGCTGGTCGCCTACCTGGCCACCTGCACGCTGGCGGCGCTCGTCTGCCACCGGGCGCACAGCGGCGCGGCAATCGCGGGCGGCTACCTCGCGCTGATCGGGCTCGGCGGCGTCTGGACCCTCGCGAGCACGGTCACCGCCGAGCTCTTTCCGACCGCGCTCCGCGCGGGCGCGCTCGGCTTCGCGAACAACCTACTCGGGCGCACGGGCCTCGTGCTCGCCCCCTTCGCGGTGGGCGCGCTCGCGCCGCGCCTCGGCGCCACTTCCCTTGCGGTCGCCTGGCTCGCGCTGGCGCCGCTCGTCGCGGCGCCGCTCGTCTGGCGCTTCGTCCCCGAGACGCGGGTCAGTTGACCGCCGGCGAGCCGGCGGCCTGCTCGGGGCCCTCGAAGATCGACTCGATCACGACCTCGCCCGGCCGCAGCCAGCCCGCCACATCCGCGATCGCGAGCGCGGCGCCGAGCACCTGGTCCATGTGCTCGACGGGAATCAAGGTGAGGCCGCGCTTGATGTGCACGGGCATCTCCTTGAGATCCTTCTCGTTCTCCTTCGGGATCACCACGGTCTTGATGCCGCCGCGGTGGGCCGCGATCAGCTTCTCCTTGAGACCGCCGATCGGCAGTACTCGCCCGCGCAGCGTGATCTCGCCCGTCATCGCGACGCTCGACTTCACCGGCACGCGCGTCAGCGCCGAGCGCGATGCGCGGTGGCCATCGTGATGCCCGCGGTCGGGCCGTCCTTGGGCGATCGCGCCCTCGGGCACGTGGACGTGGATGTCCACCTTCGAGTAGAAGTCGGACACCAGCCCGAGCTGCTTCGCGCGCGAGCGCACGTAGGACATGGCCGCCTGGGCCGACTCCTGCATCACCTCGCCGAGCTGGCCGGTGATCACGAGCTTGCCCTTGCCCGGCGTCACCGCGACCTCGGTCTGCAGCAGGTCGCCGCCCACCTCGGTCTAGGCGAGGCCGGTGCACACGCCCACGCGGTCCGCCTCCTCCACCTCGCCGTGCCGGAACGCGGTGCACGCCCAGTAGCTTGCGCACCTGCACCGGCGAGATCTTCGCCTTGCGGGCCTTGTCCTTGCCGGCCTTCACCACGTCGCGCGCCACCTTGCGGCAGATCGAGGCGATCTCGCGCTCGAGGTTGCGCACGCCGCTCTCGCGCGTGTAGTAGCGGACGATCTCGAGGATCGCGTCGTCGTTGATCTCGATCAGGCGCGGCTCGAGGCCGTTCGCCTCGAGCTGCTTCGGCACCAGGTAGTCGCGCGCGATCGCGAGCTTCTCGCTCTCGGTGTAGCCCGGCAGCTGGATGATCTCCATGCGGTCCTGCAGCGGCACGCGGGATGCGGTGCAGCGTGTTCGCCGTGCGTGATGAACATCACGTCGCGAGAGGTCGTAGTCGAGGTCGAGGTAGTGGTCGTTGAAGGTGTGGTTCTGCTCGGGATCGAGCACCTCGAGCAGCGCCGCCGAGGGGTCGCCGCGGAAGTCCATCGACATCTTGTCGACCTCGTCGAGCAGGATGACCGGGTTGTCCGCTGCCGGCCTTCTTGAGCGACTGGATGATCTTGCCGGGCAGCGCGCCGATGTAGGTGCGGCGGTGGCCGCGGATCTCCGCCTCGTCGCGCACGCCGCCCAGGGAGATGCGCACGAAGTCGCGCCCGGTGGCGCGGGCGATGGACTTGCCCAGCGAGGTCTTGCCGACGCCCGGAGGCCCGACGAAGCACAGGATCGGGCCCTTCATCTTCTCGACCAGCGCCTGCACGGCGAGGTACTCGACGATGCGCTCCTTGGGCTTCTCCAGGCCGTAGTGGTCCTCGTTGAGCATCTCGCTCGGCACTCGACCACGTCGTGGTTCTCTTCGCTTGTAGTCCTGCCAGGGCAGCGAGAGCATCCAGTCGATGTAGTTGCGCACGACCGTGGCCTCGGCGGCCATCGGCGACATCATCTTCAGCTTGCTGGAGCTCCTTCTCGATCCGCTCGCGCGCCTCCTCGGGCATCTTCTTGCTCTTGAGCTTCTCCTCCAGCTCCTGGATCTCGTTCTTGAACTCGTCGCGCTCGCCGCCAGCTCCTTCTGGATCGCCCGCATCTGCTCGTTCAGGTAGTACTCCTTCTGCGTGCTGCTCCATCTGCTTCTTGACGCGCGCCGCGGATGCGCTTCTCGACCTGCGAGCACCTCGATCTCGGCCTGCATCAGGCTCGTAGAGCCGCTTCGAGCCGCTTGGCGGCGTCGGCCAGTCTCGAGCAGCCGCTGGCGGTCCTCGAGCTTCAAGGTCAGATGCGTGGCGACCGTGTCCGCGAGGCGCGCCGGAGTCGGTCGATGCTGCCCACGCTCTGCAGCACCTCGGCGGGCACCTTCTTGTTGAGCTTCACGTAGTTCTCGAAGGTCTGGTGCACGCTGCGCATCAGCGCCTCGATCTCGGCGCCCTTGGCCTCGCCCTCCTCGATCACCTCGATCTCGACCGTGAAGAAGGGCTCGTTCTGCGGGATGCGCTTCACGCGCGCCCGCGCGCTGCCCTCCACCAGCACCTTCACGGTGCCGTCGGGCAGGCGCAGCAGCTGGATGATCGAGCCGAGCGTGCCGACCCGGTAGATGTCGTCGGCGTCGGGCTCGTCGCTTGCCCGCTTCGCGCTGGGCGGCGAGGAAGAGCTCGCGGCCGCCCGCCATGGCGTCCTCGAGCGCGTGGATCGACTTGGGCCGCCCCACGAACAGCGGCACCACCATGGGTCGGGAAGACCACGATGTCGCGCAGCGGCAAGAGCGGCACCACGCGTTCGGCGGGGGCCGGCTCGGGCGCCCCGCCCTTCGGATCGTCGCTCTTGAAGAAGGACATCTGCTCTCCTCACCGGGCCCAGACGCGGCGGATCAGGCGGACTCCGCCTCCCGCTTGTATACCAATAGCGGCGCCGCGCCCTGCTCGATCACCTCCTCGTTCACCACGCACTCGTCCACGTCGTCGCGCGACGGGATCTCGTACATGACGTCGAGCATGGCGCTCCTCGAGGATGGCGCGCAGGCCGCGCGCGCCGGACTTGCGCGCGAGCGCCTGCGCGGCGACCGCGCGCAGCGCGTCGTCGGTGAAGCGCAGCTTCACGTCCTCCATCTCGAAGAGCTTCTGGTACTGCTTGCACGAGCGCGTTCTTGGGCTCCGGTCAGGATGTCGATGAGCGCGCTCCTCGTCGAGCTCGTCGCAGCGTCGCGATGACCGGCAGGCGGCCGATGAACTCGGGGATCATGCCGAACTTGATCAGGTCCTCGGGCTGCACCTCGCGCAGCAGGTCGCCGAGCTTGCGGTCCTCGCTTGCGTGTCGCATCTCGGCGCCGAAGCCGATGCCCTGCTGCGCCGATGCGGCGCTGCGATGATCTGGTCGAGGCCGTTGAAGGCGCCGCCGCAGATGAACAGGATGTTCGTGGTGTCGACCTGGATGAACTCCTGCTGGGGGTGCTTGCGGCCGCCCTTGGGCGGGACGTTGGCCATCGTGCCCTCGAGGATCTTCAGCAGCGCCTGCTGCACGCCCTCGCCCGAGACGTCGCGGGTGATCGAGGGGTTCTCGCTCTTGCGCGCGATCTTGTCGATCTCGTCGATGTAGACGATGCCGCGCTGGGCGCGCTCGACGTCGTCGTCGGCGTTCTGGAGCAGCGTTCAGGATGATGTTCTCGACGTCCTCGCCGACGTAGCCGGCCTCGGTGAGCGTGGTGGCGTCGGCGATGGTGAACGGCACGTTGAGCATCTGCGGCGAGCGTCTGGGCGAGCAGCGTCTTGCCGGAGCCCGTCGGGCCGAGCGAGCAGGATGTTGCACTTCTGGAGCTCGCACGTCGCCGCAGCTGGCCGCGCGCTGCTCGATGCGCTTGTAGTGGTTGTAGACCGCGACGGAGAGCACCTTCTTGGCGCGGTCCTGGCCGACCACGTAGTCGTCGAGGATGGCCTTGATCTCGTGCGGCGTCGGCACGCGCGAGGTCTCGCGCCGCTGCTCCTCCTGGCCGTCTCCTCGGCGATGATGTCGTTGCAGAGCTCGATGCACTCGTCGCAGATGTAGACCGTGGGGCCGGCGATGAGCTTGCGGACCTCGCGTCTGGCGCTTGCCGCAGAAGGAGCACGACAGGTTGCCGTTGTCGTCCCGCTTCTTCACGTCTTCCCCGCCCCCGTCAGCGCGCGCTGCGCCGTCGTCCCCGCCACCTTCGCCGGTCGCGGACGATGCGCGACCACCTGGTCCACGAGGCCGTAGCGCTGCGCCTCGTTCCATCCATATAGTAGTCGCGCTCCGTGTCCCGAGCGATCTGGTCGACGCTCTGCCCGGTGTGCCTCGCCAGGACTTCGTTCAGGCGG
>CAVQTC010000011.1:0-367227 GCA_963716275.1 uncultured delta proteobacterium | reverse complement strand
CCTCAACCCGGCCGTTGCCGGACGCAAAGCCTGAAGGGAGGCGCGGCTGGTGCAGCCACCAGTACGCATACGCAGCGGCGCCGAGGGCTGCGAGCCCGAGCGCGCCAAGCGGCAACCAGAGCCGGCGACGGCGCGCGGCGCTTGCACCGCTCTGGGCTTGGGTCGCGGGTGCATTCGCTGCGCCTTGGTTTCGGCTTGCCATGGACTTGACCTCATGAATGCGGGCTTCTGTTCCCTGCTGCCTCGGTACAGGCGCGGCAGAGTGGGGGGCGTGCTCCTGCGTCCAGCTCATAAGTCCTTCTCCACGCGCGTCAAGGCGCCAGCGGACTCGGCACTTCAGGTGCCTCGGACTCCTGCTTCCAGCCGCCGCCGAGCGCGCGGTAGAGCGAGACCATCGCGAGCAGCTCGTCGCGGCGGGTGCGGGCGAGGTCGTTCTCGGCGGGGAAGAGTTGCTGCTGGGCGTCCAGCACCTCGAGGTAGGTCGCGCGCCCACCCGCGTAGCGCATACGCGCAACGCTCAGCGACTCCGTGAGGGTCTCGACCGCGCGTTGCTGTTCGAGCCGGACGAGCGCGAGCTTCTCGCGCGCGACGAGCGCGTTCGAGACGTCCTGCAGCGCCGCCAACAAGGTCTGCTCATAGTCGTTGCGGGCCGCTTCCGCGGCGGCCTGCGAGGCGCGCCAGAAGTACCAGGTGCGGCCAAAGGTGAAGATCGGGCCCGCGGCGGCTGCGCTCGCCGACCAGATGCCGGTGCCGCTCGCTAGGTGCGAGGAGAGGTCGCTGCTGACGCTCCCGTAGAGCGTGGTCAGCCCGATGCGCGGGAAGAAGTTCGCGAGCGAAGCGCCGATGCGCGCGTTTGCAGCGACCAGCGTCTGCTCGGCCTCCAATAGGTCGGGCCGGCGGGTCAGCAGCAGCGACGGCACTCCGGCCGGTACCTCGGGCAGCAGCACCTGCTCCGTCAGCTGGCCGCCCCGCGGCATCGACTCCGGCGACCTCCCGACGAGCACCGAGAGCTCGTTCTCCTTCTGCACGATGCGCTGCTCGAGGTCGGGCACTGTCGCCGCCACCTGGGCGAGGGCAGCCTCGCCGCGTAGCGGGTCGAGTCGCGAGGCGACGCCCCCCTGGTACTGGCGCTGGAACAGGTCGCGCGTCTCGGTGAAGGTCTGCACGTTGCGCCGAGCGATCTCGAGCTCGAGGTCGAGCTCGCGCAGCTCGAAGTAGGCCTGGGCGACGCCCGACACCAGCGAGAGCACCACGCCCCGCCGGAAGGCCTCCGTGGCGAGCATCTCCGCGCGCGCGGCCTCGGTGGCGCGGCGAATGCGGCCCCACACGTCGAGCTCCCAAGCCACGTTCAGCGCGGCGAGGTAGTCGGATTTCGTGCCGCGACCCGGCGTCGGCGTGCCGAAGGCCGTGTCCTCGCCGCGCGACACGTCGCCCTCGTAGCCGGCGGATGGGAACAGCTGGCCGCGCTGCACGGCGGCGAGCCCGCGCGCCAGCTCGACCTGCGCCACCGTGGCCCGCAGGTCACGGTTGTTCGCCAACGCCTCGCGCACCAGCTCCTGGAGCATCGGGTCCTCGAACACCTCGAACCAAGGCAGGTCCGCGATCGACGCCTGCTCCTCAGCGTGGTCGCGAAAGCGCGGCGGCTCGTGGAGCTCCGGCCGGGCGTAGTTGGGCCCGATCGCGCAGCCGGAGATCGCGATCGCGAGCAGCAGTGCCGCCCGTTGCCGCCGACCGACTGCCGTGCGCCGCACCGGCAAGGAACTCGCCATGCCCGCACGCTAGGCGCGGCGACGCCTCGCAAGCAGCTGTCTATTGGTGCAGCGCCCTACTGTCCTCGAGGACAGCTTCGACCGCCGCGAGGTTCTCGCGACCGGCTACTCGGCGCTGTTCGCCCCCTCGCTCATGGCCTTCCCCGCACGCTGCGGCAGCGGCGGATGAGCGCGTTCGTGGAGGCGTCGTGTTCGAGCGCCGGCGCCCTTTCCGCCTCGAGCTGCGGCAGGATCCGCTGCGCCAGCACCTTGCCGAGCTCGACACCCCACTGGTCGAACGAGTCGAGGTTCCAGATGGTCCCCTGCGTGAACACGCTGTGCTCGTAGAGCGCCACCAGGTTGCCGAGGGTTTTCGGCGTGAGCCGCGCCGCGAACAGGACGCTCGAGGGCCGGTTGCCTTCGAACACGCGGTGCGGGACCAGCTCCTCGGGCGTGCCCTCGGCGGCGACCTCCTCCGCCGTCCTGCCGAAGGCGAGGGCCTCTGCCTGCGCGAGCAGGTTGGCGAGCAGCACGTCGTGATGGCGCGGGATGCGGTGGAGGGGCTCGCCGAAGGCGATGAAGTCGCAGGGAACGAGGCGAGTGCCCTGATGGATCAGCTGGTAGAAGGAGTGCTGCCCGTTGGTCCCTGGCTCTCCCCAACAAATCGCGGCGGTGTCGTAGGCGACGGGCGTGCCGTCCGCGGTGACCCGCTTGCCGTTGCTCTCCATCGAGAGCTGCTGGAGGTATGCGGGGAGCCGCCTCAGGTACTGGTCGTACGGCAGGACGGCGAGGGTCTGCGCGCCGAAGAAGTCGCCGTACCAGACCGCGAGCAGCCCCAGCAGCACGGGCAGGTTGCGCTCGAACGGCGCGCTGCGGAAGTGCTCGTCCATCTCGTGGAAGCCCTGCAGGAGCTCTCGGAAGCGCTCCGGCCCGACCGCGATCGTCGTCGCGAGGCCGATCGCCGACGTCATCGAGTAGCGGCCGCCCACCCAGTCCCAGAACGGGAACATGTTGGCCGGGTCGATTCCGAACTTCGCCACCTCGGCCGCGTTGGTCGAGACCGCCACGAAGTGTCTCGCGACGGACGCCTCGTCGCCGCCCAGGGCCTCGACCGACCAGGCGCGGGCGGTCCTGGCGTTGGTCATCGTCTCGAGCGTGGTGAGAGTCTTCGACGAGACGATGAAGAGGGTCTCCGCCGCGTCGAGATCGCGAACGGCCTCTGCGAAGTCGGTGCCGTCGACGTTCGAGACGAAGCGGAACCGCATCGCGCGATCGCTGTAGTGGCGCAGCGCCTCGTAGGCCATCGCAGGCCCCAGGTCGGAGCCGCCGATGCCGATGTTGACGACGTTGCGGATGCGCCGGCCGCTGTGTCCCGTCCACGCCCCGCCCCGTACACGGCGTGCGAAGTCGTCCATGCGGTCGAGGACCGCGTGGACGCGGGGCACGACGTTCTCGCCGTCGACCTCGATTGTCGCGTCCCGCGGCGCGCGCAGTGCGACGTGGAGCACCGCCCGGTTCTCCGTGACGTTGATCTTCTCGCCCCGGAACATCGCGTCGATTGCCTCGCGCAGGCCGCACTCCCGTGCGAGCCGGACCAGCAGGGCGAGCGTCTCGTCGGTGATCCGGTTCTTGGAGTAGTCGAGGCAGAGACCGGCGGCCTCGGCCGTCATCCGCTCGGCTCGACCCGGGTCCTCCGCGAAGAGCTCTCGAAGGTGGAGAGCGCCGACCTCGCGGTGGTGCGCTCGGAGCGCCTTCCACGCCGAGCGCTCCGTCAGCAGCGTGCCGGCGGCTCTCATGCGAAGGACTGCTCCCCTGGGTGCGCCGCGCCCTTCGTCTCCATCACGCCCATCAGCGAGTTCCACGAGTCGGCGAACGCGCGCGCGCCCGCCTCCTGGAGCTGGGCGGCGAGCGCGTCCACGTCGAACCCCGCCTCGGCGAACCGCGCGAGTACCCGCTCGCAGTCCCCGCCGTCGATGTCGGAGCGGCGGCCCGATCTCGCCCTCGCCGGCGAGCAACCTCAGCGTCGCTTCGGGCATGGTGTTCACGGTGAGAGGCGCGGCGAGCGACTGCACGTAGAGCAGCGGCGGCGCCGCGGGATCCTTCGTGCCGGTGCTCGCCCAGAGCAGGCGCTGGGGACGGCCCCCGCGGTTGTAGATCCGCTGCCACCGCGGAGAGGCAATCGCCTCGCGGTAGGCGCGGTAGGTTCGCTGGGCGATCGCGATCCCTAGCCGGTTGCGGAGCGGATTCGGTACCCGGTCGGCGACGGCGGCGTCCCACCGGCTGACGAACAGCGATGCGACGGAGGCGATGTCGGGCCGCAGCCCCGCTTCGATGCGGCGCTCGATGCCGCGGACGTACGCCTCGGCGGCGGCCAGGTACTGCTCGCGGGAGAAGAGCAGCGTCACGTTGACCGGCACGCCCCCGAAGACGGCCTCCTCGATCGCGGGGAGGCCCTCTTTGGTGCCGGGAATCTTGATGAACAGGTTCGGCCGCTCCGCCCGCGCATGCAGGCGTCGGGCCGCCTCGATCGTGGCCGCGGTGTCGTGCGCCAGCAGCGGGGAGACCTCCAGCGAGACCCATCCGTCGACGCCGCCCGTCCGATCGTGCACCGGCCGGAGGAGATCCGCCGCGCGGGTCAGGTCCTCGAGTGCGAGGTCGAAGAAGAGCTCCTCGCCCGACCGGCCCCCGCTCCGCCGGCTCCGGGCGGCAGCGTCGTAGGCCGCGCTGCTCCGCATCGCGTGCTCGAAGATCGTGGGGTTCGACGTGAGCCCGGTGACGCAGAGCCCCTCGACGTAAGCCTTGAGGGTGCCCTGATCCAGCAGATCGCGGGTGATGTTGTCGAGCCAAAGACTCTGACCGAGATCGTAGAGCGTCCGTGCAGCCGTCATGCGATTCCTCCGGCGAGGGCATCGTTCACGATTCCTCGCGCTTCCCGCAGGATCGCTTCGAGGTGCGCGGGCCCCTCGAAGCTCTCCGCGTAGATCTTGTAAATGTCCTCGGTGCCGGAGGGCCGCGCCGCGAACCAGCCTGCGGTCGTCGTGACCTTGAGCCCGCCGATCGGCGCGTCGTTGCCCGGGGCCCGGGTGAGCCGGGCGGTGATCTCGTGCCCCGCGAGCTGCGTCGCCCGGACGGCGTCGGGGGAGAGCCTCGCGAGCCTCGCCTTCTGCTCGGGAGTCGCAGGCGCGTCGATCCGCCGGTAGCAGGGCGACCCGAGGCGAGCCGCGAGCGCGCGGTAGTGCTCGCCCGGGTCGCGGTCCGTGCGCGCGGTGATCTCCGCGGCGAGCAGGCCCAGGATCAGGCCGTCCTTGTCGGTGGTCCAGACGAGGCCGTCCCGCCGCAGGAAGCTCGCGCCGGCACTCTCCTCGCCGCCGAAGCAGCACGTGCCGTCCAAGAGCCCCGGGACGAACCACTTGAAGCCCACCGGGACCTCCCACAGACGCCGGCCCAGGTCCGCCACCACCCGGTCGATCAGCCCGCTCGAGACCAAGGTCTTTCCCACCAGCGCCTGCGGCGGCCAGTCCGGCCGGTGCGTCAGCAGGTAGTGGATGGCCACCGCGAGGTAGTGGTTGGACTCCAGCAGGCCCGCAGAGGGGGTGACGATCCCGTGGCGATCGGCGTCCGGGTCGTTCGCGAAGGCCACGCGGTAGCGGTCCTTCAGCGCGACCAGGCGCGCCATCGCGTACGGACTGGAGCAGTCCATGCGGATCGCCCCGTCGTGGTCGACCGTCATGAACGAGAAGGTCGGATCGACCACCGGGTTGACGATCTCGATGTCGAGGCCGTAGACCGCGTTGATCGGCTCCCAGCAGTGGACCGCCGCGCCACCGAGCGGGTCGACCGCCAGCGCGAGCCCCGCCCCCCGGATCGCCTCCATGTCGACGACGTTCCGCAAGTCCTCCACGTACGGAAGGACCAGGTCCTCTGCGTGCGTTCCAGGGGCGCGCAACGCCTGCTCGTGGGGCACGCGCTTCACCGCGGCATTCCCAGCGCCCAGGAGCTCGTTGGCGCGGTCTTGCACGCAGCGGGTGACCTCGGTGTCGGCCGGTCCCCCGTTCGGCGGGTTGTACTTGAAGCCCCCGTCCTGCGGCGGGTTGTGCGACGGCGTCACGACGATGCCGTCGGCGAGGTGGGCGCTGCGGCCGCGGTTGTGCGTGAGGATGGCGTGCGAGATCACCGGCGTCGGCGTGAACCCGTCGTCGCGCTGGATCACCGTCTCCACGCCGTTGGCTGCGAGGACCTCGAGCGCCGTGGCCTGCGCAGGACCGGAGAGAGCGTGAGTGTCCCGTCCCATGTACAGGGGACCGTCGATCCCCCGCCCGCGGCGGTAGTCGCAGATAGCCTGGGTGATGGCGACGATGTGCGCCTCGGTGAACGAGCCGCGCAGCGACGATCCCCGGTGGCCGCTGGTGCCGAAGGCGACGCGCTGCGCAGGGTCCTCCGGGTCCGGCTTGCGCGAAAAGTACTCCCGCTCGAGACGGGACACGTCGACCAACAAGTCCTTCGAGGCGGGCTTGCCTGCGGCTGGCGAGATCGTCATCGGGTCACTCCCTCGAGGCCGTTCCGTTCTTTTGCTCTCAGGCGCGGTCCACGGTCCGAGCGCACTCGCCACCGCCTCAGGCGGACTGAGCGGCCACGGCCGCTGCGCCCCAGCGGGGCTCGCCCTCCTCCCCCGCATAGGCGCCCATCGCCGCCAGCCCGTTGCAGCGCGCGCGGCGCTGGAAGATACGCTGGGCCGCCTCCACGCTGTCCGGGCTGCCGCGCCAGGTCGCGAGCGCCGCGTCCTGCAGCGCGCGCCCGTAGGAGAAGCTGAGCTTCCAGGGCTTCGGTCCCTCCGAGCGGTTGATGGCGTCGAGGTGCCGCGTCGCGAGAACGTCGCTCTGGCCCCCCGAAAGGAAAACCACGCCGGGGACCGCGACCGGCACGCGACGCCGCAGGCAGCGCAGCGTCGCGGCGGCCACCAACGGGACGGGGGCCTGCTGCGGGCAGTCCTTGCCTGAGAGGACCATGTTCGGCTTGAGCAGCATGCCTTCGAGGAGGACCCCCTGCTCGAAGAGGGCGGCGAACACGGCCTGCAGCACCCGGCTGGTCACCTCCTCGCATCGCTCGAGGCCGTGCCGCCCGTCCATCAGCACCTCCGGCTCGACGATCGGTGCCAAGCCCTGCTCCTGGCAGAGGGCCGCGTAGCGGGCGAGCGCGTGGGCGTTCGCGGTCACGCAGCGGGCGCTGGGTCGGGTGTCGTCCACGTCGAGCACGGCGCGCCACTTGGCGAACCTCGCGCCGAGCTCGCGGTACTCGGCGAGCCGCTCGCGCAGGCCGTCGAGCCCCTCGGTCACGCGCTCTCCGCTCGTGCCCGCCATGGGCTTCGCACCGAGATCGACCTTGATGCCGGGAAGGATGCCGAGCCGGCCGCACAGGGAGGCGATCGGCTCTCCATCCGCACTCTGCTGACGCAGCGTTTCTTCGTGCAGGATGACAGCGCTCAATGCCTGCGCGACACCGGGCGCCGTGAGCATCAGCACCCGGAAGTCGCGTCGGCTCGACGGCGTCGATGCGATGTCGTGCGCGTCGAAGCGCTTCGTCAGGGTGGGCACGGTCTCGTCCGCGGCGAGGATCCCCTTGCCCTCCGAGACGAGGGCGGCCGCAACCTCCTCCAGAGCGAAATGCGTCATGGCGTGGATCTCCCGTCCTCGATCGGAGCGTTCCAGCACCGCACGGCCGGACCGCCCCGGTAATAGCCGAGGACGCTCAGGGTGGACGGGTCGAGCAGGAAGTGGCGCCCGTGGGTGGGCGGGAGACTGATCCAGCGGGCCACGAACACGCGGAAGACGTGGCCGTGGGCGAAGAGCGCGACGGGGCCCTCAGCGGCCTGCACGCGCGCGATCACCCGATCCACGCGCGCCCCCACCTGGTCGGGGCTTTCGCCACCGGGACAGCCATCGGTGAAGATCATCCAACCCGGAGCCGTGCGGTGGATCTCCTCGGGGGTGAGCCCTTCGTAAGCGCCGTAGTTCCACTCCGCGAGGTCCGGGTCGATCTGCATGCGGCCGCCAAGGCCCGCGAGATCGCAGGTGCTGCGCGCGCGCTCGAGGGGGCTGGTGAGGACCAAGGCGAAGTCGGTGCCGGCCAGCCGGGGCGCGAGTCGCTTCGCCGCCGCTCGACCGTCGGGTGTGAGCGGTAGGTCCGTGCGCCCGGTGTGCTGCCCGGAGACGCTCCACGCGGTCTGGCCGTGCCGGACGAGCAACACCTCCTCTGCCCGACGGAGCGACGCGGTCACGGCTCGCCTGCTGGGGTCGGTGCGACCAGGACCGCCAGGGAGCGGGGCTGCACGAGGTAGTGGTCCTCAGCAACGGCTGGAGCCTTCTCCCAGGGGAGAATGTCGTCCGGCGACGTCAGCGAGGTGTCGATCCAGCGGAGCCAGGCGCTCCCCCCGTCCGCCGGGGACGGCAGCTCGAAGCGCAGTAGCTCCCAGTACGCGTTGAGCATGCCGTGCAGCTGCAGGCGACCGCGCAGGCTCGTGATCGTGAAGGCCAGCGAGTGGGAGCAGTCGCGCCAGTCGGCGCGGCCGAGCTCGACGCCGTGCCACTCGATGTTGGCCCGACTCAGCAGCTCGTTGAGGGTCAAGCCGGCCCGGTCCGCCACGACGTCGCGTTGCATCCGAAACGCGATCAACGACTTCACGAAGCGGTGGATGTCGCGGTGGCGCTCGAGGAGCGTCCAGTCGAGCCAGCTGATGTCGTTGTCCTGGCAGTAGGCGTTGTTGTTCCCGCGCAGCGTCCGCCGGATCTCGTCTCCCATCGTAAGCATGGGTGTCCCCACGGCGAGGAGCAGGAGGGAAAGGAAATTGCGGATTTGGCGGCTGCGCAGCGCCTCGACGTCCGGATCGTCGGTGGGCCCCTCGGCGCCACAGTTCCAGCTCGCGTTGTCGTCGGCGCCGTCGCGGTTCTCTTCGCCGTTGGCCTCGTTGTGCTTGACGTCGTACGAGACCAGGTCCTGGAGGGTGAAGCCGTCGTGGCAGGTGACGAAGTTGACGCTCTGCTCCGGCTCCCGCTCCTCGTGGCTGTACAGATCCGGGCTGCCGAGGAGACGGGAGGCGACCTTCGACACCATGCCCTTGTCACCCTTCAGGAAGCGGCGGACGTCGTCCCGGAACCGGCCGTTCCACTCCTGCCAGGTATCGCCGATGAAGGTGCCGACCTGGTAGAGCCCGGCGGCGTCCCACGCCTCCGCGATGAGCTTGGTCCCAGACAGCACCGGGTCCGACTCGATGTCCCACAGGATGGGCGGGTTGGGCAGGAGGCGGCCCGACTCGTCGCGCGACAGGATCGAGGCGAGGTCGAAGCGGAACCCGTCCACGTGCATGTGCTCGACCCAGTAGCGCAGGCTCTCCCGGATGAGCCTGCGCACGACGGCGTGGTTGGCGTTGAGCGTGTTGCCCGTCCCCGTGTAGTTGACGTAGCGGCTGCGATCGTCCTCCAAGAGGTAGTATGCCTCGTTCCCGAAGCCCCGGAAGCAGAACGTCGGGCCGCGGTCGTCGCCCTCGGCGGTGTGGTTGAAGACGACATCGAGGATGACCTCGATCCCCGCGCGGTGGAGCGCCTTCACCATGTCGCGGAACTCGTCCATCGGGCCAAGCGGATCCCGGCGCGCGCTGTAGGGCCGATGCGGGGCGAAGAACGAGACCGGCGAGTAGCCCCAGTAGTTGGAGAGCCCGGGCGGCGCGTCCTCAGGATCGAACTGGAAGACGGGGAGCAGCTCGACGGCGGTTGCGCCGAGGTCCTGCAGGTAGGGAATCTTCTCGATCAGGCCCGCGTAGGTGCCGGCGCGCTCCGCGGCCACGCCGGAGCTCGGGTGCCTCGTGAAGCCTCGCACGTGGAGCTCGTAGATCACCGTCTGGACGCATGGGCGCTGGAGCGGGACGTCGCCCTCCCAGTCGTAGGCGCGCGGATCCACGACGACGCTCTTCATCGCGCAGCTCGTGACGTCGCCGGCCCGATCGCGGCGACCGCCATCGGCCCCCACGACGGCGAGGCCGTAGGGGTCGAGGAGCAAGTGGTGCGCGTCGAAGCGCAGCCCCTCCGACGGCTGGAAGGGCCCGTGGGCGCGGTAGGCGTAGATCTGTCCCGGGCCGATTCCCGGGACGAAGACGTGCCAGTAGTGGTAGGTGCGGTTTCGCTCGGGGTCGAGGGCGATGGTCCGGGAGGGGCGGGATGCGTCCTCCCGATCGAAGAGGAGCAGATCGACGCGCGTCGCGTTCTTCGAGAACACGCTGAAGTTGACGCCATCGCCGTGCACAGACGCGCCGAGCGGTGCGCTCCGGCCGCGCCGCACAAGGGGTTTCATCGCCCCGCTCCGGCGGCTGCAGGCGTCTCGACGACCCGCATCCCCTCCCGGAGCATCGTCACGTCCTCCCGCGCCACCCCCACGGAGCACCCCTCGGCTCAGACGTTGTCGGCCTCGGTCGAGGTCCCCACCTCACCGCGCCGCGCGTCGCCCGACCAGTACCATCCGGTGATGTCGGGCATGTCGTCGCCGTGCGCCTCGATGTACTGCTTGTGATCGATCAGCTTGTCGCGGATCGCCTGCTTGAAGTAGGCGGCCCGCGTGCCGAGCTGCGGTACCCGGTCGATCACGTCCTCCACGAGGTGGAAGCGATCGAGCTCGTTCAGCACGACCATGTCGAAGGGAGTGGTCGTCGTCCCTTCCTCCTTGTAGCCGCGCACGTGCAGGCTCTTGTGGTTCGTGCGCCGGTAGGTGAGCCGGTGGATCAGCCAGGGGTAGCCGTGGAAGGCGAAGATGATCGGCTTGTCCTTCGTGAACAGGACGTCGAACTCCCTGTCCGAGAGCCCGTGCGGGTGTTCCTCTGCCGGCTGCAGGCGCATCAGGTCGACCACGTTCACCACGCGGACCTTGAGCTCCGGCATGTGGCTGCGGATCAGCTGGACGGCCGCCAGCGTCTCCAGCGTGGGCACGTCGCCGCAGCACGCCATCACCACGTCCGGCTCGCTGCCTTGGTCGTTGCTGGCCCAATCCCAGATCCCGATGCCTGCGGTGCAGTGCTTGATCGCCTGGTCCATGGTCAGCCACTGCGGCGCGGGCTGCTTGCCGGCCACAATGACGTTGACGACGTCGCGGCTGCGCAGACAGCGGTCGGTGACCCAGAGCAGCGTGTTCGCGTCCGGCGGCAGATAGACGCGGATCACCTCGGCCTTCTTGTTCACCACGTGGTCGATGAAGCCTGGATCCTGGTGGCTCAAGCCGTTGTGGTCCTGCCGCCAGACGTGAGACGAGAGCAGGTAGTTCAGCGACGCGATCGAGCGCCGCCACGGAATGTCGTTGCACACCTTCAGCCACTTCGCGTGCTGGTTGAACATGGAGTCGATGATGTGGATGAAGGCCTCGTAGCAACTGAAGAAACCGTGCCGTCCGGTGAGCAGATAACCCTCCAGCCACCCCTGACACTGGTGCTCGGAGAGGACCTCCATGACCCGGCCGTCGGGCGACAGGTGGTCGTCCTCCGGCAGGATCTCGGCCATGTAGCAGCGGTTGGTGACCTCGAGGACGTCCTGCCAGCGGTTGGAGTTGTTCTCGTCCGGGCTGAAGATGCGGAAGTTCCGCCGCTCGAGGTTCAGCCGCATCACGTCGCGCAGGAACCGGCCCTGGAAGCGGGTCGACTCGGCCGTCGCCGCGCCGGGGCTGGCCACCTCGACGGCGTAGTCGCGGAAATCCGGCAGCCGCAGGTCCTTCAGGAGGAGCCCACCGTTGGCGTGCGGGTTCGCGCTCATCCGCCGCTCGCCCCGGGGCGCGAGGGCGGCGAGCTCGGGAACGAGCCGCCCCTGCTCGTCGAAGAGCTCCTCCGGTCGGTAGCTCTTCATCCACTGCTCGAGGATCGCCAGGTGCTCCGGCCGATCCATCTCCCCCATCGGGACCTGGTGGCTCCGCCAGTATCCCTCGCAGAGCTTGCCGTCGATCTCGCGCGGACAGGTCCAACCCTTGGGCGTCCGCAGCACGATCATCGGCCAGGCCGGGCGCTTCGGCGCCCCGCTCTCGCGCGCCTCGGCCTGGATCGCCTGGATCTCGCCGACGACCCGCTCGAGCGTCTCGGCCATGGCCGCGTGCATCGCCGCCGGCTCGTGGCCTTCCACGAAGTAGGGCTTGTAACCGTATCCCTCGAGAAGCTTGGTGAGCTCTTCCCTCGGGATGCGCGCCAGGAAGCACGGGTTCGCGATCTTGTATCCGTTCAGGTGCAGGATGGGGAGCACGCAGCCGTCCCGAGCCGGGTTCAGGAACTTGTTGCCGTGCCAGCCCGTCGCCAGCGGCCCCGTCTCGGCCTCGCCGTCGCCGACGACGCAGGCCACGATCAGGTCGGGGTTGTCGAAGGCGGCGCCGTAGGCATGGGAGAGCGCGTAGCCGAGCTCGCCGCCCTCGTGGATCGAGCCGGGCGTCTCGGGCGCCACGTGGCTGGGAATCCCGCCCGGGAAGCTGAACTGCTTGAAGAGCTTCCGCATGCCCTCCTCGTCCTGGCTCACGTCGGGATAGACCTCGCTGTAGGTCCCCTCGAGGTAGGCGTGCGCGACCAGCGCAGGGCCTCCGTGCCCGGGCCCGATCACGTAGATCATGTTGAGGTCGCGCTCGTTGATGACCCGGTTCAGGTGGACGTAGAGGAAGTTCAAGCCAGGCGTCGTGCCCCAGTGCCCGAGCAGCCGGGGCTTCACGTGTGCGCGCTCCAGCGGCTTGCGCAGCAGCGGATTGTCGAGCAGGTAGATCTCTCCAACGGAGAGATAGTTGGAGGCGCGCCAGAGCGCGTCCAGCTTCTGGAGCTCCGGCTCCGATAGGCGGGACTTGCTTCGACCCTGAAGGGACATCTCATTCCTCCTTTCACGCGACGCGGAGCACGTCGCGTGCGAATCCGTCGATTGCGCCGATGCAAGGCAGCAGGTGCCGCTCGAGCACGCGCTGCCACGTATACTCCCGCGCGGTTCGCATCCCGGACCGGCGCATCGCCTCGATGCGGTTCGCGCTCGCGAAGACGGAGTCGAACTGCGCGATGAACTGGCCCGGGTCCTCGCGCGCGATCACGAGCGCGTTCTCGCCGGCGCGTGCGTACTCCTCGCCGCTCGTCCCGGTGCAGGCGATCCCCCCGACGGCCATCGTCTCGAGCCCGACCAAGCCGAAGGGTTCGTGACGGCTGTTCGCGAGCACCACGTCGGCGCCGCGGAGCAGCACGCCCCGCGCATCGCGTCCACGTGCGACTCGAGGACGACGACGTCGCTGTCGCGCCCGGCCGCGACGGCGGAGAGCAGGCCCGCCACGCCTGATGTCGCGGCTCTCTGGTGCGAGACGGTGAGGCCCCGCGCGCGGGCGTGAGCGATCACGGCCCGGCCGAACGCCTCGCTCCCACCGCGGGCGATCAGGAGCGGTCGTGCCCCGCGCCGCTTCAAGCTCGCGGTGATCTCCATGCTGACGAACCAGCCCTTGTCGGGATCCCAGCGCGCCATCTTGGCCAGCAGCGTCCTGTGCGCTGTCAGACGGCGCAGCGCCTCGACCGCTGCCGCGTCGGGCGGCACGAAGGCCTCCGCCCCCAGCCCGTTCGGGATCACCATTGGATCGACGCCGAGCGCCTGCATGCGGCCGCGCATGTAGCGGCTCACCGTCGCGATGTGGCTCGCCGCGGAGAGCCGCGGCCAGTCGATGCGGTCGAAGCCGAACCGGTTGTTCGCCGTCCAGACGAGCATCGCGCGCTCCCGCAGTCCGGCGCGGCGCAGCAGCCAGTCGAGGTGGATCGCCGCGTGCGCCGTCTGCCACTCCTCGGCCAGAATCACCGCCTCGCCGCCGCCCTTCAGATGCGGGGACAGGAACTCGCGCAGAAGGAACGGCGGCAGCGAGGCGGCGAGATCGCGCTCCTTGTCGTCCTCCTTCTGGTATACGCCCAGCGGCGCGTAGCGACTGATCCACTGGCACCAGCGGTGCAGGGTCAGTCGACCCCGCCGCTCGACTCCCGGCTCGGACGGATCGCCCACGAACCAGAGGTGCGTGTCGAAACCGCGGCTCGCCAGCGCTTCGGCGAGCCCCACGACCCGCGTCGCGACGCCGCCGGCGCGCGCATACAGGTCGGGCCCCTCGAACGAGAGCAGGTGGAACTGCCTCGGGACCGAAGCCTCACTCGACATCCGGGTCTCCTAGGGCGGACCGCGCTGTGTCGAACGACTGGTCGAGCGCCTGGCGAAGCGCCGCCGGGCCGACCGGCTTCCGCAGGAAACCGATCGCCCCGGCCGCTCGAGCGCGACGCTCGTCCTCGTCAGTGGCCAGCGCGGTGATGAATACGATGGGCAAGCGAGCACCGCGTTCGGTCAGGCAGCCCTGCAAGGTGAGACCGTCCATGCCGGGCATGCGTACGTCCAGGAGAAGGCACGCCGCCCGGTCGGGCGCGGAGGAAGCCAGGAACTCGTCCGCCGAGCTGAACACCTGCGTGCGGTAGCCGAACGAGCGGATCAGCCGATCCAGGGACTGCCGCACGGAGGCGTCGTCGTCCACGATCGCGACGAAATCGCGCGCTTCCTCTTCGCGGCTGGCAGACGATGTCGTCATGCCCGCACCCTAGGTGCGCGCACGCGCCCTCGTCAGCTGTCCCTTGGTGCAGCCCTACCTGTCGTCGGGGACAGGTGCGGCCGCAGCGGACGTTCCGAGACCGAGACGTGTCGCCATGCGCACGAGGTCCGCGAGCGACTCGGCCCGCATCTTCTCCATGACGTGCGCGCGGTGGAACTTGACCGTTCGCTCCGACGTGGCGAGCTCGCCGGCGATCTGCTTGTTGAGCAGCCCGGAGACGACGTGCGCCATCACTTCGCGCTCGCGCGCCGTGAGCCGGGCGTACCGCTCGTGGAGTGCCGCCAGCTCGCGGCGCTCTTCCTGCGATGCGCGATCCCCCGCGATGGCCGCGCGGATGGCCTCGAGCAGGTCGCGAGACCGGACGGGCTTGGTCAGGAACTCGACGGCGCCTTCCTTCATCGCGCGCACCGACATCGGAATGCTGCCCCGACCCGTGAGGAAGATGATCGGGATGCGTGCGCCCCTGCTCGCGAGCTCGCGCTGGAGGTCGAGCCCGCTTGGCCCAGGAAGCTGGACGTCGAGCACGACGCAGGCCGGTCGTTCCACGCGCGCGGCGGCGACGAGGTCGAGGAAGTCCTGTCCGGTCGCGAACCCGCGAACGCTGAACCCCGTGGACCGTACCAGGCGCTCGGTCGAGCGGCGCACCGAGGGATCGTCGTCGACGACGAAGACGGTCGCCCCCGCGTCGCTCATGCCGCGGCCACTGCCTGCGCCGCCCGGAGGCGGAAAGCGAAGACGGCTCCCTTCTCGTGGTTCGGTTCCGCCCACAGGCGCCCGCCGTGCGCTTCGACGATCGCGCGGCTGATCGCGAGGCCGAGCCCCATGCCGTGCGGCTTCGTCGTGTGGAACGCCTCGAAGAGCCGGGGCGTCTCCTCGGGCGCGATTCCAACGCCGCGGTCCGCGACGCGGATCGTCACCGAGGGGTGGCCATCTTCCGTGCCCCTGACGGCGCGGATCTCGACCCGTCGTTCCGACGGATACACATCGCTCATCGCGTCGATCGCGTTCACCACGAGGTTCAAGAGTACCTGCTCGAGCTCGACGCGGTCCCCGAGCACGGGCGGAAGGTCCCGCGGAATGTCGGTCTCGATCTTTACGCCGCGGAGCGCCGCCGCCCTCGCGGCGAGCGCCACCACGTCGTCCACGATCTCGTGGATGCGGCAGGGCGCGTACTGCGGCGCGGAGCGCCGCGACATCTGCCGCACGCGCTCGATGATCGCGCTCGCCCGCTCCGCGTCGTTCACTACGTCCGCCAGCGCGGCGCGCACCTCGTCCAAGTCCGGCTGTGGGTCGGACAGCAGCACGAGGGACGCGGCCGCGTTGTTCACGATCGCCGAGAGCGGTTGGTTGATCTCGTGCGCGATGGAGGCGCTCACCTCGCCGAGCGTCGCCAGGCGCGTCACGTGCGCGAGCGCCTCCAACGCCGCCCGCAGCTTCTCCTCGTCCGCCTTGCGGTCCGTGACGTCGTTCGTCGTGGCGAGAACGCCGACGGGCTTGCCCGATTCGTCCCGCTCCATCACGATGCGGCCATCGACGACGACGTGCCTGCCCTCGCGCGTCATGTGGATGGCCTCGCCCTGCCAGACGCCTGTCTTCGCGAGCGCCGAAGCGATGACGTCGTCGGACGGCCCCGGGACTTTCGCCTGCAGCAGATCCGGGCCGATGCGGCCAAGGGCCTCGGCGGCGGTCCAGCCGTACAGCCTCTCCGCGCCGCGGTTCCAGTACGTGATCCGACGGTCCAGGTCGAACACGACGACGGCATCGTGGGTGAGGTCGAGGAGCCGTGCGCGCGCCTCGGCGTCCCGCGCGGCGCGCGTCGCCCGACTCACGAGCCGCGTCGTGACCCCCGCCACGACGAGGAACGCCGTGAGCTCTGCGACGTCGAGCACGCGCAGCCGCTCGAACGATCCGATCGGCGAGGCGAAGAAGAATTGGAGTGCCGCGACTGCGAGCACGGAGAGCAGGAACGCGGGGAGGAAGCCGCTTACGGGCGAGAGCAGCGTGAGGACGATCAGGTACAGCAAACCCGCCGTGGCCGAATCGAACCCGATCCACACGCTCACAAGGGTCACGGCTGCGAGGGCGGCGAGGCCGAGTGCGAACGTGCCGGTGGATCGTCGGATCGTCGCGTGTGTCATTCCTCGAATCATGGCCACCGCTCGAGGGACCACCCAGAATGGTCCACATGTTGTGCCCGGCAGGACGCGAACTTGAGGAACCGCACTGCCGCCCCAGCTCTTCAGTCGCGACGCACGTTTTTGCACGTGCCATGCCACCGCTGGCATCCATGGTCCGCTGCGGAAGCCGGGGCAAGAAGTCCCACGATGCGTAGCGAGACGCCCCGGCTCGTGGCGAGTTGTCGGGTTCAGCATCGGTCCGGCGAGGGGCGCAGGCAGCGGAGGTCAGCGCCGCCGTTGTGCATCCACGACGACTTCCACGTGGCGCAGGTCGACCCAGCCTTCGAGGCGTTCGCGCGATCGGGAGTGGGTCACCGGCCAGACATGCGTCGGCGGAATGCGTGCTTGTCGATTCCGAGCCGGCGGATGCGCGATTCGAGGGTGGTGGGCGGGATGCCGAGCAGCTCCGCCGCGCCCTCGATGCCGTAGACCCGGCCGCGGCTGGCCGCGAGCGCCTGTTCGATCCGTTGGCGCTCGTCCGTGGGAGGATCGCGCCGGGTGAAGGGGGCGTCGGAGCCGAGGCCAGGGAGCTCGAATTCGGAGAGGCTCAGCACGCTTCCCCGAGCGAGGATCACAGCGCGTTCAACGACGTTCTGCAGCTCGCGGATGTTGCCAGGCCAGGGATACGCGCGGAGTGCGGCGATGGCCGATTCGTCGATCGCGCGGATGGTCTTGCCCATCGTGCGAGCGCACTGGCTTGCCCAGTACTCGGCGAGGATCTGGATGTCCTCGCCCCGCTCGCGCAGAGCGGGCATGCGGATCGGGAATACGTTGAGCCGGAAGAGGAGGTCGGAGCGGAACTTCCCGCCGCGTACCGCTTCCTCCAGGTTCCGGTTGGTGGCTGCCACCACACGCACGTCGGTCCGCAGCGTCTCGCTGCCGCCCACGCGCTCGAACTCGCGCTCCTGCAGGACGCGCAACAGCATCACCTGGACCGGCGCCGGCAGCTCCCCGACCTCGTCGAGGAAGATCGTGCCCCCGGCGGCCAGCTCGAAGCGACCGCGCCGGCGCTCCACGGCGCCCGTGAAGGCCCCCTTCTCGTGGCCGAAAAGCTCCGAAGCAACGAGCCCTTCGGCTAGCGCCGCGCAGCTCACCTTCACCATGGCGCGCGTCGCCCGAGGCGACGCCGCGTGGATCGCGCGCGCGACGAGCTCCTTTCCGGTGCCCGTCTCGCCGGTGATCAGCACCGTGGAATCGGTCGCCGCCACGAGTCCGATCCGCTCCAGCAGCTCACGCAGCGCCGGAGAACCCCCGATGATCCCACCTGCCGCCGCCGCCGCTGCGTCGATCTCCTCCCGCAGAGCGAGGTTCTCGTCTTCGAGAATCGATCGGAGCTTCTGGATCTCCTCGAAGGCGAGTGCGTTCGCGACCGCCGTGGTCACCGGCCGCGCCACGTCTTCGAGGATCGCGACCTCGTCGGGCGAGAAAGGCGACGGGCTCGTGCGGGCGACCACCAGGGCGCCCACGAACTCGTCGCCCATCGTCAGTGGCACCTGGACTGCGCACTCGGCACCTGCCTGCTTCATTCCGGCCCCGTCGAGACGCGGGTCGGTGCTGACGTGGTCGAGGACCAACGTCCGACGGTCGCGCTCCATGGCGTCGCGCAGGAAGGGCGTATGCTGCCAGCTGTCGCCCGTGCCACCGAACGATTCGGAGAACCGCGCGACGTACGCTTCGTGACTCTCGCCCGGGCCCCGTGGAGCGCGGCGGAAGTGGATCCCGCGAGCCCGGACGATGCCGCGTTCGTGGGTGACCACGCCGATCAGATCGATCGGCACGAGCTCCTGCAGCGCGCCCGCCACGACCTCGAGGACGCTCGACAGGTCGCGACGCGAGTTCGCCCCCTGCGCCACCGCGAGGAGCGCCTGGTACTTCGCCTCGCCCGACCACCGAGTGTCCACGAACTCACGCAAGGTCGACCAACCTTCGACGAGCCCCGACGCATAGATTCGTCGTTGCGGTTCTACCACGAGCAACGCGAGGTGGGTAGCAGTGGAGCTGATACCGGCGTTTCGACGAAGCTTCGAACGGCGGACCCCTGGGTTCGAGCGGCACTAGAGTTGCTTTGGGGCCTGGCGGAGCGTGAGCAGCGAGATTGGTAGTGCGGCGAATGGGGGCGACCTGATGTGAGCGGTGGTCGTCGACAGATTGGGTCATCCTCGGAGCCGCGTACCTCGAACGGGCGGCTCATGATCACCCAAGACCCGGGTGCCCCCGGGACGGCGCGCGTCATGGGGTCCCTGACTGCCGAGACGGTCCCGATCCTCCTCGATGTCGTCGACAGCGGCGTCGCCACTTTCGACCTCGCAGGAGTCGTCTACGCTGATGATCTTGCAGTTCGCGTCCTGACCAGGCTGCGGGCGGAGCGCTGCACGTTCCTGGCCCGTCCCCGGTGGCTCGAGCGGTGGCTGGCGAGCGTGCGCGGCAAACCGGACAACTAGAAGCCTCCGGCCGAAGGCTAAGGCGATCACCGCAGCATGGGCGACGCTCGCGGATGCGCGCCTACGGGGCGCTATCCGCGGGCGCGACTCCCCATTTTGCTCGGAGGGTATGGTCCTTGCGGACGGGATGCGTCGATGCCGGCGCAGATCCACATCCTCTGCTTCGAGGGACCTGATCCCTATTCACGCGCCGGCGGACTCGCCACACGCGTCGAGGGTCTCACCCACGCCTTGGCGGAGACGGTCGCGAGGTCCACCTGCGTCATCTGCACCGCTGGTGTCAGCACGTGAGCCGGAGACTACCCGCAAGGCGTGTATGCGGGCGAGCACGAGAAGGAGGAGGACTACGCGCGGGCTTTGCCGCCGCATCTGCTCGAGCCGCGCTCTCCGGCCCACGCTCGAGCAAGGCAGACGGCGCCCTGGTGCTCGCCGGGGAGTGGCAGACGGCGCGAGCCGTGATCGCGCTCGACCGGCTGCTGCGGGACGCGGTGCGCAACGCGTGACCCTGTTCTGGAACGCCAACAATACATTCGGGTTCGAGGCCATCGACTGGGCGGCGCTCCGCAGCGCGGCGCGCATTACGACGGTGAGCCGCTACATGAAGCATCGCATGCGCGAGCTCGGGATCGACGCGCTCGCGATCCCGAATGGTCTCTCCGGCGAGGCGTTCGAGGCACGACCGCTTCACGCTGCGCTTCCGGAAACCGCTCTGAGGCTTGTGGGAAGCCCCGCGGGCCCGTCAATTCGACGCGACCGCAATTGTTGGCCTGGCAGCGTCGCAGTGCAGAAACTTCGATGTCGTCAGCCAGGCGGGATCGGGATAATAGGAGAAGATCACCCCGCCATCGCGGACCGTGTCGATCAACTGCCGGGCGACGGCCTCGCGAAGCGCCGGGCATCCCCAGCTCCTGCCGACGCGCCCGTTCGTGCTTGCGATCGCCGGATCAACGTACTTCGCCCCGTGCATCACGATCGCTCGTGCGCGAGCCTGGCTGTTGAAGCCCGGTTCGAGTCCGTCGAGCCGCAGCGAGTAGCCGTTCTGCCCGATATAGGTGTCCGCGGTCCGGAACACCCCGAGGCTCGACTGGCGGCTGCCCATCGCGTCGGAAAAGCGCGTAGCCATGTCAACGCCGCTGTTGCGCCCGTGCGCAACGAGCTCCTTGAAAAGGAGCCCGCCCGAGCGCAAGTCGAAGACCCACAGCCTGGCGTGGACTGACGGCAGCGAATAGTCGATCAGCGTCAGGGTTGGAGGCGCCGCGAGATCGCCGGACGCGACTCCACAGGTGACGGCATTCATCGCGAGGTCCAGTACCTGAGCCGATACGCCGGCGTGGATCGCCATCTCGCGATCGAGGTTCCACCCCGCCGCTGATTCGGCCCCTGCGAACGCCTGCTGCGGGCCAAGCCCCGAGACGGCGGCGAGCAGCAAGCCGAAAAGTTTCCTTTGGATAAGCAAGATATTGCCGAGCGCCACCCTGCCTGAGGCGAGCATACTATCTTTCATCAGAGACCTTCTCACAATGAAAATACACACAGCCTTCCGTGCCTGCCTCACCCTCCTGCTCACCGTGTCCACTCTTGCGGACGCGGGCGAAACGCCGCCCAAGGACACCTCAACGCTCGGCACCGCGAAAACGATCCTGCCGGCTGAATTGAAGCCGGGTGAGTACGCTTGGCACCCCGAGTTTTCGCCGAACGGCCCCATGGTGCTCGTCGTGTCGTTGCCGGAGCAGCTCGCTTACGTGTACCGGAACGGCGTAATCATCGGCGCAACAACTGTGTCCACCGGCAAGAAGGGCCACGAGACGCCCACCGGCGTTTTCACGATCCTGCAGAAAAACGAGAACCACTATTCGAACCTCTACAACAATGCGCCCATGCCTTACATGCAGCGACTCACCTGGTCTGGTGTCGCGCTGCATGCGGGCCGTCTGCCCGGCTACCCGGCATCCCACGGGTGCGTGCGCATGCCGTATGAGTTCGCGATGCTGCTGTTCGGTGAAACGAAGACGGGGCTGACGGTGATCGTCTCCGACGAGAAGACGTTTCCCAGCACCGTTGCGCACCCAGGGCTGGTCGCGCCGGTAGATGCCAGGGGCACGCTCGCCCGCGAGCTGCCGCGCACGGGCGATATCGCATGGCAGCCGGAGGCGGCGCCGGAAGGGCCCGTCACCATTCTCATCACCAACGAGGACCGGCGCGTCCGCATCTTCCGTGCCGGCATCGAGATCGGGCACGCGCCGTTCACGCTCGACGACCCGAGCCGCAAATTCCCGATGATAGTGCTGACCCGGCTCGAACGGTCCCCCGATGATCCCGTGTCCACGGTGACCGGTAGACCCATGCCCCGCTGGCTCGTGGTGTCAGGCATAGAGGAAACGACAGTCACGGCGGACCAGCTCCTCGCCGTGATCAAGGTAGAGCCTGAGTTCCTGCGTCAGGCGGAGGCGGTGGTCGGCCCCGGAACGGCAATGGTCATCGCGCAGCCGGCATCGACGAGCTCGACCACCACAGCGACCGAAGCGGACTTCACCGTCATTACCAGCGAGAATACTGAAGGCAAGCCGCTCTGAATCCTGCCAGAGGGTTTTGACCGCCCGGCGACATCGATGCGCACGCCCGCGTACGGCGCCGGCCGTGCAGACCAGCGCGACGCCGGCGGCTCGGCGCCCGCGAGAAGGAGCGCGCCAGCGAGGCGCTGATCGAGACCTGGGCCGGCCCTCCACACCCTGGACGTGGACGCGATTGGCCTCGGCGATCTCGCCCGCCAGCGCTCCGGCTACGTCGAGCCCAGCTCGCGCGCTGGCGCAAGCAGGTAGAGGAGGCGCGCACGCGCGAGCTTCCCCTCATGATATCCACGACCGGCTGGCGCACCGGCTCTCGCCCGAGCTCGCGCGTCCTGGCCTCTCCCACGGCGACTACCGCTTCGACAACGTGAGCGGGCGATCGTCACCGCGGCCATGGTGCTCTCCCTCAAGTCAGTCCCAGCAGCGACCAGGTGTGCCGCGCGATCATCAGCTCTTCGTTCGTCGCAATCACCCACGCAGACACGGCGCTCTTCTCCGTCGATATTTGCGGCCCGCCGCGCTCGTTGGCTTCGCGATCCAGCGCGATGCCGAGCCACGCCGACGCCTCGCAGATCCGGGCGCGCACCTCGGCGGAGTTCTCGCCGATACCCGCGGTGAAGACCAGCGCGTCGAGTCCGCTCAGGACCGCGGCGAGCGCGCCGATCTCCTTCGCGGCGCGGTGCACGAAGTAGTCCACGGCGAGCCGGGCATCGGGATCGCGGCTCGCGAGTAGTTCGCGCATGTCGTTGCTGATGCCCGAGATGCCGAGCAGCCCGGACTTCTTGTAGAGGATCGTCTCCACCTCCTTCGCGGAGAGGCCCAACGTTTGGAACAGGTGGAGGACCACGCCGGGATCGATGGCGCCGGGCCGCGTGCCCATGCACAGTCCGTCGAGTGCGGTGAAGCCGAGCGTGGTGTCCACGCTCTTGCCCGCGCGCAGCGCGCACAAACTCGCGCCGCTGCCAAGATGCGCGACGATCACGCGGCCGGCTGCAATGCGCGGCGCCACCTGCGGCAGCACCGAGGCGATGTACTCGTAGGAGAGCCCGTGAAACCCGTAGCGCTGAAGGCCCGCGGCGCGGATCTCCTTCGGCAGGGGGATCAGCTCGGCGACCGCGGGCTGGCCGCGGTGGAAGCTCGTGTCGAAGCACGCAACCTGCGGCACGTTGGGCAGGTGGTGCGTCACCTCCTCGATCGCCGCCAGGTTGTACGGCTGATGCAGCGGCGCCAGCGGCTCGAGCCGGCGCAGCTCTTCCAGGACCTCGCGCGTGACGACGACCGGGCTCGCGAAGCGCGCGCCGCCATGGACCACGCGATGGCCCACGCCGAGCACGCGCGCACCCCCGTAGCGCGAGCGCAACCAACCTGCCAGCGAGTCGAGCGCGGCGCGTCCGTCGCGCACTCTCTCGTCGAGCGTGCGCTCGACGAGCACCGCGCCCGCTGCATCCTTCGCGCTGAAGCGCGGCGATGTGCCGATGCCCTCGATCTGGCCGCGCGTGTCCAAGCCCCAGGGGTCCGCCTCTGACTTGTGGTAGACGCAGAACTTCAGGCTCGACGAGCCGGCGTTGAGGACGAGGGCATAGTCCGTCATCGCACCTCTCGCCGCGCGTGCGCAACGCGCATCGCGACGGCGGCGCTCGCGATGCGCGAACGCACGCTGTCCGCGCGGCTCGTCAGAATGATCGGCACGCGTGCGCCGAGCACGAGCCCGGCGCTGTCGGCATTGGCCAGGAAAGTGAGTTGCTTCGCGAGGATGTTGCCCGCCTCGAGATCGGGCACGAGCAGAATGTCCGGATCACCGGCGACCTCCGACACGATCCCCTTGATGCTCGCTGCTTCCTTGCTGATCGCGTTGTCGAAGGCCAGCGGGCCGTCGAGCACGCCACCGGTGATCTGGCCGCGCTCGGCCATCTTGCACAGGCACGCTGCGTCGATCGTGGCGGGCATCTTCGAGGTCACGGTTTCGATCGCGGCCAGGATCGCGACCTTCGGCCGCTTCATGTCCAGCGTGCGCGCGAGGTCGATGGCGTTCTGGCAGATGTCGACCTTGTCCTCGAGCGTCGGCGCGATGTTGATCGCGGCGTCGGTCACGATCAGGACCTTGTGATAGGCCGGGATGTCCATGAGGAAAACGTGACTGAGCCGGCGACCCGTGCGTAGCCCGGTCTCGCGCGCGACCACTTCGCTGAGCAACTCGTCCGTGTGCAGGCTGCCCTTCATGATCAGCTCGGCGTGTCCCTGGCGAACCAGCTCGACGGCCTTGGCCGCGGAGGCGTGGCTATGCGGCACGTCGACGATTTCGGTGCGCCCGAGGTCGATGCCGTGCTTGCGCGCGATCTCGGCGATCTTCGCCGCCGGACCGACGAGGATCGGCGTGATCAGCCCCTTGGCGCCCGCTTCCATGGCGCCGCTGAGCGCCGTCTCCTCACAAGGGTGGGCGACCGCGGTGGGAACCGGCGCCAGGCTGCGGCAGCTCTCTACGAGAATGTCGTACTTTCCGGTGCCGGTATCTCGTGTCATGACTCGTCTTCGAGTCCGCGAGCAACGCGGCGGCTCCGCCGCGGATCAGCCTGATTTAGTACTCGCGCTCGAGTCTCCTTGGAGCGGGCTTGCCTGCCACTCGTCGAGAAGGATCCTCAGGAACTCCGGGACCGCGAGGGCCGGATGGGTGTCGTTGAGCTGGATCGCGGCCTTCTCGGGCAGCGCGCTCCAGTCCGCATTCCCTTTGCGGAAGCGCCGCACCAGGTCGGCCAGCGAGCAGGCGACGAGGAAGTGCTCCTGGAAGACGCCCGTCGCGCAGCGCAAACGAGCAGCCGAGTTTCACCTCCACCTGCTCGTTCGGGCGAGCGACCCCGGTGCGGCCTCATGGCGGTCCCCCGCCTGCGAGCCGATACACCAGCAATCCGACGAACACCACGATCCCGATGAAATAGAAGACCGGGAAGACCCATCGGAACGCCGGGTAACGCAGCAACCTGCCCTCCGGCCGCCCGACGGCCACGAACTCGTCGACCTGCGCCCGTGCGACCATCGCCTCGATCTTCTCCAGGCACTCCTCCAACTCGACCTTCAGGCGCAAGCTGCTGATCAAGCCGACCAACGAGAGGAGACAAAGGGCGAGGATCAGTGTGAGTTCAATCACGCGCTCGCCGTGAATTCCCTTGAGCAGGGAGAGGCTACCCGCGCTGATGACCGAGTAGGTGTTCATGAACCAGATGCGCTCGCTCTTGATCCCGCGCGCGTTCTCCCAGTTCTGTTGAAAGATCGTCGCGAAGAGCGCGGTACTGGTCGCCGTGCGGTCCTGGTCACTCATGGTGTTCTCTCGATTCGCGCTCAGGTCCCTTGCCTCCGGCGAAGTCGTCGGCTCGGCCGGCGCTCGCGACTCCTGCTTGACTGGCGGGCGCGCTGGAGCGGGCTCGAGTGGACCAGGTCGAACTTCGTCCTTGCCAGCACGGGCGCGAGCTGCTTCGCCGCCCTGAGGGCGAGCGAATGCGACTCCTCCCCCCAGTCGGGCTGGCCGAGTTTCACGCCGGGCCAGTCGATGCGCGCGCGCTGCAGGAACTGGTTGAGAGTGAGCCGTTGGCGATCGACCACAGCCTCTCCCCGCCCCAGCCCGACATGACGTGCTTGATGGTGCCGTCCTTCCCGGCGGCATCCATGGCCTGGAAGATGAGCAGCATGGCCCAACGATCTTGCGCGTAAAGCATGTCCTGCAACTCGGCCAATGCTTGGACACCCGTGGCGAGTGCCTCCTTGGCGAGTGGCTTCTCCTCGGACCCGAGGTCCAGCGTATCGCCAGGATCGACGTCCTTGAAGCGAAAGCCGCCACCCTCTGTCACCTTGAACGGTTCCGCGAAGCCGCGCGCCAGCTTGATGATGTCTTTCGTACTCATGAGGACGCTCCCTTGAAACTCTCGCCGCGCCCGTTTGGAGAGAAGCCCACGACGCCGGGCTGTGCGTGCGTCACAGCCAGCCGCCGCGGAAGCCCGCTCGGAGCAGCCCTGCCTTCACGTACGGGCAGCGACGCATGATCTGCCAGATCAGGCCGGTGCGGTAGTTCTCGAGCATCAGGATCACGGGGCCTTGGTCGATGCCGAAGTGGTAGGGGGTCACCCACCAGCCCGTCGGGCTATCCGGCACCGCGAAGGTCTGGTTGAACGAGGCCTTGAAGCCATAGCGTTCGGCTGAGCCGAGCTCGAGCCGGGCCATGAAGCGAAGGGTGGGAATCACGATCTCCGGAGCGAACGGGAGCGAAGCGGCCACCACCCACGGCGCGACCGTTCCGTCGTCGGGGCCGTAGGGCGCGCCGCGCGCGTGATAATCGAAGAACTGCCGCTCGATGCCGTTCACGAGCCGTGTCACCCAGCCCGGGCCGTCGCAGGCGGTGATGCCCCAACAGTGCTCGCCGTAGCCGGCGAACTCGAGCGGGTTTTGGCGCGCGTACTCCTGATGCACGTAGGTCGCCTGGCGGCTGTTCTCGAAGTAGTCGCTGCCGTGCTCCCGCATGAACGCGTCCTGGAGGCCCCGGAAGTCGATCCAGAGGTGCGAAAGCTGGTGCGTGAAGAGCGGGCCGGAGTACAGCAGCTCGCGGCCGTAGATCTTCTTCCACTGGTAGGTCGAGCAATAGGCGTTGTAGCTCTCGGGCGGCAGCGGGAAGCTCGGCGAGCCGAGGCCGAGCAGGTACACCAGTAACGCCTCGTCGTAGCCGGTCCAGACGTTTGGGAGAAAGCCGGTCTCCGGGCGCCAGCCGTGGGAGAGCGACGGACCGCCGTTCAGAGCCCATTGCCAGTCCGCCCGTCGATAAAGGTCGTACGCGAGCCGGCGGAGCTCCGCCTCCTCCTCGGTTTCCGCGTCGAAGTAGGCGGCGCAGGTCAGCATGCCGGCGAAGAGGAAGGCCGAGTCGATCGTGGAGAGCTCGCACTGCCAAACGCGGCGGCCCGTTCTCATGTCGAGGAAGTGGTAGTAGAAGCCCCGGTAGCCCGTGGCGTCCGGCTCGGGCCCCTGCGGGCTGTCGCGGAAGAAGCGGAGGCTTCGCAAGGCGAACTCGGGAGCGAACTCGCGGGCGATCACTCCGCGCTCGACGAGCACCGGGAGGCTCGCGAGCGCGAGCCCCACCGCCGCGATGCTGCAAGGTGCGTGGGGATCCGTTTTGTCGCGGATCAGGCCGTTGGCCGGGTTGCTCTCGTGCAGGTAGTAAAGGACCGTCGTCGCTCCGAGTCGCTCCAGCTCCTGCTCCGTCGGCTGGCGGGTCAGGTCCTCGGAATCCGGCCGCGGGAGGGTCGCCGTGAGGTGTTCCGGGGCGTCGGGCATCCGGAGGTCGCTCCTCATGGGTTTCTGCGCACGGCGCGTGCGCTCCGCCGAGGTTTGCAAGCGTAGTGCCTCGCACGGGTCTGGTTCAGGCAGCGGTGACGAGCGTGGGGAGCCGTCCCCAGCATCGGAGAGGCGCTCTGCCCCACGAACCGCATGATCCGAGCGCACCCGGGACTGCGTGAGCTACTGAACGCGAGCGACTGAAGGGAGCCGTTCATGGGCGAATCCGAACGGATCGAGCCGCGCAGCCTCGCCGACGAGGCGCTCCTCCGCGGCAGCGACGACTTGCTCGTGGACTTCGACCGCGCCTTCCGCATGTTCCAGGAGTTCGTCCGCGGCTGCCGCGCCCTCCACGACGTCGGGCTGGCCGTGACCGTGTTCGGCTCGGCGCGCTTTGACGAGAGCCACCGCTACTACCGGCTCGCCCGCGAGCTCGGGCGTGAGCTGGCGCGCCGGCGCTACGCCGTCGTCACCGGCGGGGGTCCGGGGATCATGGAGGCGGCGAACCGCGGCGCGCGCGCGGGCGGCGGGCTCAGCATCGGTTGCAACATCATCCTGCCGCGCGAACAGAAGCCGAACCCCTACCTCGATCGCAGCCTGAGCTTCGATTACTTCTTCGTGCGCAAGGTGATGCTGGTGAAGTACTCCGTCGGCTTCGTCCTGATGCCCGGCGGGTTCGGCACACTCGACGAGATCTTCGAGACCGTGACGCTGGTGCGAACCGAGAAGATCCGGCACTTCCCGATTGTGGCGATGGGGAAGGACTACTGGCAGCCGTTGCTCGACTTCGTCTGGGACACGATGTTCCGCGAGGGCACCGCGGAGGAGGGCGAAGTGAGCGGCTTCCTCGTCACCGACTCCGTGATCGAGGCGGCCGACCACATCGAGCGCGTCGTCCGCGGTAGCGGCTGAGTAGCCTGCCCTGTGAGACCCGCCGACGATGAGCGGCACGGCTCCGACCTCCGGCGGCGCCCCGGTTCGCCTACCCGATCGCGAGACCTGAAGGCGCTTCGCGGGCGCAGTGCGCGATGTATCGACGTCCGAGGTCGGACCCAAGGTGCGCTGGCTCTTCGCGGGGCTCCTCGCGCTGTCCCTCGCGATCAACGGGTTGAACGTCGTGAGCAGCTACGTCGGGCGCGATTTCATGACGGCGATCGAGCGGCGCAGCCGCGCTTCTGCTCGGCCGCATCCATCGCGGTCCTGGCGTTCGGGAACCCCGCGTTGCCCCCGGAAGCCTGGGACGCCGTGCTCGAGCTCCGCCCCCGGGGTGACTGGGGTTTGCGTGCGTCGCGCCCGAGCGAGGGGGCGTCGTTTCATGATGCGGAGGTCCGGCAGATCGAAAGGCGATCTAGCTTACGCGTCGCCGATGCCGGGTGAAGAAGAATCGAAAGGCTGGTACGCGAGCTTCGTCGCGCGGCTCGAGCCGGTCGAGGAAGTCGGCGAGCTCGTCTTCGGCCTGATCATGATGCTCACGTTCACGCTCGGGGCGGGCATCGAGCTCGGCGACCGGGAGGAGACGCGCGAGCTTTTGCTCGCGGCGCTCGGCTGCAACACGGCCTGGGGCATCATCGATGCTGCGCTCTATTTGGTGGCGCGCCTGTCCGAGCGCGGCCGCCTCCACCGCCTCGTGCGAGCGGTCCAGACGGCTCGATCCGAAGAGTGGGCCCGGGGGGTCGTCGCACGCGAGCTCGATCAGCGCCTGCGCGCGCTGATCGCGCCGCCGATGCGCGCGGCTCTCGACGCGCACCTGGTCGAGCGCGTGCGCGAGCTAAAGCTCGATCTCAACCGCGTGACGGGCGAGGATCTCTGGGCGGCCCTCGCGGTCTTCTGGCTGGTGTTCCTCGCCGCGCTTCCCGCGGTGGTGCCATTCCTGCTGATCGAGGACCCGATGATCGCGATGCGGGCGTCGAACGCGGTGCTCATCACCCTGTTGTTCCTCGTCGGCTGGCGCTGGGCGGGATACACAGGCGCGAGTCGCTGGCGCACGGCGTTCCTCGTGGCGCTGCTCGGCGTCGGGCTCGTGTCCGTCGCGATCCTCCTCGGCGGCTGAGGCGAGAAGTGGCTGGCTTCTCGTGTTCGTGCCGGCCGCGATCGGGCTCGAGTGGCTCGCGCCCGAGCGTCACCTCCCGATCTGCTCGCGCGCGTAGGGGTTGGTTCTGGCGTTAGGATGAAGCTTCACCTGGGGCTCCTTCGAGGAGAGTGGTTGGAGTTGAACACCCCATTCTCTCCGGAGGTCACCCCGGGTGAACAACGCTCTTGGAACTGACACCTAGGGCGCGATGGGTTGCGGCACCTCGGGCTGCGGCGGCGGCTGGTTCCAGCCCCCGCCGAGCGTACGGTAGAGGTCGACGATGGCGAGGAGCTGATCGAGCCGCGTGCGCGCGAGGTCGTTCTCGGCGGGGAAGAGCTGCTGCTGGGCGTCGAGCACCTCGAGGTAGGTGGCGAAGCCGCCCAGGTAGCGCGTGCGGGCGATCGTCAGCGCCTCGCGCAGGGCGTTCACCGCCCGCTCCTGCTCCGCGCGCACGCCCTCGAGCTTCTGGCGCGCGACCAGCGCGTCGGACACCTCCTGGAGCGCGACCAAGAGCGCCTGCTCGTAGCTCGCGGTGGCCTCGTCGGCGGCCGCCTGCTGCGCGCGGTAGCTGTAGAGCTTGCGGCCGAAGGTGAGCAGCGAGCCGGCGCCGGAGCCCGCCACCGACCAGAGGCCCGTTCCCGAGTCGAGCACGTCGTCGAGCTCCGGGCTGACCCCGCCGGCGAACGCCGTGAGGCCGATGCGCGGAAGGAAGTCCGCCTTCGACGCGCCGACCAACGCGTTCTGCGCCACCAGCACCTGCTCGGCCTCCACCAGGTCGGGGCGCCGGGCCAGGAGCTCGGCAGGCACGCCGGCCGGCACCTCGGGCGGCTGCGTCTCGTCGGCGAGCGCGGTGCCGCGCTCGATGTCTCGGGGCGCGTGACCCACCAGCACCGAGAGCTCGTTCTCCTTGGCGACGATGCGCCGCTCGAGGTCGGGGACCGACGCTGCGGCCTGCGCCAGCGCCGCCTCGGCGCGCAGGGGATCGAGACGGGAGGCGACGCCGCCGCGATACTGGCGCTCGAAGACGTCGAGCGTCTCGGTGAAGGTCGCGACCGTCTCGTGCGCGATCTCGAGCTCGAGGTCGAGCTCGCGCAGCTCGAAGTAGGCCTGCGCGACGCCCGTGACCAGGGAGAGCACGACGCCGCGCCGGAAGGCCTCGGTCGCGAAGAGCTGCGCCCGGGCCGCCTCGTTCGAGCGCCGGATGCGGCCCCAGACGTCGATCTCCCAGGCGAGGTTGATCGCGCCGAAGAATGCGTCCTGCTCGCCGGTCCCCGGCGACGGAGCACCCAGGAAGGTGTCGTCGCCGGTGGTCGCATCGACCTCGTAGCCGACCGAGGGGAAGAGCTGGCCCCGCGCGACAGCCGCGAGATAGCGCGCCTGCTCGACGCGCGCGGCGGCGGCCGCGCAGATCGTGGTTGTGCTCGAGCGCCTCGCGCACGAGTGCGCCCGAGCGCGGGGTCCTCGAAGACCTCCCACCAGGGCAGATCCGCGAGCGAGGCGGTCTCCGCGGCCTCCTGGCCGCGGAAGGTCTCCGTCGTCGGCAGCTCGGGCCGCTCGTAGTTCGGGCCGAGTGCGCAGCCCGCGAGCAGCGAGGTCGCGAGCGCGGCCGCTGCGAGGGGGCGCAGCGCGCTCACTCGCGCCCTCCGGCCACGGGCGCCGCCGCCGCGGCCGGCTCCGCCGCTGGCGCGGCGTGCGCCTCGCCGCGGTGAACCAGCTTCTCGATCACGACGAAGAGCACCGGCACGATGAAGATCGCGATCAGCGTGGCGGCGAGCATGCCGGTGATCACGGTGGTGCCGATGCTCTGGCGGGAGACCGCGCCGGAGCCGGACGCGATCCAGAGCGGCACGCAGCCGAGGATGAAGGCGAAGCTCGTCATCAGGATCGGGCGCAGGCGCAGCCTCGCGCCCGAGAGCGCCGCATCGACGATGCCCTTGCCGCTCTCGAGCTCGAGCTTCGCGAACTCGACGATCAGGATCGCGTTCTTGGCGACGAGGCCGATCAGCATGATCAGGCCGATCTGGGAGAACACGTTGTTGTCGAAGCCGCGCAGCCAGATGCCGAGGAACGCGCCGAAGACGGCGACCGGCGTGGTGAGCAGCACGCTCCAGGGCAGCGACCAGCTCTCGTACAGCGCCGCCAGGATCAGGAACACGAACACGAGCGAGAGCACGAATACGACCGCGCCGCCCGAGGCCTGCGCCTCCTGGTACGACATGGCGTTCCACTCGTAGCCCATGTCGGGGGGCAGCACCTCCGCGGCGACCTCCTCGACCGCGGCCATCGCCTGGCCGGAGCTGTAGCCCGGCGCCGGGCTGCCGAGCACCTCCGCCGCGCGGTACAGGTTGTAGCGATTGGTGAACGCGGGGCCGCGCACGTCGCGCGTATCGACCAGCGTCGAGAGCGGCACCATCTGCTGCCGGCGTTGCGCACGTAGAAGTCGCCGATGTCCTGGGCGCGCGCCGGAACTCCGGCTCGGCCTGCAGGAAGACCTTCCACTGGCGCCCGAAGCGGTTGAACTGGTTCACGTAGGCGGAGCCGAGAAGGCCTGCAGCGTGGTGTAGACGCTGCGCACGTCGACGCCGAGCTTGAGACCTTGTCGCGATTCACCTCGCGAAGAGCTGCGGCACCGGGCGCGGAACAGCGTGACGACGCCCGCGAGCTCGGGGCGCTGGCTGGCGGCCTCGATGAAGCGCTGCACGTTCTCGGCCAGGTAGTCGACGGACGCGCCGCTGCGGTCCTGGAGCATCACGTGAAGCCGCCGGCGGTTCCGATGCCCGGGATCGCGGGCGGCAGGAAGGCGAAGGCCTGGGCCGCCGGGCATGCGCGCGAGCTGGCTGTTCAGCTCGGCCATGATCGCCTCGGCTGCGTCTCCGGCTCGCCGCGCTCCTCCCAGGGATCGAGCTGCACGAAGTAGAAGGCGTTGTAGGTGGCGGAGATGTTCGAGAGCAGGCTGAAGCCGACGATCGTGGTGTAGCGCTGCACGCCCTCGGTCTCGCCGAGGATCTGCTCGACGCGCTTGCGACCACGTCGGTGCGCTGCAGCGACGCGGCGTCGGGCAGCTGGACCTGCATGAAGAAGTAGCCCTGGTCCTCGCTCGGGCACGAAGGAGGTCGGCAGACGCCGCCGAGCAGCCCCGCCACGACCGTGAGCGCGAGCAGCGAGCATGCGTGCGCCCGGTCTTGCGCACGGCCACGCTGGTGCCGCCGACGTAGCGCTCGGTCGCGCGTCGAAGCCGCGGTTGAACGCGGCGAAGAAGCGGCCGAGGGGACCGCGGGCCGGCTGCTTGGGCCGGAGCAGCAGCGCGGAGAGCGCGGGCGAGAGCGTGAGCGCGTTGAAGGCCGAGATCAGCACCGAGATCGCGATCGTGATCGCGAACTGCTGGTACAGGCTGCCCGTGATCCCGGTCATGAAGCCGGCCGGGATGAAGACGGCCGCGAGGATCAGCGCGATGCCGATCACGGGCGCGGAGACCTCGTCCATCGCCTTGATGGTGGCGTCGCGCGGCGAGAGCCCGTGCTCGATGCCGACCTCGACCGCCTCGACCACCACGATCGCGTCGTCGACCACGAGACCGATCGCGAGCACCAGGCCGAGCAAGCGAGAGCGTGTTGATCGAGAAGCCGAGCATGGGGAAGACGAGAAGGCGCCGACCAGCGAGACGGGCACCGCGATCAGCGGGATCAGCGTCGCGCGCCAGCCCTGGAGGAACAGGAAGACGACGAGGATCACGAGCACCATCGCCTCGACGAGCGTGTGCACGATCTCGTTGATGCCCTCGCTGACCGGCAGCGTGGTGTCGAGCGCGACGTCGTAGGCGAGGTCCGGGGGGAAGCGCGTCGCCAGCTCCTCCATCTGCGTCTTCAGCCCGTCGGCGGTGGCGAGCGCGTTCGAGCCGGGCGCCTGGTAGACGGCGACGATCGCCGCGGGCTTGCCCTGGAAGCGGCCGAGCTGCATGTAGTTCTGCGAGCCGAGCTCGATGCGCGCCACGTCGCGCAGGCGCACGAACGATCCGTCCGGATTCGCGCGCACGATGATCTCGCCGAACTGCTCGGCCTTGACCAGGCGGCCCTGCGCGCGTGACGGTGTAGGTGAACTCCTGGCCCGTGGGCGCCGGCTCGGCGCCGACCTTGCCCGGCCGGGTTCACCGACGTTCTGCGCCTGGATGGCGTCGATCAGGTCGGTGACGGTGAGCTGGAGCTTCGCGAGCGTGTCCGGCCGCACCCAGATCCGCATCGCGTAGTCGCCGTGCCGAAGAGCATGACCTGGCCCACGCCGGGGACGCGCGCGAGCGCGTCGATGACGTTGATGTTGGCGTAGTTGCCGAGGAAGGTGGCGTCGTAGCTGCCGTTCGGCGAGTAGATCGGGATCACCAGCAGCGGGCAGGCCGACGGTCTGCTGCACCGTCATGCCGTAGTTGAGCACGCGCTGGGCAGCTGCGAAGTCGCCTGCGACGCCGGTTCTGCGTGAAGACCTGATCGAGGTCGACGTCGGTGCCGACCTCGAAGCTGACCTGCAGCGTCATGGTGCCGTCGCTGCCGTTGATCGACTTCATGTAGATCATGTCTCGCACGCCGTTGACCTGCTGCTCGATCGGCGTGGCGACGGACTGCTCGACCGTGACGGCGTCGGCGCCGGTGTAGGTGGTCTTGACCTGGATGATCGGCGGGACGATGTCGGGGTACTGCGCGATCGGCAGGCGCGCCATCATCACGAGCCCGCCGATCACCGTGAGGATCGAGATCACGATCGCCACGATCGGGCGGTCGATGAAGAAGTAGTCGCCGACGGGCGCGGACGGCTCCGCCATGGCTTCGACCTCCGGCGGCGATCGGCGGCCGGCTTGGGGGCGACGACCACGCCGTCGCGGATCTTCTGGAGGCCCTCGACGACCACGCGCTCGCCGGCCGCGAGGCCCTTTTCGACCACGTAGTCGCTCCCGATGCGGGGGCCGAGCTTCACGTCTTGAATCGCCACCTTGTCGTCGCTGCCGACCACCGCCACCTGGCTCACGCCCTGGAGATCGCGCACGGCGCGCTGCGGCACGAGCGCGCCCGTGCGCCCGTCGGTGACGGCGCGGACCTGCGCGAACTGCCCGGCGCGCAGGATCTTGTCGGGGTTCGGGAACTCGCCCTGCACCTCGATCGTGCCGGTGCGTGGGTCGACGCCAGCCGCCGCCGGCACGACCAGGCCCTTGTGCGCCCAGGTGCTGCCGTCGGCGAGGATCAGCTCGAGCCGCGCCTCGCCGCTCCTGTATGCGCTGGCTCGCGCTCGCGTTGCGTGCGAAGCGCAGGTACTCGCGCTCTGAGAGCGGGAAGGTGACCTTGATCGGGTCGAGCTGCGACACGCTCGTGAGCGGGTGGGTCTGCGGGCTCACCAGATCGCCGACCTGCGCGCTGCCGATCCGGCGATTCCGTCGATCGGTGCGCGGACCTGCGTCCACTCGAGGTCGAGCGCCGCCTGCTCGACGGCCGCGCGCGCGGTCTACATGAGCGCTTCGCCCCGCGGCCTGGACCGCGTTGTCGAGCTCCTGCTGGCTGACCGCGCCCTGCTTCGCGAGCGGCGTGTAGCGCGCGACGTCGAGCCGCGACTTCTCGAGAGCCGCGCGCGCGCGCCCGAGCTGGCCTCGCGCCTCGTCGAGCGTGGCCTGGAACTGGCGCGGGTCGATCTCGAAGAGGAGCGCCCCCTTCTTCACCTCGGTGCCCTCCTTGTAGTCGCGCGAGATCAGGATGCCGGCGACCTGCGCTCGGATCTCGGCGTCGACGGCGCCCTCGGTGGTGCCGATCGCCTCCGTGGTGATCGGCACGTCCTGCTGGGCAGCCGCGGCGACCTCCACCTCGACGGCCGCGGGGCCCGGCGGCTTGCTGGGGCCGCAGGCCACGAGAACCGCGAGAGCGGCGACCAGGGAGAGCGTTCGCATGGGGAAGGCCAGCCTACGGTAGAGGTACGAGAGTGCGCAACAACGCTGGTTGCGACCGACCGTCGCAGCGCGCACTGTCTGTGGGCTCGGCTCGCGCGGAGAAGGAGTGACGATGAAGCGGAAGCAGTACGAGAAGGAGCTGCACAAGCTCCAGGCGGAGCTCTGCCATCCTCCAGGAGTGGGTCAAGCAGAAGGGCCTGCGCGTGATCGTGGTCTTCGAGGGGCGCGACGCCGCCGGCAAGGGCGGCACGCATCAAGGCGATCACCGAGCGCGTCAGCCCGCGCGTGTTCCGGCTGCGTCGCGCTGCCCGCGCCCGTCCGACCGCGAGAAGAGCCAGATGTACATCCAGCGCTACATGGCGCACTTCCCCGCGGCCGGCGAGATCGTGATCTTCGATCGCAGCTGGTACAACCGCGCCGGCGTCGAGACCGTGATGGGCTTCTGCACGGAGGAGCAGTCCAAGCGCTTCCTCGAGCTCTGCCCGCAGATCGAGAAGTACATCGTCGACGCCGGCATCCTGCTCGATCAAGTTCTGGCTCGAGGTGAGCGACGAGGAGCAGAAGCGGCGCTTCGAGGCGCGCATCGACGACCCGCTCCGCCAGTGGAAGCTCAGCCCGATGGACCTGCCCTCGCGCAGCCGCTGGTACGACTACTCGCGCGCGCGCGACCGCATGCTGAAGGCGACGGACAGCCAAGCATGCGCCGTGGTACATCGTGCGATCGGACGACAAGCAGCGCGCGCGGCTCAACCTGATCTCGCACCTCCTCGAGCCGATCCCCTACAAGAAGGTCAAGCGCGACAAGGTCCAGCGTGCCGCCCCGCTCGATGAAGGGCGCCTACGACGACCAGAGCCTCGCTCACGGGCCGGCGCTTCGTGCCGGAGAAGTACTGAGCGCCGCGGGGCTCGCGCGAGCGCGAGAGTTGTCCGTCACCGCCAGGCATTGCTCTTGCGATTGAACGAGACCGACACCGACTGCCCGTCCGGATTGGTGAGCTGGATCGGCACGAACCCTTTCTTGGGGAAGCGGGCCTTGAGCTGCTTCTTGCCCGTCAGGGTCACGCTGGTCGCGCTGCGCCAGGTGAGCTGCGTCCACGGCATGCCCGAGATGGTGATCCGAACGGCCGGATCGAAGCTCGTTCCCGTCACCGTGATGGAGAACGGCTTCCCAGCGTGCACGGCACTCACGGTCGGCGCGCCCGCTTGGGGCGGATTCGTCGAGACCGTGATCGTGCCCGTCGCGAGGTTGGAATCGATCGAGCCGTCCCACGCGGACCAAGTGAAGTGATCGACTCCTTCGAAGCCCGCTTCCGGGAAGTAGCGCGCGCTGCTGCCGTTGAGACCCACGGTTCCGTGCTCAGGCTGCGAGATGATCCGGAACTTCAGCGGGTTCTGGTTCGGGTCGCTCGCTGAGAGCGCCAGCGAGACGGGCGTCGCGATGCGGGTCACGGCGCTCGCGCTCGTGGCGACCGGCGGGCGGTTGGAGGTGCGACCCTCGCTCGACGGTCCGTTGTGGCAGGCGTAGCAGCCGATGCGGGCGCCGCGGAAGAAGGTCTTGGAACCGAACTCGGTGGAGAGCACACGATCGCCGAGCGCCTCTGAGAGCTCCGTCCCACGGTAGTCGGCCCCGTGACAGGCGCGGCAGCTCTCCCGGCCGCCGTGCTCGGCGGCGTCGGTGTGATCGCGGACCCAGGACGCGCCGGTCGCGTGCATGCCGTGCGGGCCAACGCCCGCGCGGCTCGAGACCGACGCGTGACACGTCCCACAGTCTGCGAGGGGGCCAGCGTGCCCTTGCAGCGCGAGGCTCTGCACGTTGTCGTTCGCGTGGGTGCTCGGGAGCTCTGCGTGCGTCGAGCCATGGCAGGACTCGCAGGCGAGGCCGCCGTGGCCCTGCGAGAAGCGGAACAGCGAGAGGCCGGGCCCGGGCCGGTCGGGCGTGGTGGCAAACGTCGCGTCGGCCGCGCGCGCGGGTGTCCGCTTGCATCGAAGACGGACGTAAATCGGATCTCGCCCGAGTTGCGCAGCGCGGTGCCGGTGTGACAGCTCTGGCAGGTGGGCTGCTCGAGCCAGCCCTGGCGCGCCCGGATGCTCCGACATCGGCCATCGTGCCGTGACAGCTCTGGCATTGCATCGCGAGCGTTCCATCGGCGGCGACGGCGCCTCCCATCGCGCCGCGCAGGCACTTCGTGGTCGGAGCCCGGGTGGCAGCGGTAGCAAGCAGAGCGGTTGCTCGCGGCGCCCAGCGCAATGCCGGTCGCGGGGTCGAGCACGCTCGCGTGTGTCGCGTGGACGGACTCGCGTGAGCGGGCCGACGTCGCGCACCGTGACCCCCGGCAGCGCATTCGAGGAGTGGCAGCGCCGCGCACAGCACGCTCTTGCCGCCGGTCGCCGTCGCGTAGAGTCCGCTTGGGTCGTAGCCCGCGGCCTGAAGGATTCCCGGATACCTTGCGGGATCGCGGCGCTCATCGTGCAGCGAGAGGATGTTGAGGCGGTAGTCGATCTCTCGGGGTGGGATCGTTGGTCCAGCCGCTCGCGGGTCGCGCCGCGTCTCCCGAGCCCGAGGCGTGGCACGAGCGACAATCCATCTCCGAGGAGACCGGCAGCACGATGTCCGTCGTCGCGAGCACGTGCCCGCTCGCGTCGCGCGCCATGAGGCGCATGAGCGGATAGCTGTTCGAGCGGCCCGCATCGTCCACGGGGGTGATCGGAATGCCCTCGGCGCTGAACCATGCGCGGGGCGGGTCGAAGCGCATCGAACCGGGCGTGTTCGCGGGTCCCGGCATGTCGAAGCCGGCAAGCCCTTGATCGGGCGCCAGCGCGACGCCGAAGAGATCGTCCACGTGCTCCCAGAAATCCGTCTTGCCCTCGCGATGTGCTGTTGAAGGAGCCCGTGGAATCGGCCACCGCCTCGTACGTCACCGAGATGCCCGAGGCATCCCGCATCAGATGACCGGACGGATCGATCAGCTGCGCGTGGATCACGTTGTAGGGGGGCAGGATCGAGAACACTGAGTAGTCGTCGTCCATGCAGTGCATGCCGAGGTCGTTCCAGCCGACCAGGGTCCAGCCGACGGTCGCCGCCCCAACTCCCGGAGCCCCAAGCCCGAGTGCGAGCAGGAGGGCGAATGCACTCCAAGCCCAACGCCGGCCAGCCATCGCGCAGCCCTCCCGCAGCGACTTCCGCAGATCGCTCCCCGGGCTCCGCAAGCCGGGTGCCAGCGTCAAACGCGCGTTGGACGCGCCGCGCGCTGGCAAGTGTCCGAACGCGCCACTTCCGGTGGGGCGGTCGCACCCGTTCCAGCTCGGCTGGCCCTCCGGCCGGCCGGGGAGAAGGCAAGATGGCTCGTAAAGGCAAACGGTTCGCGGGTTCTCGCGGTGTGCGCGCTCAGGTGGCTCCCCAGGAGCGCGACCCAACCATCACCTTTGACGCAACGGCCGGCGGATGGCGTTCGCAGTCCACCGCGAACGAGTCGGATCCACCATCGCCCCTTCATGGCTCTCGAACTTGATATCTCGCCCGGAGCTCATCCACGGCCGCGAAGCCCGCGGTCTCGTAACCCGTTGGATTCCTTGGAGGCGCCGCCCGGATTCGAACCGGGGAGCAGGGTTTCGCATTTTGGACTGGAGCTTCTCGTACATCTCGTATCCGCGCGTCTGCTGGAGATGTGAGCCGGTCAGCTCGTAGTAGTCGGGGGTCTGTTAGAAGACTCACCGAATCGCCCGCTCTCACGCATTGATCGGGTCAAGCGCACGCGCTACCCCGGGCGCCTTGGCCGACCCCACGCCTACGCGCCTCTATTCGCGGTACGTCCTTGCCGTCCTCTCCGCCAGCTACGTCGTCAACTACCTCGACCGCTACGTGCTGACCATGCTCGCGGGCCCCATCAAGGCGGAGCTCGGCGTAAGCGACGCCACGATGGGCTTCCTGTTGGGGCCGGCGTTCGCCCTGCTCTACACCGGCCTCGGGATCCCCGTCGCGAGTCTCGCCGATCGCCACTCTCGCCGGAACCTGATCGCCGCAGGCATGCTCGTCTGGAGCGGATTCACCGCCTTCTCTGGCCTCGCGCGCTCTCCGTGGCAGATCGCAGTGGCGCGCATCGGCGTCGGGATCGGAGAGGCGGCCGGCGCCGCCCCGGCCCACTCGCTGATCGCCGACTATTTCCCGCCCGCGTCGCGCGCGACCGCCCTGGCGGTCTTCCTGATGGGCGTGCCGATCGGGCAGATGCTCGGCACGCTGATCGGCGGCTTGCTCGTCGCGCCGCTCGGCTGGCGCAACGTGTTCCTCGTCGTCGGCCTGCCCGGGATCGCGATCGCCGCGCTGATACTCGCGACGGTGCGCGAGCCGTCGCGTCCGGTGCTGCCCGCGCTGGCTTCGCCCTACGCGGCGGGCGTCGAGATCCTGCGCAGTATCGGCGCGCTGCTGCGCATCCGCACCTTCCGCCTGCTCGCGATCGGCGGGGCCTTCACCGCGATCGCCGCGGCCGGCGTCGGCGCGTGGCTCCCCGAGATGTTCGTGCGCTCGCACCAGATGTCGCTGCGCGACTTCGGGGTCGGCTACGGCCTCGTGAACGGCGCGGCCACCCTCACCGGCGTCCTGCTGGGGGGCGTGCTCGCCGATCGGCTGGGCCGGCGCAGCCCGCCCACACGCCTCGTCGTCGCCGCCGCTTCGGTGGCGTTCTCGATGCCGATCCTGATTGCGATCTGCGCGGTGCCGAACCCCTGGCTCGCGATCGCGCTCTCGGTGCCCAACGGCATCGTGGGCTCGGGCTGGGGGCCCATCTTGTTCGCGATGGCGCAGAGCCTCGCACCCGCGCGCTACCGCGCCGTGGCGTCGTCGGTGTTGATCCTGTTCTTGACGGGCGGGGGCGTGGGGCCCTGGGCGATCGGCGTCGCCAGCGACCTCCTCGCGCCACGCTTCGGGGGTGAGTCGCTGCGCATCGCGATGATCGGCATGCTCTCCACCATGACCGTGGGCATCGCCGCGCTGCTCGCCGCCAGGCGCAGCCTGATGACCGACCTCGAGCGCGCGAGCGCCGAGGGTGACTGATCGGCCGGCCGCCACAACGAAGCCACCTCAGAATGTCTCACCGACCATTTCCTCGCTCTTGGCCCATAGTGCCTTGGCGGTGTCGGGATTGAGCGCGAAGGCGCGTACACCACCAGCCACCTGGCTGTCTTTCGGCTGGATTTCGGCCACGTGGCAATCCTCGCAATAACGCCCGCCCACGGCATCCGCCGGTGCCACGATCGCGCTCCAGACCGAGGTGGCAGCGCCTTGGGCAGAGCTCTTCATGAACATCGGCACGCTGGATGACTTGCGGGCCGCCTCGATCGTGTCATTCAGAACCTGCAGAACTGCCGGGGTCAGATGCCGGCCAAGCTCGGTCGCGATCATCCCTGGATGCACCGCTGTCGCGCGGACGCCCCGGTCCTTATGGCGGCGGTCGAACTCAACGGCGAACAGCACATTGGCCGTCTTCGAGCGCCCATAGGCCTCAAACTCCGTATACGGCGTACGTTCGAAATTTGGGTCTTCCAGGTTGACGACCGAGGACGCATGCGCCCCCGAGGACAGCACGACAACGCGCGAGCCCTTCTTCAACAGCGGCGCGAGGCGGTTGATCAGCACGAAGTGACCGAGATGGTTAGTGCCGAACTGGGTCTCGAAACCGTCAATGGTCAGGCCCTTGGGGCAAGCCATCACGCCGGCATTGGCGATGATCACGTCGAAGGGCCGGCTGTCGGCGACCAGGGCGTCGGCGCATGCGCGCACACTGGCGATGGAACCCAGGTCCAGGTGCACCAGCTCCAGCCCGCCGCCTCGGCAACCACGATTTTCGTGGCGCGGCGCCCCTTTTCGAGATCGCGAACGGTGCCGACGACCTGGGCACCATGGCTGGCGAGGACGCGGGCCGTCTCGACACCCAGCGCGGCGGAGACGCCAGTCACCAATATACGTTTTCCGGATAGATCGACGCCGTCTAACACCTCGTCAGTGGTGGATTCTGCATTTAAGAGTCTTGATCGTGGTCATCATGAAATCCTCTTTGTTTGCGGCGAAGGTCCGCCGGCGCCATTGAGTGCAGTCGCATCCTGTCTCCGATGTTGTTGGGCTCGTGTCTTCGGACAGAGCGCTGCACGGTGGAACTAAGGCATCAACGGATCTATCGAGATGTGATCGCGCTCCGGGTGGTAACAGACGCCTTGGCGCGCGAGATAGCCGCGGAAGACCGGCGTCAGCACCATGTCCCAGGTCGCCTTGAAGCCCTCCGGCAGCGCGCCGCTGGTCGTCGCGATCACCTCCTCGGGCGTCTTGAAGTTCTCGGCGAGGATGAGCGGCCAAGGCCCGTTTCGACGCACCACGTCCAAGAGCCGACGGTGCTGGTCCGGCGTGTAGGCGTTCTCGATGAGTCGCGGGGGCGAGACGGGACGGAAGGAATCGGCTGCGGTCTGGGTCATGCGGTTTGTCTCCTGCGACGCGCTCTCAGGCGTCGAGCTGGACGACCTCGTTCACGTGGCCCTCGGGATCGAGCACGAATGCCACGAACAGCTTGCTCCTCGATGCCGCGGATCGGGCCCATTGGGCGCTTCGCTCTCCTCGAGCCCGTGCTGGATCGGTCGAGAGGGCCTGAATTGGTCATAACGCCAGTTCTCGGATCCTCGAAAGGGCGCTTGTATCTCCTATCCCCCGCTTAGAACTGAGCCTAGTAGTGCCGGTCCCAGGATAAATTCTCCGTCTGGTATCTCGGTGTGGCGCTCGTATGGTCAGCACCACCTCGAGGAGAATTTGATGCAGAAGCGTAAACTCGGACAGCAACTTGAAGTCTCTGCCTTGGGCCTCGGCTGCATGGGCATGAGCTTCTTCTACGGTCCCCCTCAAGACACGACGGAGATGACGAAGTTGCTGCGCGCGGCGGTAGATCGCGGAGTGACTTTCTTCGACACCGCCGAAGTCTATGGCCCGTTTCTGAACGAAGAGCTGGTCGGTGCGGCGCTTGAACCTGTGCGCGATCAGGTCGTGATCGCGACGAAATTCGGCATCAAGCATGGTGAGCGAGGCCCGAACCCGATGTCAGGACTCGACAGCCGACCCGAGCAGATTCGTCGGGTGACGGAGGCGTCGCTTAAACGCCTTCGAACCGAATGCATCGATCTGCTTTATCAGCATCGCGTTGACCCGGAGGTGCCCATTGAAGATGTTGCGGGGACGGTCAAGGAACTGATTGCAGAAGGCAAGGTTAAGTATTTTGGCTTATCAGAGGCTGGTGCGACGACGATTCGCCGCGCCCACGCTGTTCAGCCTGTTACAGCGCTGCAGAGCGAGTACTCACTCTGGACGCGTGAGCTCGAAGTCGAAATCGTTCCGACCTTGCAGGAGCTAGGCATCGGCCTGGTTGCCTACAGCCCGCTCGGCAAGGGCTTTCTAACAGGCAAAGTCGATTCCAATACAACGCTGGCCAACGACGACCTGCGCCGCATACTGCCGCGCTTCAGCCCCGATGCCATGCAGGCCAATATGGCGCTGGTTGATTCGCTGCAGCTCATCGCTAACGACAAAGGAGCCACGCCGGCCCAGATCGCTCTCGCCTGGGTGTTGGCGCAGAAGCCGTGGTTTGTTCCCATCCCCGGCACCACCAAGCTGGAGCGGCTGGAAGAGAACATCGCAGCGTTGGATGTCGGGCTGACGTCCGCCGACTTGCAGCGCATTGATGAAGCCGCAGCACGAGTCCAAATCCAGGGCGCGCGCGTTCCCCCGCAACTCCAGTCCCAGTTCGGCCGCTAGCTGCGCCTCTCATCGCAGGCGGAATGCGCCACGAGGGCTCGCTTCGGCGTTCAGCGCGTGCGGTACCTTCGGCCCGCATGACCGAGCTGGACCGCCTGATCGACGCGCCCCACGAAAGCATCGAGGCGATCGCTGCTCACCTCGACGCGTTGTCAGCGGAGGAGCGCTGGCACCAGGTCAGCGCGCTCGGTCGCGATCACCAGCGCACGCTGTTCGACAAAGCTGCGCAGGCGAGCCCGATCCTATCCCCTCAGTTGCTTCCCGTTTGCTTCCCGATCCAAACAGTAGTCGCGGGGCTCCCGGCTCGAGGAATCAGCTAACTCGTTGATTTCACTGGCGGAGGGGGAGGGATTCGAACCCCCGGTACCCTTTCGAGTACACCTGATTTCGAGCCCGAAATGCCAGGCCGCCCGCCGCGGTGGCCGTCGGCCATCGAGAAGCCGCGGACTGCTTACCCCCTGCTTACCCGCCTCCGCGTCCCCGATCGGGGTGCCGCGTAAGTGCCTGATTTCATTGGAGGCGCCGCCCGGATTCGAACCGGGGATCAGGGTTTTGCAGACCCATGCCTTACCACTTGGCTACGGCGCCCTCGAGCCGGCGGGCGGCCGAGGATGGCGGATGCGTGTGCGGGCGTCGATGCCGAGACACACCGCTCCGCTCGTTCGAGGGGGGAGATGCCATTCGAGCTGGAGCGGAGGGCCGACTAGTCGTCGACCTCGCGATCGTGGCTGGTGGTGTGGTGGTGGGGAGCGAAGCGGCGTCCGATCCAGATGCCCGTGAGCCCCCCGAGCGCCCCGAGCACAATCGGCCCGAGGACGACCGCACCCACCGCCAAGCCCACGAGAAATTCCACCATGGCGGTCAACTCCAAAGAGCCGCCGGCTGGGCCGGTGCGACGCGCGTCGGCGGCGCCGGCGGGGCCGCGCCGAGGCGCGGCGGGTCTGGGGTCGGCCCAGCTTTGCGGGGCCGACCCCGGCTCATCGGTCCGGCGGAGTGTCTTGCATCGGAGCCCTCCCGCGCATCTCGCGCCCTGGGTCGTTCACCGTGCAAGCTGCAGCGCAGCTGGGAACGAGCATACACGTTGGGATCGGGGACCGGGTGGGCATTGTGATTTGCCGGTAGCCTGCGCGCCCGTGGTGTGGCTTCTGGTCTTCGCATTCGGCGGGCTCGGCGCGCTGGCGCGGGTGGGCGTCTCGGCGCTCTTCTCGGTGCAGCGCCTGCCCTGGGGAACGCTGCTCGTGAACGTGGTCGGCTGCCTGCTGATCGGTGTCGCGTTCCAGGTCTTCTCGGCGCGCCCGCAGCTCGCCTTCCCCTGGCGCCTCGCCCTGGTGGGAGGCTTTCTGGGCGGCTTCACCACCTTCTCGGCCTTCGGCCTCGAGACCTTTGAGCTGCTGCTCGCCGGAAGGCCCGCGGCGGCGACGGCTTACGCGCTGGGCAGCGTCGCGCTGGGGCTCGCCGCGGTCGTTCTCGGACAGGCAATGGCCCGGCAACTTTCCTAATGCCTCGGCCGTGCCGATGAGACGGGGATGACCCCCCTCCACTTCGACCCGCTGTCGGACTCCTCGCGCGAGGACCCCTACCCGCTCTATCGCCGCCTGCGGGCGGAGGCGCCGGTCTATCGAGTGCCCGGGCAAGGCTGGTACTGCGTCTCGCGTTACGAGGACGTGCTCGGCGTGCTGCGCACGCCGGAGGTGTTCTCGTCGCGCGCGATGCTCACCGCGCTGATGGGCAACAGCAACGACGGCAGGCTCCCGATCACGCCGGCAGTGCTGCTCTTCGCCGCCCGCCTGATGTGGACCGCGCGCCTCAACCCCTTCTTGATGCACAAGCGCTTGAGCCTGATCGCGTCGGACGGGGCGCGCCACGACGAGCTGCGCGCCATCGTGAACCGCGGCTTCACGCCGCGCCGCATCGCGGTCTGGGAGCCGCGCGCGCGCGACCTCGTCGCGGAGTGCGTGGCGAAGCTCGCGCGCGGCGAGCCCTTCGACCTGGTCGCACGATCTCGCGATCCCGCTGCCGCGTCACGATGATCGCCGAGATGCTCGGCGTCGAGCCGAGCGCCAGCGCCGACTTCAAGCGCTGGTCCGACTCGCTGATCGCCGCCATCGACCGGGTCCGGGCGCGCCGACCCGCTTCAGCCACGAGCGGCTCCGCGACGCGATCTCGAGCTGATCGCCTACCTCGCGCGGCATCGCGCGCGCGCCGGCGCGAGCCCCGGCGGACGACCTGATCAGCACGATCGTCTCGACGCAGGACGGCGAGACGGCGCTCACCGACCGCGAGGTGGTGCAGTTCGTGATGCTGCTGCTGGTGGCGGGCAACGAGACCACCACGAACCTGATCGGCAACGCCGTGAACGCGCTGCTCGACCACCCCGACGCAGCTCGCGCGCGTGCGCGCCGATCCCGCGCTGGTGCCCGGCGCTGGTCGAGGAGACGCTGCGCTTCGACGCGCCGGTGCAGATCGTCTTCCGCACGGCCACGCGCGACGCGGAGATCGCGGGCGTGCGCATCCCGAAGGGCGCGACGTCGTGCCGCTGCTCGGCTCGGCCAACCGCGACGAGCGGCGCTTCCCCGATCCCGACCGCTTCGACGTCGACGCGCGACGCCGCAGGGCCACCTGGGCTTCGGCTTCGGCAAGCACTTCTGCCTGGGCGCCTCGCTGGCGCGGCTCGAGGCGCGCGTCGCGCTCGAGGCGCTCGTCCCGCGCCTCGCTGCGCCTGCGCAAGGCCGAGCCGCGCGTGGCCCGCCAGGACTCCTTCCTGGTGCGCGGCCCGGCCCGTCTCCCGCTCGTCGCCGCCTAGGAGTCGATCGCCTACGACCTCCCGGGTCGAGGGGACCCCCCAACCCATCCGACCGGTAGGATTCCGGGTCCGCGCCATCGGGGGGCCACGGGATTCGCCGCAGCGTACCGAGCGACCGCGCGCCGCTGCTCCACTGGTCCGCCGACCGGTGCCTGAGCGTCGATGAGGCGCGCGAACGTCTCGCGCGCTTCGGCCCGAACGACATTCTCGAGTCCCCCGCCCCCGCCTGGAGAGCGCTCGCACGGGAGACGGCGCGGGATCCGATGCTCTGGTTCCTGGTCGGGACCGGCGCGGTGTACGCGCTGATCGGCGAGCTGGCCGAGTCACTGACGTTGCTCGCCTCGATCCTTCCGCTGATCGGGATGGACGTCGTTCTGCACCGCCGAACGCAGGCCTCGACCGCAGGGCCTGCGCAGCCGCCTCGCGTCGCGCGCGCTCGTCGTCCGCGACTGGCGCGACGCTCGAGATCCCGGTCGAAGGCGTGGTCCCGGGCGATCTCGCCGTGATCCGCGCGGGCAGCCCGTTCCCGGCCGACGGCATCGTCGTCGCGGGCGACGAGCTGCAAGCCGACGAGTCCGCGCTGACCGGCGAGGCCTACCCGGTGCGCAAGCGGCCGTTCGACGACGCAGACGCTCGACTCCAGCGACGGCCGCGCGCGAGCGGTCGACACCGAGCACTGGGGCTTCGCGGGCACGCGGCTGCTCACCGGGCACCGCGACGCTGCGCGTCGCTGGTCACCGGCGGCGAGACGCTCTACGGCGAGATCGTGCGCTCCGCACGCAGTGGCACCCGCGCGCCCGACGCCGCTCCAACGCGCGGTCGGCAGGCTCGTGCGCGTGCTGCTCGCGGCTGCGGCCGTGCTCTGCGTGATCCTCGCCGTGGTGCGGCTTGCGCCAGGGATACGGCTGGGTCGACGCGCTGGTGAGCGCGGTGACACTGGCCGTGGCCGCGCTTGCCCGAGGAGTTCCCGGTCGTCTTCGTCATGTTCCTCGGCGTCGGCGTCTACCGGCTCGCGCGGCGCAAGGCGCTCGTACGCCGTGCGGTGTCGGTCGAGAACATCGGACGGGTCACGTGCATCTGCTCCGACAAGACCGGCACGATCACACGCGGCGAGCTGCGGCTCACGCACGTGCTGCCGGCGCGAGAATCGACGGAAGCGCGCCTCGCCGAGCTCGCCGCGCTGGCCTCGCGCCGGGAGAGCGGCGATCCGCTCGACGAGGCGATCCTGCGCGCCTGCGCGGAGCGCGAGCGTTCGCGTGCGTCCTGCCGAGGTCGCTCGCCACTTTTCCCTTCACCGAGGACCGCCGGCGCGAGACCGCCGTCGTGCGCGCGAAGGCGGCTCGGCCTGCTCGCCGCGACGAAGGGTGCGCCCGAGCTCGTGCTCTCGCTCTGCAGCCTCGAACGTGCGCGAGCGCACTCATTGGGAGGAGCGCGCGGACGCACTCGCGGCGGAGGGCCACAAGGTGATCGCGTGCGCCTCGCGCGACGCTCGCAGAGCGCCGCCTGGGCGGGCGGCGAGCCCGATCGCGGTCTGCGCTTCGCGGGTCTGCTCGCGTTCGAGGACCCGGTGCGCGAGGGCGTTCGCGGACGCGATCGCGCAGTGCCGCGAGGCCGGCATCCGCGTCGTGATGGTGACCGGCGACCACCGCGCGACCGCGACGCGCCGTGGCGCGCGAGATCGGCCTCGGCGGCGACGAGCCGAGCGTCGTCGCGGGCGACGAGCTCGAGCGCGCTGCTCCGCGCGAGGCGACCCGCGATGCGCTCGCGCGGCTCGACGTGGTGGCGCGCGCGCTCCCGGCGCAGAAGCTCGCGCTCGTGCGCGCGCTTCAGGCGGCGGGCGAGATCGTCGCCGTCACCGGCGACGGCGTGAACGACGTGCCCGCGCTCCAGGTCGCCGACATCGGCATCGCGATGGGCGAGCGCGGCACGCGCAGCGCGCGCGAGGTCGCGTCGATCGTGCTGCTCGACGACAGCTTCCGACCATCGTGCGGCCATCGCCGAGGGCCGGCAGCTCTTCCGCAACCTGCAGCTCTCATTCCGCTATCTGCTGATGATCCACATCCCGCTCGTCGTCACCGCGGCGCTCATCCCGCTCGCCGGCTATCCGCTGCTCTATCTGCCGATCCACATCGTCTGGCTCGAGCTCGTGATCCACCCGACCGCGCTGCTCGCGTTCCAGGACCTGCCTGCGCCCGGACGCCTCGCGGATCGCGCCAGCGCTCGCGGCAGGGACTTCTTCTCGCGCCGCGAGTGGGCCGGGATCGCGCTCGTCGGCACGCTGCTCACCGCGCTCGTCTCGTTCGGCTACGACTGCGCAGCCTCGGGGCCGCGGGCGACGTCGAGCACGGGCGGGCGATGGCGCTCGTCGTGCTCTCCGTCGCGAGCGCCGGCGTCACCGCCACCCTGAGCGGGCTCCGCACGCACGCATCGCGCTGGATCGTGGCCGGCACGCTCGCGGGCACGGCGGCGCTCGTGCAGATCGCGCCGCTCGCCGCACGGCTGCACCTCCGGCCGCTCCACCTCGACGAGTGGAGCATCGCGATCGGCGGGGGCGCGCTCACGTGCCTCCCCCTGCTGATCGGCGCGCTCGCTGGCGGGCGACGCCACGCGCGAGTGGATAGGGCGACAGGCGGCCTCCTCGGCGTCCGAGAGGGCCCCGAAGTGAGAACCTGAGAACGGATGAATTTGTCACGACGCCTGTTGGCCTGCCGGCCGCTACGCGTCTCGAAGGGGATCCTCGCTAGTCGTTCCTGTGCTCGTGCTCCTCGTGCTCGGCGCCGCGCTGCGCGCCTGCCCCCTCCTCGCTCTCACCGAGCGCGACGGTCATGCCCACGATCGGCAGCGTGACGCGATTCGTTTGAGCGTCGTAGCCGCGCCACAGGCCAGCCGCCCAGGCGGCCATCAGCACACCCACCACGAGGCCCGAAATCGGACGCGCCGAGCGGATCGCTGCGGAAGACGGTCCTCGCTTCCGCCCGTCGATCATTCCGAGTGTGATGGGGTCGCGATGGCGGACGGTGTGGAGGATCACGCCGAGGACGTGAATGCCGACCAGGGCCAGCATCGAGTGCGCGAGGATCTCGTGGAGTTCCTCGACGGACTCGTTGCCGCTGCCCATCTGGATTCCAGTCCAGATCAACCCGACCAGCAGGATCAGCATCGCCCAGGTGACGTACGAAGAGGCCGGGTTGTGCCCGACGTACTCCCGCGTCGGGCCGAAGAGGATGCCCTTCAAGTACGGCCACCAGCGCCGCCGGGCTGTTCGCGAAGCCGCTGAACCGAGCGTGTCGCGTCCCAATCACTCCCCAGACGAGCCTGAAGATCACGAGCGCCCCGATGAACAGACCGAGCAGGCCGTGCACGGCGAAGGCGCGGCTCTCATCGTCGCTTGTGACGGCAAGGACCCAAGCAAGCGGGAACGATGCGGTCAGGAGCCAGTGGAAGATGCGGATCGGCAGGTCCCAGACCAGGACGCGGGGCGAAGCCGTCTCCTGAGTCGTCGGAGTCGTCGTTGCGGACATTTGCGGTTCCTCCTGTGCGCGCAGATCATGCTGCGCCTCGCCAAGGATCGGGATGGCAACGCCCGTGTCGATGCGACGGATGCCGGACATGACGGCGGCGCAGCCAGGGGGAACGGGGCCGTGGCGGATCCGGCAGATGACGGAAGCGTGCGCCAGAGGCTGCTCCTGAGCGGAGTCCTGCTCGCGATGGCGGTCGGCGGGGGAATCGACCTTTGGATGGACCGGCCTCAGGCGCCGAGGGCATTCCACTACGTCTTCGAGGGGGCGCTGTTGGTCTTCTCGCTGGCGACGATCGTCTGGCTCTGGGCCGGCTGGATGCGGACGCGCCGCTCGCTGGCCGGCGCTCGTGCCGAATCGGTCGCTCATCGCGACGAGCGGGATGCCTGGCGGGCGCGAGCCGACAAGCTCTTGCGGGGCCTTGGCGAGGAGATCGACACCCAGCTCCGGCGCTGGAACCTGACCCCGGCAGAGCGTGAGACGGCCCTGCTCCTCCTGAAAGGCTACGGGCACAAGGAGATCGCGGCGCTTTGGCACCGCAGCGAGCGCACCGTGCGCCAGCACGCAGTTGCGGTCTACCGCAAGTCCGGCCTGTCCGGGCGGGCGGAGCTGTCGGCGTTCTTTCTCGAGGACTTGCTGCTCCCCGTCGAGCATCCCGATGGGAGTGCCCAGGCCGCCGGGAAGAAGATCGAGGGATGCACGCGCGAGCGGAACGGCCCTCGGTGATCGGGAACCTCTTCCACCCCAGTACGGGCCGGCACGTCGAGGAACTCCTCGGGGCGCGGCTCGGAGACCGAAGTAGGCCTCACGATCGGGGACTGAAGTCCACCTTGCGGCCGGCGAGGGAGAGCACGAAGCGGTCGCCGTCGGGCTCGACCGCGGCGAGCAGCTCGGCATGCGCGCCGTGGTCGAAGCGCGCGAGGAGACCGTCGGGGCGGCGCGAGCCCGCGCTTCACGCGGCAGAGCAGCGCGCCGTCGATCGGCGAGGTCGTGAGCGTCGCGGCGTCGAGCGCCTCGCGCGTACGATCCGAGAGCGCGAGCTCGCCGCTCGTAAGATCGATCGCGCGCACGAAGAAGGCGGCCTCCTCCACCTCGATCTCGCCGCGGAAGTGGCGCAGCGTGACGACGAACTTTCGCTCGGCCGACAGATAGGCGACGCTGCGGTCGAAGTGCTCGCGCAGCTTGCGGTTGCGGATCGGCTGGCCCTCGTGGCTCCAGCGACCGTCGTGATGCAGGCGTAGCCCGAACGGCGCGAGGGGCGGCGGGCCCGCCGGACTCAGTGAGCCGCCCTCTCGGGCAGCGCCTCCGGGGTTGCGACGCCGTCGCGCGAGACGCGCCACACGCCGAGCAGGTCGTAGCGCTGCCAGAGCACGATGCGGTCGAAGCCCGCGCGCTCCGGGTCGCGGTAGAGCCACTTCTCGTTCCACTTCACGCCGAGCTCTTCGCTCGTGCGCGGGTCGTTGACGCTTCCGTACTGCTCGGTGGGAGCGCCCAGCCGGCTCGCCACCTCCCCTCTCTCGAGGCGCTTCACCGATCGCACTCCCCGCCGATCATGTTGATGAAGTCGAAGGTGGGGATGAGATCCGCGAGGTAGGCGCCGCGCACCATGAGCGGCAGCGGCGCCAGGTTGATGAAGCTCGGCGGCCGGCAGCGCACCTTCACGGGCTGGGCGCTGCCGTCGGAGACCAGGTAGAAGCCGAGCTCGCCGTTCGCGGACTCGATCGCGGTGTAGGCCTCGCCGGCGGGCACGCGCGGGCCCTCGGTCACCGACTTGAACTGCTGGATCAGCTCTTCCATCGCATTGAACACGCGGCCCTTCGCCGGCCAGCGCACGCGCGGATCGTCGACGTTCACGGGCCCCGGGCCGAGCTTCTCGAGCTTGGCCAGGCACTGGTCCACGATGCGCAGGCTCTGGTGCATCTCCTCGACGCACACCAGGTAGCGGTCGTAGTTGTCGCCGACCTCGCCCACGGGCACGTCGAAGTCGACTTGGTCGTACACCAGGTAGGGCTCGTCCTTGCGCACGTCGAGGGGCACGCCCACCGAGCGCAGGATCGGGCCGGTGACGGCGTACTTGATGCAGTCCTCCTTCGAGATCACGCCGGTGCCCTTCATGCGGTCCACGAAGATGCGGTTCTGGGTCACCACGCCGTCGAAGTCCACGAGCAGCTCGCGGATCTTGGCCATCTTCTCGCGCGCGGCGCTCGGGAAGCCGGCCGGCATGTCGTGCTTCACGCCGCCGATGCGGACGTAGTTGGAGGTGACGCGCGCGCCGCACAGCGCCTCCTGGAGGTCCCAGGTGAGCTCGCGGGCCTCGATCCCGTACAGGAAAGGCGTCATCGCCTGGAGCTCGAGGCAGGCGGCGCCCGTGCGCGTCAGGTGATCGCCCAGCCGGGAGAGCTCGCCGGACAGCACGCGCAGCCACTGGCAGCGCTCGGGCGTCTCGAGCTGGAGCAGCTTCTCCACCGCCATGCAGAAGCCGAGGTTGCACAGGATCGCGGAGTTGTAGTTGAGGCGATCCGTGTAGGGGATGCACTGGTACCAGGAGCCGCTCTCGCACTCCTTCTCGAAGCCGCGGTGCAGGTAGCCGACCTGCACGTCGAGATCGACGACCGTCTCGCCGTCGAGCTCGATCACGAACTTCACGGTGCCGTGCGTCGCGGGATGCGACGGCCCCATGTTCAGGATCTGGTGGTCGCTGTGCAGATCGCCGCGCTGGTCCTGGTCGGCGGGCAGCTTGGCGTGGAGGTGGAGGTCGGTCGCCATCGTCAGTTCTGCGGCCCCACCAGCGGCTGCCGGCGCTCCTTCGGATAGTCCTTGCGCAGCGGGTGACCCTGGAACTCCTCGTAGAGCAGGATCCTGCGCAGATCCGGATGTCCGCGGAAGCGGATCCCGTACAGATCCCACACTTCGCGCTCCATCCAGTTGGCCGAGGGCCAGAGCGCGCAGAGCGAGTCGATCTCGCAGGCGCTCTCCGCGATGCGCGCCTTCACGCGCAGGCGGTGGTTCTTGCTCACCGAGTAGAGGTGGTAGACGACCTCGAAGCGCAGCGCCTCGCCCAGATAGTCGACGGCGGTCAGGTCGGTCAGCATGTCGAAGGCGGTGTCGGGGTCGTCGCGCAGGAAGCGCATCACGTCGACGATCTTCGCCGCCTCCACCAGCGCGGTGGCGTCGCCCAGCCGGGCGTGCGTCTCGCGCAGCGCGGGGCCGTGGGCGTCGAGCAGGCGGCGCAGGGCGCGCGAGCCGTGGTCCTGCAGCACTCAGCTCCCCTTCGGCGGCGCGTGGCTGCGGTCGTACTCCGCGCGCAGGAACTCGAGCCGCCGCTTCAGCATCGCCTCGGGGACGAGCAGCTGCTGCTTGTTGTAGAGCATGTCCGGGCGCGTGAAGGAGCCGAGCTCGACCTCGCGGCTCATCACGATCGCCTCCTCCGGACACGCCTCCTCGCACAGCCCGCAGAACATGCAGCGCGACATGTCGATGTCGAACTCGAGCGGGTAGCGCTCGATGCCGGCGTCCAGGAGCTCCCCGGGCACGATCGTGATGCAGTCGGTGGGGCAGGCGAACTCGCACAGCCCGCAGGCCACGCACTTGGGTTGGCCGTTCTCGAGCTGCACGAGCACCGGCTGCCCGCGGAAGGCCTCCTCGTAGTCGAGGCGCTGCTCGGGCCACTGCACCACGAAGGCTCTGCTCTTGCCGCTCATGAAGCCGCCGAGATTGCGGAAGAAGTGCGCGCTCGTGACCCAGAGGCCCTTCACGATCATGGGCACGTAGAGCCGCTCGAGCCAGGTCAGCTTCTCGTGGCGGCGGACTTTCACGACGCGAGCGGCCATGCGGCGGCGCAGAGTACCGGTTCGACTCGGACCGCGCAGGCGGGGTCTGACCCCGAAATTTCGATTCTCGGCTAGGCGAGCTCCTCGGCGTGGTAGGAGCTGCGCACGAGCGGCCCGGCCGCGACGTGCACGAAGCCCAGCGCGCGCGCCCGCTCGGCCCACGCGTCGAACTCGGCGGGCGCGAGGTAGCGATCGACCGGGAGGTGATCCGGCGAGGGCCGCAGATACTGGCCCAGCGTGAGGCGCGCAACGCCCGCGTCGCGCAGATCGGCGAGCGCTCGGGCGACCTCCTCGTCGCGCTCGCCCATGCCGAGGATCATGCCGCTCTTGGTGGGGATGTCCGGGCGGAGCTCGACCGCCCGGCGCAGCACGGAGAGCGAGCGCTCGTAGCTCGCCGCCGGGCGCACGCGGCGCTGGAGCCGCTCCACGGTCTCGAGGTTGTGGTTCAGGACGTCGGGCTCGGCCGCGAGCACCGCGCGCAGTGCCGCCTCGTCCCCCTTGTAGTCGGCGATCAACACCTCGACGCCCGTGCCCGGACAGCGCCGCCGGATCGCGCGCACCGTGGCCGCCATCTGGGCGGCGCCGCCATCGGGGAGATCGTCGCGCGCGACGCACGTCACCACCGCGAAGCGCAGGCCCAGCTTCTCGACCGCCTGCGCCACGCGGGCGGGCTCGAAGGGGTCGAGGGCATCGGGCCGCCCCGTCGAGACGTCGCAGAAGCCGCAGCGCCGCGTGCACTGGTTGCCGCCGATCATGAAGGTGGCGGTGCCGCGCGACCAGCACTCCGAGAGGTTCGGGCAGGCCGCTGACGAGCACACCGTGTGGAGCTTCTCGTCGCGCACGATCTGCTGGACGCGCTCGAGCTCCGGCGAGCTGCGCACGCGCACCTTCAGCCAGGGCGGCTTGGCGCCGCGGTCGCCGGGCACCGCGCGGTTCTCGGCCGGGCGGGCGACGCGCTGGTCGGCGGGCCGGCTCACGCGAGCGCCCGCTCGAAGGCCGCTGCCACCACCCCCCGCGTGCGCTCGAAGAGCGCGCGCTGCGGCGCGACGCCGAGCTCGCGCGCGAGGGAGGTCATCGCCACGGCGTGGAGCCCGCACGGCACGATGTCGTCGAAGCCCGCCAGATCGGTCGTGACGTTCAGCGCGAAGCCGTGGTAGCTGATCCAGCTCTTCAGGCCGACCCCGATCGACGCGATCTTGCGAGGCGGCTCGGCGCCGGCCACGAAGACCCCGGTCATCCCCTCGCGCCGGCAGCCCGCCAGGCCGAGCTCGGTCAGCGCGTCGATCAGCGCGCCCTCGAGGCCCCGCAGCCAGGCCGAGGCGTCCTTGGCTCCGCGCGCGGCGAGGTCCGCGATCACGTACCCGACCAGCTGGCCCGGCCCGTGCCAGGTCACGTCGCCGCCGCGCGCGACCTCGTGCAGCTCGACGCCGCGCGCGGCCAGCGCAGCGCGCGAGGTGCGCAGGCTCTCGGGCTTGCTGCTCCGCCCCAGCGTGATCACCGAGGGGTGCTCGAGCAGGAGCAGCCGATCCGGCCCGCCCGCGCGGCGCTCCTCCACCGCCGCGAGCTGGCGCTCGAGGGCCGCCGCGTACGAGACGCTGCCGAGCCACTCGATCTGAACCCCGTGGGCCATGCGCCTCCAGCCTCAGAGATCGAACTCGGCGACCTCGAGCAGCTCGCGCACGCGATGCAGGAAGCCGTTGGCGGGCGCGCCGTCGACGGCGCGGTGGTCGTAGGAGAGCGCGAGGTGCATCATCGGCCGGATCACGATCGCGTCCTGGCCGTCGATCTCGCGCACGACGGGCCGCCTCACCATCTCGCCCATGCGCAGGATCCCCACCTGGGGCTGGTTGATGATCGCGAAGCCGTAGAGGTTCCCCTCCCGGCCCGGATTCGAGATGGTAAAGGTGCCGCCCTTCAAGTCGTCCGCCCCGAGCTTCTTCGTGCGGGCGCGCACCGAGAGCATCCTCGACCGCCGCCGCCAGCCCCGCGAGCGAGAGCCGGTCGGCGTTGCGCACCACCGGCACCACGAGGCCCTTGTCCGTCTCCACCGCGATCCCGATGTGGATGTCGCGCTTCTCGACGATCGCGTCCTCGAGCACCGAGGCGTTCAGCTGCGGAAACTCGCGCAGCGCGCGCACCGCGGCGTGCACGACGAAGGGCAGGAAGGTGAGGCTGTATGAGTTCGCCTCCTGGAAGGCGCGCTTGTGCTTGTCGCGCACCGCGGCCACCCCGCCCATGTCCACCTCGGCGACGGTGCCGACGTGGGGGCTCGTGCGCTTGGAGTACACCATGTGCTCCGCGACGAGCCGCCGCAGCGGCGACATCGGGATCACCTTGTCGCCTTCCTGGATCGCGTAGCTCCCGAAGCGCGCCTTCGCGTCGATGTCGCCGGGTCCGCGCCCTGCAGATCGCGCGCCCTTCGCAGCCGCGGCCCGGGCGGCCGGGGCCGGGCGCGGCTCCGGCTCGGGGCTCGTGCGCGCGACCCGCGCCGCCTCCACGTCCGCCTTGGTGATGCGCCCGGAAGGCCCGCTGCCGGAGACGGCGCGCAGATCGACCCCGGCGTCTTCGGCGCTGCGCTTCGCCATCGGTGTCGCGCGCGGCCCCTCGGCGGCCGGTGTCGGCACCGCCCTCGCCGGGGCAGCGGGCTTCGCCGGGGCAGCGCTGGCGCCGGCGCTCTCCTCGATGCGCGCGATCTCGGCGCCGATCTCGACGGTGTCGCCCTCCTGGGCCAGAAGGCTCACCACCACGCCCGCTACCGGCGCGGGGAGCTCGGCGTCCACCTTGTCGGTGGTGATCTCGACCAGCGGCTGATCGCGCTCGACGCGTTCGCCCTCCTTCACCAGCCAACGCGCGATCGTTCCGGTGGCGACGCTCTCCCCGAGCTCGGGCACACGCACCGCGACGGACATGAGCGCTCCTAGAAGTTGATGGCCCGCCCCTCGGCGGCGAGGGTGGCCTCGAGGATGGCTTCCGACAACGTGGGGTGGGCGTGGCAGGTGGCGGCGACCTCGGCGGTGGTGGCCTCGAGCGTCATCGCGAGGCCGATCTCGGCGATGAGCTCCGTCGCGCCGTGGCCGACCAGGTGCGCGCCGACGATCTCGCCGTGCCGGGGCTCCGCCAGGATCTTCGCGAAGCCGGCGGTGTGGCCCGAGGCGATCGCCTTGCCGCTCGCGCTGAACGGGAAGCGCCCGACGCGCAGCTCGGCGCCGTAGCGCTCGCGCGCCTCGCGCTCGGTCAGCCCGATCCAGGCGACCTGCGGCTGCGTGTAGATGCAGAACGGGATCGCGCCCAGGTGGGCCTGCCTGCGCTCGCCCGCGATCAGCTCGACGGCCTGGATGCCCTGCTCGCTCGCCTTGTGTGCGAGAAGGGGGCCTCCGATCAGATCGCCGATCGCCGAGACGCTGGGCGCGGCGCTGCGAAAATCCGGCCCCACCTCGACGAAGCCGCGCGCGTCGGTGCCGACGCCCGCCACATCGAGGCCGAGGTCCCCCGAGAGCGGGCGGCGACCGATCGCGACGAGCACCTGGTCGCAGGCGAGCTCCTCGCTCGCCCCGGCTTTCGAGACCGTGACGCGCACGCCTGAGCCTTCGATCTTGAGCTGCTCGAAGCGGGTGCCCGTGCGGACCTCGATGCCCTTCTTCTTGAGCTCGCGCGCCATGGTCTGCGCGACTTCGACGTCGGCGCCCGGCAGCACCTGATCGACCATCTCGATCAACGTGACCTTGGCGCCGTACATCGCATAGACGTAGGCGAACTCGAGGCCGACGGCCCCCGCGCCGATGATCGCCAAGCGCTCGGGCACGCGGCGGCTCTCGAGCGCCTCGCGCGAGGTGAGCACGCGCACGCCGTCGATCGGGATGCTGGGCGGCGCCCACTCGGTGGAGCCCGTGGCGAGGAGCACGTGCGCCGCTTCCAGCACGCGCTCGTTCGGCCCGCTCACGGCGACGCTGTTCGCCGAGAGCAGGCGCCCGCGGCCCTGCACCCACTCGATCTTGTTCTTCTTGAAGAGCGAGGCGACCCCGCGGTTCAGGCGATCGGCGGTAGCGCGGCTGTGGTCGATCAGCTTCCCGTAGTCGAGCGTGAGGCCGTTCGCGTGGACCCCGAACAGCGCGCCGTGCTGGGTGAGGGTCTCCACGAGCTCGGCACCGGTGAGCAGCGCCTTCGAGGGGATGCAGCCCCAGTTGAGGCAGACGCCGCCGAGCCGGTCCGCCTCCACCACCGCGACGCGCAGGCCGAGCTGGGCGGCGCGGATGGCGGCGACGTAGCCGCCCGGGCCCGCACCCACCACGGCGAGATCGAATGCGGCGCTGCTCACGGAACCCTCCCCGGCCCGGATCGGCCGCGACAGCCCCGGGCTTGATGCGGCGCGGCGGCCAGCCTAGGCGACCGGCTTCTCCACCTGGCGCACGGGCAGCTCGTCGATCTCCTTGTGCCGTCCCTGCGCGTCCACGCGCTCCGCCTGGATGCGCGCCTGCAGCTTGATCACGCCGTCGAGGACGGCCTCGGGCCGCGGCGGGCAGCCCGGGACGTAGATGTCGACCGGGATGATCGTGTCGATGCCCTGCACGACGGCGTAGTTGTTGTAGGGCCCGCCGGAGCAGGTGCAGGCGCCGAAGGCCATCACCCACTTCGGCTCGGCCATCTGGTCGTAGACCTTCTTCAAGATCGGCGCGTTGCGGTGGGAGATCGTCCCGACCACCATCAACAAGTCCGCCTGGCGAGGCGAGAAGCGCGGCAGCGCGGCGCCGAAGCGGTCGATGTCGTAGCGCGGGCCGGCCGCCGACATGAACTCCATCCCGCAGCAGGCCGTCACGAAGGGATAGAGGAACATCGAGTACTTGCGCGCCCAGTTCAGCACGGCGTCGGCGCGCGTGGTGACGAAAGACTCGTTCCCCTGGCGCAACACCTCGACCAGGTCGCGCGCGCGCTCGAGCGGCGAGACCCGGTCTCCGCCATCGACGATTCTCTGCAGGGCCATGGAGTCCTCTTGGGCAGGGCGTCAAGATAGCGATCTCGCACCGAGAACGAGGAGCCGATGGAGAGCCCCGTCCGACCCCCGCAGAGCGCGGCGCGCGGCCTGATCGCCGCGTGGTCGGTGCACGGGCTCACCGCGAGCGGCGCCGTGCTGGGCCTGTTCGCTCTGCTCGCGACGGCCCGGGGCGAGCTGCGCAGCGCGGCCCTGCTCATGCTCGCCGCCTTCGCGGTGGACGGCGTCGACGGCACCCTGGCGCGCGCCGCGCGCGTGCGCGAGCGGCTGCCGGTGATCGACGGGCGCCGCCTCGACGACGTGATCGACTACCTGAACTACGTGATCGTGCCGTGCTTCTTCCTCGCGGCCGCCGGCCTGGTCGGCTCCGGCTGGGCGGCCCTCCCGGCGCTCGCGAGCGCTTATCAGTTCGCGCAGACCGACGCGAAGACCGAGGACCACTTCTTCCTGGGCTTTCCCTCCTACTGGAACTTCGTGGCGCTCTACGCCTGGCTGCTCGCGCTCGAGCCCGCGACCACCGCCGGCTGGCTCGCGGGGCTCTCGCTCCTCGTGTTCGTCCCCATCCGCTACGTCTACCCGACGCGCATGCCCCGCTTCGGCCGCACGATGACGCTCGGCGCCGCGGTCTTCACGGCGCTGCTCCTCGCCGCGACGCTCAGCGAAGACGCCGCGTCCGCGAGCCGGCTCGCTCGGCTCTCGCTCGCCTATCCGATCGCGTACGCGGCGCTCTCGCTCTGGCTCGGCGGACTGAACCGCGGCGAGATGACCGTCGGCGTGCTGCTCGCCCAGCTCGGGACGCCGGCCTCTCCGGCCGTCGCGGACGTGCGCCGCTATCTGCGCGAGTTCCTCTCCGACCCGCGCGTGATCGACCTGCCCGGGCCGGCGCGCTTCCTGCTCGTGAACGCGGTGATCGCGCCGCTTCGCGCGCCGCGCTCGGCGCGCGCCTATCGCTCGATCTGGAGTGAGGCCGGCTCGCCGCTGCTCGTGCACTCGCGGGCCTTCGCGAGCGCGCTCGCGCGCGAGCTGGGGCCCGCCTACCGGGTCGAGCTCGGCATGCGCTACGGCGCGCCGCGCCTCTCCGAGGCGCTGGTGCGGCTCACGGCTTCGGCGGTATCGCGCGTGGTGGCCTTCCCGCTCTACCCGCAGGCGGCGGAGTCGTCGTCGGGATCTGCGATCGCCGCCATTCGCGCGGCCGCCGCCCGCGACTCGGCGCGCCCGCCGCTCCACTTCGTGCCGCCCTTCTTCGCGCACACCGGCTTCGTCGAGGCCGCGGCCGCGGTGGCGCGGCCCGCGCTCTCGGCACGCGTCGACCACGTGCTGTTCAGCTACCACGGCCTGCCCGAGCGCCACGTGCGCCGGGCCGATCCGAGCGGTGCGCACTGCCTGGCGAGCCCGGGCTGCTGCGACGCGCCGGGGGCGGCCCTTGCCCACTGCTACCGCGCCCAGTGCTTCGCGACGACGCGCGCGCTCGCGAGCGCGCTCGGCCTGGCCCCCGCGAGCGTCACGACCGCCTTCCAGAGCCGGCTGGGCCGCACGCCCTGGATCGGGCCCGCGACCGACGCCACCCTCGTCGAGCTCGCGCGCCGCGGCGTGCGCCGACTCGCCGTGCTGTGTCCATCGTTCGTCGCCGATTGCCTGGAGACGCTCGAGGAGATCGGGCTGCGCGGGCGCGAGACCTTCCGCGCCGCGGGCGGCGAGGAGCTCGCGCTCGTCCCGTGCGTGAACGCGAGCCCGGAGTGGGTGCGGGGTGCGGCGGGCCTCGTGCGCGCTAGCGCAGCCAGCCGAACGCCAGACCCATCAGGCTGAAGCGCACGACGTGGTAGCCGCCGTTGATCAGGAACAGCCGCGCGCTGCTGCGCTCGAACAGATAGTTGGTGGCGATCGACGCAGCGACCCAGAACGAGCCCACGCTGAAGCCGAAGCCGAGCGCGAACATTGCCGTGTGGGGCCCGAGCAGCGCCAGGAACACGCCGAACACGTAGGCCGACGCGGCGGCAAGCACCGCGGTCAGGCCGTAGGTCTTCGCCGGATTGAAGCCCTGGGCGAGCTGCTCCTTCGTGAAGCCGTGCTCCGCCATCCACGCGCTTCCGAAGAGCGGGCCGTACCAGAGCCCGCCGAGCGCGAAGGCGAGCGCGGTGGCGACGAGCGTCGCGAGCCAGGAGATGTCGGGCACGGTGAGCTCCTCGGCGTCCTTCGGGGACGCCGGTTGGCAGTGTTCGAACTTGCACGGGACGCTGGTTGAAACGCCACGACCGTCGACTCGTTATCCCAAGGCTGTGGCGTTTCAACCAGCGTCCCCGCGTCAACTTAAGTCGACCAGCGTCCCCTCCGCCGCGGCGATGCCGGAGGCGAAGGCGTCGGGGACCGCCACGCCGTCGAGCCAGCCGCCGGCGAGCCTGAGCGGAGGGGGGCCCGCGAGGAGCGCGCGCAGCTCGCGGATGCGCGCGCCGTGATCGACCCCCGGCTGCGGGACGGCCTCGCGCCAGCGCGAGATGGCGAGGATGCGCGGGGGCGCGACCACGCCCAGCGCCCGGTCGAGGCCGGCCATCACGCGCTCGCCGATCTCCGCGTCGCTGGCCGCGAGCACGCCCGGCCAGCGCGCCCCGCCGATCAGCGCGGTGGCGAGCTCGTGGCCGCGCGGGGCGCGGCGGGAGAAGAGCTGGCTCATGAAGAGCACGCCGAGCAGCTCGAGGCCCTGCTCGCGCGGCACCAGAAAGCCGAAGCCGCGCGGCGGGCGGCGCAGCGCGCCGGGCGCGAGGGCGAGCGCGACGCTCGCGAGCGGCACGTAGCGGATGCTCGCGGCCAGCTCGGCCGCGCGCGGGGCGAGCGGAGCCAAGAGCCCCGCCGCCGCCGGGGCGTCCACCGCGAGCACGAGCGAGCGCGCCGCGATCTCCTCGTCCGCGAGCACGGCGCGAAAGCGCGCGCCGTCGCGCGCCAGCTCGCGAACGGGAGCGCCGCACACGAGGGCGTGGCCGAGCGCCCCCCGAGGCGTGCGGCGAGGCGCCCGAGCCCCCCGCGCGCCGACCAGCTCCCGGCGAGGCCGCGGGGCGTCCGGCGGAGCGCGCTCCCGAGCGCGCCCAGCGCGATCGAGCCGCGCTCCGCCTCGAAGCGGACGAGGCTCGGAAAGACGGCATGCGCGCCGAGCTGCGCCTCGTCGCCCGCGTAGACGCCGGTCAGGAACGGCGCGACCAGCCGCTCCGCCGCTTCGTCCCCGAGCCGTCGCCGCGCGAACTGCGCGACGCTCTCGCTCGCGCCGTCGCCGCGCCGCACGAATGGCTCTGCCAGGAGGCGCAGCTTCCCGCGCGCCGTGAGCAGCGAAGTCGCCGCCAGGCCCAGCGGCCCGAGCGGCACGCGCACGAGCCCGCGCGCGCCGAGCAGGAAGCGCTCCCGGCTGGCGGGCGTCGCCGGCTCGAGCACCGCCTCGAGGCCGACGCCGCGCAGGAGGCCGAGCAGGGGCGCCGGAACGCGGAAGGTGTTGGGGCCGCGCTCGAAGCGGAAGCCGTCGAGCTCGGCGGTCTGCATCACGCCGCCCGCGACCTCGCGCGCCTCGAGCACCAGGAGCTCGCGGCCGGCGCGCGCGAGCGTGTGCGCCGCACCCAGGCCGGCCGCACCCGCCCCGATCACCAGCGCCTCGACCTCGCGGGCGCTCACGCGCCGCCGAGCGCGCGCGCGGCGTCGGTGAACGCGCGCACGCCTTCGACCGGCGTGTCCGGCAGGCAGCCGTGTCCGAGGTTCAGCACGTGGCCGCGCGCCGCGCGCCCCGCCTCGGCGAGCTCGCGCACGCGCGCGAAGATCTCCGCGCGCGGTCGCGCGAGCTCGCGCGGGTCGAGGTTGCCCTGCACGCTCACGCGGCCGTTCGCCCGGCGCGCGGCTTCGGCGAAATCGACGGCGCTCCCGACCGAGATCACGTCGGCGCCCACCTCGAGCATCACGTCCAGCAGATGGGGCGCGTCGTTCATGTACAGGATCAGGGGCGCGCGCTCGCGCCGCACGCCCGCCGCGATCGCGCGCGTGGTCGGCAGCACCCAGGCGCGGTATTCGGCCTCGGCGAGCGCGCCGGCCCAGGTGTCGAACAGCTGAACGACCTGGGCGCCCGCCTCGATCTGCGCATTCAGGTAGTCGATCGTGGTCTCCGCGAGGCGCTCGAAGAGCGCCGCGAGCGTGGCGGGCTCGCGCTCGGCCAGCTCGCGCAGTGCCGCGTAGCGCCGCGTGGGATCTCCGCGGCCCTCGACGAGGTAGGTGGCGAGCGTGAAGGGCGCGCCCGCGAAGCCGATCAGGGGGACGCGCTCGGCCTCCAGCGCCCCGCGCAGCCGCCGCAGGATCTCGAACACGAAGGGGACGCTCTCGCGCGGGTCGCGGCGCGCGAGCGCCTCCACCTGGGCGCGCGTGCGCAGCGGCCGAGCGATCACCGGGCCCGGCGCGAAGTCGACGTCGACGCCGAGCCCCAGCACGGGGACGAAGATGTCGCAGAAGAAGACCACCGCCTCCGTGCCCACGCGGCGGAGCGGCTGCAGCGAGATCTCGACGGCGCGCTCGACGTCCCGGCAGCTGTCGAGGAAGGCTCGCCCGGCCCGCGCAGCGCGATACTCCGGCAGGTAGCGCCCCGCCTGTCGCATCAGCCAGACGGGCGGGCGATCCACCGGCTCGCCGCGACACGCGCGCAGCAGGCGCGTGCAGGGGTCGAGCATCGCGCTCCTAGTACCCGCCGAGGGCGGCCCAGCGCTCGCGGTGGAAGGCGGCGTCGCCGAAGGTGAGCTCCGCTGCGCGCGCGCGTTTCATGTAGAGGCCGATGTCGTACTCGTCGGTCATGCCGACGCCGCCGAACATCTGCACGCCCTCGTTCGTCGCGAGCACGTAGGCGTCCGAGCAGCGCGCCTTGGCAAGGGAGACCACGCGCGCGAGGTTCGGCGCGTTCTCGTCCAGCGCGCGCGCCGCCGCCATCACGCTGGACTTCGCGAGCTCGAGCTCGATGAACACGTCGGCGGCGCGGTGCTTCAGCGCCTGGAAGCTGCCGATCGGCACGTCGAACTGCTTGCGCGTGCGCAGGTGCTCGAGGGTCAGCGCGAAGGCCTGCTCCATCCCTCCGAGCATCTCGGCGCACAGCCCGACGGTGGCGCGGTCGACGGTGCGCTCCACGAGCGCGAGCCCGCCGCCCGCGCTGCCCACCAAGCGCGCGGGGACCGAGCGCAGCCGCACCAACGCCGCGCCGCGCGAATCGACGCGGACCTGGGGGACGACCTCGAGGCCGGGCGCGCCGCGCTCGACCCAGAACAGCGAGATGCCCTCGCGATCGGTCTCGCCGCCTGCGCTGCGGGCCGGCACGAGCAGGGCATCCGCGGCGTGGCCGTCCAGCACCTGACTCTTCTCGCCGTCGAGCCGAAAGCCCGCGCCGTCTCGCACGGCGCGCGTGGCCACGTGCTGGAGCGCGTAGCGGCTGCGGGGCTCCTGGTGGGCGAGGGTCAGGATCGCATCGCCGGCGCACAGCCGCGGAATCCACTCCCGGCACAGCGCCTGGTCGCCCGAGAGCGCGAGCGCCTGGCCGCCGAGCAGCACGGTCGAGAGGAAGGGCTCCGGCGCGAGCGCGCGACCGAGCTCCTGGAGCACGACGGTCAGCTCCGCGAAGCCGAGGCCGGCGCCGCCCAGCGTCTCCGGGAACACCATCCCCACCCAGCCGAGCTCCGCCATCTCCTTCCAGAGCGCGCGCGAGAAGCTCGCAGCGCCGGCTGCGTCGCGCAGCGCGCGCAAGCGCGCGATGGGCGACTTCTCCTTCACGAAGTCCGCCGCGGTCTTGGCGATCAGCTCCTGGTCTTCGCTGCGCACCAGCTCCATCGCACGCGCTCCTTCAGTCCGGCAGGCCGAGCACGCGCTTGGCGATCACGTTGCGCTGCACCTCGCTGGTGCCGCCCTCGATCGAGTTGCCCCGCGAGCGCAGCCAGTCGCGCGTCACGCCGAGCTCCTCGGGCGAGAAGCCGGGCCCCTCCCAGCCGAGGGCCTGGGGACCCGCGATGCGCACGAGCAGCTCGTTGCGGCGCATGTTCAGCTCGGTGCCGTAGACCTTGAAGATCGAGCTCTCGGGTCCGGGCTGCTGCCCCGCCTTGGCCGCGTCGCGCGAGCGCTGCATCGTGTAGCCGAAGGCGGCCGTGTCCATCTCGATCTGCGTCACCCGATCGCGCAGCGTGGCGTCGAGGATGCGCCCCGAGGCGTCGCTGGCCAGATGGTCCCGCGCGCGCTCGGCGAGCGTGCGCCGCGCGCCAGCGCCGCTGCCGAAGGCGTCGGCGATCATCGTGCGCTCGTGGCCGAGCAGAGCCTTCGCGACCGTCCAGCCCGCGTTCACTTTGTGCACGACGTTCTTCTTGGGCACGCGCACGTTCGTGAAGTGGGTCTCGCAGAACGGCGAGGAGCCGCTGATCAAGAGGATCGGCGAGACCGAGACGCCGGGCGTCTCCATGTCCACCAGCAGGAAGGTGATGCCCTCTTGCTTCTTGGCGGCGGGATCGGTGCGCACGAGCGCGAAGATCCAGTCGGCCTTGTCGGCGTACGAGGTCCAGATCTTCGTGCCGCTCACGACGTAGTGGTCGCCGCGATCTTCGGCGCGCGTCTGCAGTCCCGCGAGGTCGGAGCCGGCGCCCGGCTCCGAGTAGCCCTGACACCAGCGGATTTCGCCGCGCACGATCTTGGGCAAGTGCTCCCGCCTCTGCTCCTCGTTCCCGTACTGGAGCAGCGTGGGCCCGATCATGGTGAGCCCGAAGCCGACCAGGGGCGGCGGGAGCCGCAGCCGGCGCATCTCCTCGGCGAGCACCTTCGCCTCGTCCTTGGAGAGCCCGCCGCCGCCGTACTCCTTGGGCCAGCTGGGGGCCGTAAAGCCCCGCGCCGCGCAGCGCTCGAGCCAGATCTTCGCGTCCGGGTGCTCGGGCTTCCATTTTCGCCCGCCCCACACCCCCTCGATCTCGCTGGCCGGACGGCCTCGCAGCGTCTGCGGCGCGTTCGCCTCGAGCCAGGCGCGGGCCTCGCTGCGGAACTGCTCGAGATCGGCCATGGCGTCTCCTCGGCGGCCGCGCGCGCGGCGCCCCAAGAAGGTTGATTCTAGCCGCGCGGGGAGCGCTCGCATCGCACGCGGGCCCGGCTAGGCTGCGCCCATGCGCATCCTGCTCGCGAGCCCCCGCGGCTTCTGCGCCGGCGTCGACCGCGCCATCGAGATCGTGGAGCAGGCGCTCGAGCGCTTCGGTCCGCCGGTCTACGTCCGCCACGAGATCGTGCACAACCGCCACGTGGTCGAGGCGCTGCGCGCGAAGGGCGCCGTGTTCGTGGACGAGCCCGAGCAAGCGCCGGCGGGCGCGCTGTTGATCTACAGCGCCCACGGCGTCTCGCCCGCCGTCCGCGAGGCGGCGGCCCGACAGGGGCTGCGCACGCTCGACGCCACCTGCCCGCTCGTCACCAAGGTGCACGTCGAGGCGCAGCGTTTCGCGCGCGAGGGCTACGAGATCGTGCTGGTGGGGCACGCGGGCCACGTCGAGGTGGAGGGCACGCTCGGGCACGCGCCCGAGCGCATGCGCCTGGTCGAGGACGTGGCCGACGTGGCGGCGCTCGCCGTCGACGATCCCCAGCGCCTGGCGGTGCTGACCCAGACGACGCTCTCGGTGGACGACACGCGCGAGGTGACCGAGGCGCTGCGCGCGCGCTTCCCGGCGATTCGCCTGCCGCGCAAGGACGACATCTGTTACGCCACGCAGAATCGCCAGAACGCGGTGCGCGAGCTGGCGCGGCGGGCGCAGCTCGTGCTGGTGGTGGGCGCGCCCGAGAGCTCGAACAGCAATCGGCTCGTGGAGCTCGCCCACAAGGCCGGCGTGGCCGCGCACCTGGTGCAGAGCGCCGACGACCTCCGACCCGAGTGGCTCGGGGGCGTCGAGTGCGTGGGCGTCACCGCCGGCGCGTCCGCGCCCGAGGCGATCGTCGAGCGCGTGGTCGAGCGCCTGCGCGAGCTCGGCGGCCCGGGGACCACGCTCGAGAGCCCCCCGCGCGTGGACGAGGGCGTGGTGTTCCAGCTGCCGAAGCTCGAAGCCGCGGCTCCGCGCGGCTGAGCATGCCGCGAGCCCGCCGCGAGATCTGGCGGCTCGCCTGGCCGGTGATGCTCTCGATGGGCCTCGCGAGCATGGTCGGCATCGTCGATGTCGCGATGGTGAAGCGGCTAGGCGCGTCCGCTCAGGCGGCGGTGGGCTTCGGCTCGCAGGTGTTCATGTTGGGGCAGGCCGTCCTCTTCGCGCTCTCCTTCGCGTGCGTGGCGCTCATGGCCCGCGCGATCGGGGCGAGCCAGCCCGCGGCCGCGCGGCGCACGCTCGCGGCCGCGCTGCTCGTCTCGGGGAGCGCCGCGGCCCTGCTCTTCCTCGCGCTCGGCCTCGAGCCGCGCGCCGTCCTCTCGCTGCTCGATCCCGAGCCCGCGGTGATGGCGATCGCGGCTCCCTACCTGCGCCTGGTGATGACCTCGACGCTGCTGCTCGCGGTCTGCCTGACGATCGAGAGCGCGCTGCGCGCGAACCGCGACACCGTCACGCCGATGCTGGTCACGCTCGTGGTCGCCACCACCAAGGTCGGGCTCAACGTGCTCCTGATCTTCGGCGTCGCCGGCGTGATCCCGCCGCTCGGCGTGCGCGGCGCGGGCTGGGCGACGCTCGGCGCCCAGAGCGTCGCGCTGCTGGCCTTTGGGCTCGTGGTGATGCGCCAGTCGCCGGACTCACCGGTGGGCGTGCGCGCGCGCGACTTCCACCACGTGGGCGACATCATCCGGCCGCTGCTCCGCCTCGCGGCCCCGGGCGTCGCCGAGCGCATGATCCTGCAGGGCGCGATGCTCACGTACTTCGGCGCGGTGGGGAGCTACGGCACCTACGCGGCCGCGGCCTACTCGATCGGCGTGCGCCTGCTCTCGTTCTCGTGGATTCCGGGCAACGGTTACTCGCAGGCGGCCGCGACGATCGTGGGGCAGGCGCTCGGCGCGGGCGACGTAGACAGCGCCGTGCGCGCAACGCGCCGCGCCGCGGGGCTCGCCGTCGCGACGGCGGTCTTCATGGGCGCGCTCGCGCTGCTCCTCGACCGCACGCTCGCCGAGACCTTCACGGCCGACCCGCGCACGGTGGAGGCGCTGATTCCCTTCATGCTGTGCCTCGCGCTCGCCCAGCCCGCGATGCAGCTCCACTTCACGCTCTCGGGCGCCTTCCGCGGCGCCGGGGACACCTGGACCCCGCTCGTCGCCGCACTGATCGGGAACTGGGGCTTCCGCGTGCCCCTCGCCTGGCTGGTGACCAAGGTGCTCGACGGTTCGCTCGTGTGGGTCTGGGCGGTGCTCATGCTCGACCACGTCGCGCGCGCGGTCTGGCTGCTCTGGAGCTTCTCGCGCCGCGACTGGGCTTCGCGCGTCGGCGGGCTCGCCACAGCCCGGTAGATCACCCGGCGACAGGGGCCCCCCGTGCCCGGTGCGGGGCAGGGGCCGGGCTGCGGCTCGTGGCTCGCCCAACAGAGCAAACGCGAGCCCGCAAGTGACTCAGCGAATCCAAGCGCGTTGGACAGAGACGAGCGACCCAACTGCGCTTTACCTCGCCGCTGCCCGCCCCTGCCCCGCACCGGGCACGCTCCACCTCGCTCGCGAGCGTGATCTCACTTCTCAGGGCGACGCGAGGGCGCCGTCGAGGCGCCCTCGCGTCGTGCCGGCGGCTCGGCTCGATGCCGAGCCGCCGGCACCTGATTCATTGAGGGGAGCTGCGAGCACGTTCGCACGCCGAGCGCGGGGGCGACGGTGTGGTGGCGCTCGAGCGGAAGTAATCCGCAGCAGGGAGCTGTCGGGACAGCAAGCCCTACGAGGCGCGGCAGCGTGAGGTCTCGCAAGAGTGGCGAGGCATGGAGCGAGAGCGCCACCAGAGGAACCCCCGCGCTCGGCGTGCGGAGACTCCAGGCCACGACGGGCGTGCGGTCCTCGACGTGGAACGTGAGCGCGTCGCCGGAGGCGTCCACCGTCACTTTGCCGCCGCGCGCGAGACGGCCGAAGAGCAGCTCCTCGGAGAGCTTGTCCTTCAGCTCCGTCTGGATCACCCGCCCCAGTGGGCGCGCGCCGAAGTCGGGGTCGTAGCCGCGCTCGGCGAGCCAGTCGCGCGCCGCCGGCGTGAGCGCGATCGACACCTTCTTCTCGCGCAGCTGGGCCTCGACCTCGCGCACGAACTTGTCCACCACGCGCCCCATGACCTCGGGGGTCAACGCGGCGAACGAGACGACCTCGTCGAGGCGGTTGCGGAACTCCGGGCTGAACAGGCGCTCGACCTCGTTCTTCGCCGTCTTGCGCTGGCCGGCGAAGCCGATCGCCGGCTTCACCAGATCGCGCGCGCCGACGTTGGAGGTCATCACCAGGATCACGTGGCGGAAGTCCGCCTCGCGGCCGTGGTTGTCGGTGAGCGTGGCGTGGTCCATCACCTGGAGCAGGATGTCGAACAGGTCGCGGTGCGCCTTCTCGATCTCGTCGAGCAGCAGCACGGCGTGGGGTTGCTTGCGGATCTTCTCCACCAGCAGGCCGCCCTCGTCGTAGCCGACGTAGCCGGGCGGCGCGCCGATCAGGCGCGCCACCGCGTGCTTCTCCATGTACTCGCTCATGTCGAAGCGCAGGAAGGGCACGCCGAGCGTCTTGGCGAGCTGGCGGGCGAGCTCGGTCTTGCCGACGCCGGTGGGGCCCGTGAACAGGAACGAGCCCATCGGCTTGTCGGCGCCGCCGAGCCCCGCGCGCGTGCGCTTCACGGCGCGCACGACGGTCTCGATGGCGGAGTCCTGGCCGAACACCACCCCGCGCAAGTCCTCGGGCAGGCGCTCGAGGTGCGCCTTCTCGGAGCTCGTCGCGCGCGCGAGGGGCGTGCCGGTCATGCGCGCGATCAGCTGCTCGACGTCGCGCACCGTCACGACCTTGCCGGCCTTGGCGGCGGGCTGGAGCTTCACCGCGGCCCCCACCTCGTCCATCACGTCGATCGCCTTGTCGGGCAGGAAGCGGTCGTTCAGGTGACGCGCCGAGAGCTCCACGCAGGCCTGCAGCGCCGGCTTCGAGTAGTGAATGCCGTGGTGCTCCTCGTAGCGCGAGGAGAGGCCCTCGAGAATGCGCAGCGTCTCCTCCTCGGAGGGCTCGGGCACGTCGACGCGCTGGAAACGGCGCGCCAGCGCGCGGTCCTTCTCGAAGTGGCGGTACTCCTGATACGTCGTCGACCCGATGCAGCGGATCTCGCCGTTCTGGAGCAGCGGCTTCAGCAGGTTCGAGGCGTCCACGGTGGCGCCGCTCGCCGCGCCGGCCCCGAGGATGGTGTGGATCTCGTCGATGAACATCACCGGGTTGGCGCGCTCCTTCAACGCCGCGATCAGAGCCTTGAAGCGTTGCTCGAAGTCGCCGCGGTACTTGGTGCCGGCGAGCAGCGCGCCGAGATCGAGCGAATGGATCTCGGCGTTCTGGAGGTTGGCGGGCACACGGCCCTCGTGGATGCGCTGGGCCAGGCCCTCGGCGATCGCCGTCTTCCCCACGCCGGTCTCGCCCACGAAGATCGGGTTGTTCTTGCGGCGCCGGGCGAGGATGTGGACCGTGCGGTCGAGCTCGGCCTCGCGCCCCACCAGCGGGTCGAGCTTCCCCTGCGCCGCCAGCTCGGTCAGGTTCTGCGCGAACGCCGCGAGCGGGTCGCTCGGGAGCTCCTCGTCCTCGCCGCGCGCGGGCGCGCGCGCGCGGCCGTCGGCGGCGCCGTTCGCCTTGGCGGCGGGGCCGGCTTCAGCTTCGACTCGCCGTGCGAGACGTAGCGGAGCACGTCGAGGCGCGAGACGTCCTGCTGGCGCAGCAGGTTCACGGCGTGCGAGTCCGGCTCCTGCAGGATCGCGGCCAGGAGATCGCCTGCCGAGACCTCCTCCTTCTCTGCGCTCTCGGCGTGCTGCAGGGCGCTCTGCAGCACCCGATGGAAGGCGAGGGTCTGGGCGGTCTCCTCGCGCGCGTCCTCGGGCAGCTTCTCGAGCTCCTCCTCGAAGAAGGTGTCGAGCTCCGCGGTCAGCTTCGCGACGTCGGCGCCCACGTTGCGCAGGACCACGGCGCCGGCGTCGTCGTGGGCGAGCGCGTAGAGCAGGTGCTCGACGGTCAGGAAGGCGTGCCGGCGCGCGATCGCCTCGCGCAGCGAGGCCTGGATCGTCATCTGCAGCTCGCGGTTGATGTGGCTCACTCCGCCTCCACCCCCGCGCGCAGGGGGTAGCCGTGCTCTTCCGCGAGCTTGTGGACGCTGGACACCTTGGTCTCCGCGATCTCCAGGGTGAAGACCCCTGCGATGCCGGAGCCGCTGCGGTGGATCTTCAGCATCAGGGCGTTCGACTCCACCGGGCTCTTGCGAAAGATGCTCTCCAGCACGTTGACCACGAACTGCATGGGTGTGTAATCGTCGTTGAACAGGACCACCTTGAAGCGCGGGGGCCGCGCCTCGCGCTCGCGCGTGCGCTCGAGCACCCCGCCTTGGCGTTGGCGGTCGTTGCCGGGAGCGGCCATCACCGGAAGATAACCGCGGCTGCCCGAGACTCGCAGGCCGCTTAGACTGCGGCCGATGTCCGACCTCGCGCTCCTGGAGGGCGTCCGCGAGATTCCGCGCGACGAGTGGAACGCGCTGGTCGGGGAGGAGTCGCCCTTCCTGGAGTGGGAGTGGCTCGCCTCGCTCGAGGAATCCGGCTGCGTGGGCGAGCGCACCGGCTGGGCGCCCCGCCCGCTCGTGGCGCGGGAGGCCGGGCGTCTGGTCGCCGCGTGCCCGGTGTACGTGAAGAGCCACAGCGAGGGCGAGTTCGTCTTCGACTGGGGCTGGGCCGACGCCGCGCAGCGCGCGGGCATCCGCTACTACCCGAAGCTCCTGGTGGGCGTGCCGTTCACCCCCGTGACCGGGGCCCGCTTCCTGGTTGCGGCCGACCTGCCGCGCGCGCCCTGGCTGCGGCGGCTCGGCGAGGCGCTGCGCGAGCTCTGCCTCGCGAACGAGCTCTCCAGCGTGCACGTGAACTTCCTGCGCGAGGACGAGCGCGAGGCGCTCGCGGAGCTCGGCTTCCTCCCGCGCCTCGGCTTCCAGTACCACTGGCGCAACCGCGGCCTCGCGAGCTTCGACGACTACCTCGCGAGCCTGCGCTCGAAGCGCCGCAACCAGGTGAAGCGCGAGCGGCGCGAGCTCCTCGAGCAGGGCGTCCGCATCGAGGCGCTCACGGGCGACGCGATTTCGGATGAGCTCTTCGGGCCGATCTTCGAGATCTACCGCTCGACGGTCCAGTCCAATCCCTGGGGTCGCCAGTACCTGAACCGCGAGCTGTTCGAGCTGCTGCGCGAGCGCTTCCGCCACCGGCTCTGCTTCATCGCCGCGTTCGAGGGCGAGCGGCTGGTGGGCGGAACGATCAACGTGCAGAAGGGCGACGCCCTGTACGGCCGCTACTGGGGCGCGTTCAAGCTGCTGCGCCACCTGCACTTCAACGTCTGCTACTACGCGGGCATCGAGCACTGCATCGCGAGCGGGCTCGCGCGCTTCGAGCCGGGCGCCGGCGGCGAGTACAAGCAGCTGCGCGGCTTCGACGCGACGCCCACCTGGAGCGCGCACTTCCTGGCGGACGAGCGCCTGCGCAGAGGCGTGGCGGAGTTCCTCGCGGCCGAGCGCCGCAAGGCCGAGAGCGCAATCGCCTTCTACGCCGACCACTCCGCCAATCGGCGCGAAGAGGAATCCGAGGAGGCCTGACCTCAGCGGACTCCATTTCACTCCTCATTTCGGGCATGCCTCGAGCGCGGCGTCGAATAGCTCCTTGACTCGATTCACGTACGGCCGAGCCTTCATCGCTGCGACGAACTTCGTTCCGACGCACTGGGACTTGTCCTGCGTGAAGCCATTCGACATGGCCCGATTGGACGCCCACATCTCGATCCATTGACTGAAGCAGGTGCTGCAATCGAGCTTGTCGTTTTGGAGCAGGCTCGCGACGGGCTCGGCCGTCGGATGCGCCATCCGGTAGTTGTAGACCGTGCGCTGGAGCGCGTAGCAGTCCAGGGGCCCATTGAGCATCCGGTCGTTCTCACAGAATGCGCGGGCCGCGTCTCCGTCGCTCGTGGCGAGATCGCGCAGCTGCTGCGGCGGCGGAGCCGGCGGCTTCGGTGCCTGGGCCGGCTCGAGATCGTCATCGGGACGCGTCGCGACGGTCGGCGCGACGACGCCGTACTTCCAGCCCGTGTCGATCACGGTGCGGCCGGCCGCTCTCGCCCCTGCGGCGCGCGCGGCGAGGTTCCGTTTCGGGTCGCCCCGCCAGGCGTTGTCGCAGGAGAAGTCACCCTTGTACCCGTACTTCGCGCCGAGGTACTTCATCCAGGCGATCTGCCACTCGGCCTGGTTGGTGTTCGTCGCATGGAAGACCGCGCTCAGGTACTGCGGCGCGGCGAAGTTGTCGCTGACGCAGAAGCCCTCTTCGCCCGGTCCAGCGGGTAGGTCAGGGACATCGGTGGCATCGGTGCGCACCGCGGTGTTGGAGAACTCCACCTCTACGGGATCGGGATCGTAGCTCCACGGCACGGTCACGACCTTGCGGCCCGACTGTGTCGCCTGGAGCTCCAACTTCTGCCTCGCAGACTCCGCCAGCGCCGTGCTCTCGTAGGAGCCGCAGCTCGCGGCGAAGGGGTCGGTCGTCTTCAGATCGTGGAGCCCCTTCAGGTAGTGCCCGAACTCGTAGCTCATGCGCCGAGAGCGATAGACGCCGGCCTTCAGCTTGGTGTCGAAGACGGGGGTCACGTACACCACCGCGGGATCCTTCTGCGACGAGCAGTACGCGCGGTAGGTGTCGGTCTGGGCGGCGGCAGGCATCGCGCCGACCGCAACGAGCAGGAGAACCGCAGCGCGAAACAGAGCGCGGGCGTCCATGGATGCCCTCCGTGCGCAAAAGCAAAGCGCAAGCGACGCTCGCTCGCGACGGCGGGGTGGAGAGCGGTAGCCTCTCCGTTCTGAGAAGGAGATCGCCATGGCCCGCATCGTCGGCAACCTGGAGCCCGCGGACGACCTGATGCATCCGCTCGGTCCCGAGAAGAACTTCAACGAGAGCGCCTACTACAACTTCTTCGACACGAAGCAGTCGCTGGGCGGCTGGTTCCGCATCGGGAATCGCGCCAACGAGGGGTACGCCGAGCGCACGGTGTGCCTCTACCTGCCGGACGGGCGCGTGCTGTTCAGCTTCGGGCGGCCGGCGATCTCGAACAACGACGCCTTCGACGCCGCCGGCCTGCGCTTCGAGGTGCTCGAGCCGACCGATCGGCACAGCACCACCTTCGAGGGCAACGTGGTCGAGCTGCGCGAGCCGCGCCAGATGGCGGACCCGAAGGCGGCCTTCCTCAACAACCCGAAGAAGCGCGTGCGCTTCGACCTCGAGCACGTGGCCGTGGGTCCGCTCTACGGCCACAAGGCCGAACAGAAGCCGGGCGAGGACGCGGGCCAGGGCTTCGCCCGCGCCCACTTCGAGCAGCACATGAAGGTCACCGGCTCGCTCGAGATCGACGGCGAGCGCACGAAGATCGAGGGCTTCGGGCTGCGCGACCACAGCTGGGGCCCGCGCTACTGGCAGGCGATCCACAGCTACGAGTGGCTCACGATGAATTTCGGCGAGGGGCTCGGCGCGATGGTCTCGATCACGCAGCGCGACCCGGAGGGCAAGGAGACGCACCGCGGTGGCGTGCTCGTGCGCGGCATGGAGATGGAGCGCATCGTCGACGCGCAGATCACGGCCGAGTACGAGGACAACGGCCTCTACCACAAGTCGCTGACGGCGAAGATCAAGACCGAGAAGGGCGAGGAGCACACCATCACCGGCCGCGTCTCCGGCTTCATCCCCCTGCGCAATCGGCGCGAGAACCAGGAGACCTTCATCGGCGAGGGCATGACGGAGTGGCGGCTCGGCGATCAGGTCGGCTACGGCCTCTCCGAGTTCCTGCGGCAGGTGAAGTAGCGCGATGGAGGAGCGCGTCCGCATCGTGCGCAAGGCAGGCATCGCCGACGTGCGGCTGAACCGGCCCGAGAAGATGAACGCGCTCGACCCCGAGATGTTCGAAGCGCTGGTGTTCGCGGCGCGCGAGCTCGCCGAGGACGCCTCGGTGCGCGCCGTCGTCCTCTCGGGCGAGGGCCGCGCCTTCTGCGCGGGCCTCGACATGGCGAGCATGACCGCGCTGGCCGGGGCGCCGTCCGCCGCGGGCACGCGGGAGACGCCGCGCCGTGCGCTCTTCGAGCGCGATGGAAGCAGCCCCGCGAACTTCGCTCAACAAGCGGCGTGGCTCTGGCGCGAGCTGCCCGCGCCGGTGATCGCCGCCGTCCACGGCGTGGCCTACGGCGGCGGCCTCCAGATCGCGCTGGGGGCCGACATCCGCTTCGTGGCGCCCGACGCGCGGCTCTCGATCCGGGAGTCGGCCTGGGGCCTGATCCCCGACATGGCGGGCACCCAGCTCCTGCGCGGGCTGGTCGGGCCCGACGTCGCCAAGGAGCTCACCTTCACCGCGCGCATCATCTCGGGCGAGGAGGCCGCCGCGCTCGGTCTCGCGACGCACGTGAGCAACACGCCTCACGCGGCCGCGCTCGCGCTCGCCGAGGAGATCGCGGCCGTGAGCCCCGAGGCCGTGCGCGCCGCCAAGCGCCTGCTGAACGCGGCGCCGCTGCTCTCGCCCGAGGCCGGCCTGCAGCGCGAGGAGCTCGAGCAGGGTCGCCTCGCGGGCACGCCGAACCAGGCCGAGGCGGTGCGCGCGGCCTTCGAGAAGCGCGCCCCGCGCTTCCGGGACCCGGCCTGAGCGTTGAGCGGGCCCCTGCCCTTCGCGAGGCCCCCGGAGACGGTGTGCCTCTTGCGCCTCTCCGCCCTGGGCGACGTGTGCCACGCGATCCCGCTGCTGCGCACCCTCCAGCGCGCGTGGCCCGGCGCGCGCTTCAGCTGGATCGTCGGCGCGCAGGAAGCGCGCCTGGCGTCGCTCCTCGAGAGCGTGGAGGTGATCCCGTTCGACAAGCGCGGCGGCCTCGCGGCGCTGCGCGAGCTGCGCGCGCGGCTCGACGGGCGGCGCTTCGATCTCCTGCTCCAGCTCCAGGTCGCGCTCCGCGCGAGCCTGGTCTCGCTCGCGGTTCGCGCGGGCGTGCGGCTCGGCTTCGACCGCGCGCGCGCGCGCGAGGGACAGTGGCTGTTCACCAATGCGCGCATCGCGCCGCGCGAGCGCGAGCACGTGGTGGACAGCCTGTTCGGCTTCGCCGAGGCCTGCGGCGTGCGCGAGCGCGTGCTGCGCTTCGACGTCGCGCTGCCGGCCGGCGCGCGCGCGTACGCCGAGCGCCTCGTCCCCGACCGGCAGCCGACGCTCCTGCTCTCGCCGTGCTCGAGCGAGCCCACCCGCAACTGGCTTCCCGAGCGCTACGCGGCCCTCGCGGATCACGCCGCCGAGCGCCACGGCATGCGCGTGATCCTGTGCGGCGGGCCGAGCGAGGCCGAGCGCGCGATGGGCGCCGCGATCGAGGCGCACGCGCGCACGCAGCTCACGAACCAGATCGGCAAGGACACGCTGCCCGAGCTGATCGCGCTGATCGCCCGCGCGCGTGTGCTGGTCTGCCCGGACTCGGGGCCTGCCCACCTGGCGACGCTGACCGGCACCCCGGTGATCGGGCTCCACGCCACCTCGAATCCCGAGCGCAGCGGGGCCTACGCCTCGCGCGCGTGGTGCGTGAACCGCTTCGCCGAGGCGGCGCTGCGCTTCCGGGGCAAGCGCGTCGAGGAGATGCCCTGGAGCGAGCGCATCGAGGAGCCCGGCGTGATGGAGCTGATCCGCGTCGCGGACGTCACCGAGAAGCTCGACGCGCTGTTAGGATCGGGCGCATGAGCGAGATTCTGGGTCCCCCTCTCGCCGGGGGAGCTGCTCGACAAGCTCACCATCCTGCGGATCAAGGCCGCGCGCATCGCGGAGCCGACGAAGCTCGCGAACGTCCGGCGCGAGCTCGCGCTGCTCGAAGACGCCTGGCGGCGGGTCGAGGGCCCGGATCTGGGCGTCGAGGCGCGCGAGCTCGCGCGCGTGAACGCGGCGCTCTGGGACGTGGAGGACGCGCTGCGCGAGAAGGAGCGGCGCGGGGCATTCGACGCCGAGTTCATCGCGCTGGCGCGCTCGGTCTACCGGCACAACGACGAGCGCGCGGCGCTGAAGCGGCGCGTGAGCGAGAAGCTGGGCTCGACGCTGCTCGAGGAGAAGTCCTACCGCGGGCCGGCGGGAGCCGACTGAACCCGCCCCTGGGGCCTCCCGCGTCACCTGGCCGGGCCGCCCGGCCCACTCACCGGCGCGAGGCGCTTCTGCGGAGGTGACCTCGGGAGAAGCCGTTGGTCCCCAATCGAGACGCGGTGTTGCTGATCGGACTTGCCGATCGCCGAAAGGAGCTTGCGCCCTGCTTGTTCGAGCTGGGCGTGCGCCCGATCAGCGTGGCGAGCGTCGAGGCGGCCCGCCTGCGCATGGAGCGGGAGACCCAGCCCATCCGCGGGGCCATCCTGCCCGCCGACGCCGGCTTCCTCGCCTACAACGACCTCGCGCGCCTGCCCGGCATGCGCCTGATCCTGATGGGGCCGCCCCCCGACCGGGACACGCGCGACATCCTGCGCCACGCGCCGCCCCACGCGCTGCTCAGCGAGCCCTTCACGACGGGCCAGCTGCGCTTCCTGGTGAACGGCGCCCTCTACGGCGGTGCGCGCGGCGAAGAGCGACAGCACGTGCGCGTCCCCACCGAGCTCCAGGCCCACGTCCGCATCGGCGTGCGCGAGAAGGGCGCGCGCGTCTACGGGCTCTCCGTGGCGGGCTGCTTCCTCGAGACCGAGCGCCCGAACGTGGAAGGCACGCTGCTCGCGGTGCAGCTGCCGTTCGCAGAAGGCAGCGTCGAGGCGGCCGGGCGCGTGCTCTACACGAACGTGCCCGGCACCTTCTCGCGCGGCAAGCTGCCGCGCGGCATGGCGGTGCAGTTCGTCGATCTCGGGCCGACCCAGCGCGACACCATTCGGCGTTACGTGGAGCAGCGCGCCGTGATTCACGAGCTGCGCGCACCCGGCTCGCCGCCGAGCGAGCCGCCGGCGCAAAGGCCTCGCGGCATCGCCGAGCTCTGGCGGGGGCTGTTCCGGCGCGGCGCCAGCGCCGCGAACTAGGAGCCTGACCCAGCCGAGAATCGAAAGTTCGGGGTCTGACCCCGAGATTTCGATTCCGCCACTGCCTAGCGCTCCTCGCGCCGAGCGAAGAAGCGCGCCCAGGCGAATGGCACGAGCCCGCCGTAGTAGAGCTGGTTCGGCGCGCAGCGCACCAGCCAGCCGGCGTCGACGCCCATCAGGATCAGCACGTCGGCGGCGGCCCAGAGCGCGTAGTAGGCGGCCACGAAGCCCAGCAGCTCGCGCAGGAAGCGCGCGCTCTGCGCGTGCGTGAGCGGGCTCGGCAGCGCGAGGCGGGAGAGCAGGAAGACCAACGCGAGCGCGGCGAGCTCGTGCGCGAGCCAGACCCCTTGGCTCGGCACGTCGTGCCCGGCGCCCCGCGCGAGCGCCTGGACCATCCCCGCGCAGACGGGCGCGATCGCCGAGAGCAGCGCCGCCTGGAGCGCCGAGCGCGCGCCCGAGAGAATCCGGAGCCGCGACGCGCAGCACGAGCCAGTAGACGCGGAAGTCGCCCAACAACACGAACGCGAGAGAGAGCGAGCGGCCCGGCCAGGCGCTCCCCGAGGTCGCGTCGAGTGCCGCGGCGAGCGGACCCGTCGCGATCGGATCGAGCAGGATCGCGATCGCGAAGGCGGTGGTCCAGCGGCTCGCGAAGGGCGTGAGCGCAGCGACCACGCCGCGCTCGCGCGGATCGCCGGCGAGGGCGCGGTAGACCAGGAAGGCGAAGGGCAGGACCATCACCGCCCAGGGGAACTGCCAGTCGCTCGCGTAGAACGCTCCCCAGGAGCCGCTCACCCGGCGCTCCCGTCGCGCCCCGCCGCCGCGCGCGTGCGCGGGGCGAGCCGGCGCACCGCCAGCTCGATGCGCGCGAAGGTGCGCGTGCGATCGAGCAGCGGATTCCACCAGCCGGTCGTGATGCAGTAGGCGCGGTCGTGGGCGCTCGCGTGGTGGCGCGCGTGGGCCTCGGGGGTGATCGCGAGCCCGAGCCAGCGCAGCGCGCGCGCCAAGCGCCCGGCCGCGGGGGTGTGCGCCCAGGCGTGGATCTGGTTGGTCGCGAGCAGCCCGCCCGAGAGGCTCACCAGCGCCGTCGAGGCCAGCGTCGAGGCGGCCTCCTCGCCGAAGCTTGCGGCGAGCGGCGTCGCCGCGGCGAGCAGCGGACAGACGAACAGCGCGTTGTTTCCCGTGAGCTCGAGCGCGCCGTGGCGCGTAATCGCGCTCGGGTCGGCGTGGTGCTCGCGGAACGGGCGGATCAAGCTCGGCCCGAGCAGCGGCGTCGCCTCGTCGAAGAACGTGTCGCCGAGCCAGTGCACGGCGCCGCTCACGAGATCGGCGAGCGCCCAGCCGAGGCCCGCGACGAGCGCCAGCGCCGGGAGCCACTCGAGGGGCGGCAGCGCGTCGGGAGCCCGCGCGAGGCGCAGCGCCAGGGCCGCGCAGACGACGATCGACGCCGCGTCGAGCGCGCGCAGCCACGGCGGGCGCGCGCTCGCGCTCACGAGAAGCTCCCGTGCCGGCCGGCACCGGCGGCAAAGCGCGCCGCGCCGCTGCGGGTCTCCCCGCTCTCGATCACGGCGAGCCCGAGGCGGAACTCGTTGGCGAGGGCGCCGTCCAACGGCAGGCTCCACTGCTCGAGGGCCGAGCGGCGGTCGGCGACCACACAGCGCGCCGGAAACGCGGCGATCTCGGCGGCGAGCGCTTCGGCGGCCCGACGCGCTTGGCCGTCCGGCACGACGCGATCGGCCAGGCCGAAGCGCAGCGCCTCGGCGGAGCCCACGGGCCGACCCGTGAGGATCATGTCCAGCGCGCGCCCCTGCCCCACGACGCGCGGGAGACGGATGGTGCCGCCGTCGATCAAGGGAACGCCCCAGCGCCGGCAGAAGACGCCGAAGACCGCGCTCTCCTCGGCCACGCGCAGGTCGCACCAGAGCGCGAGCTCGAGCCCCCCGGCGACGGCGTGGCCGGCCACCGCCGCGATCACGGGCTTGGAGAGCAGCATGCGCGTGGGCCCCATCGGCCCGTCGCTCTCGCCGACCGGCCGCACGGTGTTGCCGCGTTGGGTGGCCACGGCCTTGAGATCTGCGCCCGCGCAGAACGTGCCGCCCTCGCCCCACAGCACGCCGACGCGCGCGCTCTCGTCCGCCTCGAAGGCGCGAAACGCAGCAGCGAGAGCCTCCGCGTGCACGCGATCCACGGCGTTGCGCGCCTCGGGGCGCGCGAGGATCACCGTCGTCACCGCTCCCTGCTGCTCGACACGAACCGGCATGACGTCCTCCTGGCAGGGACGCTCCTGGCAGGGGACGCTGGTTGACTAAGTGTTGACTGAGTCGCGACACCCGGCCGGCGAGCGATTCCGCTCCTTTGACTTAGTCAACACTTGGTCAACCAGCGTCCCCGATCGAGCGTCCCCGATCGAGACGAGCGCAGCGCCCGCCGGGCTCAGCGCTTCACCGTTCCCGACGGAACGTCGCGGAACGGGATGCCCTTGTCGGCCCGCGTCTCGGACGGGAGCCCGAGCACGCGCTCGGCGATGATGTTGCGCATGATCTCGTCGCTGCCGCCGGCGATGCGGATGCCGGGCGACGCGAGGTAGCCCTCCATCCAGCTCGCGTCCGCGGCCGCGCCGTGGTCGAGCAGACCGCCCACCGCGCCCTGCAGCTCGCTCGCGAACGAGGCCATCTGCTGGGCGAGAGCGGCGCGCCCACCGCCTTGCCGATCGAGCCCTCGGGCCCGGGCGTCGCGCCGCGCGAGATCGCCGACGAGCGTGCGGTAGCCCGTGTACTGGAGACCCTTCGAGGTCACGAAGAAATCGGCGAGCTTCTGGCGCACCGCCGAATCCTCGATCGCCGGGCGACCGTTGCGCTTCACCTTGTGCGCGAGACGGAAGAGGTCCCGCACGCGGCCCGCGCCCTGCCCGCTGCCGATCGAGACGCGCTCGTTCATGAGCGTCGTGATCGAGACCTTCCAGCCCTCGCCCACGCCGCCCAGGCGCTGCGAGTCGGGCACGCGCACGTTGGTGAAGAACACCTCGTTGAAGCCCGAGCCGCCGTTGATCTGCTTGATCGGGCGCACCTCGACGCCCGGCGCGTGCATGTCGAGGATGAAGTAGGTGAGGCCATCGTGCTTCGGCACGTTCGGATCGTGGCGCGTGACGATCATCCCCCAGTCGCAGTACTGCGCGCCCGTGCTCCAGATCTTCTGGCCGTTGATGATCCAGTCGTTGCCGTCGCGCACCGCGCTGGTGCGCAGGCCGGCGAGATCCGAGCCCGCGGCGGGCTCGCTGAAGAGCTGGCACCAGACGACCTGCCCGCGCGCCATCTCCTTCAGGAAGCGGTCCTTCTGCGCCGCGGTGCCGTGCGCCATCAGCGTCGGGCCGAGCATCCCGTGGCCGATCCCGTAGATCGCGGGCGGCATGCGGTACTTGGCCTCTTCCTGATTGAAGATCACGTTCTCGAGCCGGCCGAGCCCCTGGCCGCCGTACTCCTTCGGCCAGGTGAGCACCGCCCAGCCCGCGTCGAACTTGGTGGCCTGCCAACGCTTCGCCCAGGCGATGTCGTCGCGGCTCTCGGTCTCCATCTCGCCGACGTCGGAGGCTTTCGGGTCGAGCCGGTCGAGGTGCTTCTCGAGGAAGGCGCGCGCCTTGGCGCGGAACTCGGCTTCTTGCGGCGTATCGTCGAAGTTCATGTGGGTTCCTTCGCTTCGGTGAGGAGGGGCTAGAGGGTCGCGTCGACGCGCGTGACCAGCGCGTCGCGCCACTCGCTCGGCGAGCCGATCGCCGACGCGAGCGCGCGCGCGCGGCGATAGAACAGGTGGCAGTCGTACTCCCACGTGTAGCCGACGCCGCCGTGCATCTGGATCAGCTCTTCGCTCGCGAGCGTGAAGGCGTCGCTGGCGGCGACGCGCGTGGTGGCCGCGGCGACCGGCAGCTCGGCGTTGCCGTTCGAGAGCGCCCAAGCCGCGTAGTAGCCGTTCGAGAGCGCGATCTGGATCTTCGCGTAACACGTCGGCCATGCGGTGCTTCAGGGCCTGGAACGACGCGATCGGCCGGCCGAACGCGAAGCGGCTGAGCGTGTAGCTGCGCGTGATCTCGAGGGCGCGCTCGGCGCCGCCGATCTGCTCGTAGCCGATGAGCACCGCCGCGCGGTCGAGCACCTCGCCAGCGATCTTCGCGCCCTGGCCGGCCGCGCCGAGCCGCTCCGCCGCGGCGCCCTTGAGCTCGAGGCGCGCCTGCGGGCGGCTCGGATCGAAGGCCGCCAGGTTGGTGCGCGTCACGCCGGGGCCATCCAGATTCACGAGCACGAGCGAGACGCCCGCCCCTTCCTTGGCGACCACGACCGCGATACCGGCCGCTCCGCCATCGGGGACCGGCAGCTTGACGCCGCTCACCGTCTTGCCGTCGAAGGTCGTGGCGACGGCGCGCGGATCGAAGTCGCCGGGTCCCTCGGCGAGGGCGAACGTGCCGATCAGCTCGCCCGACGCGAGCCGCGGCAGGAACTTCTTCTTCTGCTCCTCGCTGCCCGCCTGGAGGATCGCTTCGGCGCACAGGTAGATGGACGAGGCGACCGGGATCGGCGCGAGCGCCCGGCCGAGCTCCTGGGCGATCAGCACGAGCTCGAGATAGCCGAGCCCGGCGCCGCCGTAGACCTCGGGGATCGCTGTGCCGAGCCAGCCGAGCTCGGCCACGCCCTTCCACAGGTCGGTGGCGTACGGCTGCCCGGACTCGAGCACCTTGCGGCACACGTCGAGCTTGCTGTGCTCGGTCAGGTAGTCCCGCGCGGACTTCTGGACGAATTTCTGGTCATCGGAGAACTCGAGATTCATGAAGTGGGATTCTCCAGCGCTTGGAAGCGGCGCAGTATAGGCTGGGCGAATGCGCGTCGCCCCCGGCGCGGGGTCGGAATGACGGTCTACAAGCTCGGGCCCGCGCTCGCTTTTCCCCCTCCGTCGGAGGCGGAGCCCTCGGGCCTGCTCGCAGTGGGCGGGGATCTCGGCCCCGACGCGCCTGCTCGCCGCCTACGCCCAGGGGATCTTCCCGTGGTACGAGGAGCCGCCCATCCTCTGGTTCTCACCGGATCCGCGAGGCGTCCTGCCCCTCTCACCGAGCCGGTTGCACGTCTCTCGCCGGCTCGCGCGCACCCTCCGTCAGGGCCTGTTTCGCGCTCACGCTCGACCGCGCCTTCGATCGAGTGCTCGAGCGCTGCGCGAAGGTGAAGCGCGCCGGGCAACGCGGCACCTGGATCACCGCCGAGCTCGCCGCCACCTATCGCGAGCTCCACGCGGCGGGCTTCGCGCACTCGCTGCGAGGCGTGGCACGGCGCGCGGCTGGTCGGCGGCGTCCTCGGCATCGCGCTCGGCGACGTCTTCTTCGCCGACTCGATGTTCCACATCGCGCGCGACGCCTCGAAGGTCGCGCTCGTCACGCTCGCGCGGCAGCTCGCCGCGCGGGGCTTCGCGCTCGTCGACTGCCAGCTCCCGACGCCGCACCTCGCGACGCTCGGCTTCGAGCGCTGGCCGCGCGAGCGCTACCTGCGCGACGCTCGCGAGGCGGTGCGCGCGAAGCGGCCCGCGGAAAAATGGACGCTCGACCCGGCCTGTCGCGAGCCGCGCGGAGCGGGTCGCTGACTCGGGGGGCGGCGGCTCCGCCGGCGGCTTCCAATCGAACCAGGCCGGCTGCGGATCGAGCGGGGCGAGGCTCGCGGCCGGCGAGCGCCCGGATCGTCCGGCGGGATGCGGGTGGCGCGGAACATCGAGAACGGGCGATCCCCGATGCGCGGCTGCGGGAAGCTGCCGTCGACGTTGCGCACGTCGCCCCAGAAGGGATTGCGGTACTCCCAGACGAGCTCGCCCGCAGCGCGTCACCTCGAGCACGCGGCCGCCGCCACCCTCGCAGATCAGCGTGTTGCCGTTCGCAAGGCGCTGGGCGCCCGAGATGACGGGCGAGTAGAGGCTCGTCGGCTCCGGCGCCTTGTACTGCCAGGCGAGCGCGCCGGGGCCGAAGGCCTCGCCGTCGAGGACGTAGCGCCCTCGGCGTCGACGTGGCGGCGTCCACTCGTCCACCGACGACCAGGGGCCCTCGGGTCGATCGCGCCCGTTGTTGAACACGAGGAGGTTTCGCGCGCCCGGCCAGCCGTCCGGGATCCACCGCACGTCGTGCTGGTAGAACAGCCGCTGCGGGCCGTCGGCTCCGTACGCGGAGGGGTTGCCCCACCGGTAGAGGAGATCGCCGCCGCGGCCGCTCTCCCGCCGGTCGAGCCGGCCGCCTCGGCGCGGGTCGTGCTGTGGTCGAGGATCCAGACCTCCCCGAGCGTGGGCGTGCTGAGCGCGATCTGATCCAGCCGCGCGTGATAGGCGACGGTGTTCACGTGCAGGAAGTCGGCGCGCAGATCGCTGGGGCGTGGCGTCGGCGGCGACGTAGCCCAAGGCCTTCAGCTGCTCGAGCTGCGCAGCATCGACGGGCGGGGCGTGAGTTCCGGCGTTGAGGTCGACGCGCTCGGGGTCGCGCGCCGGCTCGCCGTAGCTTCCGGCTGCGGGATCGTGGTCCTGGATCAGGTGATCCCAGACGTGCCACTCCCAGACGATGCGCGCGCCCCTCGGCCGACGCGGCTCGATCTCGAGCACGAAGTCGCGAACAGAGCCCCTGCTCGGGGATCGCGTCGGCGCGTCGGCCCGCGCGGCCTGCCTCATCGGGCGACTTCGTCTCCCAGCCGAGCAAGAGCAGGTTCCCGTTGGGCAGCGCCGTCACGTCGTGGTGGTGAACATGGCCGCTCGTCCGAGAGCTTCCACTCCCAGACGACGCGACCCTCCCAGTCGAGCTCCTGGCAGGATGCCCGCCGACGCCGCCGACCTTGAAGGCGAGGTTCGCGGGGTCGCGCGCGCCGCGCAGCAGGTTCCCGTTCGGAAGCAGCTCGATGTCGCCGCCCGGCGCGTAGGGCGTCTTCCACGAGTGGACGACTTGGCCCTCGTTGTCCACGAGAACCGTGGTGTCGGACTGCCCCGGGTTGAACAGCACGAAGCCCGGCGCGACCCCCGGCTCGTTCCGGATCAGGCCACGCGGGAGGAGCGGAGGCGGGACCTTGAAGTCTCCGGCTGCCGCGGGTGCCGGGGCCGGCGCCACCGCCGCGGCGGGCTCCGCTGCGACGATCGGCGCCGGCGTCTCGTCGCGCCCGCAGCCGAGGAGCGCGGAGGTCAGCGCCGTCGCGAGGACGCGCAGGACTGTGGCTCGCATGGGAACGACCCTCAAAACGTGATGACCGCGCGAATCGACTGGCCCGCGTGCATCAGCTCGAAGGCCTCGTTGATGCGCTCGAGCGGGAGCACGTGGGTGATCAGGGGGTCGATCCGGATCTTCTTGTCCATGTACCAGTCGACGATCTTCGGCACGTCGCTGCGCCCCCTCGCTCCGCCGAAGGCCGTGCCCTTCCACACCCGCCCGGTCACGAGCTGGAAGGGGCGCGTGCGGATCTCCTGTCCCGCGCCGGCGACGCCGATGATGATCGACTCGCCCCAGCCGCGGTGGCAGCACTCGAGCGCTGCGCGCATCACGTCGACGTTGCCGATGCACTCGAAGCTGTAGTCCGCGCCGCCGTCGGTGAGCGCCACGAGATGCGCCACGAGATCGCCCGACACGTCGCGCGGGTTCACGAAGTGGGTCATGCCGAACTCTTCGGCGAGCGCGCGCTTCTGGGGGTTGGTGTCCACGCCGACGATCTTGTGCGCGCCGGCCATGCGCAGTCCCTGGATCACGTTCAGGCCGATGCCGCCGAGGCCGAACACGACCGCGCTCGCGCCGGCGGTCACGCGCGCCGTGTTCAGCACGGCGCCGATGCCGGTGGTGACGCCGCAGCCGATGTAACAGACCTTCTCGAAGGGCGCGTCCTTGCGGATCTTCGCCAGCGCGATCTCGGGCAGCACGGTGTGGTTGGCGAAGGTCGAGGTCCCCATGTAGTGGAAGATCGTGCCGCCCCGGCCGCTGAAGCGGCTCGTGCCGTCGGGCATCAGCCCCTGCCCCTGGGTCGCGCGGATCGCGGTGCACAGGTTGCTCTTGCGCGAGAGGCAGGTCTTGCACTGCCGACACTCTGGGGTGTAGAGCGGGATCACGTGGTCGCCGGGCGCGAGCGACGTGACGCCGGGGCCCACCTCGAGCACCACCCCGGCGCCCTCGTGGCCGAGGATCGCCGGGAACTTGCCCTCGGGATCGGCGCCCGATCGGGTGAACTCGTCGGTGTGGCACACCCCCGTGGCGCGGATCTCCACCAACACCTCGCCGGCGCGCGGCCCAGCGAGCTCGATCTCCTCGATCTCGAGCGGCTTGCCGGCCGCCCGCGCCACCGCCGCACGCGTCCTCATGAGCTCCTCCGGGTCTCGGTCGAGGAGCATGCCACCCCGCCGGCCCGGCGCGCGAGCTCTGCTAAAACGCGCGCGCGATGGGACGCTTCGACGAGCTCCGCGCGCTGCTCGATCTCGAGGAGATCGAGCTCAACATCTTCCGCGGGCGAAACGAGCGCGGCCAGGTCGGGCGCCTGTTCGGCGGGCAGGTGCTCGCGCAGGCGCTGATGGCGGCCGGCCGCACGGTCCCGGCGCTCCCGGCGCACTCGCTGCACGCCTACTTCCTGCGGCCCGGCGACCCCGCGCTGCCCGTCGTCTACACGGTCGATCGCATTCGCGACGGCCGCTCCTTCGTGACGCGCAGCGTGGTCGCGTACCAGCGCGGCCAGGCGATCCTGAACCTCTCCGCCTCGTTCCACCAGCCCGAGCTCGGCTACGAGCACCAGGACCAGATGCCGGCGGCGCCGCCTCCGGAGAGCCTGCCCACCTGGGAGGAGCGGCTGCGCCCGCTGCGCGAGCTCCTCCCGAACTACGGCGAGCGCTTCGACCGCGGCGCTCCCCCCATCGACTTCCGCTTCGTCGATCTGCCCGTCTACCTGGGCGGCGAGCCCGGGCCGGATCCGAACCTGATCTGGATGCGCGCCGATGGCGAGCTGCCGCCCGACGACGCACTCCTGCACCAGTGCTTCGTCACCTACGCGACGGACATGTCGATGATCGACACGATCGTGCGTCACCACGGCCGGCGCGATCCGCGCGGCATGCCCGGCATGGGCGCGAGCCTCGATCACGCGGTCTGGTTCCACCGGCCGTTCCGCGCGGATCAATGGCTGCTCTACGCCCAGGACAGCCCCTGCGCCCACGGCGCGCGCGGCTTCGCGCGCGGCGCCCTCTACTCCCAGTCGGGGGCGCGGCTCGCGTCGGTGGCCCAGGAGGGTCTGGTGCGGCCCGCCGGCCCGGCGCGCGCGCCGCGCGGGAGCTGACGGCTACTCGACGCGCAGCGCGCGCAGCACGCGCGTCGCGCTCGAGAGCTCCGCGAGCTCGAAGTGCTCGGCGATCCGTGAGAGCGCGCTCGCGCGCGCGACTGCCGCGCTCTCGAGCGCGCGCGCCCCGTGTGGCGTCAGCGCGAGGAGCGGAGCGCGCCGATCGCGCGAGTTCTGCGCGCGCGCGATCCAGCCATCCGCGAGCATCGAGCTGGCGACGCGCTGGACGGACTGCCGGCTCGCGCCGCGCTCGCGCGCGAGGGCGCTCGCAGTCTTCGGGCCCTGACGCAGCGCCTGGAGCAGCGCGATGCGCGAGGCGCTCGGGCGCGAGCCGGCGAGCTCCGCGCGCGCGCGACGCGCTCGACTTCGCGCAGCAGCTGGTGGAGCGCGACGCCCGCCGGCGTGTAGCGAGCGCCCGAGGCGGGACGCGTGGCAGATCGGCGGCCGAGGTAGGTAGGAAAGGATGACAACTAGCTGTCAGTCTACTCGATCGGGCTCGATGGTTCGAGAGTCGTGGACCGATCAAAAGGACGTTGTGAAATAGACCCAACGACATAATTTCCTCACGGGGCTCTTTGGGGCGGCCGACCGAGCGGCTATTGCTAGCCAGCGAAAGGGGCGCAGCCATGGCGGACCCGACGCGCGATCTCGACCCCGAAGAGACCCAGGAGTGGCTCGAAGCGCTCGAGTCGGTCTTCCGGACCGATGGCGTCGAGCGCGGTCACTACTTGATCGAGCGCCTGATCGACAAGGCGCGGCGTTCGGGCGCGCACCTCCCCTACAAGGCCACGACCGCCTACCTGAACACGATCCACGTGAGCGAGGAGCCGCAGATGCCGGGTGAGCCCGGCCTCGAGCACCGCATCCGCTCGCTCGTGCGCTGGAACGCGATCGCGATGGTCGTGCAGGCGAACCGTGAGCACGCCGAGCTCGGCGGCCACATCGCCACCTTCGCCTCCGCGGCGACGCTCTACGACGTCGGGTTCAATCACTTCTGGAAGGGACCGCAGCACCCGGACGGAGCCGATCTCGTCTACATCCAGGGACACTCGTCGCCCGGCATCTACGCGCGCGCCTTCCTGGAAGGGCGCCTCTCGGAGGACCAGCTCCACCTCTTCCGCCAAGAATCCGGTCGCCAGGGCCTCTCGTCCTACCCGCACCCCTGGCTGATGCCGCACTTCTGGCAGTTCCCCACCGTGTCGATGGGCTTGGGCCCGATCCTCGCGATCTATCAGGCCCGCTTCATGAAGTACCTCGAGCACCGCGGCCTCGCGGAGATGAAGAGCCGCAAGGTGTGGGCCTTCATGGGCGACGGCGAGATGGACGAGCCCGAGTCGCTGGGCGCGATCGGCCTCGCCGCCCGCGAGGGCCTCGACAACCTGGTGTTCGTCGTGAACTGCAACCTGCAGCGCCTGGACGGGCCGGTGCGCGGCAACGGCAAGATCATCCAGGAGCTCGAGGGCACCTTCCGCGGCGCCGGCTGGAACGTGATCAAGGTGATCTGGGGCGACCGCTGGGACGCGCTCCTCGCGCGCGACAAGAAGGGCCTCCTGCTCGAGCGCATGGAGCGCGCGGTGGACGGCGACTACCAGAACTACAAGGCGCACGGCGGCGCCTACACGCGCGAGCACTTCTTCGGTGCGCACCCCGAGCTGAAGGCGATAGTCGCCAACATGACCGACGACGACATCTGGCAGCTGAACCGTGGGGGCCACGACCCGACCAAGATCCACGCCGCCTATCACGCCGCGACGCGCCACACGGGCCAGCCCACCGTGATCCTCGCCAAGACGGTGAAGGGCTACGGGATGGGCGAGGCCGGCGAGGGTCAGAACTTCACCCATCAGCAGAAGAAGCTCGGCGAGGAGGCGCTCAAGCGCTTCCGCGATCGCTGGCGCATCCCGATCCCCGACGACCGCATCGGCGAGGCGCCCTTCTACAAGCCGGACGAGTCGAGCCCCGAAGTCCGCTACATGCACGAGCGCCGCGACCAGCTCGGGGGCTACCTGCCCGCGCGCAGCGCCGCGAGCCCGCGCATCGAGGTGCCGCCGCTCTCGACCTTCGACGCGCTGCTCAAGGGCTCGGGCGAGCGCGACATGTCGACCACGATGGCGTTCGTGCGCATGCTGACCGCGCTCGCGCGCGACAAGAAGATCGGGAAGCTGATCGTGCCCATCGTGCCCGACGAGTCGCGCACCTTCGGCATGGAGGGCCTGTTCCGCCAGCTCGCGCATCTACTCCTCCCAGGGCCAGCTCTACGAGCCGGTCGACTCGGGCACCTTTGCCTACTACCGCGAGGAGAAGACCGGCCAGATCCTGCAGGAGGGCATCTGCGAGGCGGGCGGGCTCTCCTCGTGGCTCGCAGCGGGCACGTCCTACGCGAACCACGGCCTGCCCATGCTTCCGTTCTACATCTTCTACTCGATGTTCGGCTTCCAGCGCGTGGGCGACCTGATCTGGGCCGCCGGCGACTCGCGCTGCCGCGGCTTCCTCTTGGGCGGGACTTCGGGACGCACGACGCTCTCGGGCGAAGGCCTGCAGCACCAGGACGGCCACAGTCACGTGATGGCGGCGGCGGTGCCGAACTGCGTCGCCTACGACCCGACCTTCGCCTACGAGCTGGTCACCATCCTGCAGGACGGCATGCGGCGCATGCTGACCGAGCAGGAGGACGTCTTCTACTACGTGACCGTGATGAACGAGAACTACGTCATGCCGCCGATGCCGGAGGGCTCGCGCGAGGGCATCCTGCGCGGCATGCACCTCGTGAAGGAGACCGAGGGCGCCGGCGAGCGCGTGCAGCTTTTGGGCAGCGGCACGATCCTGCGCGAGGCGCTCGCCGCGGCCGAGCTCCTGCGCGACGACTTCGGCATCGGCGCCGACGTCTGGAGCGTCACCAGCTTCAGCGAGCTGCGCCGCGAGGGCAGCGAGGCGGAGCGCTGGAACCTGCTCCATCCCAGCGAGCCGCAGCGCGCGACCTACGTGGAGCAGAGGCTCTCCGGCCGCTCGGGTCCGGTGATCGCGGCGACGGACTACGTGCGCGCGGTGGCCGAGCAGATCCGCCCCTTCGTGCCCGCGCGCTATCGCGTGCTCGGCACCGACGGCTACGGCCGCGCCGATCTGCGCGAGCGGCTGCGCCACTTCTTCGAGGTGGATCGCGCCTTCATCGCCTGCGCGGCGCTGAAGGCGCTCTGCGACGAGGGCCGTGTCCCTCCGGCGACCGTGCGGCTCGCGCTCGAGAAGTACGGGGTCGACCCCGAGAAGCCGGATCCGGCGAAGTCCTGAGCGATGCCGCGCCACGAGTTCCTGCTCCCGGACATCGGCGAGTTCCACGACGTCGACGTGGTGGAGGTGCTGGCCAGCGTCGGCGAGCGCGTGAGCGAGAACCAGTCGCTGATCGTGCTCGAGAGCGACAAGGCCACCATGGAGGTGCCCTCCCCGGTGGCCGGCGTGCTCGCGGAGCTGCGCGTCCGCGTCGGCGACAAGGTGAACGCGGGTCAATTGATCGCGGTGATCGACACGGAGGCGGCCGCCGACGCGCCGGGGGCCCCCGCGGCTGCGCGGGCCCCCGCGGCGCCGAGCACGCCGGAGCGCCCGAGTCCCGCGCCTCCGCCCCCGGCCCCGCGAGCGGCCGCGCCCGCCGACGAGGAGCGGACCGTCTTGGTGGGCACACCCAACGCGCTGGCGCCGGCGCGCGCGGCGCCGGGCGAGCCCGACGCCGGCGAGGCGATGCGCCCTGCGCGCGCCCACGCGAGCCCGTCCATCCGCCAGCTCGCGCGCGAGCTCGGCGTCGATCTCGCGCTCGTGCCGGGCAGCGGACGACGGGGTCGGGTGCGACTGCAGGACGTGCGCGCCTACGTGAAGGCCTCCCTCTCGGCAAGCGGCGCCGGCGGCGTGCCCATCGCGGGCGTCGCGGTCGCGGCGCCCCTCGTAATCGACTTCTCGAAGTGGGGGCCGACGGAGCTCTCGCCGCTCCACCGGGTGCGCAAGCTCAGCGCGGCGAACCTGCATCGCAGCTGGGTGACCGTCCCGCACGTCACCCAGCACGACAACGCGGACATCACCGAGCTCGACGAGTTCCGGAAGTCGCAGAAGGCCGAGGCCGAGCGCAAGGGCGTGAAGCTCACCTTCCTGCCCTTCGTGGTGAAGGCCGTGACGGCCGCGCTGAAGGAGTTTCCGCACTTCAACGCGTCCCTCGACCGCACCGGCGAGGCACTGGTGCTGAAGCGCTACTTCCACATCGGCGTCGCGGTGGACACCGAGAACGGGCTCGTGGTCCCGGTGATCAAGGACGCCGACCAGAAGGGGCTCTTCGAGCTCGCCCGGGAGCTCGAAGATCTCTCGACGCGCGCGCGCTCGCGCAAGCTCCGGCCCAGCGATCTGCAGGGCGGCACCTTCAGTATCTCGTCGTTGGGGGGGATCGGCGGCTCGTTCTTCACGCCGATCGTGAACCATCCGGAAGTGGCGATCCTCGGGGTCGCGCGCATGGAGTGGAAGCCGGTCTACCAAGGCGGTGCGTTCGTACCGCGCCTGCTCCTGCCCCTCTCGCTCTCGTACGACCACCGCGTGATCGACGGCGCCGACGGAGTGCGCTTCACCACGCGCTTGGCCCAGCTCCTCGCGGATCTGCGGCTGCTGCTCATCTGATGGCCGAGGTCGTCGTCCGCGTGCCCGAGCTCGGCGATTTCCACGACGTGGACGTGGTCGAGGTGCTCGTCGCGGTCGGCGACCGCGTCGAGCGCGAGCAGTCGCTGATCGTGCTCGAGAGCGACAAGGCGAGCATGGAGGTGCCGGCGCCCGCCGCGGGCGTGGTCGCGTCGATCGCCGTGCGCGTGAACGGCAAGGTGAACGAGGGGGACACGATCCTCACGCTGCGCGCCGACGCGGCGGCGGAGCCGCGCACGGCGAGCGAGCCGCGCCCAGCGGCGATCGCGGCGGCCCAGTCGGCGGCGCTCGCCGCGCCCGCCCCGCTCGTCGCTCCCGCCGGCGGCGCGGCCAAGGGAGTGCTCGTGCTCGGGGGCGGTCCGGGGGGCTACACCGCGGCGTTTCGCGCGGCAGACCTCGGACTGTCGGTGACGCTCGTCGAGCGCGACGCGACCCTCGGCGGGGTCTGCACCAACGTGGGCTGCATCCCCTCGAAGGCGCTGCTCCACGTGGCCGAGGTGATCGAGCAGGCGCACGCCCTCCGCGAACATGGCGTCGACTTCGGCGAGCCGCGGCTCGACCTCGAGCGCGTGCGCGCCTACAAGGACGGCGTCGTCGCGAAGCTGACGGGCGGGCTCGCGAGCCTCGCCAAGGCGCGGCGCATCCGCGTCGTGCGCGGGACCGGGCGCTTCACCGGGCCCCGCGAGCTCTCCGTCGAGGGCGCGGGGTCGCGCGAGACGATCGCTTTCGAGCACGCGATCCTGGCGACGGGCTCACGGCCCGCGCGGCTCCCGGCGTTTCCGGACGACCCGCGCGTGATGGACTCCACGGCGGCCCTCGAGGTCTCGGGGCCGCCGCAGAGCCTGCTCGTCGTGGGCGGCGGCATCATCGGCCTCGAGATGGCGTGCGTGTACCTCGCGCTCGGCACGCGCGTCACCATCGTCGAGCTCCTCGACAAGCTCCTGGTGGGCGTGGATCGCGACCTCGTGCGCCCGCTCGAGCGGCGGCTCGCGGCGCGCTGCGAGGCGATCCACCTGGGCGTCTCGGTGGCGGCCGTGGAGGCGCGCAAGAGCGGCCTGTTCGTGCGCTTCGACGGACCCAAGGCGCCCGCGCCGCGCGAGTTCGAGCGCATCCTGGTGGCGGTGGGGCGCCGCGCCAACGTGGAGGAGCTCGGGCTGGACGCGCTCGGCGTCGAGCTCGGCGAGCGCGGCTTCATCGGCGTGGACTCCCAGCTCCGCACCAACGTCTCCCACGTGTTCGCGATCGGCGACGTGACGGGCCCGCCCCAGCTCGCCCACCGCGCCACCCATCAGGGGAAGGTGGCGGCGGAGGTGATCGCCGGCCGCAAGGCCGCCTTCGACCCGCTGGCGATCCCCTCGATCGCCTTCACCGATCCCGAGGTGGCCTGGACCGGGCTCGGCGAGGAGCAGGCGAAGGCGCAGGGCATCGCGATCAAAAGAGCGGTCTTCCCATGGAGCGCCTCGGGTCGCGCGCTCGGCATGGGCCGCGGCGAGGGCGTCACCAAGCTGCTCTTCTCGGCCGAGGACGGCCGGCTGGTCGGCGCCGGCATGTGCGGCGCCCACGCCGGGGAGTTGTTGGGGGAGGCCGGGCTCGCCATCGAGATGGGCGCCGACGCCCTCGACCTGGGCCTCACCATCCACGCGCACCCGACGCTCTCGGAGACCGTAGCCTTCGCCGCCGAGGTGGCCGCGGGAACCGCAACGGATGTGCTGCCGGCGAGGAAGCCGCGGTAGTCTCCGCGACCCTCGCAAGGGAGCCCGCATGTCCGAGATCTCGCACCGCAGCGTCGCCACGAACGGAATCCGCTTGCACATCGCCGAGTGCGGCCAGGGTCCGGCCGTCGTGCTGATTCACGGCTTCCCCGAGTCCTGGTACTCGTGGCGGCACCAGCTCCCTGCGCTGGCGGCCGTCGGCTACCACGCCATCGCCATCGACGTGCGGGGCTACGGGCGCTCGTCCAAGCCCGTGCGCGTCGAGGACTACCGCATGGTGAAGAACGTGGCCGACGTGGTGGGCCTCGTGGAGGGCCTGGGCAAGGGGCCCGTCACCGTCGTGGGCCATGATTGGGGCGCGCCGATCGCGTGGACGAGTGCGCTCCTGCGCCCTGACCTGTTTCGCGGGGTCGCCGGCATCTCGGTGCCCTACGTACCGCCGAGCGGAACCGCGAGCCCCAAGCCGACGGCGCTCTTCCGAGCGCTCGCCGGGAAGAACGAGTTCTACATCGAGTACTTCCAGGAGGTGGGCCGCGCCGAGGCCGAGATCGAGGAGAACGTGCGCCGCTGGCTGCTCGGCTTCTACTGGTGCGCCTCGGGCGACGTCGTGAACGGCCCGAACATCGGCCTGGTCGATCGCGGCAAACGCCTGGGCGACAAGTTCGTCTTCCCGGAGAGCATGCCGAAGTGGCTCTCCGCAGCGGACCTCGACGTCTACGCGCGCGAGTTCGAGTACTCGGGCTTCTTCGGGCCGCTCTCTCGCTACCGCAACGTCGATCGCGACTGGGAGGATCTCGCCGGCTTCGCCGGGCGCCCGGTCGATCTCCCGGCGCTCTTCATCGGCGGCTCGAAGGACGGCCCCACGATCATGAGCGCGCCGGCGATCGCGCGCTTCAAGGAGACGCTGCCGCGCCTGCTCGGCTCGACGATCATCGAGGGCTCCGGGCACTGGATCCAGCAGGAGCGACCCGAGGAGACGAATGCGCTCCTGCTCGACTTCCTGAAGCGCATCCACTGAGGAGGGCAGCGTGAGCGCACTCGGGCGACAGGCGATCGTCGCGGGCGGGAGCCTGGCGGGCATGCTGGCCGCGCGCGTGCTGGCGCCGCACTTCGAGCGCGTGCTCGTGCTGGACCGCGACGAGCTACCGCGCGAGCCCGCGCCGCGGCGCGCGACACCGCAGGCGCACCACGTGCACATGCTGCTGAAAGGCGGCGAGAACGCGATCGAGGGCCTGCTGCCCGGCTTTTGTGCCGAGCTCGAGGCGCGCGGCTCGCTGCGCGTCGCGGGCGGCCTCGACGTACTCGCCGGCTCCGAGCTCGGCATCGCGCCGCGCTTCGACTCGAAGATGCAGCTCCACAGCCAGAGCCGCTGGCTGCTCGAGCACGTGCTGCGCGCGCTGGTCCTTGCCCGCACGCCGAACCTCGAGCTGCGCAGCCTCGTCGGCGTGCGAGGCCTGCGGCACGACGCAGCCGCGAACCGGATCACGGGCGTGGTCACCGAGGGCGGGGAGCTCGCGGCCGATCTCGTGGTGGACGCGACCGGGCGCCGCGAGGAGGGACTGCGCTGGCTCGAGGCGCTGGGCCGGACGCTGCCGCCCGTCGAGACGGTGAGAGTCGACTTCGGCTACGCGAGCGTGGTCGTGGAGCTCGACCCGACCCAGGAGCGCGACTGGCGGATGCTCGTGGAGGGCAACCTGCCGCGCGTGGGCGCACGCGGCGCGGTCCTGCTCCCGATCGAGGGCGAGCGCTGGCTCTGTTCGGCGGGCGGCCGCGCCGGAGACTATCCGCCGGACGAGCCGGAGGCGTTCCTGGCGTTCGCGGCGAGCCTTCCCCAGGGCCTGATGGCCGGGCAGCTCCGCGCAGCGCGCTTCGTCTCGCCGATCGCGCGCATGATCTATCCGGCGAACCGCTTCCGGCACTACGAGCGGCTCGACGATCTGCCGCTCGGCCTGCTGCCGCTCGGCGATGCGCTCTGCAGCTTCAACCCCACCTACGGGCAGGGGATGTCGTCTGCGGCGCTGCAGGCGCAAGCGCTCGCCCAGACGCTCGACGCGCGGGCGCCGAGCGACGACCTGCGTTTGCTCTCGCAGCGTTATCTCGCGCGCGCCGCCGAGGTGGCGCGCATGCCGTGGCGACAGGCCAACTACAACGACTTCCTCTACCCGACCACCGAGGGCGACCGCGCGATGTTCAGCGCCGAGGAGATGCGCTACCGCACGGAGGTCCAGATCGCCGCGCTGCGCGACGACGTCGTGCGCGCGCTCCTCAACGAGGTGGGCCAGCTGCTGGTGCCCTTCGAGCGCCTGCTCGAGCCCGGCATCCGGGCGCGCGTCGTGGCGGCCCAGCCCGGCGCGCCGGCCTAGCGAGCGCGCGTCACATCCCCGAGACGCCCGCATCCACCGCGAGGATCTGCGCGGTCACGTAGACGCTCTCGTCGCTGATGAAGAAGAGCGCGGCGTAGGCGATCTCCCAGCCCGTCGCCTGGCGACCGAACGGGATCGCGGACTTCGCGCGCGAGGGGCGGCCGGCGGTGGCGAGCCGGCCGAGCGGCGTGTCGACCAGGCCGGGGCAGACGACGTTCGCGCGGATGCCGCGCGCGGCGCCTTCGCGCGCGACGTGGCGCATGAGCCCGCCGAGCGCGGCCTTCGAGGCGTCGTAGGCCGGGCAGCTGCGAGCCCGAGCGCAGCCCGGCGATCGACGAGATGAAGACGATCGGCCGAGCCGTCGTCCAGCGCGGGCAGCGCCGCCTTGCAGCACAGCATCGGGCCGCGCAGGTTGATCGGCGAGCGTCTGGTCCCACTCCTCGGGCTTGGTGTCGGCGAGGCCGAGCGCGCCGACGCCGACGCCGACGTTCAGCACCAGGCCGTCGAGCCCGCCGAGCCCGCGCTTCGCCTCGGCGACCATGCGCTGCACGTCGGCCTCGCTCGCGATGTCGGCCTCGATCGCGAAGGCGCGCCCGCCCTCCTTCTCGATCAGCGCCACGGTCTCCTGCGCGCTCGCGCGATTCTTGTCGGCGACGGCGACGTGCGCGCCCTCGCGCGCGAACAGGAGACACATCGCGCGGCCGTTCCCGATCGGATCGGTCGCGGCGTCGAAGATGCGCTGTCCGCCGCCGACGACCAGCACGCGCCGGCCGGTGAGCCTGCCTCGCCCCGGCGCCTCCCCTTGCGACTCCGCACTCGGCTCTCGCACGCGCGTCTCGCTCATCGCGTCTCCTTTGGGGACGTTCCTACTTGGCGGTGACTTATGGGGACACTCCTGACGACAGGGGTGTCCCCATAAGTCACCGCCAAGTAGGAACGTCCCCGAGCGTACCGCGGCTCAGTCGGGGCGCGGCGCGCGGGCGTGGCGCCACTGCCAGGGTGGGATGCGGTCGGCGGCGGGGAGGGCCCAGAGGCCGCGCTTCGCGCTGCGCGCCTCGCGCTCGAGCGTGCGCAGCGCCGGGTCGCGCGCGTAGCGTGTGTAGACCCAGGCGTGGCCGTCGCGCACGAGCGCGCACGCCACGCAGGCGCCCTCCACCCAGAGTCTCGACACCTCGCGCCCGTAGCCGTCGACCTCGACGAGCTCGACGCGCACGTCCCGATCGCCCACCAGCGCCGCGAGCGCGCGCTTCGCGCGGCTGCCCCAGGGCTGGCCGCGCTCGGGCGAGTCGATCTCCGCGATGCGCAGCTCGCGCGTACGGCCATCCGCGCGCACGTCGAGAGAGTCTCCGTCGCGGATGCGCACGACGTGCGCTGAATAGACGTCGGCGTGGAGCGGCGCGAGCGGGGTGAGCCACGCGAGCGCGAGGCCCGCCCAGAGCGCACGCCGCATCGCGCTCGCTACGAGCCGCTCTGGCGCTGCGCGCTGCGCCGACCGGTGCGCGCGGGCGCGCGGCGCTCGCTCAGGCGTTGCACGTGGGCGAGCAGCTCGGCGGCAAGGCGCGGGCCGGCCGCGCCATCCTCGTGCTTGAAGAAGACGAACGCTTGGATGGGCGACGCCGCGTGGAGCTTGGTCCCCCAGCCCGCCAGGGCGGCGCGGTCGTAGTCGCTGCGGCGCAGGCGCAGGTAGAGCCACGGCGCCGTCGCGACGAGCTCGGCCGGGCCGCTCTCGTCGGTCTCCGCCACGACCCAGGCGAGCCCGCGCTCGCGCAAGCGCGTGAACACCGCCTCGTCCTTCCAGGAGGGATGGCGCGCCTCGAGCGCGGCGAGCGTCCCGCCCGGCAGATGCTCGAGGAAGCGGTCGAAGCGCTCGAGGTCGAGCTTCAGGTTGGGCGGGAGCTGGAACAGGATCGGCCCCCGCTTCTCCCCCAGCGCGCGCGCGGCGTCGATCAGGTAGGCCGTCTCCTCGCCCACGTCCGCGAGCCGCTTCAAGTGGGTGATCTTGCGCGAGGCCTTGAGCGCGAAGCGGAAGCCGTCCGGGACCGCGGCCGCCCAGCCCGCCAGCACGCTCGCCCGCGGCAGCCGGTAGAAGGTCTGGTTGATCTCCACGGCGGGAAGCCGCGCCGCGAAGTAGGCGAGCCGCTCGCTCGCGGGCAGCTCGTCCGGGTAGAACGGGCCGTGCCACTCGTCGTAGCTGAACCCGCTCGTTCCCGAGTAGAGGCGCATGGGGGGGCCCTCCGGGAGGCCCGGCATTCTATATCGGCGCACCGCCCGCGGAGCCTCTAATCGCCGAGTCGCTCGAGCAGCCCGGCGAGCAGGCGATCCGGATCCACCCCGGGCCCCAACACCCCCACGAAGGGGTCGCCCTCCCGCTCGATGCGGGGCTTCGCGGTCTCGATGTTCCAGCGCGCCGGATCGAGCCGCTTCGTCACGTGCCGCCAGGCGAGCGGCATCGAGACGGGCGCGCGCGCGCGCGGCCGCACGGAGAAGGGCGCGGCGATCAGCTTGCCGCGCCCGTTCTGGAGGAAGTCGACGTAGACCTTCGTTGCCGCGCGCAGCGACCGGCCGCGTGATCGTGGCGATGTCCGGACGCTCGGCGACCACCACGCGCGCGATCGCCTCGGCGATGCGTTCGCGCCTCGTCGTGGGTGAGGCGCGCGCCGAGCGGCACCAGCACGTGCATCCCGTCCTGTCCCGAGGTCTTCGCGAAGTGCGGGGACGCCGATCCTCTCCAGCATCTCGTGGAGCAGGCGCGCGAGCTCGATCACGTGGGCGAAGGGCGCCTCCTTGGGGTCGAGGTCGAGGATCAGCCAGTCGGGCCGGTCGATCGTGGCGATGCGCGCGCTCCAGACGTGCAGCGGAATGGCCCCGGAGTTGATCACGTAGAGCAGCGTGCGCAGGTCGTTGCACACGAAGTAGTCGGTGCCGTCGATGGCCTCGTGGCGCGCCCACGCCGGGGTGAAGTCCGGCGCGTTCTTCTGGTAGAAGTGCTTGCCCTCGACGCCGTCCGGGTAGCGCGTGAGCACCACCGGCCGATCGCTCAGGTAGGGCGAGAGCCAGGGCCAGATGCCCTCGTAGTAGCGCGAGCAGATCCCCCTTGGTGTAGCCCTCCACGGGCCAGAAGACCTTGTCGAGCCGCGTGAGCTTGAGCTCGGCCGCCGGCTTCGTGCGGGCGGGACCCGGCGCCGCCGGCTCGGGCTCGGCCGCCACGCCCGGCGCGGGACAATCGCGCGGGGCGACGTCGTCGCGCAGCGCCAGAAAGACCGGGTGCCGGAGCATCCCGGTGCTGGTCGTCTCGGTGAAGCGGACCTCGGCAACGAGGTCCGGCGCCACGAACCAGGTCCCCTTCGGCAGGAGCTCGGGCAGGTTCGTACAGGGCGGCGTCTCGCGGCGGCGCCGCTCGAGCTCCGGCAGGAGCACGTCGATCTGCGCCGCGCGCAGGCCCGAGCCCGCCGCGCCCACGCAGACGAGCTCGTCGCCGCGGTAGCCGGCGAGCAGGAGCGAGCCGAGCCGCGCCCGCGAGCCCTGTCCCGGCAGGACGCCCACGATCGCGAAGCAGCTCGCGCGCGGCACCTTGATCTTGAGCCAGCGCTTCGAGCGCCGGCCCGCCTCGTAGCGGCGAGTCCGCGCGCTTGGCCACGATCCCTTCCAGGCCGTGCTGCGCCACGGCCGCGAACAGCGCGCGCCCGTCGCCCGCCACGTGCTCGGTCAGGCGCAGCGGCCCGCGCGGCGGGAGCAGCAGCGCCAGGATCTGCTTGCGCGTGCTGAGCGGCAGCTCGCGCAGGTCGAGCCCGTCCAGCGCGAGGCAGTCGAAGGCGTAGTAGACGACCGGCACCTCGCGGCGCAGGCGCTCCACCGCCTCGGGATCGCTCTGGCCGAAACGCTGCTGGATGCGCTCGAAGGAGCTCTTGCCGCGCGCGTCGAGCGCGACCACCTCGCCGTCGAGGATCGCGCGCTTGCACCGGGAGGTGCGCGAGCGCCACGGCGATCTCCGGGTAGAGCGCGGTGCGCTCGCCGCCGGTGCGCGCGTACAGGTGGGCGGCGCCGTCCGCCTTCTCGGCGATCACGCGGACGCCGTCGTACTTGAGCTCGAACAGCCAGCCCGCGCGGTCGAAGGGCTGGCGTTCGGTGCCCGCGAGCATCGGGCGCAGCTCGCGCGCGGCGATCGCGCGCTCCGCGGCGCCCGCCGCGCGCGCGATCCGACACGCTTCGCTGTCGCGCGCGGCGCCCGCGGCGAGCTCGCGCACCGTCAGGCCGGAGTAGCATCGACTCGGGCGCGCGCTCGGTGATGTCGGGCGGCTCGAACCCGCGCTCCTTGGTGAAGAGCAGCCACTCGCGGCTGCTCTTGCCGCGCGTGCGCACCAGGGCGAAGCGCCCGCGCAGCTTGTGGCCGGCGAGCTCGAGGTCGAGCTTGCCCTTCGCGAGCCCCTCCGCGGGCGCGACGCCGTCCAGGCAGCGGTAGGTGCCGCGGTCCCACACGATCATCGCGCCGGCGCCGTAATTGCCGGCTGGGATCACGCCCTCGAAGTCCGCGTACTCGAGGGGGTGGTCCTCGGTCTGCACCGCCAGCCGCTTCTGGGCCGGGTCGAGGCTCGGGCCCTTGGGCACCGCGAAGCTCACCAGGACGCCCTCGATCTCGAGGCGCAGGTCCCAGTGCAAGTTGCGCGCCGCGTGCTGTTGCACCACGAAGTGTCGGGGCGCGCCGGGGGGAAGCGACCGCGCCTCCGCGTCGCCTCCGAACGGCTCGGGCGTCCGCTCGGGATCTCGCTTGGCGCGGTAAAGCCTGAGATCTCGCATGACGATGCCCAGGATGGTAGGGTGCCAAGCTCGCGCCCCCCACGAACCAACCCCCGTTCGGACAGGTGTCCATGCCGGCTCGCGCGAACTCCTCCGGAACCATCTCGTTCGGCCTGGTCTCGATCCCCGTCAAGGTCTACACGGCGAACCGCTCCAAGAGCGTGTCGTTCAACATGCTGCACGCGAAGGACAAGTCGCGGCTCAAGCAGCAGTACGTATGCGCCACCTGCGGCGAGATCGTGGAGAGCGCCGACCGCATCCGCGGCTACGAGTACGCCAAGGACCAGTACGTCGTAATGAGCGAGGAGGAGCTGAAGGGCCTCGAGCGCAAGAGCGATCGCACCATCGAGATCGAGGAGTTCATCCCGATCGAGCGCGTCGACCCGCTCTACTTCGAGAAGTCCCAGCTGCTCGGCCCCGACAAGGGCGGCGCGAAGGCCTACCGGCTGCTGAACGAGGCGATGACCGTGATGGGCCGCATCGCGATCGGGCGCCATCACATCCGCGGCCGCGAGCAGCTCGTCCTGGTGCGGCCGATGGGGCGCGGGCTCGTGCTGCACGGCCTCTACTACGCGGACGAGGTCGCGAGCTTCGACGAAGTCGAGTTCGGCGACGAGGTCGAGATCAAGCGCAGTGAGCTCGACCTGGCCCAGCAGCTGATCGAGCAGCTCTCGGGCGACCGCTTCCAGCCCGAGAAGTACGAGGACGACTACCGGCGCGAGCTGCTCGGCGCCATCGACCGCAAGGTCGCCGGCGAGGAGGTGGTGACCGCCCCGCGCGCCGAGCACAAGGAGCAGATCATCGATCTGGTGGCCGCGCTCAAGAAGAGCCTCGAGGAGCGCCGCGGCGCCGGCCCGGTGAGCGCGGCGCAGGACGCCGAGCGCGCCCGCAAGCCGGCCCGCGCGAAGGGCAGGAAGGCCTCCGGCTAGCCGGCGGCGCCGAGCGGGCGCCGCCGAGACGGCTAGCGTTTCGCGCGGAATGACCGCGCATTCGCTCTCGACCGCCGACGTCGCGCGCGTGCTCGGAGTCGCCGAGACGCGCGTGCGCCGCTGGGTGCGGCTGGGCTGGTGCAAGCCCACGCGCAGCGGCCGCGCGCTTGCGTTTCGCTTCCAGGATCTCGTCGTGCTGCGCGCCGCCAAGAGCCTCGTGGAGGCGCAGGTGCCGAGCGCGCGCATCTCGCGCGGACTGGGCGCGCTGCGCCGCCAGCTCGGCGAGCGCTCGCTCTCGGGGCTGCGCATCGCCGCGGACGGGCGCCGCGTCACCGTGCACGACGCGAAGGGTCGCTTCGAGCCCGAGACGGGACAGCGCCTGTTCGACTTCTCGGTGGATGCGCTGGCAGCGCGGGCCGCGAGCCTCGCGCGAGCCCGCCGCGAGCGAAGCCGAGAATCGAAATTCCGGGGTCAGACCCCGAACTTTCGATTCCGAGGGCGAGCCCACGGGAGCGCGCGCCCTCGCGCAGCGCGCCTTCGCGCAGGCCCTCGCCGCCGAGGAGAGCGAGCCCGCGAGCGCGATCCGCGCCTATCGCCGGGCCCTCTCGCGAGATCCCGAGCTCGTGGAGGCGTGGGTGAATCTCGCGCGGCTGGTGCACGCGGCCGGCCGCGCCAAGGAGGCGGTGTCGCTCTACCACGAGGCCCTGAAGCGCAGCCCCGACGACGCCGAGACGCACTACAACCTCGCGATCGCGCTCGAGGACGCCGCCGGGCCGGCCGCAGCGGTCGCGCACTACCAGCGCGCGCTCGCCCTCGACCCGAGCCTGGCCGACGCGCACTGGAACCTCGCGGGCCTGCTCGAGGCGGCGGGGCGCAAGGCGGAGGCCCTGCGGCACTACCGCGCCTACGACCGCCTCACGCGCTGAGGGCGCGTCGCGCTATCCCCGTCAGAAGTACGCCGCATGACCGAGGCCGCCGAGACGCCCCGCCGGCAAGGCGCGCGACCGAGGCATAGCTGGATCCTACGCCGCAGGGAGCGCAACACAGCCGGCGGGGATGGATCGGCGGCCGAATCTCGGCGTACTTCTGACTCGGGGGACCTAATCGAGGAGCGCTTCTTCGTCGATCTCCTGGCGCGCCAGCGCCAGGGTCCACGGGTCCCAGCGGCTCTCGGCCGCGTCGATCTCCGGTTGCTCGGCGGGCTCGAGCGGCAGCTCGACCAGCCCCAGGCGGAGCTTCTCGCGATCCCTCGGGCTCTTCATGACCCAAAAGCTGGGGCCCGCGCGGCGCGCGTCAAACCCGATCGGCGTTTTGCTCGTAACCCCGCGAGCCTCCAGCGAAAGCGCCGCTAGAATGCGGTCCGAGGAGCGAGGATCGCGCATGCTCCAACTGCGTGGGCCGCGCGCCGCAACCGCGGCGCGCATCGCGAGCCTGCTCGAGGCCCTCCGCGCGCGCGGGCTCCCCCTCGAAGCCCTCCAGGCGCGCTACGTGCACTTCGTGGACGAGGCGCGCGCGCTCACACCCAGCGAGCGCTCGGTGCTCGACCAGCTGCTGCGCTACGGCCCGAGTGAGGAGGCGACCCCCGACCCTCCGGGGACACGCCTCCTCGTGGTCCCGCGCCTGGGCACGATCTCGCCCTGGTCCTCGAAGGCGACCGACATCGCGCGGAGCTGCGGCCTCGGGGCCGTGCGCCGCCTCGAGCGCGGCGTTGCCTGGACACTGGTCGGTGTCGGGCCCGCCGACGCGCTGCGCGCCGCCGAGCGGCTCCACGACCGCATGACGGAGAGCGTGCTCGCGCGCGCGGAGGAGGCCGCCGGGCTCTTCGAGCGCGCGACGCCACCGCCGCTCGAGCGCATCGCCCTCGGCCGCGGCGGCCGGGCGCTGCTCGAGGCCGCCGACCGGCGGCTCGGCCTCGCGCTCGCTCCCGACGAGCTCGACTACCTGCTGGCCGCCTACCGCGAGCTCGGGCGCGACCCGAGCGACGTCGAGCTGATGATGTTCGCGCAGGCGAACTCCGAGCACTGCCGTCACAAGATCTTCAACGCCGACTGGTGGATCGACGGAGAGCGCCAGGAGCGCTCGCTCTTCGAGATGATTCGCCACACCACCGCGCACTCGCCGGACGGCGTGCTCTCGGCCTACCGCGACAACGCCGCCGTGATCGCCGGCAGCGCGGCCACGCGCTTCCAGTGCGATCCGGCGACGCACGTCTGGGAGCCCGTGCGCGAGCCCGCGCACCTCGCGATCAAGGTCGAGACGCACAATCACCCCACCGCGATCTCCCCGTATCCGGGAGCCGCGACGGGCGCGGGCGGCGAGATCCGCGACGAGGGCGCCACCGGCCGCGGCGCGAAGCCCAAGGCGGGCCTGGCCGGCTTCAGCGTCTCGAACCTGCGCATTCCGGGCGCGCTGCGGCCCTGGGAGCGCGACTTCGGCAAGCCCGCCCGCATCGCGTCGGCGCTCGACATCATGACCGAGGGCCCGCTCGGCGCAGCCGGCTTCGACAACGAGTTCGGGCGACCCGCCCTGCTCGGCTACTTCCGCACGCTCGAGCAGCGCGTACCGGCCGCGCGCGGCGACGAGCTGCGCGGCTACCACAAGCCCATCATGGTGGCCGGCGGCGTCGGGAGCGTGCGGCCGGCGGCCGTGGAGAAGGCGCCAGATCCCGCCCGGCGCGCGGCTCGTCGTCCTCGGCGGTCCGGCGATGCGCATCGGCCTCGGCGGCGGAGCGGCCTCGTCGGTCGCGTCCGGCGCGAGCGAGGCCGAGCTCGACTTCGCCTCGGTGCAGCGCGACAACGCCGAGATGGAGCGGCGCTGCCAGGAGGTGATCGACGCCTGCGTCGCGCTGGGCGCCGAGAACCCGATCCTCGCGATCCACGACGTGGGCGCCGGCGGCCTCTCCAACGCGCTCCCCGAGCTCGTCCACGGCGCGGGGCTCGGCGCGCGGATCGAGCTGCGCGCGATCCCGAGCGACGACCCCGGCATGTCCCCGCTCGAGATCTGGTGCAACGAGGCCCAGGAGCGCTACGTGCTCGCGCTCGCGAGCGAGCGGCTCGCCGGACTTCGAGGCGCTCTGCCGGCGCGAGCGCTGCCCGTACGCGGTGGTCGGCGAGGCGACGCGCGAGCCCCAGCTCGTCGTGCACGACGCGCACTTCGGAGACTTCCCGGTCGACGTGCCGCTCGCGCTGATCCTCGGCAAGCCCCCGCGCATGGTGCGCGACGTGAAGCGCCTGGCGCTCCGCTCGCGCCCGCTCGAGCTGCGCGACGTGACGCTCGAGCAGGCGGCGGAGCGCGTGCTCCAGCTCCCCGCGGTCGCCGACAAGACCTTCCTGATCTCGATCGGCGACCGCACGGTGGGCGGCCTCGTCGCACGCGACCCGATGGTGGGACCCTGGCAGGTGCCGGTCGCCGACGCCGCCGTCACCTGCGCCGGCTTCGAAGGCAACGCCGGCGAGGCGATGGCGATCGGCGAGCGCGCGCCGCTCGCCTTGATCGACCCGGCGGCCTCGGCGCGCATGGCCGTGGCCGAGGCGCTCACCAACGTGCTCTCGGCGGACGTGGCCGCGCTCTCGCACGTGAAGCTCTCGGCGAACTGGATGGCGGCCGCCGGCGCGCCGGGCGAAGACGCCGCGCTCTACGACGCCGTGCGCGCGGTGGGGCTCGAGCTCTGCCCGGCGCTCGGCATCGCCATCCCGGTCGGCAAGGACTCGCTGTCGATGCGCACGGTGTGGAGCGAGGCCGGCGAGCCCCGCGCGGTCACCTCGCCGCTCTCCCTGATCGTCACCGCCTTCGCGCCGGTGCGCGACGTGCGCGCGAGCCTGACGCCCGAGCTGCGCCGGGACGCCGGGCCGACGCGGCTCCTGCTCGTCGATCTCGCGCGCGGGAAGGCGCGGCTCGGCGGCTCCGCGCTCGCCCAGGTCTTCGAGCAGGTCGGCGACGAGGCGCCCGACGTGGAGGCGCCCGCGGATCTGCGCGCCCTCGCGGCGGCGCTGGCCGAGCTGCGCGAGCGCGGGCTCGCGCTCGCCTATCACGATCGCTCGGACGGCGGTCTCTTCGCGACGCTGTGCGAGATGGCCTTCGCCGGCGGGACGGGCCTCGACGTGCGGCTCGCGCCCGGCGAGCGCGGCCTCCTCGCGAGCCTGTTCGCCGAGGAGCTCGGCGCCGTCCTCCAGGTGCGCGAGCGCGATCTCGAGGCCGTGAGCGGCGTGCTCGCGCGCGCGGGCCTTGGCGAGCACGTCCACGAGATCGGGGCCCCCGCCGCCGGCGACCGCTTGCGCGTCTTCGTCGGCGGGCGCTGCGTCTACGACGCCTCGCGCGCGAGCTTGCGGGCGCTCTGGTCGTCCACCACCCACGCCATGGCGCGACTCCGGGACGACTCCGCCTGCGCGGACGAGGAGCAGGCGACGCGGGTCGATCTCGCCGACCCCGGGCTCTCTGCTGCACGCAGCGTTTCCGTTCGCCGCGCCGGCCGTGCTGCGCGGGGCGCGCCCGCGCGTCGCGATCCTGCGCGAGCAGGGCGTGAACGGCCACGTCGAGATGGCCGCCGCCTTCCAGCGCGCCGGCTTCGAGCCCCTGGACGTCCACATGAGCGACGTCCTCGGCGGCGGCCGGGACCTCGCCGAGTTCCGCGGTCTGATCGCGTGCGGCGGCTTCTCCTACGGCGACGTGCTCGGCGGGGGCGGCGGCTGGGCGAAGTCGATCCTCTTCCACGCCCGGGCGCGCGAGATCTTCCGCGCCTTCTTCGAGCGCCCGGAGACCTTCACGCTGGGCGTCTGCAACGGCTGTCAGGCCCTCGCGCAGCTCGCCGAGCTGATCCCCGGCGCCGAGGCCTGGCCGCGCTTCGTGCGCAACCGCTCGGAGCGCTTCGAGGCCCGCCTCGTGATGGTCGAGATCGTGCCGAGCCCCTCGCTGCTCCTGCGCGGGATGGAGGGCGCGCGGCTCCCGATCGTGGTCGCCCACGGCGAGGGGCGGGCCGAGTGCGCCCGGGAGCCGGCGATCGTGGCGGCTCGCTTCGTCGACGGGCGCGGGAACGTGACCGAGCGCTACCCCCAGAACCCGAACGGCTCCCCCGCCGGGATCACGGGCCTCACCTCGCGCGACGGCCGCGCCACCATCCTGATGCCGCATCCCGAGCGTATCTTCCGCACCGTGCAGCACTCCTGGCATCCCGAGCACTGGGGCGAGGACGGGCCGTGGATGCGGCTCTTCCTGAATGCGCGGGAGTGGGTCGCGTGAGCGGGCTCCCGCTCTCGCCGCTCACGGCGGTCGGCCCGCTCGACGGCCGCTACGCCGAGCGCAGCGCCCCGCTGCGCGAGCTCGCGAGCGAGTACGCGCTGATCCGCTACCGCCTGCGCGTCGAGCTCGCCTGGCTGCGCGCGCTCGCCGAGTGCCCGGGCGTGCCGGAGCTGCCGGCGCTCTCCGAGCGGGCCCAAGGCTTCCTCGATGCGTTGCTCGCGGGCTTCGACCCCGCCGCCGCCCAGCGCGTGAAGGAGATCGAGCGCACCACGAACCACGACGTGAAGGCGGTCGAGTACTTCCTGAAGGAGCGCATCGCGGCGTCTCCCGAGCTCGCGGGCTGCGCGGAGTTCGTGCACTTCGCCTGCACCTCGGAGGACATCAACAACCTCGCCTACGCGCTCATGCTGCGGGAGCTGCGCGAAGGCGCGCTGCTCCCGGCCCTCGACCAGATCGGGAGCGCGCTCGGCGCCTGCGCGGAGCGCTGGGCCGAGCTGGCCATGCTCTCGCGCACGCACGGCCAGCCCGCTTCGCCCACCACGCTCGGCAAGGAGCTCGCGAACTTCGCCGCGCGCCTGGCTCGGGGCCGCGCGCGCTTCGCGGCGGTGCAGATCCTCGGCAAGGCCAACGGCGCCGTCGGCAACTACAACGCCCACGCCATCGCCTACCCCGACGTCGACTGGGAGGCGCTCGCGCGGGGTCTGGTGGAGGGGCTGGGGCTCGCCTGGAATCGCTTCACCACGCAGATCGAGCCCCACGACTGGATCGCCGAGTGGTGCGACGCGCTGGCGCGCGTCAACACCGTGGGCACCGACCTCGCGCGCGATCTGTGGGGCTACGTCTCGCTCGGCTACTTCCGCCAGAGCACGGCCCCGGGCGAGGTGGGCTCCTCCACCATGCCCCACAAGGTGAACCCGATCGATTTCGAGAACGCCGAGGGGAACTTCGGCGTCGCGAACGCGCTGCTCCGCCACCTCGCGGAGAAGCTCCCGATCTCGCGCTGGCAGCGCGACCTCACCGACTCGACGCTGCTGCGCAACCTGGGGAGCGCCGCCGCCTACACGCTGATCGGTTGGCAATCGCTCGCGCGCGGCCTGCCCAAGCTCGAGGCCGACGCGCTCCAACTCGCCGAGGACCTGGACGCCAACTGGGAGGTGCTCGCCGAGGCGATCCAGACCGTGATGCGCCGCTACGGCGTGCCCGAGCCCTACGAGAAGCTGAAGGAGCTGACGCGCGGCAAGCGCATCTCGCGCGCCGAGCTCCAGCGCTTCGTCGAGGGGCTCGCGATCCCGGACGAGGCGAAGCGGCGCCTCGCGCAGCTGACGCCCGGCCGCTACGTCGGCCTCGCCCCGGCGCTCGCGCGCAAGCGCGAGAGCTAGGAAAGCCAGGAGCCAGACCCGAGATGGAGGGGCTCGGTCCCGTGAGCGCTCGCGAGGCGCGCGTCCAGACGATCTGCCTGGCCGTGCTCGCCACCGCCACCTTCGCGTTCGCCTTGCACTGGCTGCGCCCCGTGCTGATTCCCTTCGTGCTCGCGCTGTTCATCGCCTTGGCGCTGGGCATGGGCGTCGATCTGCTGGTGGAGCGCGCGCGCGTGCCCCGCGCGATCGCGCTGCCCCTCGTCCTGCTGCTCGGCCTGCTCGGCCTCGCCGGTACGGGCACGCTCGTCGCCGTCTCGGTGAACGAGCTGGCCGCGCACCGCGCCGAATACGGCGCCCAGCTCGGCGCGCTCGTCGACCGCGTGATGTCGTCGCTGCCGCCGGCGCTCTCCGACCGCGCCGGGAAATCGCTGGAGCAGCTCCGCGAGATCCCGGTCTCGACGGTGGGGAGCGTGCTCGGCGGCGCCACGAACGCGGTGCTCGGCCTGCTCTCGAACTCGCTCCTCGTGCTCGTCTTCGTCTTCTTCATGCTGCTCGGCGCCGACGCCTTCAGCCGCACCCAGCGCGGGACCTGGGGGACGATCGTGCACCGCGTCCAGGCCTACCTCGCGGGCAAGCTCGCTCTCGCCGGCGTGAGCAGCGTGGGCGTGTGGCTCACCTTCGCGATCCTGGGCGTGCCCCTCGCCATGGTCTGGGCGCTGCTCACCTTCCTGCTCTGCTTCGTGCCCACCGTGGGCGTGCTGATCGCGCTGGTTCTCCCGCTCCCGGTGTTGCTCGTGACGCCCCAGCTGAGCCAGACCACGCTGATCCTCGCGCTCGCGATCCCCGGGACCATCCACTTCGTCGCGAATCTCTTCGAGCCCAAGGTCCTGGGAGACTCGCTCGGCCTGCACCCGATCACCTTGATGATGGCGCTGATCTTCTGGACCATGCTCTGGGGCCCCGCCGGAGCGTTGCTCGCTGCGCCGATGACCGCCGTGCTGATGATTCTGCTCGAGCGCTTTGAGGGGAGCCGCCCGCTCGCCCAGCTGCTCGCCGGACGCATCGCCGGCATGCGCAGGGCCGCGTGAGCTTCCAGCTCGAAGAGCCGCGCGGTGCGCGCTGGGCGCGGCGCGCGCTGACGCTGCCGCTCGTGCTGGGCGGCACCGTCGCCGTATGGCTCAGCCTCCCGCTCACTCTGCTCGTCGCAGCGGGCGTGGATCTGGCGCGCGGGCGGCGGCGCTGGCCCACGGTGCGCTCGCTGGGCCTGCTCGCGGGCTATCTCTTCTGGGCGAGCTTCGGCGTGCTCGGCTGGGCGATCGTGGCGCTCGCCTCACCCTTCGCGGACAAGCCCACCTACCAGCGCCGCCTGTTCCGGCTGCAGCAGATCTGGGCGCGCGGCCTGTTCCGCACGGCGCAGCGCTGGCTCTCGCTGCGCGTGCGCGTGGAGGAGGGCTTCGTCCCCGACGAGCGCCCGATCCTGCTCTTCGTGCGCCACGCGAGCCTGGTGGACGTGCTCCTGCCGGCGGTCTTCGTCTCGGGTCCCCACGACGTGCTGCTCCGCTACGTGATGAAGCGCGAGGTGCTCTTCGATCCGGCGGTGGACATCGTGGGCCAGCGGCTCGACAACGTGTTCGTGAGCCGGGGCCAAGGCTCGGCCGAGCGCGAGGAGGAGGCGATCCGCTCGCTCGCGCGCGGCCTCGCCCCGCGCGAGGGCGTGATCGTGTTCCCGGAAGGCACGCGCTTCTCGCCCGCCAAGCGCGCAGACGCTCTCGCGCGCGTGCGCGCCTCGGGCGACCACGCGCGGCTCGCGCGCGTCGAGGGGCTGCGCCACGTGCTCCCGCCGCGGAGCCGCGGCCCCTTGGCGGTGCTCGACACGGCCAGCGAGGCCGACGTGATCTTCCTCGCCCACCGCGGCTTCGACGGCGCGGTGGGCGTGAGCGCGCTCGCGAGCGGCGAGCTGATCGGGCGCCAGGTCGAGGTGAAGACCTGGCGCGTCGCGCGCACGGAGATCCCGCGCGAGCGCGAGGCCTGCCTGGCGTGGCTCGATCGCGAGTGGGCGCGCGTGGACGCCTGGATCGCCGAGCGCATCGCCGCCGAGAGAGCGGCGCCGCGGTGAGCGAGGTCTTCGCGACCAGCGCGATCGCGCTCGGCCTCGCGATGCTCGCGCTCTGGGGGCTCTCCCTCGCGCTGCGCAACGCGAGCATCGTGGACCTCTGGTGGGGGCCGGGCGTCGCGCTGGCCGCGCTCGCAGCGGCGCACGCGGCGGCGGCGCCGCACCCGCGCAGCACGCTCCTGGTCGTGCTCGCGCTCGCCTGGGCGCTGCGCCTCGGCGGCTACCTGCTCTGGCGCAACGCCGGCCACGGCGAGGACCCGCGCTATCAGGCCATGCGCCGCCACTGGGGCGCGCGGTTTCCGTGGGTCAGCCTGGCGACGGTGTTCGCGCTCCAGGGCGCGCTCCAGTGGATCGTCTCGCTCCCGCTCCAGGTGGCGATCGCCGAGCCCGGCGAGGCGGCGCTCGGCTGGCTCGACGCCCCGGGCGTCCTGCTCTTCGCCGCCGGCCTCGCCTTCGAGAGCATCGGCGACTTCCAGCTCGCGCGCTTCAAGGCCGAGCCCCAGAACGCCGGCCGCGTCATGGACCGCGGCCTCTGGCGCTTCACGCGCCATCCCAACTACTTCGGAGACGCCCTCGCCCACTGGGGCCTCTACGCGATCGCCTGCGCCGCGCCGCGCGGCATCTGGACCTTCTTCGCGCCGACCCTGATGACGTACCTGCTGCTGCGCGTCTCGGGCGTGGCGCTGCTCGAGCGCAGCATCGGCAAGCGGCGGCCCGACTACGCCGACTATCGACGGCGGACCAGCGCCTTCCTGCCGCTGCCGCCGCGGGAGGGCTTATGATCCTCGACCTCTTCCGGCTCGACGGCCGCGTCGCGGTCGTGACGGGCGCGGGCAAGGGCATCGGCCGCGCCATCGCGCTCGCCTACGCCGAGGCGGGCGCCGACGTGGTCTGCGCCGCGCGCACCCAGCGCGACATCGACGACACCGCGAGCGAGGTGGAGAAGCGCGGGCGCCGAGCGCTGGCCGTGCGCTGCGACGTGATGAAGCGCGAGGACCTCGAGAATCTCGCGGCGCGCACGCTCGAGCGCTTCGCGCGCGTCGACGTGCTCGTGAACAACGCCGGGGGCTCGCCGCCCAAGCCCGCGCTGCGCACGAGCGAGCGCGAGTTCGAGACGGCCTTCCGTTTCAACGTGACGACCGCCTTCCTGCTGACGCGACTCCTCGTCCCGCGCATCGTGGAGACGGCCGGCACCGGCAGCGTGCTGAACATCTCCTCGGTCGCCGGCCGGCACCACGCGCCGGGCTTCGCGGCCTACGGCACCGCGAAGGCCGCGCTCTCCTTCCTGACTCAGAACCTCGCCCAGGAGTTCGCGCCCCCCGTGCGCGTCAACGCGATCGCGGTGGGCTCCATCGAGACCGACGCCCTGGCGACGGTGCTCACGCCCGCGATCCGGGAGGAGATGATCCGCCTGACGCCGCTCGCGCGGCTCGGCCGCGTCGAGGACATCGCCGCCTGCGCGCTCTATCTCGCCTCGCCGGCGGCGAGCTACGTGACCGGCGAGGTGTTCGGCGTGAACGGGGGCCTGGTGGGGCTCAACCTGCCCATGCCGCGCGCCTTCGAGCCCGCTTAGCCCGCCTCGCCCGCGAGCAGGTCGAAGGCCGCGCCCACGTCCGCGGGGATGCGCCGCGGCCGGAGCTTCGAAAAGTCGACGAGCGCCCAGTCCGTGTCGGCGGAGAAGAGCAGCTGCCCCGCCGCGTCGCGCATGCGCGCGTGCCGGCGGGAGCGCGCTCCGCGCAGCTCCGAGAGCCAGGTCGCCTCGTGGAGCGTCTGGCCGGGGAAGGCGCTCCGCCAGTAGTGCAGGTCCTGGTGGTGGACGACCCAGACCAGGCCGCGCGCGCGCAGCGCCTCGTATCCGACGCCGAGCGCGCTCGCGTGTGCCTCCGCCAGCTCGAGCGAGAAGCGAACCCAGGCGAGGTTGTTCACGTGGCCGAGCTGATCCGTGTGCTTTGCCTCCACGGTTCGCTCCCGGCGGAAGACGGGAATTCGCGGACTCGCCATCGGCGCCAGAGTAGCTGTGGCGTTCTGCCCAGTTCTGCTCAAACCGGCAACTCGCTCGCAACTCTTCTCGGTCGTCGAGAGCTGGACCCAGCGCCCTGCTCTGGGCCATAATTCCTGCCCGACGGCTGCATTCCGCCGCCGCACCATCCGAGGTTTCGAATGAGGACGCGTCCGTTCCTGCTCCTTGCGATCGCATCCGCTGCGCTCCTGGCGATCGCCGCGAGCGCGCAGGTTCCCGCCGGCAGTGGCACGCTGGGTGGCTCCCAGAGCCTGAAGGTGAAGGGCTGCGGGAAGGACTCCAGCGGCGTGAACGCGACCGTGACGCTCGGCGGGAGCGGCACCTTCTCGGTGACCAACGCGGGCGACGTGCTCACGGGAGCCTCCACGACGGCTGGACGCGTCACGACGCTCAACCTCGATGCGGAGAGCCGGGACGAGGTCACGGATCTCATCGAGTCTGCGGCCTCCAACTTGTGCGGAACCGAGGTGACGATCACGTCGGTCACCTTCAGCCAGGGCCAGCTGAAGGTGAGCAAGCGGGGTAACAAGGCGAAGCTCCAGGTGAAGGCCGACGCCCAGGGCACGAGCACCGAAGGCTCGGGCACCGGCCACTACAAGCTGAAGGCGACGGGTGCCTGGAATCTGGCCACCTGATGCCATGGCGCGCCGCGCAGCCTGGCTCGCTCTCGCGGCTGCCCTCGGGTGCGGCGGGGAATCGCGAGACGAGCCGGCGCCCGCGATAGCGGCGCGAGCCGAGGGCGCTGCGCAGGCTGCGCTCCCCGCGCACGCCTCCGCCGCGTCGAAGGCCCCGGAGGCACCGCTCCCGCCGCGCGGAACCTCGCGGCTCTCGGTCGCCGACGGTCGCGTGAGCGTGGCGGCGTTCGCGGCGCCACGTCAGCCGCTTCTCGAGCAGCTCGCGAGCGTGGTGGGCTTCCGCCTCGAGCTGGGTGACGCGCCGCTCACCCCGCTGACCCTCCAGATCGAGGACCAGCCCCTCGAGCTCGCGCTCCCGCTCCTGGTGGGCGACCTCGAGTATCAGGCCGAATGGACGAGCGAGGAGGGGGCGCACCGGCTCGCGCTGCTGCGCGTGGGAGGCGCGCGCAAGCCTGCGCCGAGCTCAGACGACGGCGGGCTCCGGACAGGCGAGGTCCACACCTCCCTGGAGCGCGAGCTCGAGGCGCAGCGCCAGGCGCCCCTCGCCCCGCGCTCGCGCAGCGAGATCGAGCGCGACCTCGCCTCGAGCGATCCGGAGCTGCGCGTGCGTGCGGCGCTCTCGCTCGAGTCCGAAGGCCGCGACCTCGAGCGGCTGGGCTCCCTGCTGGAGAGCGATCCCGATCCGCGCGTGCGCGCCGCGGCCACGGTGGGCCTCGAGGACGCCGAGGACTTCGCCGGCCTGGACGCGCTGCTCGGCGGCCTCGACGACCCGAACCCCGAAGTGGTGGTCGAGGTGCTCGACTCGATCGAGTACGCGGGCGACGAGAGCGTCGTCCCGCGCTTGCGACCGCTGCTCGCCCACTCCGACCCGCGCGTGCGCGAGGCGGCCGCGAACGCCATCGCCACGCTCGAGTGACGCGCTCGGCTCAGCGCGCCGCGTCGGCTCCGAAGCGCACGCGGAACGCGTCGAGCACGAGCGCGCTCGCGCCTTCGATCCCGAGCACGGCGGTGTTCACGGCCACGTCGTAGAGGCTCGCGTCGTTCGGCTCGACGCGGAACTGACGGCGCAGGAACTCGAGCCGCTCGCTCTCCTCGCGCGCGAGCGCGCGCTCCGCGTCGGTGGGCGAGAGCTCGCGCGTCTTCGCGAAGCGCTCGAGGCGCGCGGCCCGCGGCGCCACCACGAGCACGCGCAGCGTGCGCTCCGGCGGCATGACGTAGGGGCTGCCGCGCCCGACCACCACGGCCTGGCCGCGCTGCGAGAGCGTCTCCGAGCGTGCGCACCACCTCGCGCAGGTAGTCGCTCTCGTCGAAGGCGTGGCGCCGGAAGGTCTCGCTCACCCAGCGCTCGATGCCGGCGTGCGCGCGCTCGTCGAGGTCCGCCACGAGCTCGCGCTGCACGCGGTTCTCCCGCGCGATCTGATCGACGATCTCGATGCCGAAGAAGCCGTAGCCGAGCGCGCTCGCCACCTGCATGCCGACCTCGGCCGCGCCCGAGCCCGGCAGGCGCGAGAGCGCGACGCAGGGGGCGCGGCGCGCGCTCGTCCGGCGGCGCTCCTCGTCCTGCCAGCGGAGCACCTGCGTCGCGACGAGGCCCTCGAGGGAGCGGATGCTGGGGGTGCGCATGGGGCTGCCTCCGACGACAGGATAACGCCTGCGGATCTCTCGAGGCGTGACGAAGATCGCGAGGCGAAGCCGCGAGGAGCTCGTTTCAGGGCTCGGGCACGACGCGAAAGCCCTCGCGCAGAGCCGCCTGACCGAGCCGTCGATCGAAGGTATGGAGCGTGCGGCCGCCGGGAGCTCCATCCGCCCAGACCAGCGCGGCGGCCAACTGGAGAGCATCCGCGGCTCGCAGCGCGTGCAGGCGCAGCAGGCGCAGCGAGCTCGACTTCACGCGTTCGACGTCCGCCACGACGTGGGTTGCGCGAACGAGCTCCCCGAGGATCTCCTCGGCCGTGTGGGCTGCGCTCTCGGCGAGGCCTCCCTCCCGCACCAAGCGTCGGAGGGCGGACACCACCTCCACGGAGGAGAGCGTCCAGGTGACCAGGGACGGGTCTTCCGCGAGCCAGCGCTCCACACCAGCCGATGCGCGTTGCCGGAGGACGAGCGGGACGAGCGCCGAGCTGTCCCAGAATCTCACCGGCCCTCCTCGCGTTCAGCGAGCAGCGCTGCGACGCCATCCGCGCGCGAGCGAGGGCGCCGCTTTAGCAGCGCCTTGGTGATCGCCCCCTGAGCGCGCCGAATGACGCCGCGCCGCTCGAGCGACTCGAGCTGCTCGTCCTCCGCTCCGGAGTCGTCGTCCGAGGGGCCGGCGGGCTCGATGCGAGCGATCACCCGGTCGCGGTCCCGCACCAGGACCGACTCTCCCTGGCGCACGATGCGCAGGTAGTGAGACAGCCGGTTCTTCAGCTCCGCCACGTTGACCGGCTTCATGGATACAATGTAGCCATCTAATATGACCATGACAAGGCTATGTTCGCCGGACCCGGGCGCCTGATACGCTGCGGCACCCACGGAGGCCCCGATGTTCGTCGCGCTCGTCTGCATCGCCCTGCTCGGCGTCCTGCTCTTCGGCCTGGGTCTCGCCGTCTCGATGACGCGAGGCAACACGAACACGATCGTCGGCCACTCGGCCGACCCTGCGGACCGGCTCCACAAGCTCGTGCGCGCACACGGAAACACCGCCGAGTACGCGGCCTTCCTGGCGCTCCTGATGCTCGTCGTGGCGCTGCGCGACCCCGCGCCCTGGACGCTCTGGGCGATGGGGCTCGCGACGGCGGGCCGCTACCTGCTCGTCGCCGGCGTCCTGCTCTCGCCCACGCTCGCGAAGCCGCACCCATTGCGCTTCGCGGGCGCCCTGACGACCTACGTCACCGGGCTCGCGCTCAGCGTGGCGGCGCTGCTCAGCCTGTAGGCGCGGGCTCCGGCTGCGCGGCGCGGGTGCGCTCCACGGCGCGGCGGGCGGCCCGCTGTCCCGCCCCGATCGCCCCGTCGATGAAGCCGCGCCAGCCTTCGCCGACGTCCGCGCTCGCGAACAAGAGGCGCCCGCGGTCGCGCTCGAAGGCGTCTGCGTAGCGGCCCAGCCAGCCCGGCCTGAAGTTCGACCACGTACCGCGGGCGAACGGGTCCTCCGTCCAGGACCAGCCGGTGGTGTCCTCGACCTGGATCCCGGGGAACCACGCGCGCAGCGCGGCCTCGACCGCGGCGCGGTCGCCGATCCCGAGCTTCTCGGGATCGGGCCCGAAGCAGACGAAGAGCGTGTGCGCGTCGTCGACGGCGTAGGTGAGCGCATACGAGAGGGGGTGCGGCGCCGGCGCGAGCGCGGTGGCCTTCTTCGCGCGCGTCGCGCGGCCCTTCGCGAGCGCATAGAGCTTGATTCCGCGACCCGCGTGCCGCTCCTTCGCGGCCCCCATCAGTCGCGTGTCGAGCGGGGGCGAGAACGTCACGCTGGGCAGCACGTTCAGCGGGAGCGCGACCACCGCGAGCGGCGAGCGCAGCTGGGCTCCGCCGAGGATCGTCACGACGACGCCATCCTCGCGCTCCTCGACGCGCTCCACGATCGACGAGAGCCGCACCTCGGGTCGGCCGTGCACGACCATCTTCTCGATCAGGGCGCGCGTGCCGCCGGCGAGCTTGTAGCGCGCGCCGGCGTCGCCCAGCCCCGGCAGGTTGAAGCCCGCGAGCGACCACCAGCGCAGCATGTCCGCGTAGCCGACTTCGTCGATCGGGCAGTGCGCCATCGTCAGCAGGTAGCCCTCGAGCACGGCGCGCTGCACGGGGTCGAGCTCGAGGCGCGCGAGCGCCTCGCCCGCGCTCGTCGCGTCGTGCTTCAGCAGCTCGCTCCACGCGAAGCGCGAGTCGTAGGGTCGAATCCAGGCGAGCCGTGCGGGAGCCAGGTAGGACTCCAGCGCCCCTGCGACGGCGCCGAGCTGCGCCCCCGAGAGCGAGACCGGCTTGCCGGCGACGAGCGCGATCACCTCCTCGTTCGCGAGGTCGAGCCCGAGCTCGGGCGTCTCGACCACGGGCAGGCCGTAGCGCTGCGTCTCCGCCCAGACGTAGGGCTGGAGCCAGTGGATCCACGTGCCGCCGAGCTCTACCTCGTGGCCGGCGAACTCGGCGGTGAACGTGCGCCCGCCGAGCCGCTCGCGCGCCTCCAGGAGCACCGTGCGCAGACCGGCGAGCGCGCAGTCGCGCGCGGCCGTGACGCCGGCGAAGCCGCCGCCGATCACGATGACATCGAGCTCGGAGGACGCGGCTTCCGCGCGCTCGCCCGCGCCGACCGCCAAGGCGGTCGCCCCCGCGCCGGCCGCGAGCAGGAGCTCCCGGCGCGTAGCGGCCGGCCGGCTCAACGCTTCTCGCCCGCCAGGTCCGGGCGGAGGTTGCCGCCCCCGATCACGCCGAACGCGGCGGTGATGCCGCCGTCCACGGCGACGGCGGCGCCGGTCATGAACGACGCCTCGTCGCTGGCGAGGAAAGCCACCACGCGGCCGATCTCGTCGGGCCGCCCCACGCGACCGATCGGATGCGCCGGCGCGAGCAGGCCGTCGAGCACCGCGCGATTGCCGTGCACCGGCCCGAGGATGGGCGTATCGATCACGCCGGGGCAGACGGCATTCACGCGGATGCCGAGCGGCGCCAGATCGGCCGCCGCACTGCGCACGAGACCCAGGACGCCGTGCTTGGTGGCGCAGTAGGTCCCCATGCCGCGTCCGCCCTGGAGCCCGGCGCCCGAGGACGTGACGATGATCGAGCCGCCGCCCGCGGCGGCGATCGCGCGCGCCGTCGCTTGCAGCCCGAGGAAGACGCCGCGCAGGTTCACCGCCATCGTGCGGTCCCACTCTTCGATGGTGACGTCGAGGATGGGACCGACGGATGCGACGCCGGCGTTCAGGTGGGCGACGTGGAGTCCTCGCCACCGCTCCACCACTTCGCGCACAGCGCGCCGATTGTCCTCGGGGTCCGTGACGTCGAGACGGAGCGCCAGCGCCTCGCGCCCCTGCTCTGTGAGCTCCTTCGCAACGAGCTCGGCGCCCGCGAGGTTCAAGTCGGCGCACGCCACGCGCGCGCCCTCGGCCGCCAGCGCGCGCGCCGTCGCTGCGCCGATTCCCGACGCGGCGCCCGTCACGATCGCGATCTTTCCGGACAGTCGCTCTGCCATGCTGTGCGCTCCTCGTGCCCAGCGAGGATACGTCAACCCGCTCTGGGCTGGAGGACGGCATGGACTGGAAACGGCACTTCCTCGTCGGGCTCGCGGCCTCGTTCGCACTGGGCTGCGGCTCCGCGCGCAATGGCGAGCCCCTCGTGCTCGATCTCGATCTCGAGCAGGACAGCCTGAACGTCTCGCACGCGATCCCGGGCTTCTTCTTTCCGCCGACGCAGAACCGCTCGCCGTTCTCGGACCGCGACCTGAATGCAGCGTTCGCCGGCGAAGAGCTGCGCAACGCGCTCGCCGCGACGGTCCTGGTGCGGCGCGACGGTGCGCTGGTCGGCTTCGCCACCGAGCAGGAGCTCGTGACTCCGCCGAGCGCCGGCAAGCCCGTCGCCGCTTCGGCCTGGCTGATCACCCTCACCCGACCGGGCCTCACGGGCGTGATCGCGGTGACCCAACAGGAGGATGCTTCGGGGGTGTTCGCGCTCGCGCAGCGCGTGGCGCAGTCGCCCGACGAGCCCTGGGAGGACCGCCCGCAGCGCTTCCTCTCGACCTCGGCGCCTGCGCACGTCGGAATCGCCACGGGCGATCTGGCCTCGTATCAGGGCGGCCGCTTCGAGGAGTACGACCTGCTCAACCCGGCCGACTGGAAGCGGCTCGGTCGCTTCCGTGGGGCGATCCAGTTCGTGATCCGAGCTCCTTGAGCGGGCTTGACCGACGGCGCTTGTATATGTAACCATCTGGCTACATATGAGAGCCACGGCGCGAGCGCAAGACGATGTCTTCCGCGCGATCGCACACCGGACGCGGCGCGCGATCCTGGATCGCCTTCGCGCCGGTCCGGTTCGCGCAGGCGATCTGGCGCGCGGCTTCGGAGAGAGCCGCCCCGCGATCTCGAAGCATCTGCGTGTGCTCCGCGAGTCGGGCGTGGTCGCCGAGCGGCGCTCGGGACGCGAGCGGATCTACTCGCTGAGCCCGTCCACGCTGCGGCCCGCTGCGGCCTGGCTCGAGGGGTATCGGTCGTTCTGGCAGGTCGAGCCTCGCCCGCTTGAAGCGCCGCTTGGAGGAAGAATGAGCGTCAAGACCAGCAAAGCCCGCGCCATCGCCGACGTCGAGGCCGGCAGTCTCCTCGCGGTCGTCGAGATCGCCGCGCCGCCGGAGCGGATCTTCCGGGCGCTCACCTCGCGCGAGATCGTCGAGTGGTGGGGGGCCGAGGGCCTGTACCGCACGACCGAATGGAAGGGAGACGTCCGGGTCGGCGGGCGCTGGCGCACCGACGGCGTGGGCGCCGACGGCGCGGCCTTCTCCGTCGAAGGCGAGTACCTCGAGATCGACCCGCCTCGCACGCTCGTGCACACCTGGCAGCCCACCTGGGCGCCCGGGCCGCCGACCACGGTGCGCTACAGCCTCGAGGCGACCTCGGGCGGCACGCGCCTCACGCTGCGCCACCACGGCTTCACTTCGCCGGACCTCTGCCGCGGTCACTCGAACGGCTGGATGCGCGTCCTCGACTGGCTCGGCGCCTTCACGGGTCTGCGCCCGGCCGGCGCCTCGGCGTACTTTCTCGTGCGCCTCGTCCCGCCGCGGCCGACGTTCATGCAGACGATGACCACGCGGGAGCGCGACGTGATGCAGGAGCACGTCGGCTACTGGTCGAAGCTCTTGTCGGACGGCGTCGCGGTCGCCTTCGGTCCCGTCGCCGACCCGAAGGGCGGCTGGGGCGCCGGAATCGTCGAGCTCGAGAATCCGGGAGCGCTCGATGCGCTGCTCGCGAACGACCCGGCAAAACGCTCGGGTCTCGGCTTCCAGTACGAAATCCTGCCGATGGTCCGCGCGATCGTCCGACCGCTCTAGCGGGCCCAACGCGCAACACGCACACGAACGCCGGCCGCCGCTGTGAGATGATCTGCGCGGGAGGTCCGCGCGCATGCAGTTGAAGGATCGCGTCGTCGTCGTGACTGGAGGAGCGAGCGGGATCGGGCGCGCGCTCTGCCGCCGCTTCGCCGAGGAGGGAGCGCGCGGCATCGTCGTCGCGGATCAGAACGCGGCTGGAGCGAAGGAGGTGGCGCACGAGCTCGGCATGCTCGCGGTGGGCTGCGACATCTCGCGCGAGGAGGAGATCGCGCGTCTCGTGGCGGAGACCGAGCGCGCCTACGGCCCGATCGATCTCTTCTGCTCGAACGCCGCGGTGCTCAGCGGGAGCGATCCGCTCTCCACGCCGCCCGCGGTCTGGCAGCGCCAGTGGGAGATCAACTTCATGGCGCACGTCTACGCCGTGCGCGCCGTCCTGCCGGGAATGCTCGAGCGAGGCTCCGGCTACCTGCTCCACACGGCGTCGATGGCGGGCATCCTCACCAGCCACGGCAACTCGGTCTACGCGGTCACCAAGCACGCCGTGGTCGGGCTCGCCGAGTGGCTCTCGGTCACGTACCACCACCGCGGCATCCGCGTCTCTTGTCTCGCCCCCCTCGGCGTCCGCACGCCGATGCTGGGCGATCCGAGCGCGGCCTGGTCGAGGGCCGCGGCGGGGCCCGTGAAGGAGCCCGAGGAGGTCGCGGGCATGGTCGTCGCCGCGCTCGCCGAGGAGCGCTTCCTGATCCTCACCGACCCGATCGCGCAGGAGTGGATGACGCGCAAGACCGCCGACCCGGAGCGCTGGCTGCGCGGCATGCGCCGAATCCAAGTCGAGCTCGAGAAGTCGCGGGAGGGGCGGTAGCCGTGGTGCGCAGGACGTCCCGGATGTCCCGAGCCTTCGTCCCGGTCCTCTTGGCCCTCGCGAGCCTCGTGGCGCTCTCCAGCGCGGCGCTCGCGGAGGACCTCCCGCCGTTCCGCAAGGGCCTGTGGGAGTTCAAGCGCACCGTCCAGGGCGGCGCTGGGCCGCAGGAGATGAAGACGCAGAAGTGCACCAGCCCCAGCGACGACATGAAGGCCCGGAACGAGAAGGCCACGCGAGATGGCTGCACGCTCTCGCCGCTCAGCCGGAGCGGCAACAGCTACCGCTTCACGTTCGAATGCAAATTGCAGGGCACTTCGCTGCGGTCCGAGAGCGTCCTGACGGTGCAGAGCGACTCGGCGTACCACGTCGAGATCGATTCGCAGGTCGGTGGCGCGCACACCAAAGAGTCGCTCGACGCGAGGCGTCTAGGCGACTGTTGACCCGAACCGACCGGGGTCGCTCGAGCCCTGCCCTCGCTCAGCTCCTCATGCGATGGAGCGCGCAGATCTTGTTGCCGGCCGGATCCCGCAGATACGCGAGATAGACCGATCCCGCCGCGCCGGTCCGCGGGCCCGGCGGGTCCTCGCAGGTCGTGCCGCCATTCGCCACTCCGGCCGCATGCCACGCATCGGCCTTGGCGGGCGAGTCGACGGCGAATCCGATGGTGCCCCCATTGGCCGCAGAGGCAGTCGCCCCATCGATCGGCTTCGTGATCGCAAAGACGCCCGTCTTCGTCGCGTAGAACACGCGCCCCTTGTCGTCCATGTTTCCCGGCGGCACGCCGATCGCACCGAGCACTGCGTCGTAGAATTTCTTCGACTTGGCGACGTCGTTCGCGCCCACCATGATGTGACTGAACACGGTCCTTCTCCTTCTGAGGGTCGAACCGTGAAGGTACGCGGCCGCGGTGCCCTCCGACCAGCCCGGCTGGCCCCGCCGCTCGCCGACGCGATACCGTTCCCGAATGAAGCCGCTCCCGCGCGCCCTTGCCGTCTCGAGCCTCGCGGTCGCCGCGCTGTTCATCATCGCCTGCGAGTCGCCGCCGGCGCCGCCCCCTCCGCCCCGCGCGATGACCATCCACGCACAGAGGGGCCAGAGCCAGTCGCAGCAGAGCCAGGACAGCGCGGCGTGTCAGTCGACCGCGTCGGCCCAGGCGAACTCCAGCGAGAGCTGGGCGTTCATCTTCAGGGACTGCATGAGCCGTCGCGGATACCAGGCCGAGTAGCGGCGCAACTCCGAGACGCCTGGGCCCTTGGGCGCCGCGTCTGCCTTGACGGCGATGGTGGCGGCAGCGGACAGTGCGAATCGAGTGCCCGCCACAGAAGTACTTCCCGCCAACCGCCCGCGTGAGTTCGGAGCCGCGCGCTCCAGCTACGCGCTCGGGATGCTCCTCGGCGTGGGCACGCTCACGATGGTGCTGGGGAGCCTCACCGCGATCCTGCTCCAGCCGATCGGGCGCGACCTCCACCTCACGGACTGGCAGCTCGGTCTCTTCTCCGGCCCCGCCTTCGCGATCTTCTACTCCCTCGCGCAGCTCCCGCTGTCGACGCTCGGCGACCGCCGCCGCCGCGTCTCGTTGATCGCTCTCGCGCTCGCCTCCTGGGGTGCGACGGCCGCGCTGCAGGGCGTCGCAGTCGGCTTCGCGAGCTTGCTTCTGGCGCGCGCAGCCGTCGGTGTCAGCGAAGCGGCGATCGGCCCCGCGTCGCAATCGATCCTCTCGGATCTCTTCCCGATCGCGCAGCGCGCAAGGGCCGCATCGACCTATGCGCTTTTGCTGCCCGTCGGGATCGCCCTCGGCATCGCGGTCGGCGGTTGGGCGCGCGAGCAATTCGGCTGGCGTCACGTGCTCTTCGGAGTGGGCGCGCTCGGCGTCGCCGCCGCGCTTCTCGTCCGGATGACGCTCCCGGAGCCGACCCGCGGATACTGGGACGGCGGCGCGAGCGCGCACGCCGCCGACGTTTCGATGCGCGATAGCCTGCGCTTCCTGTTCGGCATCTCCGCGTTTCGCCACCTGATCGCCGGCCAGGTCCTGGCCGTGTTCGCCTTCTACTCCTCGGTCTTCGGGCCCGCCTACCTGGAGCGCTCGTTCGCTCTCACACCCACGCAGATCGGCGCCTTCGTCGGGGCGATGAGCCTGATCGCAGTTCCGGCCCTGCTCCTCGGCGGCTGGATCTCGGACCGAGCGAGCCTCTCCAGCCGGCGCGCGCCCCTTGTATGCGCCTCCGCGTTCAACGCGCTGGCCGCCCTCTCCTTCGCTGCGTACTACCTCGCCTGGGATCGGACCTCGCTCCTCGTGATCGGACTGGCGGGATCGATCGTTCCTTCGTCGTTCGGCGTGGTGATCGCGACGGCGCAGAATCTCGCGCCGCCCGCGATGCGCGCTCGCGCCGCAGCGCTGCTCTCCACCATTCCCGCGATCATCGGCGGTCTCGGTCCGCCCGCCGCCGGGGCGCTCTCCGACTCGCTCGCGGGCGAGCTCGGCCGCGAGTCGATGCGCTGGGCGCTGCTCGGGATTGCCTTGCCCAGCTACCTGTGGGCTGCCCTCCACTTCTGGCTGGGCTCGCGGACGCTCGATCGCTGAGCTCGACGCGGGCCGGCGTGGTAAAGCTTGAGTTGTGCTCCCCAGATTGGGTTTCGGGGGGAGCGAGCGAGGTCGCTGCGCGCGGGGTTCTCGCATTCAGGCGGCGTACTTGCGGTTGTGGATACGGCCGTTCGGGATGCGCCGGGTGGGGATCCGGCGCCAGTAGTAGTCCGCCCAGCGTTCGGGGAGCCCCACGCGGGCGGGGAAGAGCCGCTCGCGGAGCAAGTCCTCCACGGTGAGCTTGCGCTTGAGTAACCCCAGCCGCTGCGCGGGCGTCGCGTCGCGCTTTCGCTCCGAGAAGGGCTTCAGGTAGTCGAGCCACACGATCAGCACGAACAAGCGCTCGGCCGCGCTCTGGCGTCGCTTCGAGAACGCAATCGTCTCGCGCTTGTGGTTGGCGCTCGAGTGGCGGATCAGCAGATCGACCCGGTTCGCCGCGAACAGGGGGTTGTGAGGCGTGCGGGCGACCTTGGAGTGGGTGGTGAGGCAGGTGAGCGGGCGGTCCTTCGAGCGAGGCGAAGGCCCGGGGATAGGCCGGGTGCTCGTCACAGTGGATCGTGAGCGGAGCGTTTCCCGGCGCGACCAGCGAGACCAGAGCCGCCATCTCGCGCTCGATCGAGCGGGGGTCGGGTCGACCGAACTCGGCCTCGAGCTCTTCCCGTCGCCGACGCTGCTTTACGGTCATGCGCCCTTTTCTGCGCAGCTCACTGTCGGTGAAGCCGTAGACGTAGTGCGAGTTCGCTCCGACCGCGGTGTTGAAATGCACGGGCGTGTACTGGCTGTACTCGAAGGTCTCGAAGCCATCGACGACCAGGGGCTCGGGGGGTCCCGCCTTGGGGCGCAGCCGTTCGTGGAAGAGCAAGCAGTGGCGACCCAGGCGCTCGGTCTGGCGCAGGACCGTGGTGGGCGAGATGCCCAGGTCCCGGGCGATCTGGCGGTAGCCCGAGCAGGCGATGAGCCGACCGAAGATCAGACGCGGGAGCTCGGGGCGACGCAGCCAGTAGGTGGTGGAGAAGGTCTGTGAACTGAACGAGCGCCGGCACCGTGAACAGCGGTAGCGCTGGATGCGCTGGGGATGGGCCTGGCGGAGGTAGAAGCCGATCTTGCGGAAGCGCCAACCCTGCGGATTCGTGTGGAAAGCGCAGACCGGGTTGGGACAGAAGCGCGGAGCGAAGTTCGACACGCCGGTTCTTTGAGCACGGCGCGTGCCAGACCCAATCGGGGGAGCACTTCTTAAAGCTTCTACCCTCGCGCTGCACGCCGAGGGAGAGAGTCCGTGAAGGTCAAGTGCTTCGAATGTGCGCAGCTGATGGAGGCGGACGACACCGACGCCGTCGCCCGCGCCTTCGTGGCCCACGGCCAGGCGCGACACACCTGGTCGTACCCCGAGGAGGCGCATCCGGAACTACGCGCACAACTACGCCGAGGCGACCGAGCGACTCACCGGGGGAACGGAACGGCTGTCCGAGATCGCCGATGTCACGGTGCATCCGGTGACCGAGGACCGCGTCGACGACTGGCTCCGGTTCTTCGATCACGACGCCTTCGCCGGCAACCCCGACTGGGCCTCGTGCTATTGCCTCGAGCCTCACGTACCGGCGACGCCGGAGCTCCCGGAACGCGCATGGCGGGGCACCCGGGCGACCATGGCTGCGCGACTTCGAGGTGGCACGGCCTTCGGGTATCTCGCGTACGTCGACGGCCGAGCCGCGGGATGGGTCAATGCTTCACTTCGCTCCGACTACGGGCTCTACCGACTCGTCGATCCGGACGGACCCGCGCCTCGATCCGTAATCGGAGTCCCTTGCTTCGTCATCGCCCCGCCATTCCGACGGCACGGGATCGCCTCGGCGCTGCTCGATCGCGTGATCGCAGACGCTTTGGCCCGCGGTGCGTCGTGGATCGAGGGGTATCCGCACAACGAACCCCAGGCTGGCGACGCGGGCCATTTCCGCGGCCCGCGGTCCATGTATGAGGCGCGCGGGTTCCAGCCGATCGAGGTGCGGAAGCACTACACGGTGATGCGGCGGTCGGTCGGCTGACTCGGGATGAGCCTTGGGCGTCGGCGGCTCCATTTCTGGCTCGACTCGGGCAACGCTCGCCCCGGACCTCCGTGTGAGATGATCTCCGCCGGAGGCCCGCTCGAGGCCAGACGCAGAGACGGCCGCTGAGCGGCGCTGGACGAGGCATGGCGAGATACGTCGCGTTCATCAGCTACAGCCATGCGGATGCTGCCGTGGCTCGCTGGCTGCACAGGACCTTGGAGACGTACCGCCTGCCACGGTCTTTCCGAAGCCTTCCCGGCGGCGCGCCGCGACCCCGCCTCGCCCCGGTGTTCCTCGACCGCGCCGAGCTCGCCAGCTCCGCCGAGCTCGCGGGCGAAGTTCAACGCGCACTCGAGGACTCCGACAACCTGGTCGTCGTTTGTTCGCTTGCCGCGAGTCGCTCCCGTTGGGTGAACGAGGAGATTCGACAGTTTCGCGCGCTCGGCCGCGGGGACCGGATCTTCTGCGTCATCGGGAGCGAGGTCGGCGACGACTCGGTGATCCCGTTCCCTCCGGCGCTCTCGGAATCGCAGGCCGGCGCGCCGGCGCTTGCCGAGCCGCTCGCGGCCGATCTGCGAGCGTCGGGGGACGGTCGCCGCGACGGCTTCCTGAAGCTCGTCGCGGGCATCCTCGGGCTCCGGTTCGACCAGCTCCGCCAACGGGAGCAGGCGCGCCGCCAGCGCCGCTTGGTCGCCATCGCGGCGTCCGCGGTCGCCGCGAGCGTCCTCTTCGCGGGTCTTGCCTCGGTCGCAATGCTGGCGCGCCGCGAGGCGGAGCAGCAGCGCGGGCTCGCCGAGCAGCGCTCGCTGACGGCCGAGCGAACCACCGCCTTCCTCCAGTCCCTCTTCGAGGTGTCCGACCCGTCGGAAGCACTCGGAACCACGATCACGGCGCGCGAGGTCCTGGACCGCGGGGCAGAACGAATCTCCAACGGCCTGCGCGGAGAGCCCGAGGTCCGCGCGACGCTCATGACCACGCTGGGCTCGGTCTACGCCAGCCTGGGCCTCTACCACCAGGCGGACGACCTGCTGGCCAGGGCCGGCGATCCGGCCCCGGGCACTCCAACGACCGCCGCGAAGCTCGCGATCGCGCTCGGCGAGCTGCGCGTGTCGCAGGGGCGCTACCCGGCAGCCAATGGACTGTTCGCGCATGCGCTCGAGAGCCTCCGCACCCTCGGCGCGGAAGGCGACGCGGATCGCGCGCGCGCCCTGATCGCTTGGGGAGAATCACTCGCCACGACGGACGAGTTCGACGCGGCGCGCGAGAAGATCGCCTCGGGCCTCGCCGCCGCACGGGCCAGCCGGTCGACGCCGCAGGCGCTGATTGCGCGCGGTATCGAGGCGCAGGGTCTCACGGCGCTCCTCGCCGGCGAGCTGGACGCCGCGGAGGCGGCGTATCGAGAGGCGCTCGCGGTACGCATCGCCGCGTCGGGAGAGATCCATCCTCGCGTCTCCGAGGATCTCGACTCGCTGGGGTCCATCGCCTATATGCGCGGCGATCTCGCTGCGGCGGCCCGTCACTACGAGCGCGTGTTGGAGATCAATCGCAAGGTCTTCAGCCCGACCCATCCCACAGTCGCGGGGACGTTGAACAACCTCGGACGCGTCCAGCTCGAGCGGCGCCGATACAGCGAAGCGCGGGAGTTGTTGCGCAAAGCGCGCGACCTGATGCTCGCAGAGCACGATGCGACGCACGACGACATGGCGTTCGTGTTCAACAATCTCGCCCTCGCGGAGGTCGGCATGGGAAACGACGAGGCCGCCGCGGGTGAGTTTGCGCAGGCGTGGGCCGCCGCGGACGCCCATCACCACCGGATGCGCGCGCCCATCCTTACGGACTGGGCGGATCTCGACTGCCGCGCTCGCCGCTTCCGCGAGGCCGAAGCCCGGCTGGAGCAGGCGCGGCCGCTGCTCGCGGAGGACTACCCCGACGACCCTTGGCGCCGCGCCTGGCTGGAGCTGGTCGGCGCGAGCTGCCAGCTCGCCGAGGGGAGTCTCCCGGCGGCCGAAGCGGCCCTCGCCGCGAACCTGCCCCGTCGTGCTCGTCCGCTGGCCCGACGGCACGCACTACGGGTTCTCCGCGCTCCAGCGCGCCCTCGCAATTCAGCGAGCTGCTGGAAACCGCAAGCAGGCCGCCCCCCTCGAGGCGCGCCTGCGGGACGCCACCACCGACGGAGATCCGAGCGCCAGCCCGGATTGACACTCCGGAAGCGACCGGAGTACCGTGCCAGCCGCCAGGGTCGGAGAATCCCCATCATGCGACCGCTTCATCGCGCGGTGCTCGTCGCGATCTGTCTACTCGTCGCTCCCGCCGCCCAGGCGAAGCGCGTGTTCGTCGACTTCGTCGACTTCAGCACCGAGAGCGGCAACAGCTGGCAGGAGAGTTTCGAGGCCACGCTGGTGGGTGACGGGTCGCTCACCGTTCCGTTGGGCTTCGACATCACCGCAGGAGGCAACACCTACGGCTCGATCATCCTCAACGAGAACGGCGTGGTGACCTTTGGCTCGGCCCTCCCGGCGCCGTTCCAGCCCGTGGGGAGCCTGGTCGATCTCGGCATTCCGGTGATCGCCCCGTACTACGCGGACATGGTGAGCATCCCGCCCGAGCCCGACGTGTTCAACGTCGTGGAGGGCGAGATCCTCTACTCGCGCGGTATCGCAGACCCGCGGCCCGATGGCACGGGGACCTACTCCCAAGCGGACGCCGTGCCTGCCTTCCATGTCACCTGGGCGGGGCCTACGGTCGGCGGCACTCCGGTGTACACGGACCTCGTGATCTACAGCCTGGGCGGAGGGGCCTTCGCTCTGCAGTTCGGGCATGGTGGGGGCGATGCTGGCCTCGACATCCCGGACCTCGGAGGGATCACAGGCTTCGCGCTCGGCGGGGCGTCTCTCGATCTGACCGGCGCCCGCTCGGCCTCGGAGGATCTGTACTACGAGTTTGGCGGCTCGGCGGCTCCGCCGGTCGTTCCGGAGCCCGCGGCCTTCCTCGCCTTCGGCGTCGGCTTGGCCGTGGTCGCCGCTGCAAGGCGCAGGGTCGCCTGATCGACGTCTCGGCCGCTCCGCTCGACTGGGAGTCGCTGCTCGCTCGCCCGGGTCTGAGCGCTCACGATCTGCACGCGCTCTGGCGGGCGGGAGGCGTGCCCAGTGACTCGTCTCGGAGCAGAGACCGTCCCGGCGCGGATGGCCGCGAGCGCCCCTGGGAGGTCTCCAAGCAGATTGCGCGCGCGTTCGCGCGCGCGGCGCTCGGGGCTGGCGAGTTCCTGCTGGCCGGCGAGGCCGCGCGCGCAGGACTGCGGAGCCTGCGCGGCGACGCGGAGCTCGAGCAGCTGCTGGCGCGCTCGCTCGCGCAGCTCGGCTCGGCGGCGGAGGCGCGCCAGATCCTGATCGACCTCGAGCGCAGCGCCGGGCTCGACGCGGCCTCGCTCGGCGAGCTCTTCTGCCTGCGCGGCGACCTCTCCCTCCAGGAAGGCCTCGACGCGCCGTTCGACGAGTCGCGCAGGGCCTCGCTGCTCGCCGCGCTCGAAGACTACGAGCGAGCCGGCCAGGTACTTCCGAGCGCACCGACGCCGCTCCTGAAGAGCGCAGCGGCGCACAGCCTGCTCGGAGAGGCTCACCGCGCCGACGCAGCTCGTCTCGCGCGTCGAGCGCTCGAGGCGCTCGAGCGAGGCGCGTCGCGCGACGCGCGTCATGCGCTGATCGACCGGGCGAAGGCGTTCGCCCTGCTCGGACGAGATCGACGCCGCGAAGGACGGCCTATCGACGAGCGGCGGACCGGCACGACGCTCCGCTCCACGAGCTCGGTGCCGCGCGGCGGGAAGCGCGTCTGCTCGCCCACGCGCAGGGGCTGCCGGCGAGCAGCTATGACGACTGCTTTCCCCCGCTCCAGCTGATCGTATTCTCGGGCCACATGCTGGACCCGCCGCGGCGCAAGACGCCCGCTTCCCGGTCCACGCCGAGGAACGCGTGCGGCGCAAACTCGAGGATTGCCTCGCACGGCTTGGAGCGCGCGTCGGCTTCTCGAGCGCGGCCGCTGGCGCCGACCTGTTCTTCGTCGAAGCGCTCGCGCGGCGCGGCGCGGCCGTGCACGTCGTCCTGCCGTGGACGCGCGACGCGTTCGTGCGCTCGAGCGTCGCTCCCTTCGGCGCGGCTGGGTCGAGCGGTTCGAGCGCGCCGTCGCCGGCGTGGCCTCGCTCCGCATCCTCGGAGAGCCGCACGAGCCGTCGAGCGCGGTCGGCTTCGAGTACGCGAACGAGGTGATGGCCGGGCTCGCGCGCCTCACCGCGCGCTCGCTCGATCTGGACCTCACCCCGCTCGCGGTGTGGGACGAGCTGCCCGGTGGCGCCGGCGGGACCGCGACCTTCGTCGAATTCTGGCGCAAGCGCGGCATCGCCACGGAGATCGTCAGCATCGCCGACATCGCCAAGGACGAGGAACACGGCGCCCGCTGCGGCGAACGAGCGGAGCAGATTCGACGACCCCGACGAGATCGCCGGGATCAGCCGTTCAGCCCGGCTTTCGCCAGCAGGTGAAGGCGATCCTGTTCGCCGACATCGTCGGCTACAGCCGACTCCCGGAAGCCCTGATTCCCATCTTCGTGCGGGAATTCAAGGGCGCGCATCTCGAGCCTTCTGTCCGTGAGCCCGCACGCGCCCACGGCGGTGAGCACCTGGGGCGACGCTCTCCACTTCGTCTTCGACGACGTGAGCTCCGCGGGCCTCTTCACGCTCGACCTCATCGACGAGATCGCGGAGACCGATTGGGGCAGCCTCGGTCTGGCGTGGGACGCACGCCGCGAGAGCTCGCGCGAGGTGAATCCCCTGAGTCTCCGCGCGGCCTTGCATGCGGGCCCGGTGTTCCAGCACTTCGAGCCCATCGTGCGGCAACCGAGCTACACGGGCGCCCACGTCACGCTGGCCGCCCGGATCGAGCCGATCGTCGAGCCCGGCGAGATCTTTGCCAGCGAGGCGTTCGCAGCACTCGCTGCCGTGGCGAACGTGCCCGAGCTGGCCTGCGACTTCGTCGGCACGCTTCCGCTCGCGAAGAACCACGCGCTCGACCTCCGCGTCTACCGTTTGCGCCGCGTCCGGGCGCTCCCGCTCGACGCCATCGCTCGCGTGATGCACGAGCAGTACTGCCGCGAGGCGATCGAGGAGCGCTGGGAGACGCCGACGACCAATCCCTCGCTCCGCGCGTGGGAGGACCTGCCCGCGGACCTGCAGGCGTCGAACCGCGAGGCCGCCGCGGACATCCCGGTGAAGCTGCACCGCATCGACTGCGAGCTCGAGCCGTGCCGCCGCCGAGACGCCGGCTCCTGTTCGCCTTCGGCGATGCCGAGCTCGAGAAGCTGGCGCGCTGGGAGCACGACCGCTGGTGCGAGAGCCTGCGCTCCCGCGGCTGGCAGCTCGGGCTGGGTCCCGAAGGACGACGCGGCGAAGCGACATCCCCGCCTCGTCCCGTGGGACGAGCTGCCCGACGCCGAGCGCGCCAAGGACCTGGCGGCGGTCCGCCGGATTCCCGAGCTTGCTCGCCGAGGCGGGCTTCCGGATTCGACGGCGGAGCCCTGACTCTTCCTGAGGCCGGGAGAACCTGGCCCGAGCGGCCCTGCGAGGTGCCGGCCGAGTCAGTCAGCAGCCCCCACCCCTCATGGCCGAGTTATCAGGGACTGAGAAGTCGCGGACTTCGGCAAGGAGCTGGAGCGCGGACTTCATGCGATACCCCCTGAGCTGGCCGGGCGACCCAGCTAGAGGCATTGGGCCGCCCTGGTCGTCACCTCAGATGCACGCCTGGACCGTACGGGACGGCATGGCCACGGTCTTCTGGCAGTTCCAGGGCGACCAGCAGACCGAGGACGAGTTCGGGGCGTAGTGCGCGAGCTCGGGAAGTGATCGGCGTTCAGGACGTCGCTCGTCTTCAATTTGACAAGGAGATCGCCAGAAGTAGCGTCGCTGGTGTAAGGCACGGCATCCATGCGCCACCTCTCGAATGCGATCCGCGGCTTCGCCGTCACGCTGCTCGTTCTCGGCGCCAGCGACGGCGCGAACGGCCAGACGGTTCCCGCCGGCAGTGCCACCCTCGCTAGTGCCACGAAGCTCAAGGTCGAAGGCTGCCCGACGATGCGAGGAAGCGGGGCCACCATCTATACCCTCGCGCCCGATGGCAGTTGGTCGGCCACCGTCGGGAGCGACACGCTCCCTGGGACCGCGACGTCGTCGAGCCCGAATGGACGGCTCTGGACGATCGCGTACCCGCCGGAAGCGCTCGACGTGATCGCCTCGAGCCTCGAGGAGAGCGCCGGGCTCGCCTGCTCGTCCGCCTTCACGATCTCGAGCCTCCAGGCGTCGGCGACGCTGAAGCTCAACAAGCGGCAGACGACGGCGAAAGTGAAGCTGCAGGCCACGTTCACAGGCGACGCGGGAGGACCCCACACAGCGGCACCTTCAAGGCGACCGGTGCCGGCGCGTGGGGCGGTGGCTCCTGCCCGGGTTGCTGGGACTACTGACCGCGCGCGAACCGCGTCGACGGTCGAGCCTGCCGCGAGGGGAGAAGGGCTGGAGCGCAACCGAGCGCGCTGAGCGGATCGAGCGCGCGCTCTCGAGTGTCCTTGGCCTTCGGTTCCGATCGCTGCGGCCTATTCGTAATGAGTGGAGCGCCCGCAGAGCGAGCATGCGTCCACATGCGCCCAGCCCGCATTCGCCGCAACCATCCCGCGCTGCCGCCGTGGTAGGCTCGTGCGATGCGGCCGCTGTGGCTCGTTTGCTCGTGCGCTCTTCTGTTGCTTGCGCTTGGGCCGCCGGCGCTGGCCGGCGACCACGAGTTGAGCCGCGCAACCTTGAAGGGGCTCAGCGGCGTCTGCGTGTTCGTCGTCGACTTCAAGCCGGCGGCTCAGGCTGCCGGCTTCGACAGCAAGCTCTTCCGGACGGACGTCGGCAGCTGAGGCTCCGGATGGCAGGCGTTCGGATACCGAATGACCCCGAGTTGCTCGTTTCGCCGGCAGCGCCGTGTCTGTATGTCACCGTGAACCCGCTGCACTCCCGCCCTGACGAGTCTCAGGCGTTCAGCGTCGTTCTCGAGCTCGCCCAACTCGCGCGACTTGCTCGTGAATCTGACGCCCCTTTGGCTATCGCGTCCACCTGGAGCATCAACGCGATCAGCGTTGGGCAACTCAGCGACGTGCGCTCGACGCTCCGCGATATGACGGACATCTTCGTAGACGCCTGGCACTCGGTGAACCCGCAGCAGTAGGCGCTATCGGATTCCTCCCGACAAGGGCGGCGCGCTTCGCGCCAGTGTCGAGCGTCGAACCCCGTGGCGCTCCTGACAGCGGCGATGCGCCACTGGCCGTGAAGCCCACCGGGCGACACGCCACGATGGACTGTGCCGGAATCCCTAGCCATCGATTCGTTCGTGTTCGACCACGGCTACGCGCCGTCGTCGCCTGGTTCATCACCTCGCACCGCGCGATACGCTCCGGGGGCTGGGAGAACATCATGATGCACGGCGGCTTCGGATTCCTCGGCATGCTCGTCGTCGGATTGCTTGTCGTAGTCCCGCTCTGGCGGATCTGCACACGAGTTGGCCATCCGGGATGGCTCGCCCTCGGTGCCCTGATTCCCCTCGTGAACGTGCTGGTCCTCTACTTCCTCGCCTTCTCGGAGTGGCCCATCGAGAAACGCACGGGGCCGAATGATGGTCGACCGTGATGTGAGCAACTGCGTAGCTTGGCCACTCCAACCCGCGCGCACGCTCCGCGTCTACGCGCACGCCCTACCTGTCGAGGCCGACTTGGCATTCGCCGACTTCGCGTCGACGCCAGGCGCACGCCGGCGCACGAACACGCGCGTGCGTAGGCAGCCAGCGAGAGGAGGCGCCGCCACGACCAGACGCCGCGTTGCACGGCGCTAATGCAGCCCCAGCGGTCCCCGCTCTGCCGCCGGAAGGCTCAGCCGCACGTTGCCCGATAGCAAATCCGACGCCAGATGGATGCGGATGTTGAGCCGACGGAGCGTTCGGTCGTATCGGTGCAGGCGCCTCAAGACCGCGTCTGATCGGGCCCCACTCGACCGTGCCGCGATGCGGCGCCAGCCCTCGCGCGCCCGCGAGAGTTGGTCGCGCAGCGGTAGAAGGGACGCGAGCTCGTCGCGCGCATCCTCATAGAAGAGAAGGGAGTCGTTCATTGGGGGCTAGCTACCGGCGTCAGCGCTTCGTCGGTCGGCAGCCGCGAAAAGGGGCAGGCAAAGACGACGTGCCCGATACCCGGAGCACTCGCCTGGCTCGGAGTGGCATCTTGGCCACTAGCACCGGCCAATTCTACAAGGCGCGCTGTTTAGAGACGCCCCGTGAGAAAGAGAACGATCAGCACGATCACCACGATGCCGCCGAGTCCGTATCCGTAGTTCATGACATTTCTCCCCTGCCCCCTACAGCAAACGCCGTGCCAATCCCTACGGCGAGCTTGGCACCCGCATCGCGATGCTGAGCAGGAGCCGCGCCGATTCACTCCGCTAGGCGGCTCTAGAAGAGGAGCTGAGAGGGGGTGAGCGAACTAGCGGCAATGATTGCAAGCGGAGCCTGGTCGAAGCGGGGGCGTAGCGGAGAGCACGTCAGCTTTCGAGCGGCTGCGCGAGATTGGGGTCCGCCACGCCATTGCGGGTTAACTGAGCCAGTTCCCGGCTCGAACTGGGTGAGCCCGTCATCGTCGTTCTAAAGCAGCCGGCGTGCCGGAGCTGCTCACTCGGGATGGCCGAGGCGGCAGGCAATCCATTCCCGATCCGTAGCCGGCCCCAGGAGTCGCGCACTGTGGGTGGTACCACCTTCGCGCTCCGTGGAGCAGCTCTCGATCGCGGTGGCGTCCTACCCCCCGGGTTGGACAAGAATCGTAGTAACTCCAAGGCGTCCGCGGCGTCGCGATCGCCTGCCTCGGCCGCAACCTGAACCGCCTTGATCGTCCTTCTGACTTCGATCCTCGCGTCGGCGATTCGGATCAGGATCGGCATCCGGTCCTCCGGGTCCGCCGTCCGTCGAGCCCTTTGCTGATGCTTCAGGAGGCGCTCGATGGCATCTTGCAGCGCGTCAACCTCCCCATTCTCCATCATTCCGCCTCCGGGATCGCCGCATCGGACCGCACGCACGCGCGATTCTCCGAGGGGTCCACCGGCAAGAGCAAGCTGAAGCTTCGGCCCAAGGTCGGCCCTCAAGGCACACCACGATCGACGCGCGACACGACGGGGAGCCGTGTGGCCGGGGGAAACCGCCCCCTTGAGCCGACCGCCTGCACTCTCTTTGCACGCGGACGGACGGCCATCCCGAGGTATTCGCTTTATGTGGGGGTGCAGGCGGAGATGCACTCGCCCTCGCAGGGGTCGCCCGCCCCCCTGCATTGGCGCCCTCGGGAAACAGCGGGAGGTGTTTGCCGGCGCACCGGATCCGCGAGACTACTTCGGAGGGCGCATTCACCGGTAGATCCGACGGCGCCTGGGCACGGAGTAACCGCCGCTGCGAAGTGTCCCACTCCGTCGTGACGAAGCTGTACGAGCCGTCGCGAAGTGCCTGCCGCATGTAGATGACTTCGCCGTCCCTGCGGAAGCTCGGGTAGTAACAATTTGCGTCCCGGGAATTCGTAAGGCGCTGAAGCTGGCGGGTCTCGAGATCGTAGAGATACACGTCGAGACGTAGCTCGGACTCCGGGCGAGTCATCACCTCCGTCACGCTGCGAGAGTCGACCGGAGACATGTGAAAGGCCAGCCGCACGTCATCGAATGAGAAGTCCACCTTACCCGTCCAACATCCGAGCTCCACTTTCAGTGTGCACGATCTGCCCGCGTCGACGGCAAAGCTCTTCGTGCTGCGCCGACGCCGGTACGGCGTCCGCGGTCGAAGCCCGACCACTCGTCCACGCACCTCGACGGACTCATAGTCCTGAAAGAAGAAGCCCTTGCTGAGATAGAGGGATCCGCTGACCACGCGATAGATCGTCCTCCCGTCCTCCGTCCGCTGACCGACGCTCTGATAGGTCCCGGAGATCTCGTCGTCCGTGAAGACCAGCGACGATCTCCTCGAGCGTCCCGCGATCAAGTCGTCCATACGAAAGAACTGCAATCTCCCGAGGCCTAAGCACCGCAAGCGCCGACGGAACGGTCAGCAGCTTTTCATCGGGCGACGGGACGGGGTCGATCGTGCCTGGGAACCCGAGTTCGCGGCCGCTCCGCAGGTCGAGGAGATAGTTCGAGAGACCGGCCTGATAGGCGACCCCAGTCTCCGGTCGCGGTGCCGATCCGCGCACCGGTGCGGCGGAATAGCGGCGGCGCGCCTGGCGAGCGCGGCACGCGGAGGAGTCTCCGCGGGCTCAGGCCGCCAACAGGCCACAGCCAGCCCCAGACGACAGGCAGGGCTGCCCAGAGGACCTACTCCAAGTCCATGTTAGGATGGCCCGCATGCGTTGGGTTGCCGCGATCATCGCGCTGGCGCTGGTCAGTTGTGCGTCGAAGCCGGAACGTCATCCAGAAATGGTCTGGCACGGCCCAACGGACGGTTCGGCGGACCCGCAAGCCTTTTCCAGAGATCGCGCCGAATGCAACGCAATGGCAGGCCCACCGCCGCCCGCCAGCGCCCACCCCCCCAATGCCGACGTGGACGCAATGACCCGCACATTCCGGATCTTCGAGGACTGCATGATGGGGCGCGGCTGGCACCTTGAGCCGGTGCCCGACGCCTCGGAGTGAAGCGCGCCGCGCGGTCTAATCACCTGCGATGTCGCTCTACGGAACCAAGGGACGATGCGACTACTGCGTGGGATGAGGCGCATCATACGTGGACGCGCGAGGAGATCGACGTCCTACTCGTCGCCGATGCTCACGCTGCGCACCTACGCACACGCGATGCGCGAGGAGGAAGCGGACTTGTCGTTCGCCGAATTCGGCACCGGGCGGCACCAGACGGCACCTGAGGCCGATGGCGCAGCCTCAAACGAAGACGCCCCCGCTACAAGCCAGCGAGGGCGCTTCGGAATCGTGGAGCGCGAGACCGGGATCGAACCGGCGACATCCACGTAAGTCAGCGAGGGCGCTTCGGAATTCTGGAGCGCGAGACCGGGATCGAACCGGCGACATCCACGTTGGCAACGTGGTGCTCTACCAACTGAGCTACTCGCGCGCGGTTGGTGACAATACGGAATAGGCGACGAAGCGTCTAGACGCGAACGCGGAGACGCGGACTTCAGGGACGTTCCACCTTACTGGCGACAGCGCGGCCGAGGCGAGGGCCAAGCCGAGTCGTCGCCAGTAAGGAGGAACGTCCCCGAAGTCCTAGAGCTTTCGCACCCGCTCGCGGCCCTCAGTGACGTTGCGGGTGGCGTTGCGTGTGTCGTAGACGCGGTGGGCGAGGCGCACGACGCGGGCGTAGTCGACGGTGGTGTGGTCGGTGACGATCACGACCAGGTCGGCGCCCGAGAGCTCTTCGTCGGTCAGGTCCACGCTCTTCAGGCTGTAGCCGTCCATGTGGAGCTCCGGGACGAAGGGATCGTGGTAGCGGACCTCGCCGCCGCGCTCGCGGAGCAGGCGCACGATGTCGAGGGCCGGGGACTCGCGCATGTCCGAGACGTCGGCCTTGTAGGCGGCGCCGAGCAGGAGGAGCCGCGCGCCGTTCACGGACAGGCGCTCCTCGTTCAGGAGCGCGGTCACCTTCTCGACCACGTACTCGGGCATGTGGCCGTTCACGTCGGTCGGCGAGCTCGATGAAGCGCGCGTTGAAGTTCAGCGCCTTCATCTTCCACGACAGGTAGGTGGGATCGACGGGAATGCAGTGGCCGCCCAGCCCCGGGCCCGGCGTGAACTTCATGAAGCCGTAGGGCTTGGTCGCGGCGGCGTCGATCACTTCCCAGACGTCGAGGCCGAGCCGGTCGCACATCAGCGCGACCTCGTTCGCGAGGCCGATGTTGATGGCGCGGAAGGTGTTCTCGAGCAGCTTCACCATCTCCGCCGCCTGGGTGGAGGAGACCGGCACCACGTGCTCGAACACCGTCGCGAACACCTGGCAGGCGAGCTCGCCGGCCAGCGGCGTCGCGCCGCCCACCACCTTCGGCACCTGGCGCACCGCGAACTTCTTGTTCGCGGGGTCGATGCGCTCGGGGGCGAAGGCCACGCCGAAGTCGACGCCGCACTTGAGGCCCGAGGACTCGAGGTGCGGGACGTAGAGCTCCGTCGGTGGTGCCCGGATAGGTGGTGCTGCCGAGGATCACGAGCTGGCCGCTGCGCAGGCGCCGGCCGATCTCCTCGACCGCGCGCGAGCATGAACGAGAAGTCGGGGTCGCGCGTCTTGGTGAGCGGCGTCGGCACGCACACGTTGATCACGTCGACGCTCGAGAGCGCGCCGAAGTCGGCCACCGCGCGCAGCCGGCCGCCGGCCACGGCGTCCTTCACGTCCGCCGCGGGGACGTCCTCGATGTAGGAGCCGCCGGCGCAGATCGTGCGCACCTTCTCGGCGTCGAGGTCGAAGCCCGTGACGCGGAAGCCCGCCTTCGCGAACTCGAGGGCGAGGGGCAGCCCCACGTAGCCGAGCCCGATCACGCCGATGGTCGCCTCGCGCGAGGCGATCCGCGCGGAGAGCTCGTGAAGTCGCGTCATTGCCTCTCTCCCTGGGGCGGGAGGGCCGCAGGTTGTTCGACGCGGCCGCCGAAGAACGCCGCGAAGTACCCCCAGCCCGACCAGAGGGTGAGTGCCGTCGCGAGGTAGAGAAGGAACAGGCCGATCGTGTGATTCGGGAGCCCGAGCGTCCCGGCGGGGAAGAGCAGGAAGCCCGCCGCGACGTTCTGGCAGAGCGTCTTCAGCTTGCCGGGAAGCTGCGCACTCATGACCTGCCCCGCCTCGAGGGAGGCGAAGCTGCGCAGCCCGGTCACCGCGAGCTCCCGGCCGAGGATCACGGCCACCGCCACCGACCCGTGCGGCGGGATGCGGTCCGCGGCCAAGAGCGCGATCAGCGCCGTCGCGATGGTCAGCTTGTCTGCGAGCGGATCGAGGTGCTTTCCGATGCTCGTGACGAAGCCGCCCCGCCGCGCGATCCAGCCGTCCAGCAGGTCGCCCAGCGTCGAGAGCACGAAGAGGCAGCCGACCACCTGCGAGCCCGCCCAGCCCGCGTACCAGGGGAAGCCGACCAGCACGGGCAGCACGGCGAGCCGGCTGATCGTGATGGTGTTGGGCAGGTTCCAGATGCGCTCGGGCTGCGACACGCCCATCCTGGCAGCACTTCCGGGGCCCGCGAGCGCAGGGACGCTCACTGGGCGAATTCGGGGTGGTACTGCCGATAGTAGGCGAGAACGCGGCGGACGTATTGCCGGGTCTCGCGGTAAGGGGGAACGCCGCCGAACTTGTCGACTTTCTCGGGCCCCGCGTTGTAGGCCGCGAGCGCCATGGTCCAGGTGCCGAAGCGCTCGCGGAGCTCGCGCAGATAACGCGTGCCTCCGAACACGTTCTGCTCCGGCATGAAGGGCCGGGTCACGCCGTGCTCGCGCGCGGTGCCGGGCATGAGCTGCATCAGGCCCATGGCGCCCTTGTGCGACACCGCGCCGGGATCGAAGGCGCTCTCGGCGTGGATCACCGCCTTGACCAGCGCCGGCGGAACGCCGACCTCGCGGCCCGCGCGGATCACGAGCGGGTCGTACTCCTTCGTGGGGCCGAGCGGCCGCTTCTGCATGTAGACCAGGGGCGGGATGTCCTTCATGTTGCGCACGCGCTCGTAGTGCTTGTCCCACTGCACGTTCGTGAAGTGCACCACGCCGCGCGGGTCCGTGTAGCGGTAGAGGACGTCGCGCGCGCGGGCGGGCGACGCGGCGAGCTGGAGCGCTGTGAGCGCGCACACGACCAGCAGCGCGGGGCTCTTGGCCCGGCGGATGCCCTGCCGAACGGTCGCGAGATATGCTCCGGCCATCCACGGAGACATCGGAAGCTTCCCGCCTGGTCCTGAGCCCGACCCCACCCGGGGGGAGAACCCTGGGGGGAGCACCTCCGAGACCCGGTCCTTAGGAGAACCGTTGCCGCTCGGCGATGTGCGCCGGTACGACTTCCTGGTCCTCGGCAGCGGTATCGCGGGGCTCTTCTACGCGCTCCAGGTGGCCGAGCGCGGCCGCGTGGCCGTCGTCACCAAGAAGGGCGCCGTCGACTCCGCCACGAACTGGGCGCAGGGCGGGATCGCCGCGGTGCGTCGCGCCCGACGACTCGGTCGAGGCGCACGTGCGCGACACCCTCGAGGCGGGCGCCGGACTCTGCCGGGAATCCGTCGTCCGCTTCGTGATCGATCGCGGCCCGGCGACGATCGAGTCGCTCCTGAAGCTCGGCGTCGAGTTCGACCGCGCGCCAGGCGGCAGCTTCGCGGTGGGCCGCGAGGGCGGCCACAGCCACCGGCGCGTGCTGCACCACCGCGACGCCACCGGTCGCGAGATCGAGCGCGCCCTGCTCGCCCGCGCGCGCGCGCATCCGAACATCGCGCTGCTCGAGAACCGCTGCGCCGTGGACCTCCTGACCACGCAGCGCGCGGGCCTCGCCGGGGCGAACCGCGCGATCGGCGCCTACGTGCTCGACGCCCAGCGCGGCACGGTGGAGCGCTTCCTCGCGCCGATCACCTTCCTCGCCACGGGCGGCGCGGGCAAGGTCTACCTCTACACGAGCAACCCGGACATCGCCTCCGGCGACGGCATGGCGATGGCCTACCGGGCCGGGGCCACGCTCGCGAACATGGAGTTCTTCCAGTTCCACCCGACCTGCCTGTTCCACTCGCAGGCGAAGTCGTTCCTGATCACCGAGGCGGTGCGCGGCGAGGGCGGCGTGCTGCGCACGCTGGCCGGCGACGCCTTCATGCCGCGCTATCACCCGCTGAAGGATCTCGCGCCGCGCGACGTGGTGGCGCGCGCCATCGACACCGAGCTCAAGCGCTCGGGCGACGACTACGTCGTGCTCGACATCCGCCAGCGCGACGCGGCCTTCCTGCGCGAGCGCTTCCCCAACATCTACGAGCGCTGCCTCGCCTTCGGCATCGACATCACCCGCGATCCGATCCCGGTCGTGCCTGCGGCGCACTACTGCTGCGGCGGAGTCGTCACGAATCTCTCGGGCGAGACCGACGTGGAGAACCTGTTCGCGGCGGGCGAAGTCACCTGCACCGGCCTGCACGGCGCCAACCGCCTGGCCTCGAACTCGCTGCTCGAGGGCGTGGTGTTCGCCGCGGCGGCTGCCGAGGAGGCGCTGCGCCGCTTCGACGACCTGCCGCGCGAGGCCGTGCAGGTGGAGCCCTGGAGCGAGGGCGACGCCACCGAGAGCTCGGAGGCGGTCGTGATCACCCAGAACTGGGACGAGATCCGCCGCTTCATGTGGAACTACGTCGGGATCGTGCGCAGCGACAAGCGCCTGGCGCGCGCCCAGCGCCGCATCGCGACCCTGCGCGACGAGATCAACGAGTACTACTGGGACTTCAAGCTGATGCCGCCGCTGGTCGAGCTGCGCAACCTCGCGCTGGTCGCCGAGCTCGTGATCGAGTGCGCCCAGCGCCGCAAGGAGAGTCGCGGCCTCCACTACACGCTCGACCATCCCGAGCGCGACGACGCGCGCTGGGGCCGCGACACGACGATTCGCAAGGGACGCTAGTGACGAACGGGGACGCTCCTACTTGGCGGTGACTTATGGGGACACTCCTGCGCACAGGAGTGTCCCCATAAGTCACCGCCAAGTAGGAGCGTCCCCGTTCGTCACTCAGCGTTTGGCGACGAGGACGCCGCGCTCGACGAGCGAGGCGATCGCGCCCTGCACGGCGGCGTCGCTCTCCGGGATCACGTCGACGATGCGGCGCACCGAGAGGCCCGCCGCCGCGAGATCGACGATCGCCTCCTCGGTCTTGTTGAGCTCGCCGGCGGCGGCGAGCGCGCCGCGGTCGACGCCGAAGGTGCTGCGCGGGTCGAGGGGCTGGGAGCGGCGCGCCTCGTCGACCTGGCGCGTCGCCTCGAGCAGCGCCATCTGGAGGGCGATCGGCTTGGTCTCGTCGGTGATCGCGTCGACCTGCGCGTGGAACGAGAAGGTGCCGTCGCTCCACTGCAACATGCGCGCGATCGCCTTCACGCCGCGCAGCGAGCCGAGCAGCGCGTAGCGCACGTTGCCGTTCTCGAAGGCGATGGTCGCCTCCTCGTTGCCGCGCGTGGCGGTGAGCGTGCCCTTCGGCGAGGACTGGCCCAGCATCTGGATCAGGTTCGCCATGCCGAGCTCCTCGATGCGCCCGCTGATGCCCGCCGCCTGGCGCTCGGCCTCGGCGTTGCGCACGTCGCGCACGTAGTCCTTGAGGGCGCGCGCCTTCTCGGGCGACGCGTCGAAGTGGATGCCGACGGCGGCCACCGTGCCGTCGGCCTGCACGTGGCGAGTGACCTGCCCCGCCACCTCGATCTGCTCTCCGCTCACCGGGTTGTGGAGCTCGATCTGCACGCGCTTGCCGAGCGGGAGGTCGGTCCCGTCGGCGGAGATCAGGACGCCCGTCTCGGAGAGATCGCGCGTGCGGCCCTCGAGGCTCACGTGGGTGGCCTCGACGCGCGCCGGCACGCGCGCGACCGAGCGCGGCGACTTGCGGCGATCCGAAACGTCCGCGAGCGGGTCGCCGCGCGCTGGGGCCGCCGGGGTCGCGGGCGCTTGGCTCGGCTTGGGGCGCCCCGCCACGCGGGCCACGGTCTTCGCGTTGACGTCGGGCTTCGGGTCCTTGGCGCTGCGCGGATCGGCCGTGAAGCGCGCGAGCTCCGCGCGGATCTCCCCCGCCGGGCGCGAGAACTCCACCGCCACGCGCCCTGCCCCGGCGAACACCACCTCCGCCTCGAGCACGACGCGCTCCTCGCACCAGGCCAGCGCCAGCTCCACCTCCACCAGCTCGCGCGGCTCGAGGGCCTCTTGGGAGCGGATCAGCGCGCCGCCAGCCGAGATGTTGCTCTCGAGCTCGCGCGCGAGATCGCTCGGCCGTTCGAACTGCAGACGCAGGCGCCGCATGCACCCTCCGCCCCGGCTCCGAGCCGGAGCTCCAGGGCAGTGCATCGGCCGACCGAACCCTCGGTTTGAGCGGGCCTTCTCGGGCGGTCAGCGGCCTTGCGGCTCGAGCAGCGAGCGGAACAGGCGCTGCCCGGGGCCGTCGGGGGTCGGGTCGAGCTCGGGGTGCCACTGCACCGCCACCACGCCCGGCTGGTCGCGCAGCGCGACCGCCTCGATCACGCCATCCGCCGCCCAGGCGACCGGCGAGAGGCCCTCCCCCAGGCGCGCGATGGCCTGGTGGTGCCAGGAGGGGACGTGCCGAAGCGCCGTCGTCCCGAGCAGGTGGGCGAGCCGCGAGTCCGGGGCGATGCGCACGGGGTGCGCGGTGGGCTCGAGCTGGCTCGTGCGATGGGGCACCGCCTCGCCCACCACGTCCGGCAGGTGCGGGTGGAGGGTCCCGCCGAGCGCCACGTTCAGGAGCTGGAGCCCGCGGCAGATCGCGAGCACCGGCATGCCGCGCGCGAGCGCGCCCAGCGCGAGCGCGCGCTCGAAGGCGTCGCGCTCGCCGCAGGTCCCATACACCGTACCGTGTCGATCGCGCGTCGCGGCGTCGGGCTCGAGGTCGCCGCCGCCGGTCAGGACGAGCCCGTCCAGGCGCTCGAGCAGCGCGGCGGGCTCCGCGTCGCCGGGCGCGAGGAGCAGCGGCAGGCCGCCCACGGCGCGCACGCCGTCCACGTAGGCGGCGGGCAGCGCGAAGCGCTCGCGCCCCTCGCGCTCGCGCCGGTAGGTGGTGACGCCGATCCAGCGCCGCGGCGACCCGGCTCCCGCTGGGCTCACGTGGGCTCCGCACCCCCGGGCGCGTCGTCGTCCTCGACGGCGCGGAACAGCGAGAGCTGGGGCAAGCCCTGGGCCTCGGTGACCGGGACCGGATAGTCCTCGGAGAAGCAGGCGTCGCAGCTCCCGTGCTTCAGCCCCTGGCCGAGGCTGCGCAGGCCGGCGAGCGAGAGGTAGCCGAGCGTGTCGGCGCCGATCGCGTCGCGGATCTCGTCCACGCTCTTGTTCGAGGCGATCAGCTCCGAGCGCGTGGGCATGTCGATCCCGTAGTGGCACGGGCTCACCGTGGGCGGCGCCGCGATGCGCACGTGCACCTCGCGCGCACCCGCGCCGCGCATCAGGTTCGAGATCTTGAGCATGCTCGTGCCGCGCACGATCGAATCGTCGAGCAGCACGACGCGCTTGCCCTCGAGGACCTCGCGGATCGGGTTGTGCTTCACCTTCACGCCGAAGTCGCGGATCGACTGCGCCGGCTCGATGAAGGTGCGGCCGACGAAGTGGTTCCGAATGATGGCGGTCTCGTACGGGATGCCGGACTCCTCGGCGTAGCCGAGCGCCGCGGCGCTGCCCGAGTCGAGCAGCGGCACCACCAGATCCGCCTGGGCCGGGTGCTCGCGCGCGAGCAGCCGCCCGAGCGACTTGCGGAACAGGTAGACGTTGCTGCCCGGGAAGTTCGAGTCCGGGCGCGCGAAGTACATGTACTCGAAGATGCAGAACGACTCGCGCTGCGGGCGCGGGAAGGGGCGCAGCGTGCGCAGGCGCCCGCGCCGGATCACCACCATCTCGCCCGGATCGAGGTGGCGCAGCACGGCTGCGCCGATCAGGTCCAGCGCGCAGGTCTCGCTCGCCACCACCCAGGAGCCGTCGAGCTGGCCCAGCACGAGGGGCCGGAAGCCCGAGGGATCGCGCACGGCGACCAGCGCGTCGTGGGTGAGCATCACCAGGCTGAAGGCGCCCTTCACGCGCGAGAGCGCATCGATCAGACGCTCCTCGAGCGAAGCCTCGCGCGAGCGTGCCAGCAGATGGACGATCACCTCGCTGTCGGAGGTCGTGCTGAAGATCGCGCCGCGGCCCTCGAGCTCGCGGCGCACGCTGGTCGCGTTCACCAGGTTGCCGTTGTGAGCGATCGCGACGGGACCGCCATCGGTGTTGGCGCAGAAGGGCTGGGCGTTGCGCAGCGAGCTCTCGCCCGTGGTCGAGTAGCGCACGTGGCCGATCGCGTGGCGGCCGGGCAGGCGCGCCAGGATCTTCTCGGTGAACACGTCCGAGACGTGGCCCATGCCGCGGTGCACGAACTGCTCGCCGCCCTGGCTGGCGACGATGCCCGCGCTCTCCTGGCCGCGGTGCTGGAGGGCGTAGAGCCCGAGGTAGGCGATGTTCGACGCCTCGGCGTGGCCGTGCACGCCGACGATCCCGCACTCGTGCTTGAAGCGCTCGCTCTCGCGGAGGCGCGCGAGCTCCGCGAGGTCGCCGGGTCGGAACATGACTCGGGGGGCCTCCGCTGCGCGTCAGGCGACGCGCGTCACGTAGGTGTACGCCAAGAGCAGATAGTACATGACGGGAATCCCGAGCAGATTCGAGTCGATACGATCGAGCACGCCGCCCGTGCCGGGGAGCAGCGTCCCGGTGTCCTTCACGTTGGCGTCGCGCTTGAGCAGCGACTCGACCAGGTCGCCGACGATGCCCACGCCGGCGAGCAGCGGCGACAGGATCAGCACCGCGAGCCAGGGGAGCTGCTTCGAGAGGTCGTCCGCGAACAGGTCGAAGCCGAGCTTGCAGGCGACGCCCATCGCCACTCCGCCGAGCACGGCGGCGTAGGCGCCCTCGATCGTCTTGTTGGGCGAGACCTGGGGCGCGAGCTGGCGGCGCCCATACTGGCGCCCGGCGAAGTACGCGCCGATGTCTCCCGAGATCACCACCGCGACCGTGAAGAACAGATAGAAGGCGCCCGCATCGGAGTCGATGCCGCGCGCGGCCTGGGAGCCGAAGCGCCCCGCCACGACGTCGTGGAAGTCGCGCAGCACGATCGCGTGGGAGAGCAGCCAGCCCACGTAGAAGACCCCGAAGAAGGTCTCCGAGATGCTCGCCAGCGACTCCGAGATCTGCTTCTTGCGCAGCTGGGCGATCATCAGCCCGAGCAGCACCGCCGAGAGGAGCAGCGTCGCCAGGTACTCGCTGCCCACGTAGGCGATCGCGGGCAGCGCGAGCGCGGCCGCGATGCCGACGCCGCGCACGGGCTCGGCGCCCTTCGCCTCGATCAGGTGGTAGAACTCGTGGATGGCGATCGCCGTGATGGCGAGGACCGTGGCCAGCAGCCAGAGCCCGCCCAGGTAGATCACCGTGCAGATCAGCGGCACCAGCACGCCGGCCGTGATCAGGCGCTGCTGCAGGTTGCTGCGCGGGGGGACCGCGGGAGCCAGCGGCGACGGCGCCTCGGAGGAAAGCGGCAGCGGGCGGTTCGCCTGCTCGGTCATTCGCGGCCCGTGGAGCCGAAGCCCGCGGCCCCGCGCGCGCTCGCGGGCAACTCCCCCGACTCCTGCCACTCGACGCGGGCGACGCGCGCGAGCACGAGCTGGGCGATGCGATCGCCCCGCTGGATCGTGAAGGGCTCGCGGCCCGCGTTCCAGAGGATCACCGAGAGCTCCCCCCGGTAGTCGGCGTCGATGGTACCGGGCGCGTTCGGAAGCACGATCCCGTGCCGGAGCGCGAGCCCGCTGCGCGCGCGCACCTGGCCCTCGAACCCCGCCGGGATGGCGAGCCGGAGCCCGGTGGGGACGAGGGTGCGGTCCCCCGGTGCGAGCACCAGCGGGGCGCGCAGCGCAGCGCGCAGGTCGAGCCCACCGGCCTGCGCGCTCGCGTAGCCCGGCAGCGGCAGGTCCTCGTTGCCGGGCAGCCGCTGCACGGCGACGCGGACCTGCTCGGGGGCGGGCGGGGTCATCTCACTCCGGCTGCGCGAGCGCCTCGGCCAAGGCCTCGCGGCGCGAGAGGCGGATGCGGCCGGTCGGGTCGATGTCGATGCACTTCACCAGGATCTCGTCTCCCTCCGCCACCACGTCCTCGACGCGGTTCACCCGCCCTTCGGCCAGATGGCTCACGTGCACGAGGCCATCGGTGCCCGGGAAGATCTCGACGAAGGCGCCGAAGTCGGTGATGCGCTTGACCTTGCCGGTGTAGAGCTTGCCGAGCTCGGCCTCCTGGGTGAGCTCCTCGACCATGGCCTGCGCGCGGCGCAGCGAGGCGCCATCGGGCGCGAAGATGCTGACCCGGCCCGAGTCGTCGACCTCGATCTTCGCCCCGCTCATCTCCTGGATGCCGCGGATCACGCGGCCGCCGGGACCGATCACGTCGCGGATGCGATCGGGCTTGATGCGCACGACCTCCATGCGCGGCGCCCACTCCGACGGGGTCTGGCGCGGGGCGAAGCCCGGCAGCACGTCGCGCGAGTCCCGCTCCATGGCATCCAGGATGTGCAGGCGGCCCTCGCGCGCCTGGGCGAGCGCGGCCTCCATCACGTTCCAGTCCACCGCCTCGATCTTGATGTCCATCTGGAGCGCGGTGATGCCCGCCTTCGTGCCCGCGACCTTGAAGTCCATGTCGCCCAGGTGGTCCTCGTCGCCGAGGATGTCCGAGAGGATCGCGCGGCGCGGGCCGCTCTCGATCAGACCCATCGCGATGCCCGCGACCGGCGCCTTCATCGGCACGCCCGCATCCATCAGAGCGAGCGTCCCGCCGCAGATCGTCGCCATCGAGGACGAGCCGTTCGACTCGAGCACCTCGGAGACCACGCGCACCGTGTACGGGAAGCTCTCGATCCCCGGCATCACGGCCGCGAGCGCGCGCTCCGCCAGCGCGCCATGGCCGACGTCGCGGCGCGAAGGCCCGCGCAGCGGCCGCACCTCGCCCACCGAGAACGGCGGGAAGTTGTAGTGCAGCAGGAAGTGCTTCTCGGTGCGCTCGTGCAGCGCGTCGATCGTCTGGGCATCGTCGCCGCTGCCGAGCGTGGTGTAGACCAACGCCTGGGTCTCGCCGCGCGTGAAGAGCGCCACGCCGTGGGCGCGCGGGAGCGGGCGCACCTCGCAGGTGATCGGGCGGATGTCGGTGGCCTTGCGACCGTCGATGCGCTCGCCCTGGTCGAGGATGCGGTCGCGCATCAGCCGCGAGCGCAGGTCGTGGAGGGCGTCCTTGGTCGTTGCGCCGAGCGTGCGCAGCCCCGCCTGGCGTCCCTCCACCTGCTCGAGCGATGCGAGCTCCACGCGCTCCTGGCGGAAGGGCGTCGTGAGCTGCGCGAGCGCGTCCTTCTCGACCGCGTCGATCGCCGCGTAGCGCTCGTGCTTGTTGCGGATCGCGATCGCCTCGCGCAGGCGCGCCTCGGCGATGCGCGCCACGCGCGCGGCCACCTCGGCGCGCTCCGCGGGCGGCGCCGGGACCGCGAGCTTCGCCTTGCCGACGCGCTTGGCGAGATCTTCCTGCGCCGCGATGATCGGCAGGATGCTGCGGTGGGCGTGCTGGAGCGCCTCCAGCACCTCCGCCTCGCTCGCCTCCTTGGCGCCGCCCTCGACCATGACCAGCGCCTGGCGGGAGCCGGCGACCACCAGGTCGAGCGTGCTCGCCTTCTGCTGCTCGTAGGTCGGGTTCGCGACGAGCTCGCCGTCGACCTTGGCGAGGCGCAGCGCGCCGATCGGGCCGAGGAACGGGAATCTGCGAGATCGCGAGCGCCGCGGAGGCGCCCACGAAGCCGCACATGTCGGGCGGATTCACGCCGTCGGCGGCGAGCACGGTCGCGGTGACCTGCACCTCGTCGCGGTAGCCGTCCGGGAAGAGCGGCCGGATCGAGCGGTCGATGAAGCGGCACACCAGGATCTCGCGATCCGAGAGGCGCGCCTCGCGCTTGAAGAAGCCGCCCGGGATCTTGCCGGCGGCCGAGGTCTTCTCGACGAAGTCGACCGTGAGCGGGAAGAAGTCGATGCCTTCGCGCGGCTTCGCCGTGTTCACGGTGGTGAGCACGACGCTGTTGCCGATCGTCACGACCGCTGCGCCGGCGCTCTGCTTCGCAAGCCGTCCGGTCTCGATGGTGATGGTGCGGCCGCCGACCTCGACGGACACGATTTCAGGATGGAACCAGGCTGTGGACATTGGAATACACGTCTCCGCCAACGCGCGGCTCTGCCGCGTGCGTCGGCGCCTTGGAGGCGGCGAGGACTCCGGAGGAGGGAGACGAAATGCGGGATCAGGGAACCGCGCAGCCGCTCGCTGCGCCGTTCTCGGACTCCCACATTCCGTGCGTCCGCGACTCCTCGCAACCCCTCTCTGTTGGTGCCGCCCGACCCTCGGGCAGCGTGCCGCCCTTTCGCTAGCGGCGCAGGCCCAGTCGATCGATCAGGGCCTGATAACGATCTGCGTCGTGCCGCTCGAGGTAGTCGAGCAGGCGCCGGCGCTGGCTCACGAGCTTCAAGAGACCGCGGCGCGAGTGATGATCCTTCTCGTGCCGTTCGAAGTGCTCGGTCAGCATGCGAATGCGCTCCGACAGGAGCGCGACCTGGACCTCCGGCGAGCCGGTGTCGGTCTCGTGGACGCGGTACTGCTCCACGATCGTCTGATTCGGCTGTGCAGTCGCCAAGCGGTCTCCTCGAAGCCCTGAGGCGGACGGGTTTTATCAGAGGGGGGGTGCCCGGGCAACGAAACTCCCCGCGGGTTCAACCGCGCATGGGCAGCACGCGCAGGGGATGGAGCCAGCGGTCCGGGCGCAGCTCGAGGATCGCGAGCAGCTCTCCGTCGGGCGCGAGGGCCGCGAGCTTCGTCCCCGGCTGGGGCGGCGCCCCCTTCTCGTAGGGACCGCGCGCATCGGCGGCGGCGATCGCGCCTCCGTTCGCGATGCGGCGCGCCTGGAGCGGGCTGAGCGCCACCGCGGGGAGGCCGAGCACGGCGGCCGCCGGCAGGAGGGTGAGCTCGCCGGCAGCGGCCAGCTCGTCGCAGCGCTCGGGTGTCCGCGCGCCCGCCAGGCCGAAGGGGCCGCTCTGGGTGCGGCGCAGGCCCGCGAGGTGGGCGCCGCAGCCGAGCCGCTCGCCCACGTCGTGGGCGAGGGCGCGGACGTAGGTGCCGGGCGCGCACGCCACGAGCACGCCCACGTCGGGCGGCGCGTAGTGGCGCACCTCGATGCGCGCGATGCGCACGCGGCGCGGCTCGCGCGCCACCTCCTGGCCCTTGCGCGCCAGGCGGTAGAGCGGGACGCCGTCCTTCTTGACCGAGCTGTACATCGGCGGCAGCTGGAGGATCTCGCCCACGAAGGCCGCGAGCGCCGCCTGCACGCTCGCTTCGCTGGGCAGCGGGCCGTCGTGGCGCCGCACCACGCGGCCTTCGGCGTCGAACGTGTCGGTCGCAACGCCCAGCCGGATCGTGCCGACGTAGACCTTCTCGCCCGCCTCGACGTACGGGATCAGCTTGGTGGCCTCGCGCACGGCGAGCGGCAGCACGCCCGTGGCGAGCGGGTCGAGGGTTCCCAGGTGGCCCACGCGCCGCGTGCCGAGCCAGCGGCGCGCCGCGTCCACCACGTCGTGGGACGACCAGCCCACGGGCTTGTCCACGACCAGGAAGCCGCTCGGTCCGGGCCGCTCAGCGCGGGGCACGGTCGATCTCCCGCAAGAGCCGCAGCGTCTCGGCGCCCGCCGCCAGCGAGCCGTCGTGCACGAAGCGCAGCTCCGGCACCTTGCGCGTGGTGAGCGCGCGCGCGAGCCGCGTGCGCAGGAAGCCGGCGGCGCTCGCGAGCCCGCGCGCCGCCTCGTCCTCGCGCGCCGCAGTCGCGGTCGGCTCGGCGCCCGGCAGCGCGTCGAGGCAGCTCCAGTAGATCTTCGCGTGGGAGAGATCGGGCGCCACGTCGATGCGCGTGAGCGTCACCAGCCCGATGCGCGGATCGGTCACCTCCTCGTGCAGGAGGCGCGCGAGCTCGGAGCGGATCGCCTCCCCGATGCGTTCGCTGCGGCGGCTCACAGGATCTCCACCTCTTGGGAGAGGATCTCGGCCAGGTGCAGATCGGCGATGAAGTCGATGGCCGCCTCGAGGCGCAGTCGCGCGTCCTGCCCCTCCTCCGAGACGGTGGCCAGCCCGATCACGGCGATCTGCCAGGTCTCCTGGCCGCCGACCTCGGCGACGGCCACGTTGAAGCGGTTTCGCACGCGCTGCTTGATCGACTGCACGACGCCCCGCTTCTCCTTCAGCGAGTGCGACCCATGCACGTGCAGCTCGACGCGCGCAGCGGCGACGACCATGCTGCCCCAACAAGCCGCTCAGCCGCGGCGCTTCGCCGCCGGCTGCTACAGCTCGGCCGGCTTGCTCTCGATCTCGTAGGCCTCGATCACGTCGCCCAGCTTCAGGTCGTTGTAGCCCTCGATGCCGATGCCGCACTCGAAGCCCGACTGCACCTCGCGCGCGTCGTCCTTGAAGCGCTTGAGCGAGCCGAACTTGCCGTCGTAGAGCTGCACGCCGTCGCGCACCAGGCGCAGGCGCGCGCTGCGCCGGATCACGCCCTCGGTGACGTAGGAGCCGGCGATCGTGCCCACGCGCGGAATGCTGAACAGCTGGCGCACCTCCGCCTGGCCCAGCATCACCTCGCGCGTGGTGGGCGGCAGCAGGCCGGCCATCGCCGCGCGCACCTCGTCCAGCATCTCGTAGATGATCTGGTAGGTGCGGATGTCGACGCCCGAGCTCTCGGCCGAGCGCCGCGCCGCGGCGTCCGGGCGCACGTGGAAGCCCACGATGATGGCGCCGCTCGCCTGGGCGAGCTCGACGTCGCTCTCGGTGATGCCCCCCACCGCGACGCGCAGCACGTTCACCCGCACGCGCTCGGTGGTGAGCTTGGTGAGCGCGTCGCGCAGCGCCTCGGCGGAGCCCTGCACGTCCGCCTTCACGATCAGCGAGAGCTCCTTGGCGGCGCCCTCCGAGGCGAACAGATCCTCGAGGCTCACGCGCGGGCGCGCGGCGGGCTGCTTCTCCTTGCGCGCCTCGTCCAGGCGGTGGTCGACGATCTCCTTGGCCAGCCGCTCGCTCTCGACCGCGTGCAGCGCGTCGCCCGCGTCGGGCACGCCCGAGACGCCGACGATCTGCACCGGCGTGGAGGGCGGCGCCTCCTGCAGCGTCTCGCCGCGATCGCTCGTCATCGAGCGCACGCGACCCCAGTGCGTGCCCACCACGACGATGTCGCCGCGGTGCAGCGTGCCCTCCTGCACCAGCACGGTGGCCACCGGGCCGAGCCCCTTGTCGAGCTCGGCCTCGAGCACCGTGCCGCGCGCGCGCGCGCTCGTGTCGGCGCGCGGCTCGAGCAGCTCCGCCTGGAGCACGATCGCCTCGAGCAGCTTGTCGAGGCCCGTGCGCTTGGTGGCCGAGATGTTGACGGCCAGCGTGTCGCCGCCGTAGTCCTCGACCACGATGCCGTGCTCCATCAGGCGCTGGCGCGTGAGCTGCGGATTCGCGTCGGGCAGATCGACCTTGTTGACGGCGACGATGATCGGGACGCCGGCGGCCTTGGCGTGGTCGATCGCCTCGACGGTCTGCGGCATGATGCCTTCGCTCGCCGCCACCACCAGCACCACGATGTCCGTCACCTGGGCGCCGCGCGCGCGCATCGCCGTGAAGGCGGCGTGGCCCGGCGTGTCGATGAACGTGATGGTGTGGCCGTCCACGTGCACCTGATACGCGCCGATGTGCTGGGTGATGCCGCCCGCTTCGCCCGCCACCACGTTGGTCTTGCGCAGCGCGTCGAGCAGCGAGGTCTTGCCGTGGTCGACGTGGCCCATCACGGTGACCACCGGCGGGCGCGGCGTGCCCGCGACCTCGGCGCCCTCGCTGGGCTTCGTCTCCAGATAGGCGGACTCCTGGAAGCCCGTGTCCTGCACCTCGGCGCCGAACTCGGCCGCCACGAGCCCGGCGGTCTCGGCGGGCACCGTCTGGGCGAGCGAGACCATCATGCCGAGGCTCATCAGCTTGCCCTGGACCTGGGGCGCCTTGACCCCGAGCTGGCGGGCGAGCTCGGCGACCGAGATCTCCCGCTCCACGCGCACGATCCGTTTGCCGGGCTTCGCGGCGGCGGCGCTCGCGCTCTTCTGCTTCACGGGGGCGTCTCGTCGGCGCCGGCGCGGCGGCGCGATGTTGCGCGGGTCGATAGAGGTGGGCGTCCGCCCCCCCGTGCGCCCCACCACTTGCTTCGCGAGCTGCTCCTGCTCGCGCAGGTTCACCACTTCGCGGAACTGCTTGCGGCTCGAGGCCGCGCGGTCGCCCGCCGCTGCGGTGTCCTCGCTGCGGGGCAGCGCCCGCCCGCGCACGCCGGCGGCGCGAGCCCCCGGCTCTTCGTCGTCCCGCTCCTCCTCGCCAGCGGGCTTCGCCACGGCCGGGGCCGCGGGATCGACCGCCGGCTCGGGCGCCACCTCGAGCGCCGGCTCCTGCGCCGGCTCGGGCGCGACCAGCGGAGCGACCGCCAGGGGCTGCGGCTCCGGGGCGGGCTCGGGCTCGACCAGTGCCTCCGGGGCGGAGCGCTTGCGGCGCCGGATCACCGCACCGCCGCCCACTTCGACGCGGGCCTCGGTGATCTTGTCGCCGGTCTTCTTGACCGCGAGCTTCTCGCGCAAGAGCGCGATCTGGGCGTCCTCGAGGGGCGCCATCGCGTTGCGCAGGTCGACGCCGAGCTCCTTCGCCTTGGCGACGAACTCGTTGCGGTCGATGCCCAGCTCTTCCGCGATCTTGTATGCGCGTACGCTCGCCATGCGCCTCGCTACACTCCGGGCTCTCGCGCCGGGCTGCTCAAGGCCTGTGCCGCCGCTTCCGCCGCTGCGCGCGCGTCCTCGGCCGCCTTCTGGCTGGCGAGCTCGGAAGCGCGCTGCTTGATGGCGCGCGCCCCGGCCTCGTCGACCTGCAGGCCGCCCGTCAACACCGCGATCTGGCACGCCGCCAAGTCCTCCAGGCTGGTGATGCCGCTGTCGAGCAGCAGGTCGGCCTCGCGCTCGCCCAGCCCGGACACCGCGGAGACGGCGCGCGCGAACCAGTCCGCGAGCTCGCGCATCTTGGACTCGCTCTTGATGTCGATCTTCCAGCCGGTGAGCTGCACGGCGAGGCGCACGTTCTGGCCCTTGCGCCCGATCGCGAGCGAGAGCTGATCGTCGGGCACGATCACGTCCATCGACTTCTGGGCCTCGTCGATGATCACCTTCGAGACCTGGGCGGGCGAGAGCGCGCTGCACACGTAGCGCGGCGCATCGCCGCTGAACGGCACGATGTCGATGCGCTCGCCGCGCAGCTCCTGCACCACGGCCTGGACGCGGCTGCCCTTCATTCCGACGCAGGCGCCCACCGGATCGACGTCGTTGTCGCGGGACGAGACGGCGACCTTCGAGCGCCCGCCGGGCTCGCGCGCGGCCGACTCGATCTTCACGATGCCCTCGTAGATCTCGGGCACCTCCTGGGCGAACAGCTTGGTGAGGAAGTGGATCGAGGCGCGCGACAGGATCACCTGGGCGCCCTTGCCCATCGTGGTCACGTCGATCACGTAAGCGCGGATGCGGTCGCCGGGGCGGTAGTTCTCGCGCGCGACCTGCTCCTTCGCCGGCAGCACGGCCTCGGCGCGGCCGAGATCGACGATCAGTGCACCCTTCTCGAAGCGGCGCACGATGCCGTTCACGATCTCGCCTTTGCGGTCCTTGTACTCGTCGTACACGATGTCGCGCTCGGCGTCGCGCACGCGCTGGATGATCACCTGCTTCGCGGTCTGGGCGAGGATGCGGCCGAAGTCGGCGGTGTCGAGCTTGACGCCGATCTCGTCGCCGACCTCCGCCTCGGGATCGAGCGCGAGGGCGCGCGCGAGCGGGATCTGCGAGTCGGGGTCGGTGATCTGCTCGACCACCTCGCGGAACTCGAACAGCTCGATCTCGCTCGTCTCGGGGTTGAAGCGCGCCTCGATCTCCTTCTCGAGACCGAACTTGCGGCGCGCCGCCTGCTTCATCGCCTCCTCGAGGGCGGTGATGATCGTCTTGCGATCGATGCCCTTGTCCTTGGCGATCTGATCGATCTCGCGTTTGAGCGGAGCGATGTTCATGGGGTCTCTCCCCGTCGATCCCTAGGCCGCGCCCGAGAAATCGGCGCGGGTGAACTGATGCACTTTGTTTGCGCGCGCGATCGCCGCGAACGGGATGCGCAGCTCGCGCCCCTCGACCGCCAGGTGCGCCAGGCCGCCCTCGAACGCCACGAGCGTGCCGTGGAAGCGCCGCTGGCCGTCGATCGGCGCGCGCGTCTCCAGGCGCACGCGCTCACCCAGCACGCGCGCGAAGTCCTTCTCACGCGCGAGCACGCGGTCGAAGCCCGGCGAGGAGACCTCGAGCGAGTAGCGCACCGGGATCGCATCCTCGGCGTCCAGGTGCACGCCGATCTCGCGCGACACCAGGGCGCAGCGCTCGATCGGCACGCGGCCATCTCCCGCCGGCGTGTCCACGATGACCCGCACGCGCCAGGGCGCGGGCCCGCGGTGCTGCTCCACGTCGACCAGCTCGAGCCCGTGCGCCGCCACGATCGGCTCGATCAGCGCCCGGGTCGGCTCCGGGATGTCGCGGTACACGATCGCCCTCCGAGCTCGCCCCGGCTGCCGGCGCGCTGGCCACGAAAGGCGGCTCAGCGGCGGCGCGCAGCGCCGTCCGCTGCAGCCGCTCTGCGGCCGGCAGCGCACCTACCGGGTTTTTGACGAAGCTCAGCCCATGCATCCTGGAAGCCGTTTCGTGGTGACCTTTACAAAGCCCCAAAATGAAAGAAGTGGACGGAGCGCCCACTTCATCAGCGCGGCCAAAGCCGGCGTAAACTATCCAGAATGCTGCATCTTTACAAGCTGCCGCACCCTCGGGCGGCGCGGCTCACCCGCGGGGCGCGCCGTCTCGACTCATTAGGACGGCGGCCTCTCCGCCCGCGTAGTGGCCGGGCCGGCGGCCCTCCTCGCGGAAGCCCAGCCGGCGGTAGAAGGCCCGCGCCCCGGCATTGCCCTCGCGCACCTCGAGCAGGCAGCGCTCCGGCGCCGGGACCTCGGCGAGCGCGTGGCGCAAGAGCGCGCTCCCCACGCCCGCGCGGCGCGCGGCCGGGGCCACGCCCAGCAGCAGCACGTGGAGCTCGGAGAGCACGCGCCGCGCCACCAGGAAGCCGACCAGCGCCCCCGCCCCGGCCCGGGCCACGCGCACGCAGCCCCCGGGCATGGCGATCTCGGCCGCGAGCTGCTCGGCGCTCCAGACCTCCGGGACCACCTCCGCCGCGAGCGCGGCGATCTCGCGGCTGTCTGGCAGGCGCGCCGGCAGCACGCGCAGCTCACTCACGCGTGGGCGCCGAGAGCCGCAGGCTGCGCAGCTTGCGGGACAGGCTCTCGCGCGCGACGCCGATCGCTTCGGCGGTGCGCGAGACGTTGCCGCCGTGCTCCTCGAGCCGCGCGAGCAGGAAGCGGCGCTCGAACTCCCGGCGCGCCTCGGCGAGGCTCGCGCCGGCGAGCTCCGTCGCGCGCACGCCGCTGCGGATCTCCTCGGGCAGGTCCGCGGGGCGCACGCGGGGCCCGGGCGCCATCAAGACGAGCCGCTCCATCAGGTTGCGCAGCTCGCGCACGTTGCCCGGCCAGGGCGCCGCCTGGAGCAGCGCGAGCGTGCGCGGCAAGAGCGTCTTCTCGGGCACGCCCGACTCCGCGCAGAACTCGGCGACGAAGGCGCGCGCGAGCAGCGGCACGTCCTCGCGGCGCTCGCGCAGCGGCGGCACGTGGAAGGGGATCACGTTCAGCCGGTAGTAGAGATCCTCCCGGAACTTCCTCTCCTGGATCAGCTTCTCGAGGCTCTTGTTGGTCGCGGCGATCACGCGCACGTCGACCTGGATGGTCTCGCTCCCGCCCACGCGCTCGAAGGCGTGCTCCTGCAGGATGCGCAGGATCTTCGCCTGGGTGCGCAGGCTCATGTCGGCGATCTCGTCGAGGAAGATCGTGCCGCCGTGGGCGAGCTCGAACTTCCCGCGCTTCTGGGCGATCGCGCCGGTGAACGAGCCCCTCTCGTGGCCGAACAGCTCGGACTCGATCAGCTCCTCGGGGATCGCGGCGCAGTTCACCTCGACGAAGGGCCCCCCCGCGCGCCGGCTCTGCACGTGGAGCTGCTTCGCCACCATCTCCTTGCCGGTGCCGTTCTCGCCGGTGATCAGCACCCAGCCGTTGGTGGGCGCCGCGACGCGGATCTGCTCCTTCAGGCGCTGGATCGGCAACGAGTCGCCGAGCATCTCGCGCGCGCGCAGGCTGCGCGAGCGCAGCTCGCGGTTCTCGCGCTCGAGGCGCGCGCCCTCGAGCGCGTGGCGGATGGTGAGCAACAGCTTCTCCACCGAGAGCGGCTTCTCGATGAAGTCGAAGGCGCCGAGCTGGGTGGCGCGCACGGCGGTCTCGATCGTCCCGTGGCCGCTCATCATCACCACCGGCAGGGACGGGAAGCCCTGGCGCAGCTCCTGCAGCACGTCGACGCCGTCGCGGCCGGGCATGGCGATGTCGAGCAGCACCAGATCCGGCGCGCGCTCGCGCACCGCGGCCAGCGCGCGCTCGCCGTCCTCGGCGAGCTGAAGCTCGAAGCCCTCGTCGGAGAGGATGCCCGAGAGCGAACGGCGGATGCCGCCTTCGTCGTCGACGACCAGGATGCGCGCGCTCGGGCTAGGCATACCGCACCGGCAGCTCGACCACGAAGCGCGCGCCGTGCGGGCGGTTGGCGTGGGCGCGCACGTAGCCGTGGTGATCGGCGACGATGCGCGCGACGATCGCCAGGCCGAGCCCGGTGCCGTGCGACTTGGTCGAGAAGTAGGGCTCGAAGATGTGGCGGCGGTCCTGCTCGGCGATGCCCACGCCGTTGTCCGCCACCTCGATGCGCACGGTCTGGACCTCTGCGTCGTGGACGGTGCCCACGGAGACCACGCCCTCGCGGCCGCTGTCGCGCACGGAGTCGCAGGCGTTCTTGATCAGGTTGCCGAGCACGCGCCGCAGCTGCTCGCGGTCGAAGTCCACGCGCGGGAGCGTCCCGTCGAGGCGCGTCTCGAAGCGCACGCCCGGCGCGTCCGCATAGCTCGCGATCGCCTCCTGCACGAGCGCGTCGAGATCGCCCGGCCGCGGGTTCACCGCGGGCAGGCGCGCGAACTGGGAGAACTCGTCCACCAGCACCTTCATGCTCTCGACCTGGCTGGTGATGGTATCGACGCACTCGTCGAAGACGCGCGCGTCCTCGCCCTCTCCGGCCACGCGCTCGCGGAAGCGCCTGCGCAGGCGCTGGGCCGAGAGCTGGATCGGCGTGAGCGGATTCTTCACCTCGTGGGCGATGCGCCGCGCGACCTCGCGCCAGGCGGCCATGCGCTGGGCGCGCACCTCGCGGGTGTAGTCGTCGACCACCACCACCGAGCCGAGCGGACGGCCCTCCTCGTCGTGCATGCGGGAGAGCGTCACCGAGAGCGTCTGCGTCTCGGCGCCGCTCGCAGCGAGGGTCTGGCGCCGCACGCTCTCCCGCGAGCCCGGCTGTGCGCGCGCCTCGAGCTCGCGCAGCGTCGCGAGCAGCTCGGGCCGCTGCACCACCTCCTCGAGCTTCTTGCCGAGCGGCGCGAGGGCGCTCGGCACGCCGAGCAGGCGCTCCGCCGCGCGGTTGATGGTGGTGACGCGCCCCTCGGCGTCGAGCGAGACCAGCCCCGCGTCGACGTTGCGCAGCACGATCTCCATCGTGCCGCGGCGCCGCTCGAGCTCGGCGCTCGAGACGTCGATGCGCGTGCGCGCCTCGCGCAGGTCGCGCGTCATGCGGTTGAACGAGCGCACCAGGAAGCCGATCTCGTCGTCGGAGGTCTCGGCGATCACCACGTCGAGATCGCCCTTCGCCACCTTGGCGGTGCCCTCGGCGAGCGCGCGGATCGGGCCCGTCACGCCCTTCGCCATGCGCAGCCCCCACCAGAGCGCGAAGAGCACCGTGACCAGCGAGAAGAGCAGCAGCACGAGCTGGTAGACCCCGGCGATGTGGCCGGTCAAGGGCTTCACCCGGCGGTACTCGGCCACCGCGTCGCGGATCTGGCCCACCTTGTAGGCGAGCGCGTGGGGCACCAGGTGGTTCACCACCACTACCCCCACCACCTGCTGGGGCCGCGCGGGGTCCGACGAGCGGATCGGCACCGCGGCCCGGATCACGTCGCCGGTCTCGCTGCCGGTGGGCTCGACCAGCGTGCGCTCGTGGCCTTGGAGCGCGCCGTCCACCAGCGCGCTCTCCCGCTTCAGGAAGGCGGCCTCGGGGATCTCCGGGTTCACGAGCGTGGCGATCGGCTCCTGCTCGGCGTACGGAAAGATCTGGATCACGCCGAGCGCGTACTCGCGCTGCTTCTCGTGGACCAGGGCGACCAGCGCGTCGCGCTGGCCCTCGCGCAGCATGCGCTCCGCGGTGATCTGGGCCGAGATCTGGCGGCCGTAGTGCAGCGCGCGCTGCGTCCAGGCGTCGTAATAGGCGTCGGCCACCTCGGCGCTGTCGTCGATCGCGCGGTCCATCTGCAGGCCGAACCAGGCGTTGATCGAGGTCGTGATCAGTGACGAGGCCACCCAGTACTGGATCGCCATGGGGACGGCCGCGACCAGGAAGAGCGCCAGCACGAACTTCAGGTTCAGGTGAGCGCCGAGCGCGCCCATGCGCCGCTCGAACCAGAGCTTCACGAGCTGTCGCCCCGAGAGATAAACGAGCAGCGCGATCAGCACGACCGAGAGCGCGTTCAGGAACAGGAACGGCAGGCTGTCCGCGAAGGGGATCGGCTCGGGCAGGCTCGCGATGCGCCGCTCGACGGCGATCACGGCAACGAATGTGGCGAGCGCGGCGAGCGACAGACCGACGTCTCGGCGCCGGCGGCGGCGCTCGAGCTCGGCGGCGGGCGGGTCGCCGCCCCCCGAAGCGGGCGGTCGGGTGGGCATGGTCGTCGCGTAACCCCGCGAGAAACCTATTCAAAGCATCTCGGAGTCGCAACGCGAACGCAGTCAAGCGGAAACGCCGGTACGCCGAAACGCAACGGACGGCGGAAGCGCGCGTGCGCCCGCGAAGCGAGGACTCGTGAGCGCGAACCTAGAGGCCCTGCGCACCCGCTTCGCCGCGCGCCCCGAGGATCAGGTCGCTTTCGGCGCCCTCGAGGAGGCGCTCTTCGTCGCCGGCGAGTGGCGCCAGCTCCTCGAGGTCTACGAGAAGCGCCTGACCGCGAGCGACCTCGTGGCCGAGCGCGCGCCCAAGCCGCGCGCTCGGCTCTTGCTGCGCCTCGCCCAGGTGCTGGAGGAGCGCTGCGACGATCTCGACGGAGCCGCCGCGCGCTACCGCGAGGCGATCACCCTCGACCCAACGCTGCGCCCCGCGCTTTCGCAGCTGCGCCGGCTGCACGCGCGCTGCGGGCGCTGGGAGCTCGTGCTGCAGACCGCGGAAGTGGAGGCCGGGCTCCCGCTGCGCCCCATCGAGCGCGCCCAGCTCGCGAGCGAGGTCGGCACCATCTGGCTCGAGCGGCTCGGCGACGCGGAGCAGGCCCAGCACTCCTTCGAGGCGGCGCTGCGCGCCGAGGCCGGCTACGTGCCGGCGCTGCTCGGGCTGGCGAACGTGAAGCAGGCCTCCGGGAGGCCCCAGGAGGCCGCCCACGCCCTCGAGCAGGCGCTGGGCTCGCTGCGCGGGGTCGAGCGCGCCGCCGTGCAGGTGCGGCTCGCCCAGCTGTGCGAGCGCGAGCTCGGCGAGACCGGCCGCGCCACCGAGCTCTACCGCCGCGCGCTCACCGACGATCCGCTCCAGCAGGACGCGCTCGAGGCCATGGCGGTGCGCGCCGAGCAGGCGGAGCAGTGGGCGCTGCTCGAGGATCTCCAGGAGCGCCGCTTCTCGCTGGCGAAGGATCGCCTGCAGCGGCTCGCGATCGCCCACGACGCGGGCCGCATCCAGCTCGAGCGGCTGCGCAATCTGCAGGGCGCGCGCCACTGGTTCCGGCGCGCCCTCGAGCTCTTCCCGGGCGATCCGGTGGTGCACCTCTACCTCGCCGACGTGGAGCGGCTCTCGGGCAACCAGGAGAAGCTCGCGGAGCACCTGCGCCGGGCCGCCCAGCTGGCCGACAACGCCGCCCCGGTGGATTTGCTGCTCGAGAGCGCGGCCCTCGAGCGGAGCCGCGGCGACGCTGCGCTCGCGGCGGCCCAGCTGCGCCGCGCGCTCCTCCGCGAGCCGGGGCGCGCGCAGCTCGTCGAGGACCTCGCCAACGTGCTCGCCCAGAGCGGGCGCGAGGACGAGCTGATCGATCTGCTCGACTCCCAGCTCGCCGAGCGGCCGGGCGGCGCCCGGGAGGTCGCGCTCTGGCTGCGCCTGGGAAACGTGCACGAGCAGCGGCGCGACGACGCTCCGACCGCGCTCGAGGCCTACGCCCAGGCGCTCGAGCTCGATCCCGTCCACGCGGAGGCGCTGGCGAGCGTCGAGCGCCTGGCCGGCAAGCTCGAGCGCTTCGACTTCCTGCGCGAGAAGCTCGAGGGCGCCGATCGCCTCGGCGGGCGCCCTGGGGCGGCCGAGCGCGGAGCTCCTGGTGCGGCTCGGCGATCTCCTGATCGATCGCGCGCGCGATCTGCCCGCCGCCAAGCAGCGCTTCGAGGCCGCGCTCGCCGCCGACCCCGAGCACGTGGGCGCGCGCCAGGGCCTCGAGCGCGTGGCCATCGCGAGCGGAGACTCCGAGGCGCTCCGGGTGGCCTTCGAGCGCGAGGCCGAGACCACGAGCGACCGCGCGCGGCTCGCGTTCCTGGTGGCCGAGCTCGCCCGCATCTACGAGGAGGAGGGCGCGAGCGAGCGCGCCCTCCACTGGTGGTCCCGACTTGCAACGCTCCGCCCCGAGGACGAGAACGCGTGGAGACAGATCGCCCGCCTGCAGGAGGCGCTCGGCCAGCACGCTGCGCTGGCGGAGAGCCTCGCCCGCCTCGACCCGTTGCTGGGCGGCGCCGACCAGCTAAAGAACCGCCGCCGACAGGCGGCGCTCGCGGCGACGTCGGGCGATGCGGCCGCCGCGAAGCAAGCCCACCGCGCCGTTCTCGCGCTCGACCCCGAGGATCTCGCCAGCGCGCGCGCGCTGGCCGAGCTCGCCCTGCCGGACGCGCCGCTCGTCGAGCGCATCGAGGTGCAGCGCCGGCTCGCCGCGCTCACGACGGGCGCGGAGCGCGTCGCTCGCCAGCACGCGCTCGGCTGCCTCTTGATGGACGAGGCCGGGGACCTGCGCGGCGCAGGCGCCTGCTTCGAGGAGATCGTCGACGCCGACGGCGCCCCCGCCGACAGCGAGGAGCGCTACGTCGCCCTCCTGCAGCGGCTGGGCGAGTGGGAGGCACTCGCGGCGCGCCTCGACCTGCGCCGCCGGCTGCTCGATCCCCTCGATCCGCGCGCGCTCGAGCTCGATCTCGACCGCGCGGATCTCCTGCTCGAACGGCTCGCGCGCAGCGACGAGGCGATCGCCCTCTACGACGCGGTGCTCGAGGCGCGGCCGCGCGACGCGCGCGCGCGCGCCTCCCTGGAGCGAGCGCTGCGGAAGAGCGGCCGCGACGAGCGCCTGGTCGCGCTGCTCGCGACGAGCGCGCGCGACGAGGGCGACCGCGAGCGGCGCGCCCTCCTCGAGCTCGAGCGCGCGGTGCTCTTCGAGGAGCGGCTGCGGCGCCTGCCCGAGGCGCGCGAGGTGCTTGGAGAGCTCGCCCGGAGCGAGAGCGGCGTCGCGCCCGAGGCGCGCGCGCGGCTGCGCAACCTGCTCGAGGTGGAGCGGGACTGGGCGGCGCTCGCGCAGCTCCTCGAGGAGACGCTCGGCGGCGGTCCGGCGAGCGAGGAGCTGGCGCGCCACCAGGAGCTCGCCGGCTTGTATCGCGATCGCCTGCGCGATCCCGAGCGCGCGGCCGTGCACCTGCGCCGAGCGCTCGAGATCGCGCCCGCGAGCCCCGGCCTTCTCCACGCGCTCCAAGCGCTGCTCCAGCAGCTCGGCCACGAGAGTGAGCTGCTGGCCGCCTTCGAGCTCGAGCTCGCGGGCGAGGTCGAGACGGCGCGCGCCCAGCTGCTCCACGGCCGCTGCGCAGAGCTGGCCGAGCAGGCGAGCGAGCTCGCACGCGCCGAGGCGCATCACCGCGCGATTGTCGCCCTCGATCCTTCGGCGGCGCGCTCGGTGCAGTTCCTGGCGGAACGCTACGAGAGCGACGGCCGCAGCGCCGAGCTCGCGGGCTTGCTGCGCGACCGCCTGGCGCTGGTCGCGCACGATCCCAGCGCGGCGACCGCGCTGCGCCTGCGCATCGCGACGCTCGAGGCCGGGCCTCTCGCGGATCCGGCCCGCGCGATCGACACGCTGCGCCCGTCCGCGGACGCGGAGGCGACGCTGCTCGTCGTCGCCGAGCCGCTCGCCGACCTGCTCCAGCGAGAGAAGCGGCCGGGCGAGCTCGCCGCGCTCGCGCTGCGCGTGGCGCCGGCCTGTGAGGATCCCAGCGAGCGCGGCGGCTGGCTCGTGCGCGCAGGCGACGCGCTGGTCGCCGCCCAGCGGCCGAGCGAGGCGGCCGACGCCTACCGGCGCGCGCTCGCCGATCGCCCCGACGACCGCGACCTGCAGGGCTCGCTGCGCGATCTCTATCGGCGCCTGGGCGAGGCGGAGCCCCTCGCGCGGCTGCTCGACACCGAGCTCGGCCGCGTGGTCGGGCCGACCGAGGTCCCGCTGCGGCTCGAGCTCGCGGACCTGCTCGGCGGAGCGCTCGCCCGCCCCGCCGACGGGCTCGTCCAGCTGCGGCGCGTGCTCGAGCTCGAGCCGCGCCATCTCGAGGCCCTCGAGCGCGCCATCGCCCTGGCGGAGCGCGCCGGCGCGCACGCCGAGTGCGCCGATCTCCTGCGCCGCGCGGCCCTGCGCGCGCGCGACGCGGGCGAGCGCTCGCGGCTGCTGACGCGCCGCGGCGTGCTGCTCGCCGGCCCGCTCGGTCGCCACGACGAGGCGATCGCCGCCTTCGAGGCGGCGCTCGCCGCCGAGCCCAACGCCGTCGAGACGCTCGCCGCGCTGCGCGGCGTGCGCGAGGAGCGCGGCGACTGGGCGGGCGTGCTGGCCTGCTTCGAGCGCGAGTTCGCGCTGGCGCCGCCCGACGCCCTGGCCGCGCGCGCCGCCATCGCTGCCGAGGCGGCGAACTTCGCGCGCGAGATGCTGGACGACGAGGCCTCGCTGCCCTGGCTCGAGCGGCTGCGCGCCGCGCGGCCGAGCGACGCCGAGCCCCTCGCGCGCATCGCCCACGTCCACCGCAGCGCGGACCGGCCCGAGGCGCTGCTGCGCACGCTCGGCGAAGAGCTCGCGCTCGGTCCCGCGCCGGCGCGGCGCGTGGCGCTCGCGCTCGAGGTGGCCGAGCTCTACGCCGAGCGGCTGCAGATCCCGGCGCGCGCAGTCCTCGCGCTCGAGGCCGTGCGCGCGAGCGGCGACCCCCGCGTGCTCGAGCGGCTGGACGCCCTCTACGACGCGCTCGGGCGCGACCGCGATCGCCTCGGCGTGCTGAAGGAGCGCATCGGCGCGGCCGACCTGCGCGCGCGCCTCCCGCTGCGGCGCGCCGCCGCGCGCTTGGCGCGCCGGCTCGAGGAGCGCGAGGAGAGCGCCGGGCAGGTGTGGGCGACGCTGCAGGAGTGCGGGCCGCGCGCCGGCGAGCGCATCGAGCTGCTCTGCGAGCTCGGCGACGACCTGCGCGCGCGCGGCCGTGGGGACCTGTGGGTGCGCGCGGCCGAGGCGGAGCTCGCCGAGCTCGCGCCGGATGCGCCCGTCTTCAAGGAGCGCCGGCGCACGCTGCGCTTCGCCCTGGCCGACGCCTACGCGCGCGAGCTCGCGCGCCCCGAGCTCGCGATCGCCCAGCTCTCGACGCTCCTCGACAAGGAGATCGCCCCCGACTCGGCCGCCGACCGCACGCTGCGCGCGCGCGCCGGGGAGGAGCTGATTCCGCTCCTGCGCCGCGTGGGCGACCCGGTGGCCCTCGAGCGGCGGCTCTCGCTGCAGCTCGCCGAGCACGCGCCGCGCGACGCCGCGGGCTGGCTCGAGCTCGGCCGGCTGCGCCTCGACGTCCTGCATCGGCCCGCCGGCGCCGCCGAGGCCTTCAGCGCCGCGCTCGCCCTCGCGCCCGACTCGCTGCCTGCGCTGCGTGCGCTGCGCGCAGCGAGCGAGCTGCTCGGGCGCTGGGACGTGTGCGCCGACTGCCTCGAGCGCGAGCTCTCGGTGCGGCCCGACGTGAGCGGCAGCGAGCGCGCGGGCCTCCTGCGCCGCATCGGACAGGTGGCGTGGCACCGCCTGGATCAGACCACGCGCGCGAGCCGCGCCTTCGCGGCGGCGCTGGAGGCGGAGCCCAACGACCTCGTCTCGCTCCACTCGCTCGAGCAGCTCTTCGAGGCGGTGGAGGACTGGCGCGGGGCCCTCTCGCTCTACGAGAGCGAGGTGAGCGCGCTGGGCGAGGCGCAGCCCGAGCGGCGCCAGCGCTGCTGGCTGCGCGCCGCGGAGCTCGCCTGGCGCCGGACCCAGGAGCCCGCGCGGGCGCTGCGCGCCTTCGACGCGGCCGCAAAAATCGCCCCGCTCTCGACGCCGCGGCTGGCCGAGCTGGCCGAGCTGCTCGACCAGCTCGGGGAGCGCGCGCGCTTCGCCGAGACGCTCGGCCGCTGGGTGGACGCGCCCGACGCGCGAGCGGGCGCCGAGGACGAGCTGCGCATCGCCGCCGCGCTCGAGGCCCTCGAGCGCCTCGACGCCGCGCTCGAGCGCGCCGAGCGCGCGGTCGCGCGCGACCCCGCCTACGGGCCGGGCTGGGACTCGGTCGCGACGCTGCGCCAGCGCCTCGGGCGCGAGCGCGAGGCGGCCGAGGCCTGGGTGCGCGCTGCGGGGACGCGCAGCGGCGCGGAAGCCGCCGTGCGCCGCATGCACGCGGCCGATCTCCTGCTGGGCCTCGACGCGGCTCGCGCGGTCGCCCTCCTCGAGCAGGCGACCCTCGACGAGCCGCTGCACGCCGATGCCTTCGCGAAGCTCGCGCTCGCGGCCGAGCGCGCCGGCGACCTCGCGCGCGCCGAGGCCGCGGCGAGCCGCGCGATCAACCTGGCGAGCGACGGCGCCGCGCTCACGCCCGCGCTGCGCAAGCAGGCCGCGCTGATCGGCGCCCGCGCGGCCCAGGCCCTCGACCATCCGGCCAGCGCCGCGCGCCTTCTGGCGGACGTGCTCGCGCAGGATCCGGAGCACGCCGAGGCGCTCGGACAGCAGGGGCGCACGCTGCTTCGGCTGGGCGACATCGGCGGCGCCCGGCGGGCCCTCGAGCGCGCGCTCGGGCGTGCCCAGGATGCGCGCGATCGCGCGCTCACGCTCGCGTTGCTCGGCAACGCCGAGTCGGCCGCCCGCGCGCCTGAGGCGGCGCTCGCCCACTACCGCGCGGCCCTCACCATCGAGGCGGGCCTCGAGGAGGCCCACGCCGGGCTCGTGCAGGTGCTCGTGCGCGAGGGGCGCGACGTCGAGGCGGTCGAGGCGCTCTGCGTCTTCGCGAAGCACGCCCAAGCGCCGCGCGATCGCGCCGCGCGGCTCCTCCAGGCCGCCGAGCTCGAGCTCTCGCGCGAGGGTCGGGCCGAGGCCGCCGAGGCGCACCTGCGCGCCGCCGTCGCCGCCGATGCGAGCTTTGCGCCGGCCTGGGCGCTGCTGGCCGAGCTCCAGGCGCGCGGCGCGCGCTGGAGCGAGCTCCAAGCCAGCGCTGCCGCCGGCCTCGCGGCCACCGCCGACCTCGCCGAGCAGAGCCGGCTCTTGCTCCTGCGCGGGCGCGCCCAGGAGCAGCTCGGCGACCTGCGCGCTGCGGCCGCGGATTTCACCGAGGCTTCCGCACGCAGCCCGCGCGCGAGCGAGGCCGCCCTCTCGGCCGCGCGTCTCTTGCGCGGCCTGGGCGAGTGGCAGCCCGCCGCGGACGTGCTGCGCGGCTTCGTCGAGCGCGCTCCCAGCGATGCGCGCTCCGCGCGGGCCACCGCTCTCCACCAGCTCGGCCGGCTCCTCGCCGGCCCGCTCGAGGACGTCGACGGCGCCGTCGAGGTCTACCGCCAGGCCGTGCAGGCCGACCCCGAGCAAACCGAGGGGCGCGAGGCGCTGGCCGACCTGCTGCTGCACCGGCCGCGCCACTGGGACGAGGCGGTCACGCGCCACCGCGAGCTCCTCGCGCGCAACCCGGGCCGCCTGCCCTCACTGCGCGGCCTGCTGCGCATTGCGCGTGGGCGCGGCAACGCCGGCGCGGCGTCGGCCGGGCTCGTGATCCTGCGCGCGCTCGGCGTCGCGACGGCCGAGGAGTCGCGCGAGGCGCCCGCCCGCCTGCCCTTCCCGATCGCTCCGCGCCCGGGCCTCTCCGATCCGCGCCGCGAGCTCGCGCGCCGGCTCGCGCAAGAAGCGGCCCCCGAGCTCGGCGAGGCGCTCGGCGGCGCGCGCATCGTCGCCACTCCGCGGGACGCGAGCGACGGCGCCGCGCGCTTCCGCGCTGCGGTCACGGCCGTGGAGGGCGAGCTCTCGGCTGCCGCCCTGGTCCCGTTGGCCACGCCGGAGGTCGCGAAGGCGCTGATCCTGGTCGCCGAGCTCGGCAGCGAGGCGGAGACCGTCTCGGGCGACGGCGCCTTCGTGAACGCGCTCTCCCAGGCCTTCGGCTGGCGCGCGAGGAAGCGCCTGCGCCGGCTCCTCGAGGGACACTCCGTCGAGGAGGTCGCGACGCTCGACTTCGAGCTCTGGCGGCGCGAGATGCGCGGGCTCGCGAGCGCCGTGGTGCTGGACCGCGGCGAGGGCAACCTGCGCGAGGCCTTCCTCGCCTGGATCCACGGCGACGACCCCGACGGCGGGCGCACGCTCACCCCGGAGGCCGACGTGCGCGTGCGCGTCGTTGCGCAGCCTGAGGCGCGCGCCCTGCTCGAGCTCACGCTCGCCGCGTGGCTCGCGAATCTGTGAGGACGAGAGCGTGGCGGTGAAGTCCGTTCGACCCTGCAAGCGCCGCTTCCGCCGCCGCACGGTGCGGGTGCTCGTGGACTATCAGGTCGCCGGCAGCGTGCGCTGCGAGTACGCGACCACGCTCGGCGCGGGCGGCATGTTCGTCGAGACCGAGGAGCCGCTGCCGCCCGGGACGCAGCTGAAGACGCGCTTCCGGCTGCCCGGCCGCGACGTCCTGCACGAGGTGCAGGGGCGCGTGGCGTGGACGCTCCCCGTCGAGGCCACCAGCGCAGGCCCGGGCCGCGTGCCCGGCATGGGCGTCGAGTTCGTCGACGCCGTCGCCGCGGCGACGCTCGCGCGCGAGCTCGAGCGCCTGGCCGAGTGAGGTCTCGTTAGGCCTCGCCCCGGCGCATCGTTGCGAGCCCGGCCAGCGCGGCCAACAGATAGGCGAGGCCGGCCGGCTCCGGCACGATGTTGAGCGTCAGGGAGTCGGCCGTCGCGCCCGAGCCCCACGACCAGACGTAGCTGCCGGGGTTGATCCCGAGGCTCGCGAACGTCTTCCCCGTAAAGGTGTTCGACGCCGAAAGCGATGTCCCGGAGACGTATCCCGACGGAACGACGAGCGCTGGCGCGGTCTGTCCGGTGAAGGCCTCGGCGGCGATGCCGAAGCGGGACCCGCTGCCGACACTGGGCTGCGTAAAGAGGTCGCTGCCGAAGAGACCCGGTGCGCGTGATCTGGCCCGCAGCGCCGTAGAAGGAAACGGCGGCAAAGCTCAGGGGCGCGGCCCCGAGCAGCACCTCGCGCCCGAAATCGATGCCGGCCTGGAGATTCCCGCTGCCGCCCACGGCAGTGAGCGCGCTGAGGTTCAGCGTGCCGCTGCCCGAGAAGACGACATCGCTGCCGACCTGGGTCGCGGTGACGATCACGGCGCCGTGAGCCGGCTGGGAGGCCGTCAGCGCAAGCCCGAGCAGGGCCACTGCGGTGCCAAGGCCGCGTCTGGGATTCCTCATGGGCCGTCTTCCCCTCAGGAAGGAAGTGGCCCGCTTCGGCCCCGGGTGGCAGCAAATCCTCGCACCCCTGGGGAGGGGCGGGTCTAGGCGTTCGCGGCCAGCGAGATCTCTTCTTCCACGCTGGGCAGCAGCGGATCGAAGGCCGCCTCGAGGGTCCACGCCTCCGGCGTGGCGAGCATGCGCTCGACGAGCTGCTGGTGAAGGGCGTGTCCACCGCGCTCGACCAGCACGTGGCCCAGCACCGGGAAGCCAACCAGCGCGAGATCGCCGACGAGGTCCAGGACCTTGTGGCGGACGAACTCGTCGGGCCAGCGCAGGCCGCTCGCGTTCAGCACGCGGCGCTCGTCGAGGACGACGGTGTTCTCGAGGTTGCCACCCCGGGCGAGGCCGCCGCGCCAGAGCGCCTCCACCTCGCACAGGAAGCCGAAGGTGCGCGCCCGGGCGATCTCCTGGTCGAAGCTCTTGGCGTCGATGGCGAGAGCGTCGATGCGCTGGCGCCCGATGGCTGGATGGGCGTACTCGACGGAGTAGGAGATGGTGAGCTGCGGGGCGGGGACGATGCGGATCGCCCGGTCTCCGTCGCGCACGCCGATCGGGCGCCGCACCCGCAGCGTGCGGCGCGCGACGCGCTGGTCGTAGAGGCCCGCGGCGCAGAGCAGCCGCACGAAGATCGCGCTGCTCCCGTCCATCACCGGGATCTCGGGGCCGTCCACCTCGATACGCAGGTTGTCGATGCCGAGGGCGTAGATCGCGGCCAGCAGATGCTCGACGGTGCCCACGGTCGCCTCGCCCTGGCCGAGGGTCGTGGCGAGATGCGTAGCGGCGAGCGCCGCACGGCGCGCCGGGATCTCGACCCGGGCCGGCAGATCGCTGCGCACGAACGTCACGCCCGTCCCGGGCCGCGCCGGGTGGAGGGTGAGATGCACCGTCTCCCCGGAATGCAGCCCCACCCCCGTGCAGGTCGTCTTCTCCGCGATCGTTCGCTGGCTCAAGGCCTGGGCCTCTCTCGGGAGGCAAGCCCAATCGGGGGGCGCGAGCAACCCAGCCCCCGTGGATGCCCGCGAGCTGCGATCAAGCAACTGCCGTGCCACGCAGGGCTCGGATTGGACTCCACCCCGGGCTCGCGTTTCACGAGTGTTCACGCTGACTTATCGTGACCTGCATCACACTCGCTGCGGAGACGCGCAGATATCCGTGATCGAAGCGTCACGATCGTGACGATCAGATCACGCTTTCGCGATCAGCGGCCGAAGCGCCGGGATGATCTCCTGCGCGCTCTGCGGCCGCGCCGCGGGGTCCTTCTGGAGGCAGTGCAGGATCACCTCGGCGAGCGGCGGCGGGAGATCGGGCTTTAGCGCCGCAGGGTCCGGCGGCGGGGTGTGGACGTGGTGATAGGGCACGTTCCCCTCGCGGAAGGGGAGCTGGCCCGTCGCCATCTCGAACAGCGTGACACCCAGGCTGTAGAGGTCCGTGCGGTAGTCGACGTTCTTCCCGAGCGTCTGCTCCGGGCTCATGTAGTACGGCGTTCCCGACACGAGCGTGGTGTGGTTCAGGACCTCCTCGACCACCTTCGCCAGGCCGAAGTCCATGATCTTGGCCTTCTTGTCCTTGGTCCACATCGTGTTCGCCGTCTTCACGTCGCGGTGGACGACCTTCTGCGCGTGGGCGTACGCGAGCGCCTCGCACATCTGGATGGCGATGTGCGCGACGGGGCGCGGAGCGATCGCGCCCTTCTTGCGCACGATGTCCTTCAGCGTGGTGCCGTCGACGTACTCCATCGCGATGTAGTAGCGGCCGTCCTGCTCGCCGGCGTCGTAGACCATCACGATGTTCGGGTGGTTCAGCTTCGCGGCGGCCTTGGCCTCGCGCAGGAAGTTCTTGAGCGCGTCGGGGCTGTCGCGCAGCGCGTCGGGCAGGACCTTCAGCGCCACGGGCCGGTCGAGCACCACGTCGTGCGCGCGGTAGACGATGCCCATGCCGCCGCGCCCGAGCTCGTTGTCGATCCGGTAGCGCCCGCCGCGCGGCCGCGAGGTGGACTCGGCCGCCCCCTCCCCCTCCGCCGCAGGGCCGCTCTGGACCTTGGAGCGGGCGAGCTCGATGCGCTCCTCGACGTCGCGGTAGTGGTAGTCGACCTCGAGGATCTTCTCGTAGATGGCGACTGCCGCCGCCGCCTGTGAAGCCCCGTCGTGGACGAGCGCGAGGTGGTAGTAGAGCTCGACGTTGGCGGGAGCCGGCGCCGCGCCGCCGATCGCCTGTTCGAGCTTCTTCTGGGCGAGCTGGTGCTTGCCCTTCCTGCGGAAGACCTCGCCGAGCACGGCGCACGCGCTCCGAAAATCCGACGCCTCGGGCGCCACCGACTGGAGGAGCTTGATCGCCTCTTCCTCGCGCTCGGCCTTCAGCAGGACCTTGGCGGCGGCGAGGGTCTGGCCCGCCTGGGCCAGGAAGCCCGCCTCGCGCTTCGCGTCGCCGAGCTGCGCCACGCACTCGGCCGCCTCCTGGAAGTGCTGCACCTTCGCGTAGCTGCCGGCGGCGCGCTCCCAGTCGTCGGCGAGCCGGAACATCTCGGCGGCGCGCATCCCGTCGCCCGCCCGCTCGAAGCACTCGCCCGCCTGCTGCCAGTCTTCGAGCTTGCGGTAGAGCTCGCCGGCGGCGCCGAGGTCGCCGGCCTCGAGCAGGAGCTTCACCGCCTCCTCTTCCTGGCCCTTCTCGCGCAGGTGCTCGCCCAGGAGCTGCGCGGCGGCGCGATCGTCGCCGAGCTGGCGCAGCGCCTCGGCGGCCTTCGGAGCGTTGCCTGCGCGCTGATAGAGCTCGGCCGCCTTCTCGAACATGCCGGTGCGCTCGGCGACCTCGGCCGCGGCCCCCCAGCACTCGCCGGCGGTGAGCACGCGCAGCGCCGCCGGCATATCGCTCGATTGCTCGTACAGCTTTGCCGTCTGGAGCACGAGCTTGCGCACTTCCTTGGCCTTCTCGCGATCGCCCGCGAGGGCCTGGCCCGTCTCGTCCTCGATCGCCTTCTCGAGCGCCGCCGCCGCCTTCTTCCAGCTCTGGATCTTGAGGAACGCCTGTGCCGCGTGGCGATGGAACTCGCAGCGCATGTAGCACTCGCCGGCGAGCTCCCAGCGCTCGGCCTTCTCGTACATCTCGGCCGCCACGCTCATGCGGCCGCTCTTGCGGTAGCAATCCGCAGCCTTCTCCCACTGGCTGCGCGAGGCGAAGAGCGAGCCCGCAGTGTCGAAGCGTCCGGCCTGCACCAGGAAGTCGGCGGCCTCCTCGTAGCGGTGCTGGGCCTGGCGCACGTCGGCCGCGCGCCCGAAGTCCTGGGCCTGGACGAAGTACTTGACCGCCTGGTCGTGGAGCCCCGTCTCGAGGCAGAGATCGCCGGCGCCCACCACGTCGCCCTGCTTCGCGAGCGCCGCGGCGCGCTTGCCGGCCTTGCGCACGGCCGCGGCGCTGAGCTTCACCTCGCCCGGCTCGCCCGAGCCGGCTGCCGGCGGGGCCTCGCCCTCGCCTTCGCGCTTCTTCACGATCTTGAGCAGGAGGAAGAGGCCGGCGAGCGCCACGACGCCGCCCGGCACGACGCCCACCAGGAGCTTGGCCTTGTCCCCCTGACCGGCGGCCTTGAAGACCCCGCGCACGAGCGCGTCGAGGGGGGCGAGCAGCGCGTGGTTGGGCGCGAAGTGCTCCCCGAGCCCCCACGCGCCGAGCGCGAGGAGAGGCAAAGCGAGCGGGAGCAGGAGCAGCCGGCGCATGCTGAGGAGGGTCCCCCGGGCCGACGGCGCGGGCCGTTCGGCTCGCTCCGCGTATCGGCCGCCCGCGGCCTCGGACTGAGCGCCGCCTCAGCCTAGAAAAGGTGCCCCTGGCGGCCCCCACCCCCGCTGGGCACGGGGAGGCCGAAGTGCTCGTAGGTGCGGCGGGTGGCGACCCGCCCGCGCGGCGTGCGGTCGAGGAAGCCGCCCTGAATCAGGAACGGCTCGATCAGGTCCTCGAGCGTCCCGCGATCCTCGCTCAGGGCGGCGGCCAGTGTCTCGATTCCGACGGGCCCGCCGCCGAACTTGTCGATCAGCGTGAGCAGGAGCGCCCGGTCGAGCTTGTCGAAGCCCGCCTCGTCGACGTCGAGCCGCTCGAGCGCGTAGCGTGCGATCTCCTCGTCGATCGCCCCTTGCTTGCTGCGCTCCACCGCCGCGAAGTCCCGCACGCGGCGCAGCAGGCGGTTGGCGATGCGCGGGGTCCCGCGCGAGCGCTGCGCGATCAGCTCGTCGGCCGGGGGCTGGAGCTTTATCCCGAGCACGCGCGCCGAGCGCGCGAGCACGCCGACCAAGTCGGCGACCGGGTAGTAGTCGAGGCGCGCGGACCAGCCGAAGCGGTCGCGCAAGGGCGAGGTGAGCAGGCCCGCCCGCGTGGTCGCGCCCACCAAGGTGAAGCGCGGGAGATCGATGCGCAGCGAGCGCGCGCTCGGCCCCTGCCCGATCAAGAGGTCGAGCTGGAAGTCCTCCATCGCCGGGTAGAGGATCTCCTCCACCGCGGCCGGCAGCCGGTGGATCTCGTCGATGAAGAGCACGTCGCTGGGCTCGAGATTCGAGAGCAGTGCGGCGAGATCGCTCGCGCGCTCGAGCACCGGCCCGCTGGTAGAGCGGAACTGCGCGTTCATCTCGCGCGCGACGATGCGCGCCAGCGAGGTCTTGCCGAGGCCCGGCGGGCCCGAGAAGAGCAGGTGGTCGAGGCACTCGCCGCGCGCCTTCGCCGCGGCGATGAAGACCGCGAGGTTCTCGCGCAGGCGGTCCTGGCCGACCATCTCGGCGAGCGTCTGCGGGCGCAGGCTGTCCTCGAAGCCGGCCTCCTCGGGCAGCGGGTCGCGCGCCAGCTCCCCGCGCTCGGCGCTCATCGCGCGAGCCTGCGCAGCGCCGCACGCACGAGCTCGGCGATGGGCGCGCTCGCGCCGAGCTCCTGCACCACCTCCTCGGCCACGCGCTCGGCCTTGGGCCGCGGCGTCTGGAGGTTCAGCAGCGCCGAGACGAGCTGGCTGCGCGCGGCATCGGCGTCCGGCGCGGCGCCGCGCGGCGCTGCGGGCGCGCCGCCCGGCAGCGGGAGCTCGTCGACCTTGTCGCGCAGCTCGACACAGATGCGCTCCGCGAGCTTGGTGCCCACGCCGGGGACGCTGCGCAGCGTCGCGAGATCCGAGGCGCGGATCGCGCGCACGAGCCCACTCGCGTCGATGCCCGAGAGGATGCGCTGGGCGAGCTTGGGCCCCACGCCGCTCGCTCCCAACAGCAGCTCGAAGGCCGCGCGCTCGAGCTCCGTCGCGAAGCCGAACAGCACGAGCGCGTCCTCGCGCACGTGGGTGTAGATGCGCAGCGCGATCGTCTTCCCTTCGTCGGGGAGCTGGCCGAACGTGGAGAGCGGGATCCAGACCTCGTAACCGACCCCGCGCACGTCGATCAGCACGCGCGTCGGCGCGCGCTCGAGCAGCACGCCCTCGAGGCGCCCGATCACCGCGCGCTCCGCAGCACGAAGGAGGCGGCGCGCCGCGCGCCGCGCCCGCGCCCCCGGCTCGCGAGGGCCAGCGGCAGGGCGGCGAGCCGCCCGCGATGGGCCGAGCAGATCGCCGCGGCGAGCGCGTCCGCGGCGTCGCGCGGCGGCACGAGCGAGAGCGCGAGGAGCCGGCGCACCATCGCCTGCACCTGCACCTTGTGCGCCGCGCCGTTGCCGGTGACGGCGAGCTTGATCGCCTGGGGCGCGAGCTCCTGCACGGGGACGCGCGCGGCTCCCGCCGCGGCCAGCGCGACGCCGCGCGCCTGGCCCAGGACGAGCGCCGAGTGCGGGCTCGCCGCCACGAAGATGCGCTCGATCACCACCAGGTCGGGCGCGTAGTCCGCCAAGAGCCCAGCCAGCCCCGCGTGGAGCTCCGCGAGGCGCTGCTCCATCGCGCGCTCGCGCGGCGGGCGCAGCGTCCCGTGCGCGACGTGGCGGAGCCCCGCGCCCTCGCGCTCGATGACGCCGTAGCCCGTGACGTTCGTGCCGGGATCGATCCCGAGGATTCGCAAGAGCGACTCGCGCGGAGGGAAAGGGGCGGGGAGGCGCGCCCAGTCTAGGCCAATCGCCGCGCGGGGCACTCCGAGACTCCGCGCCTGTGGCCCGCTGCGCGCGGCGGAGCGCCGCTTGCACTCAGCCCGCGAGGCGGGCGAGCTCGTCGGCGGGGATGTCGAAGTTCGCGTGGACGTTCTGGACGTCGTCGAGGTCCTCGAGCGCTTCGGCGAGCTTCACCATCGACTCGGCGGCGTCGCCCTGGAGCGCCACGAGCGTGGCCGGCTGCATGGTGATCTCGGCGCGCACCGCCGGATAGCCGGCCTTCTCGAGAGCGCTCTTCACGCCGTCGAGCTCCTGGGGGCGGGTGACCACCGTGAGCACGCCCTCGTCCTCGAGCACATCGTCGGCGCCCGCCTCGAGCGCGGCCTCCATGAGCGCGTCCGCGTTCGCGGCGCCCTCGAAGACCACGTTGCCCTTCTTCTCGAACAGGTGCGAGACGCAGCCCGGCGCCCCCAGGTTGCCCCCGTGGCGCGTGAAGCAGTGGCGCACCTCGCCCACCGTGCGCGCGCGGTTGTCGGTGAGCGCCTCGACCAGGATCGCGACACCCCCGGGCCCGTAGCCCTCGTAGGCCACCTCTTCGAAGCTCGCGCCCTCGCCTCCCCCCGTGCCCTTCTGGATGGCGCGCTGGATGTTGTCCTTGGGCATGTTGACGGCGCGCGCCTTCTCCACGGCGAGGCGCAGGCGGGGGTTCGCGTCGACGGCCCCCCCGCCCAGCCGGGCGGCGGTGGCGATCTCCCGGATCAGCTTGGTGAAGATCTTCCCGCGCTTGGCGTCGATGGCGCCCTTCTTGCGCCGGATCGTGGCCCATTTCGAGTGACCGGACATCGCGGCTTTGCTCCCTGGAAGACAGACCCGTTAGCGCACGCCCCCGAGGCGCGAAACCAGGCCCCGAACCGGGCTCAGGCCACCCCCGGGTCAGGCCGATACGCCCGGAAGGCCGGCCGGCCTCGGGCAGTGGGCGGAGGATGCATGGCGGAACTCGCGATCGGCATCGACCTCGGCACGAGCAACTCCTGTGTCGCGATCGCGCGCGGGCGCAAGATCGAAGTCCTCCCCAACTCCTATGGCGAGCACATCACCGCCAGCGTGGTGGCCTTCAAGGAGGATGGCTCGGTCCAGGTCGGCAACGCGGCGCGCGCGAACCTGATCCTCGATCCGATCAACACGGTGGCGTCCGCGAAGCGCCTGATCGGCCGCTACTCGTTCTCCGAGGAAGTGAAGAAGGCCCGCGCGATCTGCGCCTACAAGATCGTGGAAGGCCCCGGCCACAGCGTCCGCATCCAGATCCGGGACGAGCTCTACTCGCTGCCCGAGATCTCGGCGATGGTGCTGAAGGAGATGAAGAGCATCGCGGAGGCGCGGCTCGGGCACCCCGTCACCAAGGCCGTGATCACTGTCCCCGCCTACTTCAACGACAACCAGCGCCAGGCCACCAAGGACGCCGGCAAGATCGCGGGCCTCGAGGTGCTGCGGCTGCTGAACGAGCCGACCGCGGCGGCACTGGCCTACGGCTTCGGCAAGGGACTCACCCAGAAGGTCGCGGTCTACGATCTGGGCGGCGGCACCTTCGATATCTCGGTGCTCGAGATCGGCAAGGACGTGTTCGAGGTGCTCGCCACCTGCGGCGACACGTACCTCGGCGGCGACGACTTCGACGACCGCATCATCGACCTCTTGGCCGACGAGTTCGTCGCCAAGCACGGCATCAACTTGCGCAGCGACCCCTACGCGCTCGAGAAGCTCAAAGTCGCGGCCGAGGCTGCCAAGCGCACCTTCTCGGTGGACGAGCAGGCGGAGATCCGCATTCCCGAGATCGCGCGCGACGCGCAGGGCAACGCGCTCGACCTCGGGCGCACGCTACAGCTCGCCGAGTTCACCGCGCTGGTGGCCGACCTCGTGCAGCGCACCTTCAAGGTGTGCGACGAGGCGCTCCAGCAGGCGGGCATGGTGGTGCGCGACCTCGACGGCGTGATCCTGGTGGGCGGGCCGACCCGGCTCCCGCTGATCCGCGACAACGTGAAGAGCTACTTCCAGCGCGATCCGCGCATCGACGTCGACCCCGACGAGGTGGTCGCGATGGGCGCGGCGATCCACGCCGCGGCGCTGATGGGCGACCACGACACCGAGGAGGCGGCGGGCGGCGGCGCGTTCCTGCTCGACGTGACCCCGCTCTCGCTGCGCGTGGGCGTGGCGGGCGGGCTCGCCGAGACGCTGATCGAGCGCAACACGCCGGTCCCGATCGAGCAGACGCGCACCTTCACGACGACCCAGGACAACCAGGAGCGCGTGCAGATCCGCGTCTATCAGGGCGAGTCGCGCAAGGCTCAGGAGAACGAGCTGCTCGGCCAGTTCGAGTTCAGCGGCTTCAAGCGCGCGCCGCGCGGCCAGGTGAAGATCGACGTCACCTTCGAGATCAACGCCGACGGCATCGTGAACGTGACCGCCCGCGATCAGGAGACGAAGAAGGCAGCCTCGACCACGCTCAGCTTCTCGTCGGGCCTCTCGGAGGGCGAGCTGGACCAGATCCTCGAGGCCGACCGCACCTCGCGCGTCCAGTCCGAGACGAATCCCGAGCAGGACATCGCCGTGGCGGAGCCCGCGGTCGCTCCGCCGCCTCCGCCGCGCGCGCCGGCGCCCAAGCCGGTGGCGCTGCCGAGGCGTGCGGCGGTCGTCCAGAAGGCGGTGCCGGTGCTGCAGCCCGCGCCCGCTGTGACGCCGGCCCCGGCGAAGCGCGCGGTGGCGCCCGCTCCCGTCGCCCCGGCGCCTGCGCCCGCGGTCCCCGAGGAGGACGACGCGCCCGCGCCGCGCACGCTCAATCCCGCCGACGACACCACGCAGCCGAGCGGGCTCGAGGTGGTCGAGGGCGAGGCCGAGATCGACCTGGTGAGCGACGACGAGGTCCTCCAGGAGGCGGTCGCCGTCGAGGAAGCCGATCTCGAGGGCATCGAGGTCGAGGCCAACGGCGATCCCGACCGGGCCGACCTGATGAGCGGCGGCGAGAGCCTGTTCGATCACGGCGCGGATCTGTCCCGGTACCACCACGACGACGAGTGAGGTGGCGCTGGTGCCCGGTCTCACCGTCTCCGAGGTTCGCACGCTGGCGAAGCTGGTGGACGACCTCGACTACTATCAGCTGCTCGAGCTCGAGCGCGGCGCGCCGGCCTCGCTGGTGAAGACCGCCTACTACAGCGCGTCGCGCAAGTTCCACCCGGACGCGAACCGCCACCTGGAGGGCAGCGACCGCGAGTCGCTCGAGCGCGTCGCCAAGCGCGTGTGCGAGGCCTACCAGGTGCTGCGCGACGCACGCCGTCGCGGCGCCTACGACGAGCAGCTGCGCGGCGGCGCCAATCGCATCCCGCTGGCGCTCGCAGAGGCGAGAGCCGACAAGCAGGCGGCCGACGACTATCTCGGCAAGACGCCCAACGGTCGCCGCTACTTCGGCTTGGCCCGGGCGGACTTCGACAAGGGCGACCTCCCCTCCGCCGCGCGCAACCTGAAGATGGCCCTCGCCTTCGAGCCGACCAACGAGCACTTCAAGCGCAAGGCCGTCGAGCTGAAGGAGGCGCTGCGCAAGCTCCCGCCCGGCCCCCCGGGCCCGCCGCGCTAGGAGCGGAGCCCACGGGGACGCAGGCCGCTCGCTTGCCGCCCCTGGGCGGCGCTGGCATCCTGCCGCCTTCGCACCCATTGCGAAGGAGACTCCCCCCATGGCAGAAGCCCAGGCGGCGAAGAAGCCGCTGCCGGCCGTCGACTTCCTCAAGCTCCCCGACGGCGGCGCTCCCTATCTAGAAGGGCACAAGTGCGGCGCGTGCGGCGCGATCTTCCTTGGCGCGCGCACCGTGTGCTCCAAGTGCGGCGTGCGCGACAAGATCGCGCCCACCAAGCTCGCCAACACCGGCAAGCTTTACGTGTATTCGATCGTGCACCGCTCGTTCCCGGGCATCCAGGTCCCCTACGTCTCGGCGATCGTGGACCTCGACGGCGGCGGCACGGTGAAGGGCAACTTGATCGGCATCGACCCCAACCCCGAGAAGATCAAGCTCGGGATGCCGGTCGACGTGGTCTACAAGGACGCCCTCGGTCGCAAAGATCGCGAAGGGAATTCCTACATCTCTTACTTCTTCCAGCCCCGCGCCTAGCGCGGAACGAGGAGATCCAAGGTGAGCGACGTCTACGTCGTCGGTATCGACATGCTCAAGTTCCAGAAGGCCGGCACGGGTCCGGCGATCGAGCTGCTCGGCGCGCAGGCCGCGCTGATGGCGCTCGACGACTGCGGCCTCAAGATCCAGCAGATGGAGGCCCTGTACTGCGGCAACCTCGGCCAGGCCAACGCGATGGTCGGCCAGCGCGTGCTGCAGCAGATCGGCCAGACGGGCGTGCCGGTCGTGAACTGCGCGAACGCTTGCGCCACGGGCGCCACCGCGTTCCGCGAGGCCTGGATGTCGATCAAGGCCGGCGTCTACGACGTCGTGCTGGCGGTCGGCGTCGAGAAGATGGGCTCGGGCCTGCTCGGCGGCGCCGGCGGCGGCGTCGGCATCCCGAAGGAGGGTCTGCTCGGCTCCGGCACGATGCCGGCCGTGTTCGCCGAGGCGGGCATGGAGCACAGCAAGAAGTACGGCACGACCTTCGCGCAGTTCGCGAAGGTGGCGGTGAAGAACCACCACCACAGCACCATGAACCCGAAGGCGATGTACCAGATCGAGACCCCGCTCGAGACGGTGATGAACGCCGAGATGATCGCCTACCCGAACACCAAGCTGATGTGCTCGGTGAACGTGGACGGCGCCGCGGCGGCGGTGCTGTGCAGCGAGAAGAAGGCCAAGGAGCTCGGCCTCATGAAGCGCGCCGTGCGCGTCAAGGCCTCCGTGCTGACGAGCGATCCGTGGCAGGAGCGGGACCTCGTGATGCCCGACGTGAACACCTGCACGCGCCTGGCGGCCAAGAAGGCCTACGAGATGGCGGGCGTGGGCGCTTCGGACATCAACCTGGTCGAGCTGCACGACTGCTTCGCGACCGCCGAGATCCTCCACTACGAGAACCTCGGCCTGTGCAAGGACGGCGAGGCGGGCCAGATGATCGACAGCGGCGCGAGCGCGCTGGGCGGTCGCGTTCCGGTCAACGTCTCGGGCGGGCTCCTCTCGAAGGGCCACCCGCTCGGCGCGACCGGCATCGCCAACATCTACGAGATCTCGACGCACCTGCGCGGCGAGGCGGGCAAGCGCCAGGTGCAGGGCGCGCGCTTCGGCATGACCCACGTGATCGGCCTCGGCAGCGCTTGCGGGATCCACATCCTCGAGAAGGTCTAGGCGCTCCGTCCGGTTCCGGTTCCTGAAGGGCGGTCGGCGCGAGCCGGCCGCCCTTCTTCGTTGCGCGACGATCGCGCCCCTCTACCCTCCGCGCCGTGCGCGCCACCGCCCTGCTCCACGCCGCCGCCCTGGGGCTCGCGCTCGGCTGGGCCGCATGCTCGGACTCCTCGCCGAGCTCTCCCGCAGCGGACGGCGCGGCGCAGGCCGCGCCGGCGCAGAGCGCGGCCGCGCCCGCCCCGCCGACCAGCGAGGCGCGCGGACGGCCGCTTCCCAACTTCGAGGGCGCGGCCCTCGACGGCTCGCCCCTCGCGATCCGCAAATTCCTCGGCCGCCGCGCGCTCTTGTTCGGCTTCAACCCCGAGGTGAGCGACGCGAGCCTGGTGCGCACGGCCGTCGCGGCCGTGGCGATGGAACGCGCCCGCTACAACTTCGAGATCGTCGGCTTCTCGATGGGCTCGACCGTCGAGAAGACCCAGGCCTTCCTGAAGGAGGCCAGCCTCGAGATTCCGACGTTCTTCGATCCCGACGGCTCCTTCAACGGCAAGCTCGGGCTGCAGTCGAACGTCTGGGTGCTGATCGCCGACGCCGACGGCCAGCTGATCGACGGCAGCACCTACTTCGCGAGCGAGGGCCCCGACCCCGCCGCGACCGTCGAGGGGATGCTGCGCGGCTACCTGCGTATTCCCCAGTCTACGAAGGCGACGCCCGACGACCTCGCCGATCGCCCGCTCGCGCCGGACTTCAGCGCGCCGCGCCTGGGCGGCGGCGCGCCCTTTCAGCTCGCGAGCCTGCGCGGCAAGCCCTTCGTGCTGATCTTCTTCTTGCACACCTGCCCGCACTGCCACGACGCGCTCAACTTCCTGAAGGCCGAGCTCGCGAAGCTCCCCGCGGCGAAGCGCCCGCCGCTGGTGGGCATCTCCGTCTCGCCCAGCGAGTACGCGGTGAAGGACCAGCTCGAGCGCGACGGGCTCGATTTCTTTCCGGTGGTGTTCGATCCCGACGTGAAGATCCGCAGCGCGTACGGCGCGCTGCAGGGCGTGCCGGTGCTGCTGCTCGTCGACGGCCAGGGCCGCATCGTGTCGCGCACCGAGGGCTGGAACAACGAGCGGGAGCCGCCGCTCGCCCAGATGCGGCTCGCGAAGCTCGTCGGCGAGACGCCGCCGATGCTGCTCTCCCAGGGCGGCTTCAGCGGCAACGAGTTCTGCGCCGTGTGCCACGAGAGCGAGGCGAGCACCTGGCAGCTCACCAACCACGCCACGGCCATGAACACACTCGTCCGCCAAGGCGCCGACGGGCGCTCGGAGTGCGTGGTCTGCCACTCCGTCGGCTACGGGCAGCCCGGCGGCTACTCGATCGCGCGCCCCCAGCGGTCGCTCGAGGACGTGGGCTGCGAGACCTGCCACGGGCGCGGCGGTCCGCACCTCTCGCCCAACCATCTGGGGCCGAACCACGACTACGAGAAGGTGTGCGCAACCTGCCACACGCCCGAGCACTCGCTCGGCTTCTCCTACGCGAGCTTCCTGCCGAGAGTCTCCCACGCGGCGAACGCGCAGTTCGCCGGCCTCTCGCCCGATGCGCGCCGGCGCCTGATCGAGGAGCGCCACCGCGCGCGCAGCGATCTCCTGCCGAGCGCGGCCGCTTTCGTGGGCAGCGAGGCCTGCGCGAGCTGTCACGCCAAGGAGTACGGGCTCTGGCAGAAGCATCCGCACGCGGCGTCTCTCGCCACGCTCGTGAGCAAGGGCGAGGCCGGGAACGCGGAGTGCCTTCGCTGCCACGTGACGGGCCTGGCGCGGCCCGGCGGCTTCCCGCCCGGCGGCAACGCGAAGACCCACCCGGCGCTCGCGAGCGTGGGCTGCGAGTCGTGCCACGGCCCGGGCGGCGATCACGTGAAGGAGGGCGCGCAGAAGCGCGGCACGATCACGAGCCTGGCGGACAAGTGCGGCTCCTGCGCGATCCTCCAGGTCTGCGGCACCTGCCACGACGACGCGAACGACCCGGGCTTCGAGTTCCACGTCAAGGAGAAGATCGAGCACCAGCGCCACAGCGACCGGCCGTTGACCGGCCTGGTCTCGCGCGCGCTGCCGACGGGCACGGTGGTGGGCCTGCTCGGGAGCGCGCTTCGAGCGGAGTCCTGACATGCCCAACGTGACGAGCGCGCTGGCAGCGAGTGGCGTCTGCACGCTGACCATCGATCGCGAGGAGAAGCGCAACGCGCTCGATCGCGCCACGTCCCGCGAGCTCGAGCTCGCGTTCGAGACCGCGGCCGCCGACGAGCGCGCGCGCGTGATCGTGCTGCGCGGCGCCGGCGACCGCGTGTTCTGCGCCGGCGCCGACCTGAAGGAGATTCTGGGCCACAAGAGCATCGACGAGAGCCGCGCCCACTTCGATGCGGTGGCGCGCGTGATGCGCGCCATGGAGCGCGCGCCGCAGCCCGTGATCGCGCGCGTGCCGGGCTTCGCGCTCGCCGGAGGCTTCGGGCTCGCGGTGGCCGCGGACTTCACGATCGTCGCCGAGAGCGCGCAGTTCGGCCTGCCCGAGATCACGCTGGGCCTGCTGCCGCTGATGGTGAGCGTGCCGATCCTGCGCGCGATCGGGTCGCGCAAGACGCTGCTCGACCTCGTGCTCACCGGACGCCGCGTCGGGGCGGCCGAGGCGCTCGCGCTCGGCATCGCGACGCGCGTGGTGAAGGACGCCGAGCTCGACGCCGCCGTCGGCGAGCTGTGCGAGAAGCTGCTCGCGCTCTCGCCCCAGGCGCTGCGCATCGGCAAGGAAGCCGTCTACACCATGGCGGAGATGGACTCGCACGCGGCGCTCGTCTATCTGCGCGAGGCGATCGTGCTGACCTCGCGCACCGCCGACGCGGCCGAGGGCATCGCCGCCTTCTTCGAGAAGCGGACCCCGAAGTGGACCGGTCGCTGATCCCCGAGGCGCGCGCGGTGCTGCGCGCCGCGCGCGGCTGGCTCGCCGAGCTCGGCGAGGAGGGCGTGGAGAGCTTTGCGCGGCCCAGCGCCGCACCGGCCGCGCGCGCCGACGCCGCAGCGCCGGGCGAGCGGCCGACCCTCGAGCAGGTGCGCGCGCGGCTGGGCGAGTGCACGCGCTGCGCGCTCCATCAGGGCCGCACGCAGATCGTGTTCGGCGACGGCAACCCGAACGCCGAGATCCTGTTCATCGGCGAGGGTCCCGGCGAGCAGGAAGATCTCCGCGGCCTCCCCTTCGTGGGCCGCGCCGGCGAGCTGCTCACGCGCATGATCGAGAACGGCCTCCAGATCCCGCGCGCGAGCGTCTACATCTGCAACATCGTGAAGTGCCGCCCGCCGGGAAATCGCACGCCGCTCCCGCCCGAGGTGGGCGCCTGCCGCCCCTTCCTCGACGGCCAGATCGACGCCATCCGGCCGCGTGTGATCGTCGCGCTCGGCAAGCCCGCGACGAGCCTGCTGCTCGGGCGCGACGTGTCGATCACGCGCGTGCGCGGGACCTGGCACGACTACCGGGGCTTCCCGGTGATGCCCACCTTTCACCCGGCCTTCCTGCTGCGCCAGTACACGCCCGAGAACCGTCGCCTCGTCTGGCAGGACCTGAAGGCCGCCCTCCAGCGCTCGCGGGACGGGGACGCTGGTTGACTACGTGTCAACTTGGGGACGCTGGTTGAAACGCAGGCGTTTCAACCAGCGTCCCCAAGTTGACACGTAGTCAACCAGCGTCCCCGCCTCGCTGCCTCTCGCCTTACGGGCGCTCGGGAACGCTCGCGCTCTGCTGCTCGCGGAACTGCTCGAGGCGCTTGCGCACGGCGGGGTCCCGGCCGGCCAGAATCGCCGCCGCGAAGAGGCCCGCGTTCTTGGCGCCCGCCTTGCCGATCGCGAAGGTGGCGACGGGGATGCCGCCTGGCATCTGCACCGTCGAGAGCAGCGCGTCGAGGCCCTGGAGCGGGGACGAGTCGATGGGCACGCCGAGCACGGGCAGCACGGTGTGCGCCGCGGTGACACCCGCCAGGTGGGCAGCGGCTCCGGCGCCGCAGATCACTACCTCGATCCCCTTCGCCTCGGCGCTCGCCAGGTAGCGCGTGAGGCGCTCGGGGGTGCGGTGGGCGGAGATCACCCGGACGTCGCTCTCCACGCCCAGCGCGCCGAGGGCGTCCTCGGCGGCCTTCATCACCTCGTAGTCGTTCGCGCTGCCCATCAGGATCGCCACTCTCGCCACGCAGGACTCCCGTGCTCGCAATGGATCAAGGTAATCTAGCGGCCTGCCAGCGGAGTCGGAGATGCGCGCCGTCGTCTCGAGAAGTCCCGGGGAGCTTTCGGTCGAGAGCGTGCCCGATCCGCGCCCGCTCGCGAAGCAGGTGGTGCTGCGGGTGCGCGCCTGCGGCATCTGCGGGAGCGATCTCCACCTCCACCAGCACAAGCTGCTGCCGCCCGGCGCGATCATGGGCCACGAGTTCACCGGCGAGGTGATGGAGACGAAGGGCGGCCTGCGCGCAGGCACGCGCGTGTGCGCGCTCCCGAATCTCTCCTGCGGGAGCTGCGAGCGCTGCCGCAGCGGCATGGGCGTCTACTGCGTGCAGCAGACGCCGATCGGCCTCGGCCTGCCCAACGGCGCCTACGCCGAGTACGTGGCGGTCGCCGAGCACGAGATCGTGCGCGTGCCCGACGGTGTGAGCGACGAGCTCGCGGCGCTGGTGGAGCCCCTCGCGGTGGGGCTGCACGCGGTGAACGTCGGGCGCATCCGGCGCGGCGAGCGCTGCCTGGTGATCGGCGCGGGGCCGATCGGTCTCGCGATCGCGCTCTGGGCGCGCCACTTCGGCGCGCGGGAGGTGATCGTCTCGGAGCGCGCCCCGGGGCGGCGCGCGCTGGCCGAGCGGCTCGGCGCGACGCGCGTGGTCGACCCCGCCCACGAGGACCTGGCCGCCGTGCTCGAGCGTCACGCGTCGGGCGGCCCCGAGGTCGTGTTCGAGGCCGTCGGCGCCCAGGGGCTGATCGAGGACGCCATCGCGCGCGTGCGCTTCCGCGGCCGCGTGATCGTGGCGGGCGTCTGCGTGGGGCCCGACTCCTTCCAGCCCGTGGCGGCGGTGATGAAGGAGACCGCCGTCCAGTTCGTGCTCGCCTACGAGAAGGACGACTTCCAGTACACCCTCGACATGCTGGAGCAGGGCCGCGTCGACCCGACCGAGCTGGTGACCGATCGCATCGGCCTCGACGGCGTGCCTGCGGCCTTCGCGGCGCTCGCGCAACCGACCCACCAGTGCAAGGTGCTGGTGTTCCCGGCGCAATGAGTCCTCGACCCCCGGGCCCGCGCACGCAGCTGTGCGGGATCTTCCTGCACCCAGCCGGCCACACCCGCTCGCCGGCCATGCACAACGCGGCCTTCGCCGCGCTGGACATCGACGCGGTCTACCTCGCCTTCGACGTGCCGCCCGCGCGCCTCGGCGCGGCCATCGCCGGCGCGCGCGCGCTCGGCGTGCGGCAGCTCGCCATCTCGCTGCCGCACAAGCAGGCGGTCATGGCGCACCTCGACGCGGTGGACGACGTCGCGCGCACGATCGGCGCCGTGAACACCGTGACCCGCGTCGACGAGCGCCTGCTGGGCGCCAACACCGACTGGCTGGGCATCGCGCGCGCCCTCGGCCGCGAGACGGAGCTCGCGGGCCGCCGCGCGGTCGTGCTCGGCGCAGGCGGCACCGCGCGCGCGGCGGTCTATGCGCTCACGCGCGGGGGTGCGCGCGTGCGCGTGCTGAACCGCACCCCGGAGCGCGCGCGAGCGCTCGCGCGCGAGCTCGGCGCCGAGGGCGCCGGCCCGCTCTCCGCGCTCGCCGACGAGGCCCATGACGTGCTCGTCAACACCACGAGCGTGGGGCTCGCGAGCGAGCTCTCGCCGGTCCCGGCCGAGGCGCTGCGGCCGGACAGCGTGGTGCTCGACGCCGTCTACGACCCGCTCGAGACGCGCCTGCTCCGCGACGCGCGCGCGCGCGGCGCGCGGACGGTCTCCGGGAAGTGGATGCTCGTGGAGCAGGCGCTCGAGCAGCTGCGGCTCTGGACCGGGCGCGCTCCCGACGCCGCGGTACTCGCCGAAGCGTTCGACCGCGGGAGCTGAGGGTGACGTTCAGTGGCTCAGCAGCGGGCGCAGCCCGTCTGCTGCAGCCACCGGGCACGACCTCACTTCAGCTTGGTTTCCTTGTACGGGACGTGCTTGCGCGCGACCGGGTCGTACTTCTTGAACTCGAGCTTGTCGGGCGTGTTCGTCCGGTTCTTGCTCGTCGTGTAGAAGTGCCCGGTGCCGGCGCTCGACTCGAGCTTGATCTTCTCGCGCTTGCTCTTCTTGGCCATGGTCGACTCCCCTAGCTCTGCTTGGGATCGGGCGCGAGCTCGCCGCTCTTCTTCAGCACGCGCACGCGCTTGCCGGCGCGCTCCTCGATGCGGACGCGGCTCGGCTTGCCGGACTTGGGATCGACGAGCGCCACCGTCGAGGCGTGCACGAAGCCCTCGCGCTCGATGATCCCGCCCGCGCGCTGACCGGCGCTGCCCGGCTTGCGGTGGCGCTTCTGGATGCGGACGCCCTCGACCCGCACGCGCCCGCGCTCGGGGTCGACCTTGAGCACGCGGCCCTGCTTGCCCGCGAACTTTCCGCTGCGGACCTGGACGAGATCGCCCTTGCGAATGCGCTCTGTCATCTCGGAGCTCCCGCGGGCGACCAGGCCCGGCGCTGGATCGGCCGGGAGACCCGTCCGAAAAGAGCGCGGATTGATGCCGCGCGGGGCCCGGCGTGTCAACCCTGGCCGGGCCGGCCGCTATTCTGCGCGGCGATGTCGCGCCGGTCGGTGACAGTCGTGGCTGCGGTTCTCGTCGCGGGCCTCGGGGCGTGCGCGGCGCTGCGGGCAGCGCTCCCCGAGCGCTACGCCGTGAGCCTGGCGCCCATCCTGAACGGCCTCTTCGGCTGGGGGGGCGCACCACCGGCGCAAGCCGACGTCGAGCGCGAGCTCCACGTTCCCCCGGACTACGAGATTGCGCTCTACGCAGTGGTCCCGCGGGTGCGCATGCTGCTCGCAACCCCGCGCGGAGACCTGCTCGCCAGCGCCACGCGCGAAGGCAAGCTGGTGTTGCTCGCCCGGGACAAGAACGACGACGGCCTGCCCGACCAGACGAGCGATCTCCTGACTGGACTGGACCGACCCCACGGCATGGCCCTCCACGAGGGCTGGCTCTACGTGGCCGAAGGCAGCGCGATCGGACGCGTGCGCTTCGACGTCGCGAAGGGCGCGCTCGCCGGCCCCTACGAGCAGATCGTCACGGGCCTGCCCGAAGGCGGGAACCACTGGACGCGCGGCGTGGGGGTCGGGCCGGACGGCGCGCTCTACGTGACCGTGGGCTCGTCCTGCAACGCGTGCGTCGAACAGGACGAGCGGCGCGCCACCATGCTGCGCTTCCACCTCGACGGCAGCGCCGGCGAGATCTACGCGCGCGGTCTGCGCAACGCGGTCGGCTTCGCCTGGCGCCCCGGCACCGACGAGCTCTACGCGACCGACAACGGGCGCGACTTGTTGGGGGACGACATCCCGCCGTGCGAGCTGGACCGCGTGGTGGCGCGGCGGCGACTACGGTTGGCCGGTGGCGTACGGCGACCGCGTGCCGGATCCCGACCTCGGCGCCGGCCAGGAGGCGCGCATCGCGGCCTCGCTGCCGCCGGCCTTCTCGTTCCGGGCGCACAACGCGCCGCTCGGCATGGCGTTCCTCGCCCACCCGAGCCAGCCCGCCGCCTACGCGGGCGCGGCGCTCGTCGCCCTGCACGGCTCCTGGAATCGCACGTCGAAGGACGGCTACAAGGTCGTGGCGCTGCACTGGGGCGCCGACGGCACGATCCGCGGCGAGGACTTCGTGACGGGCTTCCTCGACGGCGAGCGCGTGAGCGGCCGGCCGGTGGCGATCGCCGAAGCGCCGAACAGCGGGATCATCTACGTCTCGGATGACTATGCTGGCGCGATCTACGCGATCCGCCGCAAGGGCGCACGGCCGGCAGGGCCGCCCCTCGCGGCTTCCCAAACGGCGGCGACGGCAGCAAGCGAGGCTCCGCTCGGCCCCCTCGCGCCCGCCGAGCTCGCCGCGGCGCGCGAGCGGGGTGCGGCGCTCTTCGCCGAGCACCCCTGCGCGAGCTGCCACGACCCCGCGCAGGCGGCGTCCGGCGTCGTCGCCAAGCCGCTCGCGGAGCTCGGTCGGCGCTACGACGCGGCCTCGCTCGCGGCCTTCCTCGCGGCGCCCACGCCGCCGATGCCCGACTTCGGGCTCGACCCGGCGGCTCGACGCGATCTCGCCGAGTACCTGCTCGAGCGCTTCGCCGCGCCGGCGCCCTGAGCGTGAGCCGGCGCCGACTCGCCAAGGAGCTGGCACTCGCCGCCGGAGTGGCGGTGCTGCTGGCGCTGAGCCCGCTCACCGGGGATGAGCGCCCCCGCGCGATCCTGCTCGGCTCGCTCGCGGGCGGTGCGCTCTTCGCGCTGCGAGCCTGGCGCAAGCCCTGGGGCGACGCGGACGCCGACGCGGCGCGCCCCGCGCTCTTCCCGTCTCTCGCCCCGCCCCCGCTCGTGCTGCTCCCCTGCCTCGCGGCCGGGCTCGCGCTGTTCTGGCCGACGCTGCACTGGCTCTGGCGCCATTGGACGTCGAGCGTCTGGATCAACGACCACGGCATCTTCATGCCGCCGCTCATGGTCTACCTCGCGCTGCGCGCGCTGCGCGACGATCCCGATCCGAGCCCGCAGAGCTCGCCGGCTGGCTTCCTGTGGCTCGTGCCCTCTCTCGCGCTGGCGCTCGCCGACGCCGTGCTCGGCACGCACACACTCAGCGTGATCGCGCTGGTGGGCACGCTGACGGGCTGCTCGCTGCTCTTCCTGGGAACGCGCCGGACCCAGCGCCTGCGCGTCCCGCTCGCCCTCGGCCTGCTCATGGTCCCGCTGCCGACGATGGTCGCGACCACGATCGGGCTGCGTCATCTCACCGCGGCGGGCGTGATGCCGCTGCTCGCTGCGATCCGCGTGCCGGCGCTCCGCGATGGCACCGTGATCCAGCTCGCGGGCGCCCAGTCCACCTTCATCGTGGCCGACGCTTGCAGCGGCATCGCCGCGCTCTACGCGGCGACCGCGATGGCGATCCTGCTGGCCTGCTACGCGGGCTCGCACGCCCGGCGCCTCGCGCTGCTCGCGGCCGCTGCACCCCTCGCGCTCGGCGCGAACACCCTGCGCGTATTCGCGCTGATCCTGATGAGCGCCCAGCTCGGACCCTGGGTGATGCACACGCCCATCCACCCCGCGACCGGCGTGCTGACGTTCGTGGTGCCGATCGCGGGGCTGCTCTGGATCGCCGGACGCGACCCGCTGGGAGAGGCGCGGTGACGCGGCTCTCGGGGCGCTACGGCCTCGCGACGTTCCTGCTCGTCGCCCTGGCTGCGTTCGCCGCGCTGCGCTTCGAGCTCGGCCCCCACGGCCCGGACGCATGCCGCAGCCCCGAGGCGCTGCGCGCCACGTCGCTCATCCCCGGCGCCAGCGCGCGGGGCGAGCGCCTGGAGGAGCTGACGCCCGAGATCTTCCAGTGGAGCGAGGGCCGCGTGGCCCATCCGTACCTCTCCGATCGACCGCTCGACTTCCAGATCGTGCGCGCGTGGCGCGGGTCCGCGCTGGCCGACGATCCGCTGCGCTTCAGCGGCCTGCGCATCGAGCCCGACGCGCAGAGCGCGCGCGAGGTCGCCCTCGACGGGCGCGCGCTGCCGGTGCACGTGGTCTGGGACCGAACCGGGCCGCCCGCGCGCATCGTCGCCTACGCCTTTCTGTACGAGAACGAGCCGGTCGCCTCGCCGCGGGCCGCGCAGCTCCGCGACCTGCCGCGCGCTCTGCTCGGCGGAAGCCGACCGCTCACGCTGCTCCTGATCAGCGGGGAGGCGCTGCGCGCGCGCAGCGACGAGGTCGAGCAGAGCGCGCTGCGCTGGCTCGCCGATGCCGCCCGCTTCGCCGAGCGCGCGTGCCGTCCGACGTGAGGCGCGGCGCGCGCCTCTGGGTCGCGCTGTTCGCCGCGAGCGTCGTCACCCTCGGCGCGGTCGACGCGGTGGTGCTGCAGCTCACCCAGGCCTACTTCGGGAGCGGCTTCAACAGCTATGCGCTGGGCTCGCTGGCCAAGGCCGCGCCCTTCCTCGCGCTCGGGGCCGCCTTCGACGCCGCGCTGCTCGCGTCGCTCTGGCTCGCGCTGCTCGCGCCGCTGCGCGCGCTGCTGGGCAGTCCGCTGCGGGCGCTCGCGGCGACGGCGACGCTCGCGCTCGCCCTGCCGATCGCGTTCGAGCTCGCCATGCACCGGCTCCACCGCGTGCTCGGCCAGGTGCTCGACCTCGACTTGCTGGTCGATCTAGCGGCGGGGAGCCGCTGGCAGGCGTTCGCCGAGGCGGCCCAGGACCTCCCGTCGATCGGGCTGCTCTCGCTGGCGTTCGCCGCCGGCCTCGTCGCACAGGCCTGGGCGGCAGGGGCGCTCGAGAAGCGCATCACGCCCCCGGGCCTGCCCGGCTGGCGCACGCTCGCCGCGCTCGCCGGGTTGAGCTGGTCGATCGCGCTCGCAGCGCTCGGGCTCACGGCCGCGCGCGCCGAGGCGCTGCACTTCGGCCTCGACTGGAAGCCCGCGGGCCGGCTGCTCTCCGACGCGGCGGCGCTCGCGACCGACGTGGACCGCGACGGCAGCGGCTGGCTCTCCCGCCCGCCCGACCCGGATCCCTGGGACGCGGCGAGGAGCCCGTTCGCGCTGGACATCCCGGGCGATGGCATCGATCAGGACGGGATCGGCGGCGATCTTCCGGCGAGCGCGCGGCCACCGAGCACCCGGGAGGGACCCCGCCCGCATCCGATTGCGGGAAGCCCCCACGTGCTCTTGATCTTCCTCGAGAGCTTCCGCTGGGATGTGCTCGGCGCGCGCCTCCACGGGCGCGAGGTCACGCCGACGCTGAATCGGCTGGCGCGCGAGGGCGCCGCGACCTCGCTCGCGTTCGCCCACGTGCCGAGCACGTGGCTCTCGCGCGGCGAGCTGCTGCAGGGGCGGCTCGCGCCGCGCGAGCGCGCCGAGACCCTGGTCGACGACTTCCATGCGCGCGGCTACGAGGTGGCCTGGTTCTCGGGCCAGGACGACGCCGTCGCGGAGGCGCGGGCCGACCTCGGCTGGGCGCGCGCCGACCACTTCTACGACGCGCGCCAGGACAAGGACCAGCGCACCTCGCGCTCCGCCGAGCCGATCAGCCTGCAGGTCTCGGCGCGCACCCTGCTCGGGCGCGCCCTGCCGTATCTCGCCGAGCGGCGCTCGCAGCGCCCGGTCTTCTTGTACGTGAACCTCGTGGACACCCACTTCCCCTACTGGCATCCGCAGCTCGCGGACTTGTTGGGGGTTCCGCCGCTCGCGCGGAACGCGATCCGGCCGGAGAACCGGGAGCTGGTGTGGGAGGCCTACCTGAACGCCGCTGCGAACGTGGACGCCGCAGTCGCCGAGCTCCTGGCGGGCGCGCGGCGCGCGCTCCCCGGCGAGCTCGCCGTGGTCGTGACCGGCGATCACGGCCAGGCCTTCTACGAGCGCGGACAGCTCGGCCACGGGCAGGCGCTCGATCGGCTCCAGACGGGGGTGCCGCTGATCGTCAGCGGGCTCGGTGGCGTGTGGCCCGAGCCGATCGGGCTCGGCGACCTGCGCGGCATGATCGCGAGCGGCCTCGAGCAGCGCTCCCCGAGCGCGCGCTTCGCGCGCGAGCCGGACCGCGCGATCTTCCAGCTCGCCGGGAGCCTCGCGGAGCCGAAGCTTCTCGCGCTGCGCAACGCCGACGGTGCGGTCGTCTGGTCGATGCGCGAGCAGCGCGCCTCACGGCTCACGCTCGACGATCGCGAGACGGCGGCGCCCGCCGCCGACGCGCTCGACGTGATCCACGCCTGGGAGGCGCTGCGCTGTGCGGATGCCCAAACGCAAACGGCGCCGGCTCACTGATGCGAGCCGGCGCCGCGCGAGAGATCCCACCGTCGAGCTACTCTCCCACCGGGAAACCCGGCAGTACCATCGCCGAAGCGGGGCTTAACTTCCGTGTTCGGAATGGGAACGGGTGTGGCCCCCGCTCTATGAACGGTGGGAAAACTTCGAGATCGAGGATCCTCGATCAACCGAATGGCTTTCTGGGTCCGCACGGAGTGCAGTGCGCCGAACTAGATCGAAAAAGAGTGGTCAAGCCTCACGGGCGATTAGTACCGGTCAGCTCCACGCGTTACCGCGCTTCCACCTCCGGCCTATCACGTCCTTATCTTGGACGGCCCTTTAGGGGACTTGCGTCCCGGGAGACCTCATCTTGGGGTGGGTTTCCCACTTAGATGCTTTCAGCGGTTATCCCTTCCGAACATGGCTACCCGGCGATGCTCCTGGCGGAACAACCGGTACACCAGCGGTTCGTCCGTCCCGGTCCTCTCGTACTAGGGACAGCGCCCCTCAAGTCTCCTGCGCCCACGGCGGATAGAGACCGAACTGTCTCGCGACGTTCTAAACCCAGCTCGCGTGCCGCTTTAATTGGCGAACAGCCAAACCCTTGGGACCTGCTTCAGCCCCAGGATGCGACGAGCCGACATCGAGGTGCCAAACCTCCCCGTCTATGTGAACTATTGGGGGAGATCAGCCTGTTATCCCCGGCGTACCTTTTATCCGATGAGCGATGGCCCTTCCATTCAGAACCACCGGATCACTAAGACCTGGTTTCCCACCTGCTCGACTTGTTTGTCTCGCAGTCAAGCTCCCTTATGCCTTTGCACTCTACGGCTGGTTTCCAATCAGCCTGAGGGAACCTTCGCGCGCCTCCGTTACCTTTTAGGAGGCGACCGCCCCAGTCAAACTACCCACCACGCAGTGTCCCCAATCCGGATTACGGACTCGGGTTAGATCGGCAGCACAACAAGGGTGGTATTTCAACGTTGGCTCCACCGAGACTAGCGTCCCGGCTTCAAAGCCTCCCACCTATCCTACACATGCTGAACCGACGATCACTGCGAAGTTGTAGTTAAGGTGCACGGGGTCTTTTCGTCCTGCCGCGGGTCGCCGGCATCTTCACCGGCAATTCAGTTTCGCTGAGTCTCTGGTCGAGACAGTGGGGAAGTCGTTACGCCATTCGTGCAGGTCGGAACTTACCCGACAAGGAATTTCGCTACCTTAGGACCGTTCATGTTGTTACTGTCCGCGATCCAGCTTGCGAGGTCGGCCGTTTCCGCCGGCTCTCCAGTCGCCGGAGATCGGACCATATCATCCACGATGAGTCCTCGTGTCCGGCGTATGGTCTCTGAGGGTTCCTTCGTGAGTCGACTCGAGCCTTTCCTGCTGATTGCCCGCACCGGAGATTGTCACTGCGTCGATACGAGCGAGTACCCCGGCTTCACCGGGTTTCCAGCATATAGCCGGATTTGTTACGGAACTACAGTGGTCCAGTTATAGTTACGGCCGCCGTTTACCGGGGCTTCGGTTCGTCGCTTTGCCTTGCGGCTGACAATTCCCCTTAACCTTCCGGCACCGGGCAGGCGTCAGACCCTATACGTCGTCTCTCGACTTCGCAGAGTCCTGTGTTTTTAGTAAACAGTCGCTACCCCCTGCTCTCTGCAACCCCGTCTCGCTCCAGGAGCAAGTCCCTTCACGAGTCGGGGCACACCTTCTTCCGAAGTTACGGTGTCAATTTGCCGAGTTCCTTGACCAGAGTTCTCTCAAGCGCCTTGGCATTCTCTGCCCGCCCACCTGAGTCGGTTTGCGGTACGGTCACCAGACGTCCTCCCTACGAGGATTTTCTCGGGAGCGTGGGATCACCGGCTTTGCGGGCCGAAGCCCTCGCACTCGCCTCTCGGCGTTGAATGGCGGCGCGGATTTGCCTACGCCACCCGCCTACAGGCTTGGACCGGGATATCCAACACCCGGCCCGGCTACCCTTCTCCGTCCCCCCTTCGGTCGAACGGACATCTAGTGGTACGGGAATATTAACCCGTTTCCCATCGCCTACGGCTTTCGCCCTGAGCTTAGGGACCGACTGACCCTGAGCAGATTAGCTTTACCCAGGAACCCTTGGGCTTACGGCGAGCAGGTTTCTCACCTGCTTTATCGCTACTCATGTCCGCATAGGCACTTCCAGGACCTCCACCCGTTCTCTCGCATCGGGCTTCACAGGCTACTGGAACGCTCCCCTACCGCTCGAGAGCTCCTAAGACTCTCGAACCCGCAGCTTCGGTGTCGCGCTTGAGCCCCGTTACATTTTCGGCGCGGGCTCACTAGACCAGTAAGCTATTACGCACTTTTTAAAGGATGGCTGCTTCTAAGCCAACCTCCTGGTTGTCTGAGCGCTCCCACTTCCTTTCCCACTTAGCGCGAACTTAGGGACCTTAACTGGCGGTCTGGGCTCTTTCCCTCTCGACTACGAACCTTATCGCCCGCAGTCTGACTCCCGCGCTAGCACTCGTCGGCATTCGGAGTTTGGTTGGGTTCGGTAACCTGGTGGGGCCCCTAGCCCATCCAGTGCTCTACCTCCGACAGTGATTGCGCGAGGCTATACCTCAATATATTTCGGGGAGAACCAGCTATCTCCGAGTTTGATTAGCCTTTCACCCCTACCCACAGCTCATCCGGATAGTTTTCAACCTCGTGCGGTTCGGTCCTCCACTCGGTTTTACCCGAGCTTCAACCTGGCCATGGGTAGATCACTCGGTTTCGGGTCTACCGCCAGCGACTTAGTCGCCCTATTCAGACTCGCTTTCGCTACGGCTACGCCTAACGGCTTAACCTTGCCACTGAGGAGTAACTCGCGGACCCATTATGCAAAAGGTACGCAGTCACACTTGGTGCAAGCACCATAGTGCTCCCACTGAATGTAAGCAGACGGTTTCAGGATCTATTTCACTCCCCTCACCGGGGTTCTTTTCGCCTTTCCCTCACGGTACTGGTTCACTATCGGTCGCCAGGTAGTATTTAGCCTTGGATGATGGTCCACCCAGATTCCCACGAGGTTTCACGTGCCTCGCGGTACTCGGGATACTCCTAGAGCTCGTCGGGGTTTCGTGTACGGGGCTATCACCCTCTTTGGCTGAGCTTTCACATCTCATTCCACTACTCCGTTCGAGTCCCACGTCGGAGTCCCACGACCCCGGAAGGAGTTTCCTCCCGCCGGTTTAGGCTGTTCCCCGTTCGCTCGCCGCTACTAGGGGAGTCTCGGTTGATTTCCGTTCCGCCGGGTACTTAGATGTTTCAGTTCCCCGGGTTCGCTTCCCGCACCCTATGAATTCGGGCACGGGACGACCAGGCATGACCCTGGCCAGGTTTCCCCATTCGGAGATCTCCGGATCAAAGGATGGTTTGCGCCTCCCCGGAGCATTTCGCTGCTACCCACGTCCTTCATCGCCTCCTGGCGCCAAGGCATCCACCGTCTGCTCTTAATAGCTTGACCAAAATCTCTCGCGCCGGATTGCTCCGGCGCAGCTCGACCAAGCTCGTGCAGATTGGAACGGGCGTGCCCGTTCCGTGCTGCCAAGGCACTGCTTAAATTCTCCGCTTGGACCCAGAAAGCTATTCGATTGTCAAAGATCCAGTTCCGCAGCACGCGACCGTGCGACCGCCCGTACTCGGCGGCGAGGCCCTGACGGACCTCTGCGACACGACCTTCGGAAACCGTGGTGGAGCTGATCGGGATCGAACCGACGACCTCAGGCTTGCAAAGCCCGCGCTCTCCCAGCTGAGCTACAGCCCCGACTCGAGATTGCGGTGGTGGGCCTGGGTAGATTTGAACTACCGACCTCCCGCTTATCAGGCGGACGCTCTAACCCCTGAGCTACAGGCCCCAGCGTGATGCTGTCGGCCGCTCGAGCGACCGCTCCGATGCTCGGTCCCCGAAAAACGAATGACGTGCAGCGACGACGATGTTCGACCGGGCGCTGCCCCGATTGAACGAGTCACCGGGAGAACCCGGGATTCACAGCGCTTCGAGGGCCGAGACCCTCGCGATCGAATTGACCTAGGTCGATCCCGAGATCGCGCGGTCGCGCGGGACTCGGGAGAACTCCCTAGAAAGGAGGTGATCCAGCCGCAGGTTCCCCTACGGCTACCTTGTTACGACTTCACCCCAATCACTAGCCAAACCTTGGACGGCCCCGTCCCTTGCGGGTTCGGTAACCGGCTTCTGGTGCAACCAGCTTTCGTGGTGTGACGGGCGGTGTGTACAAGGCCCGGGAACGTATTCACCGCGGCATGCTGATCCGCGATTACTAGCGATTCCGCCTTCATGGAGTCGAATTGCAGACTCCAATCTGAACTGAGACCGGCTTTCTGGGATTGGCTCCCCCTCGCGGGTTGGCAGCCCTTTGTACCGGCCATTGTAGCACGTGAGTAGCCCTGGGCATAAAGGCCATGAGGACTTGACGTCGTCCCCACCTTCCTCCGGCTTAACACCGGCAGTCCCAATAGAGTGCCCAGCCGAACTGGTGGCAACTATTGGCAGGGGTTGCGCTCGTTGCGGGACTTAACCCAACACCTCACGACACGAGCTGACGACAGCCATGCAGCACCTGTCTCGCGGCTCCCGAAGGCACCCTCCCATTTCTGGGAGGTTCCGCGGATGTCAAGCCCAGGTAAGGTTCTGCGCGTTGCTTCGAATTGAACCACATGCTCCACCGCTTGTGCGGGCCCCCGTCAATTCCTTTGAGTTTTAGCCTTGCGGCCGTACTCCCCAGGCGGGGTGCTTAATGCGTTAGCTTCGACACCGAGGGGGTCAATACCCCCGACGTCTAGCACCCAACGTTTACGGCGTGGACTACCAGGGTATCTAATCCTGTTTGCTCCCCACGCTTTCGCGTCTCAGCGTCAGTCACCGTCCAGATGGCCGCCTTCGCCACTGGTGTTCCTTCCGATATCTACGAATTTCACCTCTACACCGGAAATTCCGCCATCCTCTCCGGGACTCGAGCCTAACAGTATCGTATGCCGTTCCGGAGTTGAGCTCCGGGATTTCACATTCGACTTGTCAGGCCGCCTACACGCGCTTTACGCCCAGTAATTCCGAACAACGCTCGCGCCCTCCGTATTACCGCGGCTGCTGGCACGGAGTTAGCCGGCGCTTCCTTTGAAGGTACCGTCAAGCCCTCGACCTATTCGCTCGAGAACCTTTCGCCCCTTCCGACAGAGGTTTACGACCCGAAGGCCTTCATCCCTCACGCGGCGTCGCTGGGTCAGGCTTTCGCCCATTGCCCAAAATTCCCGACTGCTGCCTCCCGTAGGAGTCTGGACCGTGTCTCAGTTCCAGTGTGGCTGGTCGTCCTCTCAGACCAGCTACCCATCTCAGCCTTGGTGGGCCATTACCCCGCCAACTAGCTAATGGGACGCGGGCTCATCCGCAGGAGATAGCTTGCAAGCAGAGGCCATCTTTTTCCGCGTCGTCCAGGGACGACGTGGTCTTATCTGGTATTAGCCCCAGTTTCCCGGAGTTATCCCAGACCCGCGGGCAGATTACCCACGCGTTACTCACCCGTGCGCCGCTTTACTCGCTCCCGAAGGAACTTTCTCGCACGACTTGCATGTCTTAAGCACGCCGCCAGCGTTCGTTCTGAGCCAGGATCAAACTCTCCAGTTTGAACTTGGCACAGAGCTGACACTCTAAAGTGTCTCGCTCCGTTGTCCGGATCGCGACCCGTCCGCTGCAACGGCGCGGGTCGCTCTTGTGTTGACTTGAGCCATCGTCGTCGAGGCGAGCTGGCAGACCCGCCCCGACTGCACGTCATTCGGTTTTCAAAGACCGAGCCAGGTCCTCGGCGATCTGTTCGAGTTCGCTTCGGACAAAAGCATCCCCAGCAGGGGACGCGCCCCGTTGCCGGCCCGCGATGCGTGCGTACCGGCCTCAGGGGGAGCGGCAAGTTAGTCGGCTCCGCTTCGGAGTCAAGGGGCCGTCGGTGACCGGATCCGTCTCCCCCACGGGGCCGAGGGTCAGGGGCGAGCGGCCTCGATGCGAACGCGGGCGAAACGTCGTTTGCCGGCGCGCACCGTGTAGCTCCCGACCCCGACTCGGCGGGTGGGATCGCGCTCGATCCGCTCGTCGAGCTGGACGGCGCCCTGCGCGACCAGGCGGCGCGCCTCGCCGTTCGAGGGGAGCGCGAAGGCCTGGCGCAACAGATCGAGGAGCCCGATGCCCCCGCCGTCCGCGGCGACGAGCGAGAGCTCGGGGAGCTCCTCGGGCAGCGCGCCCTCCTGGATCTCGCGCCGGAAGCGCTGCGCCGCCTGCGCGGCTCGCTCGGCCCCGTGAAAGCGCTCGACGATCCGCCGCGCGAGCTCGTGCTTCACGTCCATGGGCGCTTCGCCGCGCCCGGCGCGTTCGCGCAGATCCGCCCACGCGCCGAAGCCCAACAACTCGACCCAGGCCGGCACCAGCGCGTCGGGGATGCTCATGGTCTTCCCGTAGACGTCCTGGGCAGAGTCTGCCACGCCGATCGTGTTGCCGATGCTCTTCGACATCTTGTCCTTGCCGTCGGTCCCGACCAGGAGCGGGTGCGTCATCACGATCTGCGGGCGCTGCTCGTAGTCCTTCTGCAGCTCGCGCCCGACGAGCAGATTGAAGAGCTGGTCCGTGCCGCCCAGCTCGACGTCGGCGCGCAGGGCGACCGAGTCGTAGCCCTGCACCAGCGGATAGAGCAGCTCGTGGACCGAGATCGGCGTCCCCTCGCGGTAGCGCTTCGAGAAGTCCTCGCGCTCGAGCATGCGGGCCACCGTGTACTTCGAGCACAGCCGCACGAAATCCGCCGCCGAGAAGCGGTCCAGCCACTCGCTGTTGAAGCGGATCTCGGCGCGCGACACGTCGAGCATGCGCCCCACCTGGGCCACGTAGGTCTCGGCATTCGCGCGAATCTGGTCGGCGTCCAGGGGCGGCCGCGTCTTGTTCCGGCCGGTGGGGTCGCCGATGCGCGCAGTGAAGTCGCCGATCAGGAAGATCGGCGTGTGTCCGAGCTCCTGGAAGATCGCGAGCTTCGCGAGCGTGATGGTGTGGCCCAGGTGCAGATCGGGCGCCGTCGGGTCCATGCCGAGCTTCACGCGCAGCGGGCGGCGCTCGGCGAGCGCCGCCGTGAGCCGCGCGCGCAGGTCGCCCTCGCTCACGAGCTCGACGCTTCCCGCGCGGAGCCGCTCGAGCTGGCGCTCGACCTCGCTCGCTTGGCTGGTCACGCCGGCGCCCTCCAGATCCCGCGCTCCGTCACGACAGCCCGCACGCGCTGGTCGTGCGGCTCCAGCGGGAGCGCGGACTCGATCTGGAGCTCGAAAGCCAGGCCGAACGCGGCCGCCGGGATCGCGCGCAGCAGGCGGTCGTAGTGTCCTCCCCCGCGCCCGAGCCTCGCTCCCGAGCGCGTGAATGCCACGCCGGGCAGGAGCAACAGATCGTCGGGCGCGAGCTCGACGGGCCGGTATCTCCGGTCGCGGCGCCGGCACACCGTAGCGACCCGGAACGAGGGCATCCCGCGCGGCCGGCGCGAGCTCGAGGCGACCCCGCGTATCGACGCGCGGGTAGAGCACGCGCTTGCCAGCGGCGAGCGCGCGCTCGACGCAGCGCCGTCACAGGCACCTCGTCGGGCAGCGCGCTGTAGACGCCCGAGTCGCGTGCAGCGCGCGAACTCCGCGCTGCCCGCGACCTCGAGCGGCGATCGCCTCTCCCGCGGCCTCGCGCTGGGCGGGGGTCAGGGCCCGCAGGCGCGCGCGCACCACGCTGCGCAGCGCGCGCTTCTCGTCCGCTCTGCTCGAGGAGGCCAGGGGCATGCGCGTGGGGCCGGCCGCTCAGTGGCTCGCGCTGGCCCCGTCCACCGTGGCCGCGACCAGCTGAATCAGCGAGGCGACGCGCTCGGGGTCGAGGGCGGCGCCGCCCCCGGGCCGCGCGTCGCGCGCGGCGACCAGGGAGTTCGCGATGTTCAGCGCGGCGAGCACCGCGATGTCCACCGTGTCGACCGTGCCGGCGCGCATGCGCACGCGCTCCATCGTCTCGTCGAGCAGCACGGCCGCGCGGCGCACCAGGTCGGCATCGCCGTCCGCACGGATGCGGTACTCGCGGCCCTGGATCTTCACCACGACCGCGCGCTTGGGAGCGGCGGCCTTCATTCGACGCGCACGACGCGGTCGAGCCGTTGCTCGAGCTCGGCCTCGACCCGCTCGATCTGCTCGATCAGATCGTCGATGCGCTTGGCGGCGTCCTTGCGCTTCTGGTTCAGCTCGACCACCTGCGAGTCGAGCGTGCGAATTCGCGCGTCGCGCTCCTTCACGCTCTCGCGCAGCCGGGCGTGCTCCCCAGCGAGCCGTCGGTGGCGCTCCACCAGCTCGCGCACGAGGGCCTCCAGACGGTCGAAGCTCCCTGCGTCGAGCCCCGCCGCGGAGTGCCGTTGGCGATCGGTCATGGCTCCCTCCGACCCCGGCGATCGTATCACGCCCGCTCGCGCCCGGTCGCGTGCACGGCCGTTCGCTCCGACGGAGGATCCGCCTGCTAGACGAACGCGCTGCGCGACTGCAGATGCGAGGTTCCGACCAGGTAGGCATCCACCGCGCGCGCCGCCTCGCGCCCCTCCCACTGCGCCCAGACCACCAGCGATTGCCCGCGGCGGCAGTCGCCCGCCGCGAACACGCCGGGCTCGCTGGTGGCGAAGCCGCGCGTGTCGGCGCGCAGATTGCCGCGCGGATCGAGCGCGACGCCGAGCGCCTGCACCAGGCCCTCGGTCACCGGGCCGGTGAAGCCCATCGCCAAGAGCACCAGGTCCGCCGGGAATGCCAGCTCCTCGCCCACCTCGCGCAGCGTGGGGAGCAGCGGCCGCTCGAGCTTGTCGCGGTCGAACTCGACGCGCCGCGCGTGCAGTCGCGAGACGCGGCCGCTCGCGCCGGTCAGGCGCGTGGTGGCGATGGCGTAGTCGCGCTCGCCGCCCTCGGCGTGGGAGCTCGAGACGTTGAAATAGTACTTCTTGGCGCTGGGCCACGGCTCGGAGAGGTGGCGGCCCTCCGGGGGCTGCGGCAGGAGCTCGATCGAGGTGACCGAGAGCGCCCCCTGGCGGTGGGAGGTCCCGATGCAGTCCGAGCCCGTGTCGCCGCCGCCGAGGATCACGACGTGCTTGCCGGCCGCCGAGATCTCGTCGGCAGGCGCCAGCGCGTCGCCGGCACAGCGCCGATTCTGCTGGGGCAGGAAGTCCATCGCGAAGTGCACGCCCGCGAGCTCGCGGCCCGGCACGTCGAGCTCGCGCGGGCGCTCGGCGCCGATCGCGAGCAGCACGGCGTCGAAACTTTTGCGCAGGTCGGCGACCGAGTAGTCGACGCCCACGTGCACGCCGGTCTGGAACGCTACGCCCTCGGCGCGCAGCTGCTCGAGCCGGCGGTCGATCAGCCACTTCTCGAGCTTGAAGTCGGGAATGCCGTAGCGCAGCAGCCCGCCGGCGCGATCCGCCTTCTCGAACACGGTGACCGTGTGGCCCGCGCGCGTCGAGCTGCTGCGCGGCCGCCAGGCCCGCGGGTCCGGAGCCCACCACCGCCACCGAGCGACCCGTCCGCCGCGCCGGCCGCACCGGCTGGATCCAGCCCTCCTCCCAGCCGCGCCGGACGATCTCCCACTCGACCTGCTTGATCGCAACGGGGTCCTGATTGATGCCCAGCACGCACGCCTGCTCGCAGGGCGCCGGACACACGCATGCCGGTGAACTCGGGAAAGTTGTTCGTGGAGTGGAGCCGCGCGAGCGCGTCTTCCCACTTGTCCCGGAACACCAGGTCGTTGAAGTCCGGGATGATGTTGCCGAGCGGGCAGCCGTTGTTGCAGAACGGAATGCCGCAGTCCATGCAGCGCGCCGCCTGCTCCTGGCTCTTCTCGTCGCGAGAAGTCCTCCTGCACGCAGCGCCAGTCCTTGACCCGCTCCGGCACCGGCCGGTAGTGGGTCTTCTCGCGGCCGTGCTTCAGGAAGCCGCGCGGATCAGCCATTCCCGCTCTCCGCGCGGCGATGCGATCCGCGAGGGCGCGCTTGTAGTCCTTGGGGAACACCTTCACGAATCTGGGCGCGTAGTCGTGTCCCACTTGCGCAGCACGTCGTCGGCCTTGCGGCTGCGCGTGTACTGGAAGTGCCGCCGCACGAGCCGCTGCACCGTCTCGAGGTCCGCGTCCGTCGAGCGGATCGAGGTCGACCGTCTCCAGGTTCACGCGAGTCTCGAAGTCGCCGTCCTCGTCGAGCACGTAGGCGATGCCGCCGCTCATGCCCGCCGCGAAGTTGCGGCCGGTCGTGCCCGAGGATCACGACGCGCCCGCCGGTCATGTACTCGCAGCCGTGATCGCCGACGCCCTCGACGACCGCGGCAGGCGCCGCTGTTGCGCACGCAGAAGCGCTCGCCGGCCACGCCCTGGAAGTAGGCCTCACCGCTGGTCGCGCCGTACAGCACGACGTTGCCCGTGATGATGTTCTCGCTCGGATCGAAGCTCGGAGCCGGCCGGCACGCGCACGATCAGCTTGGCGCCGCACAGGCCCTTGCCGCAGTAGTCGTTGGTCTCGCCCTCGACCTCGAAGGTGAGCCCGCTCGTACAGAAGGCGCCGAGGCTCTGGCCGGCGCTGCCGCGGAGCTTGCAGCCAGATGGTGTCGTCGGGCAGTCCCTGCCTCGCCGTACTTGCGCGACGACCTCGGAGCCCGAGGATCGCGCCGAGCGTGCGGTCGGTGTTGTGGATCGGGCGCTCGATCGCCACCTTGTCGCCGCGCTCCAGCGCCGGCGCGGCGAGCTCGAGCAGCTCCACGTCGCGCGACGCGCTCGAGATCGTCGACGAGCGTCTGGCGCCCGTCGTTGTAGATCGCGTTCGGGCCCTCGGGGCGATGGAAGAGCGCCGAGAAGTCGAGGCCGCGCGCCTTCCAGTGCGCGATGGCGCGGTCCGCCTCCAGAGCACTCGGCGTGGCCGATCATCTCGCTCACGCGGCGGAAGCCGAGGCGCGCCATGTACTCGCGCACTTCCTCGGCGACGAACAGCAGGTAGCGCACCACGCTCTCGGGCGTGCCCGCGAAGCGCTTGCGCAGCGTCGGGGTCCTGGCGTCGCGACGCCCACCGGGCAGGTGTTCAGGTGGCAGACGCGCATCAAGATGCAGCCCAGCGCCACGAGCGGCGCGGTGGCGAAGCCGAACTCGTCGGCGCCGAGCAGCGCCGCGATCACGACGTCGCGCCCGGTCTTGAGTCCGCCGTCGGTCTGCACGCGGATGCGGCCGCGCAGGTCGTTCAGCACCAGCGTCTGCTGGGTCTCGGCGAGGCCGATCTCCCAGGGCATGCCGGCGTGCTTGATCGAGGCGAGCGGCGACGCGCCGGTGCCGCCGTCGTGGCCGCTGATCAGCACGCCGTCCGCGCGGCCCTTCGCGACGCCCGCCGCGATCGTGCCGACGCCCGACCTCCGACACCAGCTTCACCGAGACGCGCGCGCGCCGGTTGGCGTTCTTCAGGTCGTAGATCAGCTGGGCGAGATCCTCGATCGAGTAGATGTCGTGATGCGGCGGCGGCGAGATCAGGCCGACGCCGGGCGTCGAGTGCCGCACCTTGGCGATCGTCTCGTTCACCTTGTGGCCGGGCAGCTGCACCGCCTTCGCCGGGCTTGGCGCCCTGGGCCATCTTGATCTGCAGCTCGTCGGCGTTGACCAGGTACCAGCTCGTGACGCCGAAGCGCCCCGAGGCCACCTGCTTGATGGCGCTGCGCCGCGAGTCGCCGTTGGCGTCGGGCGTGAAGCGCTCGGGGTCCTCGCCGCCCTCGCCGGTGTTGCTCTTGCCGCCCAGGCGGTTCATGGCGATGGCCAGGGTCTGGTGCGCCTCCAGGCAGATCGAGCCGTAGGACATGGCGCCGGTGCAGAAGCGCTTGACGATCTCGCTGGCGGCCTCGACCTCCTCGAGCGGGACCGGCGGCGCGCCGGCTTCAGCTTGAACAGGCCGCGCAGCGTGCACGCGCTCTCGGTCTCGCCGTCGGCGGCGCGCGAGAAGGCCTTGTAGTCCGCGTAGTCGCCGCGCTGCACCGCGACCTGGAGCAACGCGACCGTGTCGGGGTTGAAGGTGTGGCGCTCGCCGCGCGTGCGCCACTGATAGAGCCCGCCCGGGTCGAGCTCGGGATAGACGAAGCTCTCGCCCGGGAAGGCGCGCGCGTGCGTGAGCGCCACCTCCGTCGCGATCACGTCGTAGCCCACGCCCGAGACGCGCGAGGCGGTGCCCGTGAAGCAGCGCGCCACGAGCTCCTTGTCGAGGCCCACGGCCTCGAAGATCTGGGCGCCGCGGTAGGACTGGAGCGTCGAGATGCCCATCTTCGCGAACGTCTTGAGCAGGCCCTTGTCGTTCGCCTTGACGTAGTTCTTGCGCGCGCTCGCGACGTCGAGCACTTCCGGGCACGAACGTGCCCTCGCGCACGATCTCGTCGATGGTCTGGAGCGCGAGGTAGGGATTGACCGCGCCGGCGCCGTAGCCGATCAAGCAGCGCCATGTGCGCGACCTCGCGCGCCTCGCCGGTCTCGCACACGATCCCGCAGCGCGTGCGCAGCACTTCGCGGATCAGGTGGTGGTGCACGGCGCCGGTCGCGAGCAGCATGGGGATCGGCGCGGAGTCGGCGCTGACGCCGCGATCCGACAGGATCAGCACGTTCACGCCTTCGCGCACCGCGCGCTCGGCCTCCTCGCACAGCCGCGTCAAGCGCGCCGCGCAGGCCCTCGCCGCCCTCCGCCGGCTTGAACAGGCAGGCGAGCGTGCGCGAGCGGAAGCCCGGCAGCTCGATCTGGCGCAGCCGCTCGAGCTCGTCGTCGCCGATCACCGGGTGCTCCACGCGGATCATGCGCGCGTGGGCGTGTGTCTCCTCGAGCAGGTTGCCCTCGGCGCCGAGCGTCGAGTAGAGCGCCATCACCGGGCGCTCGTTGATCGAGTCCATCGGCGGGTTGCTGACCTGGGCGAACAGCTGCTTGAAGTAGCGATAGAACATCTGCGGGTGGTCGGAGAGGCAGGCCAGCGCGGCGTCCTCGCCCATGCGTCCCGATCGGCCACTTCGCCTCGCTCGCCATCGGCGCGAGCAAGAGGCGCAGGTCCTCGCTCGTGTAGCCGAACACCTGCTGCAGCCGGAAGCGCTCGCTGTCGGAGAAGGGCGACTCCACGCGCGCCGGGCTCGGCAGGCGCGAGAGCACCACGCGGTTGTTCTCCACCCAGTCGCGGTAGGGGTGCTTCGCCGCGTAGCGCCGCTTGATCTCCCCGTCATCGAGGATGCGGCCCTCCTCGAGATCGACGCAGAAGATCTTGCCGGGGTGCAGGCGCTCCTTCAGCAGCACGTTCTCGGGGGCGATCTCGAGCACGCCCACCTCGGAGGCCATGATCACGAAGCCGTCCTTCGTGACCGTGTAGCGCGACGGGCGCAGCCCGTTGCGATCGAGCACGGCGCCGATCTTGCGCCCGTCGGTGAAGGCGATCGAAGCGGGGCCGTCCCAGGGCTCCATCAGGAAGGAGTGGAACTCGTAGTAGGCGCGCAGCGCCGGATCCATGTCCTCCCGGTTCTCCCAGGCCTCCGGGATCATCATCAGGATCGCCTCGGGGAGCTCGCGGCCCGCGAGCACCAGGAACTCGAGGGCGTTGTCCATGCGCGCGGAGTCCGAGCCGCCCTCGCGCATCACCGGGAAGATCTTCTCGAGCTCCTCGCCGAACAGCTCCGAGGCGAGCGTGCCCTCGCGCGCGCGCATCCAGTTCTGGTTGCCGGCGATGGTGTTGATCTCGCCGTTGTGCGCCAGGTAGCGGAACGGATGCGCGAGATCCCAGGCGCCGAGCGTGTTGGTGCTGTAGCGCGAGTGGACCAGGCAGAGCGCAGACGCGAAGGACGGATCCGAGAGGTCGGGGTAGAACGCGCGGATCTGGCGCGAGACCAGCATGCCCGTGTAGACGAGCGTGCGGCTCGAGAGGCTCGGCACGTAGAAGAAGTGCTTGCGGCCGTGCTCGGCCAGGACGGCGCGCTCGCGTGGTCTTGCGGATCAGGTAGAGCTTGCGCTCGAAGAGCTGCGCGTCGCGCACGGCGGCGCCCTGGGCCGCGATGAAGAGCTGCCGCACGCGCGGCAGGCCCGCGCGCGCGAGCCGCCCGATCGCATCCGGCGTGGTGGGCACCTCGCGCCAGCCGAGCACGCGCTGGCCGTGCTCGGCCACGCGGGCCTCGAGGATCTCGGCTTGCCGCGCTGCGGCGTCCGCGTCGGGAGAGACGAACACCATCGCGACGCCGTAGGCGCCGGCGCGCGGGAGGGTGATGCCCAAGCCCTTCGCCTCGCGTCGCAGGAACGCGTCGGGCACCTGCACCATCACGCCGGCGCCGTCGCCCGAGTCCGGATCGCAGCCGCAGGCGCCGCGGTGCCCGAGGTTCTCGAGCACGCGGATGCCCTTCTCGATCACGTCGTGCGACTTCTCGCCGCGGATGTTCGCGACGAAGCCCACGCCACAGGCGTCCCGCTCGAAAACCGGGTCGTAGAGACCTTGTTTGGGCGGCAGACCCGGGGCTGCGTCGCTCATCGGGGGGATCCGTTTGCTGAGGATGGGGGACCGAAACGGAGACCAGAGGCCGCCCGAGGGGCTGGGCGAGCCACTCTGGGCTGCTCCAGGCTCACGGAAGTCCGCGAGAGTCCAGAGCTTTTTACCAGTTTCACGCTACGCGATCCGACGCGCCGTGTCAAGCAATTCGCGCGCTGTGCACGATCCGGTACAGGCGTTCCGGGTAGTTCGTGAAGAGCCCGTCCACGCCGAGATCGATCATCCGCCGCATCGCGTCAGGCGCGTCGACGGTGAACACGTAGACGGCGAGGCCCTCCGCGTGGGCTGCGGCGACGAGATCCTCGGTCACCTGCGTCAGCTCGGGGTTCAGGGCCTCCGCCCGCAGGCGCTTGGCGCGGCCGAGCCAGTCCTTGGCGGAGCGCCGCGAGACGAGGAGCGCGAGGCGAGCCTCGGCCGATTGCGCGCGCAGCTCCGCCAGCACGGGGTCGTAGAACGAAGAGAAGAGCGTGCGAGCGAGGAGCCCCCGCTGGGTCACCTCGGCGAGCGTCGCCGCCTCGAGGCCCGCATACGGCCCACCCCGCGCGCGCTTGAGCTCGAGGTTGAAAGGAATCCGCGGCCCGAATTCATCGAGCACCTCGGCGAGCACGGGCACGCGCTCGCCGTCGCCGGCGTCCAGCGCGCGGACCTCTGCGAGCGTCGCGTCGGCGATCTCGCCGCGCCCGCCGAGGTGGCCCAGGCCCTCGTCGTGCGTCACGACGATCGCCCCATCGCGCGTCCGGTGCAGATCGATCTCGATCATGTCGGCGCGCTGGGCGAGCGCGAGGCGATAGGCGGGCAGCGTGTTCTCCGGGCGCTCGCCCGAGGCGCCGCGGTGGGCGATCACGAGCACGCGCCGCTCACTCCACCCACGCGCGCACGCGCTCCACGGCCCGCTTCCAGCCGTGGTAGAGGCTCTCGCGCTGGTCGGCGCCCATGCGCGGCTCGAAGCTGCGCGCGCCGAAGCTGGTCGCCTCCTCGAGCGCGCGGCGGTCGCGCCAGAAACCGACGGCGAGGCCGGCGAGCGCCGCCGCGCCGAGCGCGGTCACCTCGAGCACCGGCGGCCGCAGCACCGGTACGCCCAGCAGGTCGGCCTGGAACTGCATGAGCCAGTCGTTCTGGCAGGCGCCGCCGTCCACGCGCAGGGTCGCCAGCGGAACGGCCGCGTCCGCGACGAAGCAGTCCGCCACGTCGCGGCTCTGGTAGGCGATCGACTCGAGCGTCGCGCGGATCAGGTGGGCGCGCGTGGTCCCGCGCGTCACGCCGAGGATCCCGCCGCGCGCGCGCTCGTCCCAGTAGGGAGCGCCCAGCCCGACGAAGGCCGGCACGAGGTAGACGCCGCCGGTGTCGGGGACGCTGCGCGCCACCGCTTCGGTCTCGCTCGCGCTCGACACCAGGCCGAGGCCGTCGCGCAGCCACTGCACCGCCGCACCGGCGACGAAGATGCTCCCCTCGAGCGCGTACTCGAGCTGGCCGCCCAGGCTCCAGGCGATGGTGGTCACGAGCCCGCTCTTCGAGAGCGGCGCCGCGCGACCGGTGTTCATCAGCAGGAAGCAGCCCGTGCCGTAGGTGTTCTTGGCGCGGCCCGGGGCGAAGCAGCCCTGTCCGAACAGCGCGGCCTGCTGGTCGCCGGCCACGCCGGCGATCCGGATCGGCGCACCCAGCGCGGCGCGATCGGACTCGCCGAAGTCGCCGCTCGAGTCGCGCACCTCCGGCAGCACGGCCGGCGGGATGCGGAGCTCGCGCAGCAGGGCCTCGTCCCAACGCCGCGCGTGGATGTCGAAGAGCATCGTGCGCGAGGCGTTGCTCGGCTCGGTCGCGTGCACGCGGCCGCTCGTGAGCTTCCAGATCAGCCAGCTGTCGATCGTGCCGAAGGCGAGCTCGCCGCGCTCCGCGCGCGCCTGTGCGCCGGGCACCGCGTCCAGGATGAAGCGCAGCTTCGTGGCGCTGAAGTAGGCGTCGATCACGAGGCCGGTCTTGCGGCGCACCAGGTCCAGCAGCCCGCGCGCGCGCAGCTCGTCGCAGAGCGGCGCGGTCTGGCGCGACTGCCAGACGATCGCCGGGTAGATCGGCACGCCCGTCTTGCGATCCCAGACCAGCGTCGTCTCGCGCTGGTTGGTGATGCCGAGCGCGGCGACGTCGCTCGCGCTCGCGCCGGCCTTTGCCAGCGCCCCGCGCGCCGCGCGCAGCTGCGTCTCCCAGATCTCGTCGGGGTCGTGCTCCACCCAGCCGGGCTTCGGATAGTGCTGCTTGAACTCGTGCTGCTCGGCGGCCGCCACCGCGCCGGCGGCGTCGAACAGGATCGCGCGCGAGGAGGTGGTGCCTTGATCGAGCGCCATCACGTAGCGGGGCACGCGGAACTCCTCTCTCAGGCAAAGAGCGCGTCGACGAACTCGTCGGCGGAGAACTCGCGCAGGTCCTCCACCGCCTCGCCCACCCCCACGTAGCGGACGGGGATCCCGAACTCGTCGGCCAGCCCGAGGATCACGCCGCCTTTCGCGCTGCCGTCGAGCTTGGTGAGCACGATGCCGGAGACGCCGGCGGCCTGCGTGAACTCGCGCGCCTGGGAGAGCGCGTTCTGTCCGGTGTTGGCGTCGAGCACGAGCAGCGTCTCGTGCGGCGCCCCGGGGCACTCGCGCCCGATCACGCGCACGATCTTCGCGAGCTCCTGCATGAGCGGCGCCTTCGTCTGGAGGCGGCCGGCGGTGTCGATGATGGCCACGTCGACCTCCCGCGCGCGGGCGGCGCGGACGGTATCGAACGCCACGGCGGCCGGATCTGCACCCTCGGCGCCGCGGATCACCTCGCAGCCCGCTCGCGCGCCCCAGGTCTCGAGCTGCTCGCGGGCGGCGGCGCGGAAGGTGTCGCCGGCCCCCAACAACACCACTTTGCCCTGCGCGCGGTAGCGCGCGGCGAGCTTGCCGATCGTGGTCGTCTTCCCGCTGCCGTTCACGCCGAGCACGAGGATGACGTGGGGCTTCGCGAGCGGGGAGTCGGCCGCGCGGGCGGGCTCGACGCGCCGGAGCTTGGCCGCGATCGCCTCGCGCAGCACCGCGCGCACGCGCGCCTCGTCGCCGCCGGGCGCGTCGCGCTTCACCGTGGCGAGCAGGTCCTCCGCCGTCTTCACGCCCAGGTCCGCGGTGAAGAGGAGCTCCTCGAGCCGGACTTCGAGCGCCGCGTCGAGGGCGCGGCCGCCGAGCAGCTTCGCGACGCGGCCCACCAGCGCCTCCTGCGTGCGCAGCAAGCGCTCGCGCAGGGAGGCCGGAGCGGGCGGCGTCGGGGCCGCCGGCGCGACGGCGGCTGCCGGGCGCACCTCCGGTGCAGCGAGGGGCTCCGGCGCAGCGGCGGGTGCGGCGAGCGCCTCGGGCGCCGCGGACCTGCGCCGGCGACGGAGCGCGAAACCTCCGAGAGCCAAAGCGGTTAGAGTGGCGAGGACCAGCCCGCCCCAATCGCCGAGGAGCGCGCTCACCGTCTCGAGCCACCCAGTCGCCATGGGCGGCGGACGATAGCGGCGCGCCCCGGGCTCGGGGCGGCCAGGAGCCTGACCCTCCGATGTCTCGAGCTCCCGGGCACCTCGTGTTCGCAGCCGCGCTGGCAAGCGCGCTCGCGCTCTCCGCGCAGGCTGCTCCCGAGCCCCTGGGCCCGGGCGACTACGCGCGGCCCCTCTCGCACGATCGCCTCGCGCGCAGCTACGTCCTGCACCTCCCGCCGGCGGTGAGCGCCGGAAAGCCCCTGCCGCTCGTGATCGCTCTCCACGGCGGCGGCGGGAACGCCGCGGGCTTCCAGAAATACGCGGGCCTCGACGCGATCGCCGACCGCGAGGGCTTTGCCGTCGTGTACCCGAACGGCACGGGCCCCTTCGAGAAGCGCCTGCTCACCTGGAACGCGGGCGGCTGCTGTGGGTGGGCCAAGGAGCACGGCGCCGACGACGTCGGCTTCGCGCTCGCGGTGATCGACTCCGTCGCAAAGCTCGCGCCCGTCGACCGCCGCCGCGTCTACGCGACGGGCCACTCGAACGGGGCGATGATGAGCTACCGCCTCGCCGCCGAGGCCGCCGACCGCATCGCCGCGATCGCGCCCGTCGCGGGCGCGATGAACCTGCGCGAGTTCGCACCCAGCCGCCCCGTTCCGGTGCTGCACATCCACAGCGTGGACGATCCGCGCGCGCACTTCGCGGGCGGCGACACGCAGAGCTTCGGCCGCACGATCCACCACGTGCCCGTGCTCGAAGCCCTCGCGCTCTGGGAGAAGCGCAACGGCTGCTCGGGCCCTGCCCGAGAGGTCGAGCGCCGCACGCGAAAGGCGCCGAACGGGAACGGCGAGCACGTGGCCGTGCACCTCGTCGCCACCTGCACGCTCGCGCCGGTCGAGCTCTGGAAGCTCTCGGGCGCCGGACACGGCTGGCCGGGGGAGAGCGAGCCGCCGCTGCCCGAGCGCGTGATCGGGCCGCGCACCGACGTGATCGACGCCGCCGAAGAAGCGTGGCGTTTCTTTGCGAGATTCACGCTGCCAAAACCCGGTGGCGTCGAGAACTCACCTTGAACGGGGACGTTCCAACTTACTGGCGACGGCAAGGCGGAGCTCGGCAGCACAGCTTCCGTGTCGCCAGTAAGTAGGAACGTCCCCTGCGAGTTCAGTGCTTTCGCAGCGCTTCGATCGGCCGCAGCCGCGCGGCGCGTAGCGCCGGTGGGAGCGCGCCGATCCCCCCGATCGCGAGCGCCAGGGCGAGGCCCACGATCAGGTCGTGGGCACCCACACGGAGAGACACGAGGGCTGCGCCTCCGCCGGTGAAGGTCGACACGTCGCCGATCAGCGCAGCGATCGCGGCGCTGCTGAGGATGGCGAGCACGCCGCCCAGCGCGAAGCCCAGGAGCGCGGTGAACGCCGACTCGATCAGGAAGGAGCTCGCGATGGCAGCCTGCGAGAAGCCCAGCGCACGCAGGGTGCCGATCTCGCGCGTGCGCGCCTGCACGGAGGCGTAGAGCGTGTTGGTGGCGCCGAAGGTGGCGCCGACGCCGGCGCAGCAGCGCGAGACCCGCCACCACGACGTAGAGGGCGTCCGCCGAGGCTGCCTGCTTCGCGTAGTACTCGGACTCGCGGCTCGCGGCGAGCGGAAAGCGCGCATCGCCCTCGATGCGTCGGATCAATGCGTCGGCGTCGGCGCCCGGGGCGAGACGCACGCGTAGGCTCGAGTAGGGCGAGCTCCGCTTCACGTCGCTCGCGAGCTGTCGCGCGTCCACCCAGATTCTCGCTCTCCAGCGCGCTGCCATCCGCCTCGAAGATTCCCACCACGTTCCAGACCCGGTTCCCCAGCGCGAGCTTCCCGCCGAGCTCGGCGCCGGCGTAGCGCGCCGCGGCCGCGCGGCCCACGATCGCCTCGCCCCGGGAGGGCTCGAGGCGGCGGCCTTGCTGGATGCGCACGGCCTCGCGCAGCTCGAAAGCGGACTCCTCCACCCCGCGCACGGAGGCGCCCTCCCGGCTGCCCGCCCGGGTGAGGCCGTAGGGCTGCGCCACCAGCTCCGGCGAGACGAGCGGCTCGCCCGCGGCCGATTTGGCGATCCCGTCGAAGAAGCGCAGCGCCTGGTACGCCTCGAGCGAGAGCGAGCTGGAGCCGTCGCTCGAGGCGCCCTCGCGCAGCACGATCAGGTTCTGCGGCGAGCCCGCGCCTTGCAGCGCGCGCTGGAGGCTCGAGATCAACCCCGACAGCAGAGCCACCGCCAGGACCACGAGCGCGATCACCAGGGCGGTGAGCGCGCTGCGCGAGCGCCGGCCCCAAACGCTGCGCAGCGAGTAGTGGAGCGGCAGCACGCTCAGAAGACCTCGCGCATGGTCTCGGCCGCGCTGCGCCGCGCGGCCCCGAACGAGGGCACGACGCCGGCCAGCATGCCGATGAAGAGCGCCAGGAAGACGCCTTGCACGAGGATCGCGCGCGTCACGACGAAGCTGCCGAGCGGCCCGACCTGCGACATCAGGTCGGTGGCTGCGCGCGCGAGACCGAGCGTCAGCGCCAAGGAGCCGAGCGCCCCGGCCACGCCGCCCGCCAGCGCGAGCACGCCCGCCTCGAGCACGAGCAGCGCGAACACCAGGCGCTTGCCGAAGCCGATCGCCTTCAGCACCGCGAGCTCGGCCGCGCGCTCGCGCACCGAGAGGCTCGCCGTGTTCGCGGCGATGAACACGATGCAGAGCGCCACGAGCACCGTCACCGCGATCGTGATCGCGACGAAAGCATCGAGCGCCGAGAACATGCTCTTGAAGTACTCCTGCTCGGTCTGCGTCAGGGTCTGGGCGGCGGAGTTGCGGAACAGCGCGTCGATCTCCCCGCGCAGCGGCTCGATGCGGGTGCGATCGTCCACGCGCACGTAGAACAGGCTGGCGCTGTCGAGACTGCCGCCAGCTGCCTGGAGCGCCTGCTCGAGATACTCGCGGTGGAAGAGCAAGATCGGCGAGAGGTCGTGAGGCAGCACCGCGATCAGTTGGAACTCCAGGTTCACGGGAATGACGTCGCCGATCAGCGCGATGCGATCGCCGGCCTTCCAGCCGTAGCTCTTGGCGGTCGCCCGGCCGACGACGGCGCCGTCGCGGTGCCGCTGGAACTCCGCGAGGTCCGCCGCCGAGAGCCCGAAGTCCGGAAAGACGGTGCCCGCCACGTCGGGCTCCGTGGCGAAGCTCGGGAAGGTCGTGCCCTTCTCGACTTCGAACATGCCCCCATACCAGGTCCAGCTCGCCGCTGCCGTCACACCGGGCAGCGCGCGGACGCGGGCCAGGTCGGCGTACGGCAGCGGGTACTCGAAGCCCGCCTTGTTCGTGACCACCAGCCGCGTCCCCGAAGCGGCGTACGCGAGGATCGTCTGCAGGGCCTCGGGCATCGTGCGCAGCAGGCACACCAACGCGATCGCGAACGCGACCGCGCCCGCGGTGAGCGCGCTGCGCAGCGGACTCCGGCGCAGGTTCGCGAGGATCAGCGGCAGGTATTTCATGGGCGCAGCCCCGTGGATAGTTGTACTATCCTATCAGCTGGATACTGGAACTATCCAGTCGGCTCTGCCAAGCTGCGCGCATGCGCCTGGCCGAGCTGGTACGCCGCTCCGGCGTGCCTCGTTCGACGATCAAGTTCTACCTGCGCGCGGGCCTGCTCCCGGCGGGCGAACCCACGGGCCGCAACCAGTCCGTATACGGCGCGGCCCATCTCGAGCGGCTCGCGCTGATCCGGGCGCTGCGCGAGGTCGCGGAGCTCCCGCTCGGGGTGATCGAGCGCGTGGCCGGAGAGCTCGACGAGTGCGCCGCGCACGCTTGGCAGACCGATGCGGACCCGATCGGGGAGGCGCTGCGCGCCATCTACGCGCCCCCCAAGCGCAGGCTCGGACGCAAGCAGCGCGCCGAGCAGAGAGCGCTGCGCGCGGAAGTGCGCGCTTTCGTCGCCGCGCTGCCCTGGACTACCGGCGCGGAGAGCCACTACTTCGTGGACGAGATCGCCGATGCCCTCCTGCAGGTGCGGCGCTACCTGTACCCGGACTACCCCGTCGCCGGGTTGGCGCACTACGCGCGCGAGGCTTGGCGGCTCTCCGCGCTCGAGTACGCCAACGCCCCAGGCGGCGCGCGCGTCCCGCTGCGCGCGCGCGGAGACGACGTCGCGGAGCCCACGCGGCGGGCGATTCTCAGCACCGTGCTCTTCGACCGCATCTTCGGCTCGCTGCGCCGCAGCGCCAACGCGATGCGCTCGATCCGCGTGAGCCTCGGCCTCGAGGTTCCGCCGGTCGAGTAGCGGGGCGGAGGTGGCGCGGGGGAAGCGCGTGGGATCGTGCGCGCATGGTGAACGGGGACGTTCCAACTTGTTCGCGGCGGCGGAGCTGCCACGGCGATGTCGTCGAACAGGTACGGAACGTCCCCTGTGACCTGCGAGCCTGCGCTAGTGAAGCTCGACGCTCACCAGCTTCGAGACGCCCTTCTCTTCCATGGTGACGCCGTACAGGCGATCCGCGATCTCGATCGTGCGCTTGTTGTGCGTGATCAGCAGGAACTGCGAGGACGCCGCCATCTCGTGCACGATCGCGTTGAAGCGGCCCACGTTGGCGTCGTCGAGCGCCGCGTCCACCTCGTCGAGCAGGAAGAACGGCGAGGGCTTCACCTGGAACACCGAGACGAGCAGCGCGATCGCCGTCATCGTCTTCTCGCCCCCCGAGAGCAGGTCGACGCTCTGGGGCCGCTTGCCGGGCGGCTGGGCGGTGATCTCGATGCCGGCCTCGAGCAGGTCCTCGCTCTCGGTGAGCGCGAGGTGCGCGCGGCCGCCGCGGAACAGGCGCGGGAAGTTCATCTTGAACTTCTCGTTCACGGCCTCGAAGGTCTCCTGGAAGCGCGCGCGGCTGGTGCGGTTGATGCGCGCGATCGCGTCGCGCAGCTGGGCCACGCTGTGCTCGAGGTCGGTCTTCTGCTCGGTCAGGAAGCGGAAGCGCTCGCGCAGCTCCTCGTGCTCCTCGATGGCGCCCAGGTTCACGTCGCCGATCGCCTCGAGCCGCGTGCGCAGGTCGTCGAGCCGGCCGCGGCGCTCGGCCGCGCCGAGCGCGAGCAGCTCCGCGATCTCGCGGGCGGAGCGCTTCTCGTCGCGCGCCGCCGAGCTCTCGCTCTGGGCGAGCCCGCCAAGGTCGGCGCTCGCGAGGCCGGCCTCCGCCTCGAGCTCGGTCGTCTCGACGAGCGGCGCCTCCGCCAGAGCCTCTTCGGCCGGGCCCGGGAGATCGGCGAGCGCCGGCACCGGCGGCTTCCACTGGGCCAGCTCGACGCTCCAGCGATCGCGCGCGCTCGCGTCCACGTGCGTGAGCCGGAGCTCCCGCTCGCGCAGCCCGAGCTCGGCCTCGCTCGCCTCGTCGCGCGCGGTCTCGAGCTCGACGCGCAGGTCGCGCGCCTCGTCCTCGATCGCGCGCACGCGCGCCGCGACCGCCTCGTAGCCGGCGCGGCGCTGCTCGTTCTCCGTGCGCGCCGCCTCCTCGCTCGCGAGCTCGGCGCCGAGCGCCTGCTCCGCCGCGACCAGCGCGTGCGCCAGCTCGTCGCGACGCGCCTCGGCGGTCGCGATCTCGGCGTCGCGCCGACGGATCCAGAGGCGCGCCTCGTCCACCTGCGCGATCGCGCGCTCGGCGGCGCTGGCGATGCGCGCGTGCGCCTCGCGGCGCCCCTGGCGCTCCACGCGGCGCTCGGTCGCGGCGGCCTCGACGCGCGAGAGCTCGCGGCCCGCCGAGCCGATGCGCAGCGCGAGCGCCTCCTGCTCGCGCTGGCGCTGGCCGCGCGCCTCGCGCGCCTGGACGAGCGTCGCCTCGAGGCGCTCGATCTCCGCGACGGCGCGCTGGGAATCCTCGATCCAGTCCGCGCGCTCCGAAGTGCGCGTCTCCTGGGCGGTGCCGATCGCTTTCAGGCGCTCGCGCGTGCGCTCGAGATCCTTCTCGTGGTTCGCGACCGCGAGCGCGGCGGTGTGGTGGCGATTGCGCAGATTGTCGAGCTCGGCGCCCGCGCGCGCGAGCTCGGCCTGGGCGCGCTCGTCCACGAGCGCGAGGCTCGAGAGCTCGGCGTCGAGCGCGGCGACCTCGAGCTCGAGCTCGCGCACCTCGCGCACGCGCGTCAGCATGCCCGCTTGGCGAGCGGCGCCGCCGCCGCGCAGCACGCCGTCCGGCGTCAACACGTCGCCAGTGCGCGTCACGAAGGTCGCCGGCAGGCGGCCCGCGCCGTAGTGCGCGAGCGCCTCGCCGAGGCTCGCCACCAGGTTGGCGCCGCCGAGCAGCGCGCGGCCCACGCCCTCGAAGCCGGCGCGCAGGCCCACGCGCGCGAGCAAGGGCTCGCCCAGCGGCACGAAGCCCTGGGGATCGCGCGGCTCGCGCTCCATCACCAGCACGCCGCGGCCGGCCTCCGCGCGGCGCAGCGCGTCGAGCGCCGCGTCCGCCTCGCCTCCCGCCGCCAGCACGGCGCCCTCGGCGCGGTCGGCGAGCACCGCCTCGACCGCGCGCTCCAGCTCCGCGGGCACCTCGAACACGTCGCGCACGAGGCCGCGCAGGCCCAGGCGCCGGCGCTCGCCCTCGGCCAGGCCCATCCAGTGGCGCACGCCCGCCGCGAGGTCTTCGTGGCGCGAGAGGATCTCGCGCAGCGAGCCGAGCCGCGCGCTGCGCACGGAGAACAGCTCGCGGCGCGCGCGCAGCTCCTCGCTCGCGCGGCGCCCTTCGGCGACGCACTGCTCGTGGCGCGCCAGCGCGTCGCGCAGCGAGCTCATCATGCGGTCGCGCTCGGCGAGCAGGTTGCGCAGCCCCTCCTCGAGCGTGCGCTGCTCCTGGTCCGTCGAGCTCGCCTCGCTCGAGTGGAGCTCGAGCTGCTCGTCCGCGCTGCGCAGCCGCTGGTCGATCTCGGCGCGGCGATCGGCGAGCCCGCCCAGGCGGTCCTCGGCGCGGGCCACGCGCGTGAGCAGCTCCACCAGGGCCTGGCTGGTCGCGTCGCGCTCGCGCTCGAGGCCGCGCAGCGTCTCCTGCGCCGTGCGCGCCGCGTGCTCGGCCGCGGCGGTCGAGCTCTCCTCCTCCGCCAGCGCGCGCTCCACGCCGGCGCGCTCGTCCGCGAGGCGCTGGGCCTCCTGCTCCGCCACGGCGAGGCGCGCCTCCAGCTGCTCGCGCTCGCGGGCGCGCGCCTCGTTGGCCTCGGCGAGGGAGGCGCGCTCGCGGCGGTCGTAGCCGATCTGGCCCTCGAGCTCCTTGATGCGCGTGCGCACTCGGAAGAGCGCCTCGTTGCCGGCGGCCAGCTCGCGCTCGCGCTCCGCCAGGGCCAGGCGCTCGCTCGCGGCCTGGGCGTCGCGCTCGCCCAAGCGGGCCTCGAGCCCGACCGCGCGCTCGCGCACGCTGCCGGCGTGCACGCGCGAGCGCTCGATCTCCGCGGCGAGCTCGGCGCGCTCCTCGGCGGCGAGCGAGAGCTCGACGAGCCGCTGCAGCTCGCGCAGGCGCTTGTAGGCGACGGCCTTGCGCGCCTGGCGCTCGAGCGAGCCGATCTGCCGGCGGATCTCGCCGAGCACGTCGCGCACGCGCGTGAGGTTCGCGTCGGTGCTCTCGAGCTTGCGCTCCGCCTCGCGCCGGCGCGCCTTGTACTTGCTGATGCCCGCCGCCTCCTCGATCAGGACGCGGCGCTCCTCGGGCTTGGCCGACACGATCTCGGCGATGCGCCCTTGCTCGACGATCGTATAGCCCTTGGTGCCGATGCCCGTGTCGCGGAAGAAGTCGAGCACGTCGCGCAGGCGCACGGGCGTGCGGTTGATCGCGTACTCCGAGTCGCCCGTGCGGTACAGCCGCCGCGAGACCTGGATCTCCTGATACGCCGAGAACTCCGGCGGCGCGACGCCATCGGCGTTGTCGAAGGTGAGCACCACCTCCGCCATGCCCACCGGAGCGCGGGCGTCCGAGCCCGCGAAGATCACGTCCTGCATGCCCTTGCCGCGCAGGTGGCGGGGCGACTGCTCGCCCATCGCCCAGCGGATGGCGTCGACGACGTTGGACTTGCCGCAGCCGTTGGGCCCGACGATCCCGGTGATCCCTCGCTCGAAGGAGAACGCGGTCTTGTCGACGAAGGTCTTGAAGCCCGTGATCGTGAGCGACTTGATCCGCAACGAGTCCCCCAGTCCCTCGGGCGGCCCGGAGTGGAGGCTCCGATTCCCGAGGGGAGGTCCGCATGTGCCGCAGGCGCTTTGTGGGGGTGGCGAGGTTGTACCACCAGCGCCCCGAGGGACGCAATGCCTGCCGTCACAAGAAATCCCAGGCTCCGCAGGGGCTTCCGCCCACGGGAGGGGCTCTCTAGGCGGGGGCGGGGCTGGGGCGCGTCGACCCCGTACTGGAGGCGGTAGAGCCGCGCGTAGAGACCACCCTGGGCGAGCAGCTCCGCGTGCGTTCCCGACTCGAGCAGGCGGCCGTGGTGGAGCGCGTAGATGCGGTCCACGTCCTCGATGGTGGAGAGCCGGTGGGCGATCACGAGCGCTGTCTTGTCCTGGATCAGCCGGTGCACGCCGCGCTGGAGCAGCGCCTCGGTCTCGCTGTCGATCGAGCTCGTCGCCTCGTCCAGCACGAGCACGTCGGCGCCGTGGGCGAGCGCGCGCGCGAAGGAGAGCAGCTGGCGCTGCCCGGCCGAGAGGTTGGCGCCGCGCTCGCGCAGCTCGCTGTCGTAGCCGCGCGGGAGCGCGCGGATGAAGCGATCCGCCTCGACGGCGGTGGCCGCGCGCGCGAGCTGCTCGGACGAGAGATCGCTGCGCCCGAGCGCCAGGTTGTCGGCGATCGTGCCGCTGAACAGGAACACGTCCTGGAGCACCATGCCCACGCGGCGCCGCAGCTCGCGCTGCGGGATCTCGCGGATGTCGACGCCGTCGAGCAGGATCGCGCCGCGCTGGATCTCGTAGAGCCGCGCGAGCAGCTTGATCACCGTGGTCTTGCCGGCGCCGGTAGCCCCGACCAGCGCGATGCGCTCGCCGGGCGACACCTTGAACGAGAGCCCGCGCAGCACCCAGTCCTCGCCGCGATAGGCGAACCACACGTCGCGGAACTCGACTCGGCCGCGGCGCCCCGCCGTCGCCGCGACCGCGCGGCCGCTCGCCGGAGCGGAGGCGACGTCGGCCACCGCGGGCTGCGTGTCGAGCAGCTGGAAGATGCGCTCGAGGCTCGCCATCGCCGACTGCATCACCGAGTACTTCGCCGAGAGATCGCGCATCGGCATGAAGAAGCGCGTCATGTAGCGCGTGAACATCACGATCGCGCCCGGCGAGGCGTAGCCGGTCGCCTGCCAGATCACGATCGAGAAGACCAGGCCGCTGGCGAGCTCCACCACGGTGAAGAGCGCCGCGTCGTAGCGGATCGAGGCGATCCACGAGTCGCGGTGCTCGCCGTTCAGGCGCTCGAAGTCGCGCTGGTTGCGCGCCTCGCGCGAGAACAGCTGCACCACCTTCATGCCGGTGACGGTCTCTTGCAGCGTGGCGTTGATGCGCGCGATCAGCACCCGCGAGAGCCGGAACGCCTCGCGCACGCGGAAGCGGAAGACGAAGGCCGCGCAGGCGAGCGGCGGCACCACCACGAAGGTCCAGGCCGCGAGCCGCGGGTCGATCCAGAACAAGAGCGCGGCGAAGCCGCCCATGCGCAGCACGTCGGTGACGAGCAGGAACAGGCCCGCCGTGAACATCTCGCTCACGTGCTCGACGTCGCTGGTCGCGCGCGTCACCAGGCGGCCGACGGGGTAGCCGTCGAAGAAGGCCATGTGCAGGCGCAGGATGTGCTCGAACACCGCGCTGCGCAGGTCGCGCATGGCGGCCTGACCGGTCGTGGCCAGCAGGATCCCCTGCACGTAGTCGAGACCCAGGCTCGCGAGCGAGACCGCCGCGAAGAGCCCCCCCAGCCACCAGATCGGGTCGATGCCCGGCGGCGGCGCGAGCGAGCCCGGCAGCGCCTTGCCGGCCCAGAGGTCGGCGCCCTTGCCCAGGATCCACGGTCCGGCCACCTCGAACGTGAAGGCGGGAGCCACCAGCAGGATCGAGAACAGCGCGCGGCGGCGATGGGGCCGCACCCAGTTCCAGAGCCGCCGCAAGAGCGCGCGGTCGATCGCGCGGCCGAGCTCCTCCTCCTCGAACAGCGACTGCATCGCAACCGGCGCGCTCACGGCAACGCCTCCACCGCGGCGAGCGCCGCGCGCCGGCGGGCCTCCGCCTCCTGGTCGCGGGCGAGGCGCGCGTAGAGCCCGCCGCGCGCGAGCAGGTCCTCGTGGGTGCCGCGCTCGACGATGCGCCCGCCGTCGAGCACCACGATCAGATCGGCGTCGCGCACGGTCGCCACGCGCGAGGCCACCACCAGCACGCTGCGCCCTTCGAAGGCGCGCCGCAGCTCGGCCTGGATGGCGACCTCGGTCTCGGCGTCGACCGCCGAGAGCGTGTCGTCCAGGATCAGGATGCGCGGGTCGAGGGCGAGGGCGCGCGCCAATGCGGCGCGCTGGCGCTGGCCGCCGGAGAGCATCACGCCGCGCTCGCCCACCAGGGTGCCATAGCCGTAGGGGAGATCGGCGACGTCCTTGGCGAGCTGGGCGCGCTCGGCCGCCTGCTTGACGCGCGCCATCTCCGTCTCGGGCAGGCCGTAGGCCACGTTGTCGGCGAGCGAGAGCGAGAACAGGAAAGGATCTTGCGGGACCATCGCGATCGCGCGGCGCAGCGTGGCGAGCGGGATCTGGTTCACATCGATGCCGTCGATGAACACCATCCCGTCGGCCACTTCGTAGAGGCGCGGCACGAGCGAGGCGAGCGCGGTCTTGCCCGCGCCGACCGGGCCCACGACGCCCACCACCGCGCCGGCCGGAATGCGCAGCGAGACGTCGCGCAGCGCGGGCGCGCGCGCGTCCACGCCCGGGTAGGTGAAGCTCAGGTTGCGCAGCTCGATCTCGCCGCGCAGCGACTCGACGGCGCGCACGCCGGGTCGGTCCGCGATCGAAGGCGGCGTCGCGAGCACCTCGTCGATGCGGGTCATCGAGGCGGTGCCGCGCTGCACCAGGTTGAACATCCAGCCCAGCATGAAGAGCGGAAGGCCGAGCTCGTAGTTGAGCACCATGAAGGCGACGAAGTCGCCCGGCGTCATCTCGCCGGCGCGAATCTGGAGCCCGCCCGCCACGAACACGATCGCCATGCCCGTGAGCGGGAGCAAGCCGGTGAAGGCGGGCATCGCCGCGCCCACGCGGGCGAGATCGACGTTGCGCTGGTAGAGCTGCTGGGCGAGCGCGTCGAAGCGCCGCCGCGTGGTGTCCTCCATCGCGTAGGCCTTCACCACCGAGATGCCCGCGAAGGTCTCCTGGAGGTGGCTCGAGAGGTCGGCGAGCCCCTCCTGGACCGCGAGGTTCGTGGCGTGCATGCGCCGCCCGAAGCCCCGTGCGATCAGCAGGAAAGCGGGATAGGGCAGGAGCATGAGCCCGGTGAGCGTCGGGTTCTTGTAGAGCATGGCGGCCAGCGCGACCAACATCAGCACCGGGGTCTGCGCGACCTGGAGCAGGCCGGGCCCGAGCATGAGCCGCACCGCGGTCAGGTCGTTCACGCAGCGGCTCATCAGGTCGCCCGTGCGCCAGCGCAGGAAGAAGGACTGGGGCAGGCGCTGCAGGTGGGCGAACAGGTCGTTGCGGATCTGGTACTCGATCTCGCGCGCCGCGTTGAAGATCTCGATGCGCGAGAAGTAGCGGACGGCGGCGCGCGCGGTGGCGATCGCCGCCATCGCGAGGCAGAGCAGCGCGATCTCGCGGGGCGCGTGCCGTCCGACCACGCCGTCGGTGGCGCGGCCCATGGCGAACGGGAACGCGACGTTCAGGAGCGAGTAGGCGAGCGTCGTGACCACGCCCAGCACGTAGAGCCGCAGGTTGCGCCGCATGTAGGCGCCGAGCCGGCGCAGCATGCGCCGGCGCTCCAGGGCGATCTCGGCGCGCGAGCGCGGCGCCGGCAGCGCGGCGGCGCTCACGAGCGGTACCAGGCCGCGACGCGCGCGCGGTCGAGCCGGAGCAGCCAAGCGCCCAGCGCGAGGGCGTTGCGCAGCCAGGTGCGCGCGATGCCCCGCTCGAGGTAGCGGCGGCCGGAGGTGAGCGCGGGCGCGGGCAGGAGCCGCAGCCGCCCCTGCGCGCGGATGCCCCGCGCCAGGTCGAGGTCCTCGAAGATCGGCGCCTGGGGCACGCCGCCCATCGCAAGGAGCACCGCGCGGCGCAGGAAGAGCGCTTGATCGCCGTAGGGAGGGCCGCCGAGGCGTTGGCGCAGCGCGGCGCCGAGCTCCACGATGCGCAGGCCCAGGCCGCCCTCGGCGAAGCGGAGCCGGAACGCACCGCCCGCGACGCGCGCGTCGGCGAGGGCGCCGCGCACGCCATCCGCCCAGCCCGCCGGCAGCTCCGTGTCGGCGTGCAGGAACAGCAGCACCGGGGCATCGCAGGCCCGAGCGCCGGTCCCGAGCTGGCGCGCGCGCCCGGCCGGGCTCGCGAGCACGCGCGCTCCCGCCGCGCGCGCGAGCGACGCGGTCGCGTCGCGGCTGCCGCCGTCCACTACCAGCACTTCGACTTCCGGTCCCTGGGCGCTGCGGACCGCGGCTTCGATGCAGTGGGCCTCGTCGCGCGCGGGTATTACGACCCCGATCCGCACGCGCGGAGGCTAGCGCACTCGCCCGCGGGGCCCGGCACGGCACGCCTGCGCTACACGTTGCGCTCCGCGGAGGCGCCCCGTGACGAAGCGACTCAAGCTCGGTCTCCAGCTCGGCTATTGGCAGGACAAGCCCACGCCGGGCTTCGTGGAGATCGCGCAGGAGGCCGAGCGGCTCGGCTACGACATCGTGTTCACCGCGGAGGCCTGGGGCTCGGACGCCTTCACGCCCCTCACCTGGATCGCCGCCCATACCAAGACCATTCGGCTGGGCACCGCCGTGGTCCAGATCTCCGCGCGCACGCCGACCGCCACCGCGATGCACGCGCTCACGTTGGACCACCTCTCGGGCGGACGCGTGACGCTCGGGCTCGGCGTCTCCGGCCCGCAGGTGGTCGAGGGCTGGTACGGGCAGCCCTTCGACAAGCCCCTCGCGCGCACGCGCGAGTACGTGTCGATCATTCGCCAGGTGCTGGCGCGGCAGGCGCCGGTCGCGAATCCCGGACCGCACTATCCGCTCCCTTATCAGGGGCCTGGGGCCTGGGGCATGGGCAAGCCGCTGCGCCCGATCACGCATCCGCTGCGCGCGAGCCTGCCCATCTTCCTGGGGAGCGAGGGGCCGAAGAACGTGGCACTCACCGCGGAGATCGCGGACGGCTGGCTGCCCCTCTACTACTCGCCGTTTCGCCAGGACGTGTACGCCGACTCGCTGCGCGCGGCGAGACCGGGCTTCGAGATCTGCGCGGGCGTCAACGTCGCCGTGACGAACGACGTGCAGGCGGCGCTGCAGGGCGTGAAGGCGGGCCTCGGCTTCTACATCGGCGGTATGGGCTCGAAGCAGCGCAACTTCCACAAGGAGCTGATGAGCCGCATGGGCTTCGAGGCCGAGGCCGAGCGCATCCAGGAGCTCTTCTTCGCCGGCAAGCGCGCCGAGGCGATCGCCGCGGTGCCCGACGCCTTCGCCGACGAGATCTCGCTGGTCGGGCCCAAGGAGCGCATCCGCGATCGCCTGGCTGCCTGGCGCGAGACGCCGGTCACCACCCTGCTCCTCATGTCGCGCGACCCGGGCGTGTTGCGAACCCTGGCGGAGATCGTCCTCTAGACGAGATTCGGAGAGGCGCCTGCCCGGGCGCGCTCGCGACCCTGGCGCCCTTCGGCGCTCTCCGGCGCGACTTGCCGCTGCGCGCGCGCTGCTGCCCGCCCTAGGCTCGCGGCTGCCCCGCGGTCCCGCGGAGAGCGACGATGGCGCGCGTCGGCGCCCAGGCCTGGTTGCGATGGTTGTTGGGGATCGGAACGGCGGTCGAGCTGGCGGCGACGGGAGGCTCCGCCGACGCGCTCGCGCCGGCGAGCGGCGCCCGCGAGTACGAAGCGGGCGCGTTCGTCGCGGTGCCCGGCGGCCGCGTGAACACGGCGGGCGGGAACTTCCTGCTCGAGCGCGTCGACTTGGAGATCGACACCCGGCTCGGGCCTCTCGCGATCGGCGCGAGCTACAACAGCGCGGGCGGCTGGCTCGCGAGCTTCGACGCGTCCTACCGAGCCGGCGTCTTCCGCGACGCCAGCGGCGCGAGCTTCGATCTCAGCGCGCTCGCCGACGGGCTCGCGGTGCCCGGCACCCACTGGGTGAAGGTCGGGCCGAGCGCCGTCAAGACGAAGGGGGCGCTGCTCCACGAGTTCGACCCGGTCAGCGGTCGCCTGCGCGCACTGCGCTGGTCGAGCGCGAGCTACCCGCGCCTCGTCTTCGCGGAGAGCGCTGTCGCGGGGCTCCCGCGCACGACGAGCATCCTGCAGTGCGAGAGCGCCTCGAGCTGCGCGAGCGTCTTCGAGCTCTCCTATGACGCCGCGGCGCGGCCGGTGGAGATCCGCGACCGCGCCGGGCGCTTCGCGCGCTTCGCCTACGACGAGAGCGGCCGGCTCGCGGCGGCGCGCGATGGCCTCGACGTGGCGAACGGTTGGGCGGGAACGCGCTACGCGTACGACGCCGCGGGTCGGCTCTCCGCGCTCGTGAGCTCGGAGGGCGAGCGCGTCGAGCTCACGCTCGACGCCGCGGGCCGCACTCTGCGCGTGGCGGCGCTCGGCGCCGGGGGCGCAACCGTCGCCTTCGCCTACGCACCCGCCGACAGCGCCGGCGAGTACGCGACGACCGTCGTCGACCCGCGCGGGCTGGGCGCGCTCTTTCGCTACGACGCGAGCCGCCGCCTGCTCGCCACCGTGCGGGGCGAGAGCGAGACCACCCGCTTCACCTGGGAGGGCCTGCGCCCCGCGTCGCGGACGCTGCCCGATGGTCGCAGGACCTCGTGGCGCATGCTCGACGACGACGTCGTCAGCGAGACCCAGCCGAGCGGAAACGTCGTCACCACGAGCTACAGCCCGGGCGGCGTGGATCGCGAGGCGCCGCTGCGGCGACCGCTCGCGCTCCGCTCGGACTCGCTCGGGAAGCTCGCCGAGCGCGGCTACGACGCGCAGGGTCGCCTGGTCTGGGTCGAGAACGGCGCCGGCGAGCGCGTCGCGCTCGCCTACGACGCGGAGGAGATGGTGAGCCAGCTCGTGGGACCGGCAGGCGAGGCGCTCTACTTCGCCGATTACGGCGAGCACGGCCATCCCGGGCGCCTGAGCCGCGACGGCGCGAGCTGGGCGGCGATCGGCCACGATGCCGTTGGCAACCTGACGGCGTCGCCGCTGCCGACACCCGACTCGGGCGGCGTCCAGCTCCTCGCCTACGACGCGGACCGCAATTTGGCCGCGATCCAGGTGCGCGACCACCCGCAGCCGCCCGCCATCGCCACGACGCAGACGATCGCGATCGAGAGCCGCAGCGATCGGCGCACGGCGCGGGTGCTGCGCCCCTACGGCGGCGAGACGCGCTTCGTGTACGACGTGCAGGGTCGCTTGACGGCGCAGCTCGAGCGCGTCTCGCCCACCGCCAGCGCCGGCGCGACCTGGCAGCTCACGCTCTTCGGCTACGAGGCCGCCGGCGACTGGACAGCGCGCCAGCTCGCGAACGGCATGCGCGAGGAGCGCGCCTACGACGCTCTCGCGAGGCTCATCCGCGTGCGCACGCTGCGCGGGCGCGTGGTCGAGAGCGACGTAGCGCTCGAGTACGTGGCCGGTCAGCTGGTGCGGGCGCGCGATCCCGCGCGGGGCTTCGAAGAGCATTACGCCTACGACGCGGCGGGCCGCCTCGCGACTATCCGGCACTCGCTCGGCGAGAGCTCGCGCTTCTCGTACGACGCCCGCTCGCGGCTGGTCGGCATCGACCTCGTCATGCCCGATGGGTCGGCGCTCGCGGCGCTCGCCGCCGGCTATGACCTCGCCGACCGCGAGATCCGCGGGAGCTACCTGGGCGTCGACCTCTGGAGCCGCACCATCCGAGCCGGGCGCCTCGAACGGACGGCCTACGCCAATGGCACGTGGCGCCGGTTCTTCCGCTCCCGCTCGGACGGGCGCGACTCCGGTCGCGAGCTCTGGCGCGGGCGCAAGCGGCTCGAGAAGAGCGACTACGCGCTCGCGAGCACCGTGCAGGCGGAGGTGCAGAGCCAGGAGACGCAGCTGAGCGGCTCGGGCAGCCTGAACGGCGTGACGGAGGAGCGCTACGGCTGGGCCAGTGCGGGAGGCGCGCCGGGGGCCGATCGGCGCGTGGCCAGCGCGCCCGGCCACCCGGCGCTCAGCCTGGGCGACGCCGTGTACTACTACGATCACCTCTCGAACGTCGCCGCGCAGGCGGGTGCGATGCCCGTCCTCTACGGCTCCGTGCCGACGGCGCTCCAGCTCACCTTCAACGCGGAGCACAATCGCCTGCTGGCCGCCGCCGGCACGGGCGTGATGACGCAGTGGAGCTACGCGTACGACGCGGCGGGCTTCGAGATCGCGCGCAGCGGCGGCATCGGGAGCAGCGCCACCACCAGCTTCGTCTGGAACGCGCGGGGACAGATCGCGCGCATCGCGACGGGCGGCAGCCTGGACGCCGCCTTCGCCTACGACGCGCTGGGACGGCGGCGTGAGATCAGCGCGCGCGGCGCGACGCGGCGTTTCCGCTTCGGCGGAATGGTGGAGGCGAGCGCGAGCGACGTGCCCGTGGCGATCGACCTCGGGGAGGTGCGCATCCAGCTCGACGGCCGCCACCACTTTCGCCACACCGATCTGCGCGGCAACACGAAGCTTCGCAGCGATGCGACCGGCAATGTCGAGAGCTCGAATACCTTCGCTGCCTACGGGCCCAAAGCGCTGCAGGGCGCGCTGGACGACGACTTCCTGTTCGCGGGAGGCATGCGCGTGGCCGCCGGGGCGAGCAACCTGATTCTGCTCGGGGGACGGCTGCTCGATCCGCTGACGGCTCGCTTCCTGTCGCCCGATCCGATCTTCCGGGCGATCAACGCGTACTCCTACACGCTCGGAAATCCGGTGGATTTCTGGGACGTGACGGGCGCCTCGCCCGAGGCGATCCACGAGGGCCGCGTCTTCTTCAGTGGGATCGCGGCGCTGGCCACGATCGCCACGTTCGTGGTGGCGGCGCCGGCCGTCGGCTCGCTCGCCTTCGTGATCGGCGTGGCGGCGATCGTCGGGACGGTCGGGAACTTCGCCTTGAACTTGATCGAGTGGCGCATGCACCCGAACCACGCGGGCAGCGGGGGCGGGCCGGAGAGCGGTGGCAGCGGCGTGCTCTACGCGAGCCCAGGCTGGCTCGGCGCCTCGGTGTTCGACTGCCTGGGCGGCACCTGTCGCCACGGCGTCGTGACCATCATCGATCTCTGAACCGGGAGGGTGCGATGGACGAGATTCGAAGGCTGCGCCGACTGATCTGGGTGGCCGGCGGACTTCTGCTGCTGGAGCTCGCGAGCTCGTCGCTCGAGGCCGCGCTCGGCGAGAGCATGCGCATGCCCACGCAGCTGGCCGCGCTAGCCCTGATCGCTCTGGCGATCGACCTGATCGCGCGCGCCCTCGCCCGACTCGAGCGCGATGTTCAGTCGCTCGGGAGCGGGCGGCCGCCGTCGACGTGAGCCGCTCGCGGGTGCCCGGGGAACCCCAACCTGCTAATCAACGATCGTGCCCAAGCCCCCTGCCCAGACGGCCCCGGCCTACGCCCGCGCCGGCGTGGACCTCGATCGCGACGAGAGCTTCATCGACGCGATCAAGGACATCGCGCGCGTCACGCACCGGCCCGAGGTGCTCGCGGGCATCGGCGGTTTCGCCGGCCTGTTCAAGACCCCTGAGCGCTACAAGGATCCGATCCTGGTGGCGAGCACGGACGGCGTCGGCACCAAGCTGAAGCTCGCCGCGCGCCTGGGGCGCTTCGACACGGTCGGGATCGACTGCGTGGCGATGGTGGTGAACGACATCGTCGTGCAGGGCGCCGAGCCGATCGTGTTCCTCGACTACCTGGCGATGGGAGAGCTCGATCCCGAGATCGGCGCCGAGGCGCTGCGCGGCATCGCCGAGGGCTGCCGGCGCGCCGGCTGCGCGCTGCTCGGCGGCGAGACCGCGAGCATGCCGGGCTTCTATGGCAAAGGGGAGCTCGAGCTGGTTGGCTTCGGGGTGGGCGTGGTCGAGCGCGACCGCGTGATCGACGGCTCCTCGATCTCTCAGGGCGACGTGGTGATCGGTCTGGCTTCCTCCGGTGTCCATAGCAATGGCTACACGCTGGTGCGCGAGATCGTGGACGTCGGGCTCGCCGCCGGGAGGTTCGATCTGCGCGAGGCCCCGCCCGAGCTCAACACCTCGCTCGCCGCCGCGCTGCTCGCCCCGACGCGCATCTACGTGAAGCCCGTGCTGAACGTCGCCCGCGACTTCCAGGTGAACGGCGTCGTCCACATCACCGGGGGCGGCTTCGACGGCAACATCCCGCGCGTCCTGCCGAAAGGTGTGCGCGCGCGCATCGATCCCGCGAGCTGGCCGCGGCCCCCCATCTTCGACTTCCTGCAGAAGCACGGCGAGGTCTCCGAGGGCGAGATGCGCCGCGTCTTCAATCTGGGCCTCGGCATGGTGCTGATCGTGCGCCGCGACCAGGCGGGCGACGTGATCGACCGCTTCGCGGCGCTCGGCGAGCGCGCCTATCGCATCGGCGTGATCGAGAAGAAGGCCGAGGGCGACGCAGCCGTGCTGTTCGAGGAATCGGGCAGCCCGCGAACCCGCTAGTGGCGCGCCGGCTCCCGCAAGCCGCGAGTCTGCGCGCCCGGCGCTGGGACGCGGTGGTGCTGGGCGGCGCCCTGCCCGGCCTCGCCGCCAGCGTGCGGCTCGGCATGGGCGGGCTGCGCGTGCTCGTGGTCGAGGAGGAGGCGTCGGCGCGCACGCCGGATCTGCTGCGCGAGCCCTTCTACCTGCCCGGGGGCTTCGCGGAGGGCGTGGTCGACGCCTGCCTGCGCTCGCTCGGCGCTCCGCTCGTGGACCGGCGCGAGCTCGTGGCCAGCGAGCTCGCTTATCAGGTGCTGATGCCGGACGCGCGCGTCGACGTCGGCACGGCGGCGGCCACGGCCGAGGAGCTCGTCGCCTGGGCGCTGGCCAAGCCCGAGCTCGCCCAGGGGCTGACGCGCGACCTCGCTGCGGCGGCGCGCGCCGAGAGCGAGGCGATCCTCGGCGCGGACCTGGTGCGCGGCCAGGGCCTGCGCGCCGGCCGCAAGGGCCCGCCGCTCGCCGTGGGAACGCGCGGGCTCCCCGCCGCGATGCGCGCCCTCGACGCGCCGCTCGCGCGCTTCTTCGCGCTCCAGGAGCGCGCGCTCTCGAATCTCGGGCGCCAGGCGCCCCACCCCGAGGCGCGCGCGCGCCTGCTCGGCGGCGCGCTGCTCGGCGGCAGCGCTCTGGCCGACCCGCATGGGGGGGTGCGCGCGCTGCTTGCGGCGGCGGCTCGCCACTCTGCACGCGGAGTTCCGCACCCTGAGCGGCGCCTTCCACTTCGTCGAGGTGGGCGAGCACCCTGGCGTCGCGCGCGAGCAGGCCGGCGACGCCTGGATCGGCCGAGCGCTGATCTTGAACGCGCCCGTCGCGCTCCTGGCGCGCGCCGAGGAGGCCTGGGGCCACGAGGTGCCGCGCTTTCTCGACGGCGCCGAGCCCAGCGCGCGGCGTCTCTCGCTGCACCTGCGCGCGCTGCGCGAGGCGATCCCGGAGCCGCTCGCGGCGCGCGCGATCTTCGCGAGCGCTGGCCCCGCCGAGGGCGTCGCGCTCTCGGTATTGCCCTCGCCGCGCGGCGCGCGCTTCGTCGAGCTCCTCGCCCGGGCGGTGGGCCCGGTCGAGGCGGCGAGCGAGGCGGAGCTCGCGCTCTCGATGCGCGACACGCTCGCCGAGGTCCTGCCCCCCGACGACGCGCGCATCGTGGCGGCTCCGCTCGCCGAGCGCCCGCTCTGGGACGACGAGGCCGCGCTCTGCGACCCGTCGCCCGGCGCGAGCTGGAGCGCGCTCCCGAGCTCGCGCGTCGGCGGCCGCCGCCCCATCTATCGGCTCGCGCGCGAAGCCGTGGCAGCGCTCGGCGCCGAAGGCGACCTGCTGCTCGGCTGCCACGTCGGCGACACCATCCGCGAGGAGCTCGGGCCGTGAAGCCCGCCAGCGCCTTCCGCCGCAGCAGCTCCGACCAGCGCGCGTTCCTGCGCCTGCTGAGCTACGCGCTGCGCTACTGGCCGATCCTCGCCGGGGCCATCCTGTGCGCCGCGCTCTACGGCGGCGTGCGCGCCGGCCGCATGCTCTTGATCAAGCCGCTGCTCGACGACTGGGTGATGCCGCTCCAAGCGGCCAAGACCGACACCGGGGAGATCCTCGGGTCGATCTTCGCGCCGCAGTCCCAGCCCGACCCGACGGCGGCCGCGGCCGCGCACGCCGAGCTCGACCACCTGGCAGCGGACGCGCGCAGGGTCGCGCCGCAGATCGCCCTGTTCGTGCTGGTGATCCTGACCGCCCTGCCCGTCACCCATTTCGGCCAGGACTACTTGTCGAACTATCTGCTGGGGCGCGTGCTGGTCGATCTGCAGCGCGAGGTCTGCGCGAAGCTGCTCGCCTTGCCACTCTCGTTCCACACCCAGACGCCGCGCGGCGAGACGCTCTCGCGCGTGCTGAACGACACCACGCGCGCGCACATGGCGCTGGGCCAGTTCCTGGTCGAGATGGTGCAGGCCATGGTGATGCTGCTGGTGGGGCTCGCGCTGCTCGCGGTGCTCAGCTGGCAGCTCACGCTCACGCTGGCGCTCGCGGTGCCGGTGCTCTCCGGCGCGATCGGATTCTTCGGCCAGCGCATCCGCAAGAGCGCGCGGCGCCGCCAGGTGAGCCAGGCCGACGTGACGCACCGGCTCGTGCAGATCATGAACGGCATCAAGATCGTGAAGGCCTTCCGCGCCGAGGAGGGCGAGGCGCGCGCCTTCGGCGTGGATAACCTCACGCTCTTCCGCCGCAACCTGAAGGTGGTGAAGCACCAGGCCCTCTCGCGCGCGTCGATCGAGGCGCTCACCCAGCTGATCGGGATCGGGATCGTGGTGGTGGGCGGCTACGCGCTCTGGGCGGGCTGGTGGGGGCTCACGATCGGCACGCTCGCCTCCTTCGTGTTGCTGATGCTCCAGACCTACCGTCCGATGCGCGACCTCTCGCGCGCCTGGCCGCGGCTCCAGGAGGCCGAGCCCTCGGCGGCGCGCTTCTTCGAGGTGCTCGACGCGGTGGAGGAAATCCCCGACGCAGCGGACGCGGTCGAGCTCCCCGGCGTCCACCACGGCATCGCCTTCCGCCACCTGACTTTCGACTACGGCGGCTCGCCCGTGCTGGTCGACGTCGACTTCGAGGTGCAGGTGGGCCAGATGGTGGCCGTCGTGGGCCGCACCGGCAGCGGGAAGACCACGCTCATGGATCTGCTGCTGCGGCTCTGGGATCCCACCGCCGGCGGGATCGAGGTCGACGGCATCGACCTGCGCAAGCTGAAGCGCACCTCCTGGCTCGACCACGTCGCCGTCGTCACCCAGGAGCCCTTTCTCTTCTCGGGAACCATCCGCGACAACATCCTCTACGGCCGGCCCAACGCCACCGAGGCGGAGATGCTCGCGGCCGCGCGCGCCGCGCGCGTGGACGAGTTCGCCGACCGCGAGGGCTACGACCGCGAGGTAGGCGACTCGGGAGTGATGCTCTCGGGCGGTCAGCGCCAACGCATCACGATCGCGCGCGCGATCCTGAAGCGCCCCGACGTGCTGATCTTCGACGAGGCGACCAGCGCCCTCGACACGCAGAGCGAGAAGCTCGTGCAGGAGGCCATCGAGTCGCTGCTGCAGGGGCGCACCACCTTCGTGATCGCCCACCGGCTCTCGACCGTGCGCCACGCCGACAAGATCCTCGTGCTCGACGGCGGCCGCGTGCGCGAGATGGGCACCCACGACCAGCTGATGGCCCGCGGCGGCGCCTACGCCGAGCTGATGAAGGCGCAGGAGTTTGCGGGGGCGGACGGGGACGCGGGTTAACACGGGGACGCTGGTTAACTTGCGCACGCAAGTTAACCAGCGTCCCCGTTGTTAACCCGCGTCCCCCGCCTCAGCTCCGCACGCGCTCCACGGTGTGCACGCCCTTCACCTTGCCGATCTCGCGCATGAGGCCGTTCAGGCTCGCAGCGTCGCTCACCCAGAGGTCGAAGCTGTGCGTGGCGGTGCGATCCTCGTGGGTGGTGACCTGCGCCCCGCCGATGTTCACGCCCGCCGCCGAGATCACCTTGGTGAGGCGCGCGAGCACGCCCTGCTCGTCGCGCGTGCGCACCTTGACGCTCACCTGGCGCGGCACCGAGGCGTCGAGATCCCACTCGACGTCGATGCTGCGCGAGGGGTCGAGCGCGAAGGCGGAGCGGCAGTCGCGCGTGTGCACGGTCACCCCCCGCCCGCGCGTCACGAAGCCGACGATCTCGTCGCCGGGGATGGGCGAGCAGCACTTGCCCATGCGCACCAGCACGTCGCCGTGGCCGTTCACGCGGATGCCCGAGCTCGCCGGCTTCTCGCGCCGGAACACGCCGCGCAGGCGCTGCACGGTCGTGGGCGGCGCGGGCTCCGCCGCGGGCGCCTTCCAGTCCGGTCGAAACGCGCGCACGATCTCGTCGGGCTCGAGCTTGCCGTAGTTCACGGCCGCGAAGAGATCCTCGACGTTGCCGCGCGCGTGCCGCCCGGCGAGCTCGTCGAGCTTGTGCTCCTCCAGGAGGCGCGCGAGCGAGAGCCCGGCGCGGCGCAGCGCCTTGTCCACCAGCCCGCGGCCGATCTCGCGGGCGCGCGCCTTCTCCTCCTCGCGCACCGCGTGGCGGATGCGGCTGCGCGCCTTGCCTGAGACGGTGAACGTGAGCCAGTCCTTCTTGGGCCGCTGCTGCGGGCTCGTGAGGATCGCGACGGTGTCGCCGCTGCCGAGCTCGTGGTGGAGCGGGCGCTGCATGCCGTTCACGCGGGCGCCGATGCAGTGGTCGCCGATCTGGCTGTGGATCGCGTAGGCGAAGTCGAGCGCGGTGGCGCCCTTCGGCAGATTGAACACGTCGCCCTTGGGCGTGAAGACGAAGACCTCGGACGGGAAGAGATCGACCTTCACCGCCTCCAGGAATTCGTGCGGGTCGGAGAGCTCGCCTTGGCGCTCGAGCAGCTGGCGCAGCCAGGCGAAGGCCTGGTCGTCGCGCGCGTCGCCGCCGTGGCCCTTGTAGCGCCAGTGGGCCGCGATCCCGAGCTCGGCGAGCTCGTGCATGGCGCGCGTGCGGATCTGGATCTCCATGCGCTCGCCGTAGGGCCCGATCACGGTCGTGTGCAGCGACTGGTAGGCGTTGGGCTTCGGCAGCGCGACGTAGTCCTTGAAGCGGCCCGGCACCGGCGGCCAGGTGGCGTGCACCAGCCCGAGCGCGTGGTAGACCGCCCCCGCATCGGCGTCGAGAATGATGCGGAAGGCGATCAGGTCGTAGATCTTGTCGAGCGAGACGCCCTGGCGCTCCATCTTGGCGTGGATGGAGGAGAGCTCCTTCACGCGCCCCATCGCCTCGCCGGCCAGGCCGGCCTGGGCGAGCTTCGCCGACAGGGTCTGCTTCACCTCCTCGACGTAGACCTCGCGCTCCTGCTTGCGCCCCGCCACGATGCGCTCGAGCTCGGCCGCGGCCTCGGCGTGCAGGGCGCGGAAGGCCGCCTCTTCGAGCTCGCGCTTCATCCAGTAGATGCCGAGCCGGTGCGCGAGCGGCACGTAGATATCGAGGGTCTCCTGGGCGACGCGACGCGCCTTCTCGTCGTTCAGGAAGTGGATCGTGCGCATGTTGTGCAGACGATCCACGAGCTTGATCAGCAGGATGCGGATGTCCTTCGACATCGCGACCAGCATCTTGCGGAAATTCTCGGCCTGCCTCTCGCGCGCGGAGGTGAACTCGACGCGCGCGATCTTGGTGAGGCCCTCGACCAGGAAGGCGACTTCCTCGCCGAACAAGCGCTTGATCTCGTCCACCGTGGCCAGCGTGTCCTCCACGGTGTCGTGGAGCAGGCCCGCCGCGATCGTGACCGCGTCGAGTCGCATCTCCACCAGGATGCCCGCCACCTCGAGCGGGTGGATCAGATAGGGCTCACCCGAGTGGCGCTTCTGCTCCTTGTGGACCTTCGCCGTGAAGACGTAGGCGCGCTGGAGCAGCTCGAGATCGCAATCTGGATCGTATTCCAGGATGCGATCAGCGATGTCGTTGAAGCGGAGCACGCAACGACGCCCTCAGCTCGAAGCGCTTGAATCTACCGGACGCAGCGCGGCGGCCAAAATCCAGTCCTTACAGAGGAATCGGCAGAACGCTTGCCAGACTCGAGACGACGCGGGCGCGCCCCAGGCGCTCGCGAACCGCGCGCGTGTCACCGCTGCGCTCCGCCGCGATCACGGCGAGCAGGGCGTCGGCTGCGCGCTCGACCTCGTCGTTCACGATGGCGTAGTCGAAGGCGTGCACGGCGCGCAGCTCGGCGTCCACGACCGCCAGCCGGCGCGCGATCGCCTCGGGCGAGTCCGTGCCGCGGCCCTGCAGCCGGCGCTCGAGCTCCCCGCGGTTGGGCGGGAGCAGGAACACGAAGCGGGCGTCGGCGCGGCGCTCGCGCAGCTGGAGCGCGCCCTGCACATCCACCTCGAGGAGCAGATCGCGGCCCTCGCCGAGCGGGCCGTCGAGCGAGCGCCAGCTCGTCCCGTAGAGGTTGCCCGCGTACTCGGCGTGCTCGATGAAAGCGCCCTCCGCCACCAGCCTGCGGAACTCGTCGCGCGTGACGAAATGGTAGTCGTGGCCGTCCTGCTCGCCGGGGCGCATCGCGCGGGTGGTGTGGGAGATCGAGAATTGGATGTGTCCGTCCCGCTCGACCGCGCGCCGGCAGACGGTGGTCTTGCCGGTGCCCGAGGGCGCGGACACGACGAACGGTATCCCGAGTCTTTGCGAGCTCCGCTCGGCTTCGCCTCGCTGCGCGCCGCCACTGCTTCGCGTGGCGGCTTGCTCCCTTTGCGAGCTCCGCTCGGCTTCGCCTCGCTGCGCGCCGCCACTGCTTCGCGTGGCGGCTTGCTTTTGCGACTCGCCGGTTTCGCTCGCCGGCGCCGTTGCTCACACCAGCCCTTCCTCGCCGCTCGCGAGACGCGTGGCGAGCGTCTCGGGATTCACCGCCGAGAGGACTACGTGGTCGCTGTCCGTCACCAGGATCGAGCGCGTGCGGCGGCCCTGCGTCGCGTCGACGAGCTTCCCGCGCTGGGTGGCCTCCTCGCGCAGCCGGCGGCTCGCCGAGGACTGCGCCGACACCACCGCGATCACCCGGCTGCGCACGACCACGTTGCCGTAGCCCACGTTCAGGAGGCGCTGACCGCCGTCCTCACTCAACGTTCTGCACCTGCTCGCGGATGCGATCCACTTCGGTCTTGAGGTCGACGACGCGGTGCGCGAGCGGGGCGTCGCCCGCCTTCGCGCCCAGCGTGTTCGCCTCGCGGGCGAGCTCCTGCACCAGGAACTCGAGGCGGCGGCCCACCGGCTCGTCGGCCTCGAGCGCGGCGCGCAGCTGCTGGACGTGGCTCGCGAGGCGCGCGAGCTCCTCGCTGACGTCGAGGCGCTCGGCGGCCAGCGCCACCTCGTGGTGGAGGCGCGCGTCGTCGAGGACGCCGGCCTCCTGGCGCAGCTGCTCGAGCCGCGCGCGCAGCCGCTCGCGCGCGGCGCGCTGGACCTCGCCCGCGCGCCCGCCGAGCTCCGCGAGCAGCGCCGCCACGGCGTCGAGGCGCGTGCGCAGCTCGGCGGCGAGGGCCGCCCCTTCGGCGACGCGCATCTCGGCCGCGCCGGCGGCGGCGCGCCCGGCGGCCTCGAGCAGGGCGGGCGCCAGCTCCTCCTCGCTCGCGGGCCGCTCGACCACGCGCGTGACGCCGGGGAGCGAGAGCAGCTCCGACACCGAGAGACCGGCGCCGACGCTGGGCAAGCGCTCGAGCTCGCGCGCGATGGCGACGTAACGGCTGGCCAGCTCGCGGTCCACCTCGACGTCCCCGCGCGTCGGCGATCCGCTCGCGAGGGAGACGGTGAGCTCGACCTTCCCGCGCCCGAAGCGCTCGCTCAGGAGCTTGCGCAGCGGGGCCTCGAGGCCGCTGAGCTGGCGCGGCAGGCGCACGCCGAGGTCGAGATTGCGCTGGTTCACGCAGCGAACCTCGACCGCGAACTGCGCCCCGCCCGCTGCGAGCGTGGCCCGGCCGAAGCCCGTCATGGAGCGGATCACTCGCGCCTCCGCGAGGGGCGCACCTTAGCTAGCCCCCGCGATCTCTGCTGCCCCGCCGTCGCCTGGCTCGAGGAGCCTGACCCAGGCTGGGCGACCTGTCCCACGCCTGGGTCAGGCTCCTAGCATGTGCCGATGCGCACGACCCGCACCCTGTCGCGCCACGTGCTGCGGGAGGTGTGCGTATACGCGGGCATCGGCCTGTTCGCGGTGGGCGCGCTGCTCGTCCTCCAGAACCTGCTGCGCCAGCTCGAGGACCTGCTGGGCCTGGGCGTGCGCGCGGGCGACGCCCTCGCCCTGCTGGGCGCGCTGACCCTCTGGCTGAGCGGCTACGTGCTCCCGATCGCGCTCCTGTTCGGCATCCTGGTCGCGATCGGCCAGCTCGCCTCGGATGGCGAGGTGGGTGCGCTGCGCGCGCTCGGCGTGAGCCTCTTCCAGCTCGCGGCTCCGGTCTTCGCGCTCGCGCTGGTCACGGCGGCCGCCTCGGCCCGCTTGATCCGCGAGGCCGAGCCCTGGGCGCGCCGCTCCCTCTCACACCTCGCGGTCGAGATCGCCGGCCGGGGCGGCGTGATCCAGCCCGGCGTGCTCTCGCCCCTCGACCGCGCGGGCGAGCGGCTCGTGCTCGTGGACCGGCGCGACCCCGACGGCACGCTGCGCGGCGTCTTCCTCTCGGACCGCACCGACGCCGCGCGCCCCTTCGTGGTGACGGCGCGCGCGGGCCGCTTCTCCTTCGACGCCGCGCGCGGCATCGCCCACCTGCGGCTGCAAGACGGCGACCTCCAGCTCGAGCCGGCGGATGCGCGCGACGCGCGCTCCCAGCGCATCGCCTTTCGCGGCCTCGACTACGCCTTCGACGTGCGCGCCGTGAAGCTCCTCGCCGAGCGCCCGCGCCCGCGCGAGATGAGCGACGCCGAGCTGCGCGCCGCGCTCGCGCACTTCGCGCGCACCGGGGAGGCGCCACCCGGCGCGCGCGAGCGCAATCGCAGCGTCTACGAGATCCAGCTGCAGCGGCGCGCGGCGCTCCCGCTGGCGCCCCTCGTGTTCGCAGCGCTCGGCTTTCCGCTCGCGCTGCGGCCAAGCCGCGGCGCGCGCTCCTGTGGGGCCCTGGTCTGCGTCGGGCCTCGTCTTCTCTTACTACACGCTGCTCTCGGTGGCCGAGTGGGCGGCGAGCTCCGGCCTGCTCGCGAGCGCGCTCGCCCTGTGGCTCCCGAACGGGGTCTTCGGAGCGCTCGGCGCGCTGCTGCTCGTGCGGGCGCGCGGCGCGAGCTCGTGAGCGCCGCGCCGCCGGGCTTCGTGTGCGCCGGGGCGCCTGGCGTGCTGCTCGTCGCGCGGGCCGATCTCGCGCCGGCGGCGCGCGCGCTCGGGCTCGATGCGCCCGGGGGCTGGGAGCGCGCGTGCGCAGCAGGCGAGCGCCTCGCGGGCGGCCGCGGGATCGCCATCGGCCTGCCCTGGCCGCCGGCGCCCGCCGGCGTGGTGCTGCGGCGCCTGCGCCACGGCGGGCTCTTCGCCCGCTGGCTCGGCGAGGCCTTCCTCGGAGCGCGCCGCGCGCTGCGCGAGCTCGCCGTGAACGCGGAGCTCCACGCCGCCGGCGCTCCGGTCCCTGCGCCGGCCTGCGTCGCCGCACAGCGCTGGTGGGGTCCGCTCTGGCGCTGCGCGATCGGCACCGAGCGCGTGCCCCGGGCGGCGCCGCTCGGCGAGCTGCTCGCCGGCAAGAGCGACCCGCCGCGCGCCCGCTCGGCGCTCGAGGCGAGCGCCCGCGCGATCCGGCGACTTCATGACCGCGGCGGCCGCCATCCCGACCTGAACGTGCGCAACCTCCTCGTACGCGAGTCCGGAGACGTGATCGCGATCGACCTCGATCGCGCGCGGCGGGGCCCGCCGCCCGGGGCCGCGCTGCGCGCCCGCGAGCTCATGCGCCTCTGGCGCTCCATGCTGAAGGAGGGCCACCTGCGCGGCGCATCCGCCGCCGAGCGCGCCCGCATCCGCGCAGAGCTCCTGGACGCCTACTGCGCGGGCGCTCCCGAGCTTCGGCGGGCGCTTTTGCGCTGGCTGCCCTGGGAGGACGCGAAGCTCGCACTGCGCCGCTGGCGCTACCGCTAGGAGCCTGGCTCTAGCCGTCGCTGGCCATGGCCGTCGGCGTGTCGAGGCCACAGGCCGCGAAGCGACCGAAGAAGCCGTGCTCGTAGAGGCCGTAGCCGACGCGGCCCGCGTACGCGAAGCGCGCGACCTGATCGACCACGCCGAACTGTCCCAGCCCCACGACCTCTTCGTGCTTCCTCGCCAGGCCCTGGACGACCTCGCGCCCCTGATACATCCCGTGGCGCCAGTCGGCGTCGAGCCCGTAGCCGGTGCCCACCGAGACCATGCAAGCCAGAAGCGGCGAGCACTCCACCGCGAAGCCGCCCTCCGGCGCGGCTGGGAAGGAGATCGTCGAGCCGCGCAGGAGGCGCGTTCCCGACACGAATCGGTGTCGCCACTCGGGCCGGCCGAGTGGGTCGGGCGGGCGCGCGGGGTCGCTCCACACCCGCACCGCCTCCTCCAGCTCGCGCACCCCCGCGTCGTCCTCCTGGCAGATGTACAGGATCGAGTGGTCGTCGAACTGCATCGGGAAGTAGTTCCACATCCCCGACATGGGCGGCTGGCTCTGGCGGATGCCGGGCGGCTCGGGCTCGCCCACCGGGCGCACGCCCCAGGAGCGATCGCGCGTCCCCCACCAGCGATCCGGCGTGATCGCGATCCGCTCGCCGCCGATCGAGAGCGCGCCGCGGTAGCGGCCGGTCTGGGCGAAGCGCGAGGTGTCGAACAGCACGCGCCCGCCGCGGCGCACGAAGTGGCGCGGCTCCTGGAAGGCAGGGATCGCGCCCTCCCACTCCAGGTCGAAGGCGAGCGCGTGGGCGGTGGGCTCGAGCACGAAGCGCAGCTTGCGCAGCGGCTCGCGCACCTCGATGCGGAAGGGGCCGACGCGCAGGTCGCTGCGGTCGCCGAGCTCGCGTGAGGCGCGCACCACGAGATGCTCCGCCCCCCGGCGGACGACGGCGAAGGCGTCCTGGGTACCGAGGTTCGGGTAGAGCCCCATGCCCATCACCAGCAGGAGCTCGCCGCTCGAGCCGTGCAGGTTGAAGTAGTAACGGTCGTAGAAGTTGCGGTCGCTGGTCGCGACGAGCCGCACCGGCTCCGCGGTCTGATGGATCGGAAAGTCGTCCCACGCCGAGATCATCGTCGCCTCCCCACCCGACGCTAGAGCCGCGCCTCGAGCCACGCGAGAAACGGCTCCGCCGGCGCCACCTCCGTGCGCTGCACCAGCACGCGCAGATCGACCCCGGCCGCCCAGGCGGGCTCGAGCTTGAGGGCGTCCTTCTCCGTCGTGATCCAGAGCGCGGCACCCGCGAGCCCGCCGAGATCGCGCGCCCGGTAGGCGTGGTGATCCGCGAAGGTGCGCGCCGCGACGACGCGCGCCCCGAGCCCCGCGAGCGTTGCCCGCAGCAGATCGGGCCGCGCGATCGCCGCGAGCAGGCCGACCTCCCGCCCGGCGAGAGCCTCCGGCGCCTCGGCGCGTGCGGGCGCGCCGAGCGGCTCGAGGCGCAGCGGCGTGCGCGCCACGCGAAAGCGCCGGGCTCCCGGGGCCGCGCGCGCGATGCGGGCCTCGTCCGGCGCAGGCAGCGCGCCGTCCGCCAGGAGCAGTGCATCGGCGCGGGCCAGCGCCGCCACCGGCTCGCGCAAGGGCCCGCGCGGGAGGAGTGCCCCGCTCCCGAGACCGTCGGGCGGGAAGCAGACGAGCTCCACGTCGCGGGCGAGCCGGTGGTGCTGCATACCGTCGTCGAGCACGAGGACCCGCGCCCCGAACTCGGCCAGCGCGCGCGCGCCGACGCGATCGCGCTTCCGGCCCACCAGCACCGGCACGCCGGGTGCGAGCCGCGCGAGGAGCAGCGCCTCCTCGCCGACCTCGGCGAGCGGCGCTCGCGCGCCGGCGCCGTCGGAGGCGACCGCGACCTCGCGCGGCGTGCGGGCTCCCACGCCGCGCGAGAGCAGCGCCACGCGGCGCCCGCGGCGCGCGAGCTCGGCCGCGATCCACGCGGCGAGCGGCGTCTTTCCGCTCCCGCCCGCCACCAGGTTCCCCACGCTGACCACGCGGCAGGCAAGGCGCGCGGGCCGCCGCAGACCCAGCGCGTAGATCCCGCGGTGGGCGACGGCGCCGGCGCCGTAGAGCCAGGAGAGCGCGCTGAGCGGCGCGAGCGCCACGCGTTGGCCCGCGCCGGGCGAGCGCTCGTAGAGCCAGCCCGCTCTCATGCGGCGCCCAGCGCGCGCTCGAGCAGCGCGAGCGTCCGCTCGGTCGCGCCGCGCTGGCTCGCGAGCGCCTGGCGGCCCCGTTCGCCCCGTTCGGCCGCGGCGCGTGGATCGGCGAGCACGCCGCACAGCGCCCGCCCGAGCTCGCGTGCGTTGGCGACTCGCTCCCCCGCCCCGCTCGCGAGGAGCAGCTCCGCCACCGCGCGCGTGCTCTGCGTCTCGGGACCGAAGAGCACGGGGATCGCGCAGTGCGCCGCCTCGGCGAGGTCGTGACCGCCCACGCCGGAGGCGAGCGTCCCGCCCACGAAGGCCGCGCGCGCGTGGGCGTAGAGCGCCCCGAGCTCGCCCAGCGTATCGAGGACGAGGACGTCGCCGGCGCGAAGTGCCGACGTCCCCAGCGCGCTGCGGCGCACGACGCGGCGGCCGCGCGCGAGCGCAGCGACCTCCGACGCGCGCGCGACGCGCCGCGGGGCGAGCACCAGGGCAGGGCGGAGCCCCTGCGCCTCGGCCGCCGCGAGCGCGACGAGCGCCGCCTCCTCCTCGCCCGGGTGCGTGCTCCCGGCGACGAAGAGGGGCAGCGCGCCGATCGCAGCGGCGAGCTCCGGCGCGAGGGCGGCGGGCGGCTCGGGCTCGAGCTTGAGATCGCCCGTGACGGAGACTCGCGCGGGATCGGCGCCCAGCGCGACGAAGCGCTCCGCGTCGCCCTCGCTGCGCGCGCCGATCGCCGCGACGCTCGCGAGGACGCGCCGCACGACGGGGCGCGCGCGCCGATAGCGCGGAAAGCTCCGCTCCGAGATGCGCGCCGACGCGATCGCCACCGGCACGCCGCGCTCGCGCGCGGCGGCGATCCAGCACGGCCAGAGCTCGGTCTCGAGCAAGACGAGCGCGCGCGGCCCCACGCGCGCGAGCGCCCGGCGCACGAGCCAGGGATGATCGAGGGGCGCGAGGCCGGCCGCGATCTCCGGGGCGAGCGCCCGCCAGCGCGCGCGGCCGCTGGTCGTCGTGGCCGAGCCCACCACGCCGTGCCCGCGCGACGCGAGGGCGCGCGCGAGCTTCACGGCGCAGCGCACCTCGCCCACGCTCGCGCCGTGGACCCAGATGGGCGCGCTCTCGCGGACCGCGCGCTCCCGGACCCCGGGATGGGCGCCCAGGCGCTCGCCGATCCCATCGCGCACGCGCGCCGAGCATGCGCAGCCGAGCGCGAGGAGCGGGGCGCCGAGGACGGCGGAGAGGGCCGCCCCGCTATGCGCGAGGGGGCCCAAGCATCTCCTCCACGATGTCCGCCAGGCGCGCCGTCGCGCGCTGCGCGCCGAGCGCCTTGCGCACCCGCGCGAGGCCTGCGCGCTGCGCGCGGCCCTCGTCCCCGTACACGAGGCCCAAGAGCGCCTGGGCGAGTCGAGCCGGCACCGCCGCCTCCTGCAGGTACTCGGGCACCAGCGCCTCGCCGGCGATCAGATTCGGCAGCGCCCAGGAGCGCAGCGAGACCAGGCGGCGCAGCACGAGCGCGCTCCACGCGCCGACCCGGGCGGCCACGAGCTGGGGCGTCCCGAGCAGCGCGAGCTCGAGCGTCACGGTGCCGGGCTTGCTGAGCGCCGCATCGGCGCAGCGGGCGAGCGCGGCCCCCTCGCCCGCGACGAGCGCGAGCGTCATGCCGCTCGGCAGCCGGGCGGCGCGGACCTCGCGCTCGAGAGCGCCCGCGTCGAGAGAGGGCGCCACCGCGAGGGCGAACTGGACGCGTGGGTCCTGGGCGTGGAGTGCGTGCGCCGTGTCGAGATGGAGGCGCAGATTCGCAGCGATCTCGTTGCGGCGGCTCCCCGGAAAGAGCGCGACGAGCGGTCGCTCCTCGGCGAGACCCAGCCGGCGCCGGAGCGCGCGGGGCTCCTCCGCCACGAGCGGGGCCAGGCGCTCGACGAGCGGGTGCCCGATGAAATCCACGCGCAGGCCCGTGCCCGCATAGGCCTCCGCCTCGAAGGGCAGGACCACCGCGAGCCGGTCCGCGCGCCGCGCGAGCTTGCGCGCGCGGCCGCGCCGCCACGCCCAGACCTGGGGCGAGACGAAGTAGAGCACCGGGATGCCCAGCGCCTTGGCCCGCCCCGCGAGCGGCAGATTGAAGTCTGGCGAGTCCACGAGCAGCGCGAGAGCGGGCCGCTCGCTCGCGAGCGCGCGCCGCATGCGCAGGTAGGCGCGCGCCACGCGCGGGAGATCGCCGGCGAGCTCGAAGAGGCCGCCCACGGCGAGCTCGCGCTGGGGGACGCGCAGCGCGACGCCCGCCCGGGCGAGCGCGGGGCCACCCAGCCCGGACCAGACGAGATCGGAGCGACGGCTGGCGAGCTCCTGCACGAGCCCGGCGGCGTGCTGCTCGCCCGAGGCGTCGCCCGCCGAGACCAGGATTCTCACGCGGGGGTCGCGAGCGCGGGCATCGCGTCCACGACGCGCAGCGCGCTGCGCAGCGCCGCGAGTCCGGGGTCGGGCAGCTCGACCGCGCTGCCTCGCTCGCGCACGCTCGCGACGAAGGCGCAGAGCTGGCTCGCCAGCGCGTCGCCGCGCTCGAAGGCGAGCGGCTCGAGCGCGAGCCGCTGGGCGCCGCCCCCCTCGCCGGCCACGCGCCGGCCGACCACCACGCGCTGCGCCTGGAAATCGATCGAGAAGTAGGCGTCGAGCTGGAACATGCGCAGCCGCCGCTGGGGCCGCGGCGAGACGCGGCTCGCGGTCAGATTGGCGACGCAGCCATCCGCGAAGACGAGCCGCGCGTTCGCGACGTCGGCCTGCTCACTCAGCACGGGGACGCCCACCGCTTCGACGCGGATCGGCTCGCTCCCTACCAGGCGCTGCACGATGTCCACATCGTGGATCATGACGTCGCGCACGACGTCGATGTCCATGGAGCGCGCGGGGAAGGGGCCGAGCCGCTGGGCGTCGAAGAAGCGCGGGCGCTGGGCGCGCGGGGCCACCGCGCGCAGCGCCGGGTTGTGCCATTCCGAGTGGCCGACGCGCAGCACCCGCCCGCGCGCGCGCGCGAGCGCCACCATGCGCTCGGCCTCGGCGAGCGCAGCGGCGATCGGCTTCTCGACGAGCACGTCGAGGCCCGCCTCGAGCGCTTGGGCGGCGAGCGCTTCGTGCGCCTCGGTGGGGACGGCCAGGATCGCGGCGTCGGCGGAGGCGAAGGCTTCGGCGGGGGTCGCGAACGTCGGGGCCGCGAGCGCCGCGGCCGCCGCCCGGGCCCGCTCGGGATGGCGATCGACCACCCCCGCCAGCGAGACGCCCGCGTCCTCGCGCGCGAGCGCCGCGACCTTCTCGGCGTGGAAGCGGCCCATGTGGCCGACGCCCACGACCGCGATGCGGACCCGCTTCACACGCCGCGCTCCTCGGAGCCCGGGAGCGCGACCACGGCGAGCGCGTGGGCGTCGGCGAACGCCGCGAGCTCGGCGCCGTCGAGCACGAGCGTCCGCCCCGCTTCGATCGCGAGGGCGCTGCCCCCGCCGGCCGCGATCGCGCGCAGCGTGCCGAGCCCGATGGTCGGCACGTCGAAGCGTGGATCCTGGGCCGGCTTCGCGCGCTTGATCACGCAGGCCGGGCGGCCGCGCGCCGCCAGCGCGAGCCCGCGCGCGATCGCCGCGTCGGTGCCCTCGATCGCTTCGAGGGCGAGCACGGCGCGCGCTTGGACGACGACGGTCTGTCCCACGTCGAGGCCGCCGAGCGCGCGCGCGATCGGCCAGCCGAAGCGGATGTCGCCCCACTCGGCGTCGGAGGGCGCGCGCGCCGAGAGCGCCCCCGCCGTGGCCACCAGCGCCGGGACGAGCTCGAGCTGGCTGCGCAGCTCGTAGCCCTCCCTCTCGAGCGCGCCGGCGAGGGCGCGCAGCACGGTCTCGTCGCTCTGGTCGGGGAGCTTCGCGAGGAGCGCGCGCGCCCGGGCATCCGGGCGCAGCGCGGCGCCCGGCGCGGTGAGCAGCGACTTCGGCACCTTGCCCGCGAGCACGACCTGCTCCGCTCCCGCGCTGCGCAGCGCCGCCAACAGCCGCTCGAGCTCGCCCAGGTGGAGCCACTCGCAGGAGCTCGCCTCGGCGGCGAGGGCGGGCTCGGCGAGCGCGTGGAACGCGATCGCGTGGACGGCGTGACCGGCCCGGCGCGCGCCGCGCGCCAGCTCGATGGGAAGGCGGCCGGCGCCGGCGATCAAGCCGATCGCGGGCGCCGCGTTCATCGGCTCACGCCGCGGTCCGAGCTCTCGAGGAAGGCGAGCAGCCGCTTCACTTCGTCCGACGCGAAGCCCGCAGCGCGCACGCGCGCGATCGCCGGCTCGAGCCGAAGCTTCGCGTGGTAGAGCAGGTGATAGGCGCGCTTGATCTCGCTGCGCACCGCGAGCGGGAGGCCGCGGCGCTTGAGCCCGATCGAGTTGATGCCGCGGATGGTCGCGCGCTCGCCCGCCACCAGGGCGAAAGGCGGCGCGTCCAGGGTCACGCCCGAGAGCGCGCCCACCATCGCCGACTCGCCCACGCGCGCGTACTGGTGGATGCCGGACAGGCCGCCGATCACGGCGTAGTCCTCGACGCGCGCGTGGCCGGCGATCGCCACGTGGCTCGCCACGATCACGTGGCAGCCGATCTGGGCGTCGTGGCCGATGTGCGCACCGTTCATGATCAGGTTGTCGTCGCCGATGCGCGTGCAGCCTCCGCCGCCCGGCGTGCCCACGTGAATCGACGAGTGCTCGCGGATCACGTTGTCCGCGCCGATCACCAGCGACATCTCCTCGCCAGAGAACGATTTGTCCTGGGGCTCCTCGCCCAGCACGACGAACGGAAAGACCCGCGTGCGCGCGCCGACCGTGGTGCGGCCGACTACGTGCACGTGGGACTTGAGGATCACGCCGGGGCCGAGCTCCACCTCCGGCCCCACCGTGCTGAAGGGGCCGATGACGGCGTCGTCGGCGAGCTTCGCTCGCCGATCGACGACCGCACTCGGGTGGATGCGCGCCAAGCGCTACTGCTTGGCGTTGAAGCGCGACACCACCAGGTCGGTGATGTCGATCGCCTCGCGGGCGTAGACGACGAAGGGGCTGTTGCGCTCCAGGATCAGATAGAAGCCCTGCTCCTTGCCGATCGCGTCGATCGTGGTCTTCATCTTCTCCTCGAGGGGCTGAAGCAGCCGCACCTGGTCGATCTTCAGCTGGCCCTCGAGCTCCTTGTTCTTGGCCTCGATCTTGTTCTGGAGCTCGGCGAGCTGCGCCTGCTTGGCGAGCAGCGCCTCCTGCGAGAGCACGTAGCGCTTGCTCTCCACCTCTTCGCGCAGCTTCTTGAACTCGGCGACCATCGGGTCGAGCTGACCCTGGGCGGCCCGCGTCTTCGCCTGCAGCTCGTCGCGCACCTTCTTGCCCTGCTCCGTCGAGAACAGCGCGCGCTCCCGATCGACGACCCCGAGCTTCACGTCCTCCGCACGGGCGGCACCCGCGAGCAGGAGCACCAACAGCGACAGCATCCCCCACTGTCGCTTCCTTCCGACTCTCATTTCACTCGTCTCCTTCCAGAGTGCCCGCGTGGGTCAGAAACCCTGCCCGCCGACCGAGAACTCGAACTGCATGGCGTCGTCCAGCTTGGTCTTGTTCAAGGGGAAGCCCAGGAACAGCTGGAGCGGTCCGAACGGCGAGAACCAGAGCACGCCCGCGCCGGTGCCGTAGCGCCACAGGCCGGTGTCCCAGACGTCCTCGTTCTCCGCAAAGGCCTGGCCCATGTCGAAGAATGCGATGCCGATCAGCCCCAGGTTCTCGCTGATCGGGAAGCGGTACTCGACCGTGCCCGTGAAGTACTTGTTGCCACCGACGACGTCCGTCTCCTTCAGGTCGTTGAACTCGCTGAGCTCGTCGTCCTTGATGGAGTTGCAGCGGCCGTTGCCGTTGCCGAAGCCGTTCTGCGCCCACTCGGCGCCGCTCGACTTGACGTCGTTGCAGCTGCCTTGGCCGGTGGCCAGGTCGATCTTGTAGCCGCGCGGCCGGTAGAGGTTCTTTATGCGCTTGTAGTCGTAGTCGCTGGGGCTCGTGCCCGGCGTCCCAGGGATCTGGAAGACCTGCACGGCGGGCGTGAGCTCGGCGCGGCGCGGGCCCACGTCGCGCGCCTCGTAGCCGCGCAGCTGGTAAGCGCCGATTCCGCCCAGGAAGTAGCGCTCGCTGAGCGGCAGCTTCAGGTTGCGGTCGATCTGCTGGAGCGAGCGCACCTCGGCGCCGAGGCTCCCGTCGCGGGGATCCAGCGCGGGCAGCGCGAAGTCCGACACCGAGTTCCAGGGCAGCGCCCAGCCCATGCGCCCGCCGACCACCCAGATGCCATTCGACTTCGAGGGCAGCCAATCGGGCAGCCAGCGCGGGTTGTGGAGGTAGGTGGCCGCGCTGCTCTCGAAGCGCGCGAACTGGGAGAAGCCCCCGAGCCCGGCGACCTCGAGGGAGGTCTCGGCCATCACGCCCGCCGACGGCGTGATGCGATCGTTGCGCGAGTCGAAGTGCATCGACAGGCCGACCAGGCTCGTGACCTCGCCCTTCGACTCGATCTCGCGGTGGATCAGGCCCGCCGCGTCCTGGATGTTGTTGTCGTAGTAGCCGCCGCGCGTGACGTCGCGGTTCGAATAGCTGTAGCGGAGGAAGCCGCGGCCGGTGCCGGTCTCGTTCAGAAAGTGGCTCGTCACGAGCTCGCCGCCGTACTGGTCGAGGTCGAAGCCCGAGTAGTCGAGCGAGGTGCGGAAGAGCTGGCCCGAGAGCCCCCAGTCGCTGTTCAGAAAGTAGGGATCGCCGAGCGTCACGAAGAAGCGGCTGGTGTCACCGCCCACGTCCGCCACCACCGAGCCGTTGTAGCCGCGCCCGAGCAGGTTCGACTGGGAGACCGAGCCCGAGACGATGAAGCCGTCGCGCGAGCTGTAGCCCGCGCCGAACGAGAGCGAGCCGGTCGGCTTCTCCACCACCTTCACGCCCAGATCCATCTGGTCGGCGAAGTCGGTGTTCAAGGGCTCGATGTCGACCTCCTCGAAGAAGCCCAGCCGCTCGAGCCGCGCCTTGCTCACGTCCACTGCGGCGGCCGAGTAGAGCTCGCCCTCCACGATCATCAGCTCGCGCCGCACGACTGGGTCGATCGTGGTCTTGTTCCCGGTCACCTCGATCTGGTTCAGGAAGGCGAGCGAGCCCTTCTCGACCGCGTAGCTCACGTCGACGGTCTTCTCGTCGCGGTGCACGCTGGTGCGCGGGTCCACGTGGGCGTTGAAGAAGCCGCGGTCGGAGTAGTGGTGCTCGAGCCGCTCGCGGTCGCTGTCGAGCGCGCTGCGCGAGAAGACGTCGCCCTCGGACAGCGCGAGCCCGCGCCGGAGCACGTCCTTGTCGAGCGTCGAGTCGCCCTGGAGGTCCACCTTGCCGACCTTGAACTGATCGCCCTCCACGATCTTCACGTGCACGATCAGGCCGTCCTTGGTGGCCTCGACCTCGGGCTCGCTCACCTCCACCTGGATGTAGCCGTGATCGAGGTACTTCTCGTTCACGGTCTTCAGATCCTGCATGAAGACCGGCTCGGAGTAGCGGCCGGACTTGTCGATGTACGTCCAGAGCAGCGAGTACCAGCGCCACTGCCTGGTCTTGAAGCCGTCCATCAGCTGGTCGTCGTCGAAGGCCTGGTTCCCGTCGAACACGATCTCGCGCAGCTTCTGCTTCTCGCCTTCCTTCACCTGGAAGTGCACGGCCACCGAGTCGGCCGGCAGCTGCTCGATCTCGTAGGTGACGTCCGCGAGGTAGAAGCCCTCGGCGCGGTAGAGCGCCTGGATGCGCTCCTGGTTCTCGGTGAGCAACGGGTAGTCGAGCGTCGAGCCCGTGGTGAGCGTCAGGTTGTCCTTGATCTTGTCGCTGTCGACCTTGTCGTTGCCGCTCACGGAGACCTGGCGGACGACCGGGTTCTCTTCGAGCACGAAGGTGAGCACCACGCCCGCCGGGCTGGTCTCGGACTCGACGGTCACGTTCTTGAAGAAGCCGAGCGCGTGGATCTCGCGCACGTCGCGCGCGAGGCGCGCCGAGCTGAGCGCGCTGCCGGGCGCGCTCGAGACGCGCGCGCGCACCGCCGCCTCCTCGATGCGCCGGTTGCCGCGCACTTTCACTTCCGCGATGCGCGGCCCGGAGCTGCCCTGCTCGCCGCCCGGCAGGATGCGAGCGCTCTCCACGAGGCGGAAGGTGATCGCGACGCCGTCCTCGCGCTGCGCCGTCTCGGGCGTGGCCGTGGCGATGCCGGGCAGCTTCGCCAGGCGCTCGGCGTCGGCGCGCGCGAGGTCGCCGTCGAAGGGCTGGCCCACGTGGGACTGGAGCACGCCGCGCGCGGCAGCCTCGTCGGGTGCGCCAACCACGTCGATCTGCGCGATGCGCGGCCGGGCGCCGCGCCCCCCCACCACCTCGGCCACCTGGGCGGCGAGGTCGCCGATGCGGTCGAGCAGCTGATCGTCGCCGCTCGCGGCGGCGTCGAGGGAGCGGCCCGCCCCGCCCTCCGCCGGCAGCACGCGCAGGTCGAGGCTGTACTGGCCGGCGAGCTCGGTGACGGCGCCGAGCACGACGAACTTCGCGCCGCGCTCCCGCGCGATGGCGCGCAGGGCGTTCTCGGCGTCCACGCCGCCGGCCGGGGGCTGCGCCGCGGCATCGGGCTCGAGCACCTCGAGGCGCCCGCTCGCCTCGAGCCGGGTGGTGAGCAGCTCGGCGAGCGAGTGCTCGAGATAGGCGAGCTGCCGGGCGCTGTGCACCTCGAAGGGCAGCACCATCAGGCGGATGGGCGGGGGCTGCGCCTGGCCGAAGGCAGGCGAGCCGACCGCCAGCAGCGTCGCCACAGCCGCTGCGAGCAGCCGGGCGCACACACTGTGGGGATGGCGCACCGCACCCAACGCTGGCCGTCCTCCCGAGGTTGGGTCCGGCAATCTCGCTTTCGGACCCCGCGCAAGGCTCCGCGGTTTGTTCGCGGCCAACGGGGACCCGCCCTTCGCGGGCCCCGAAGCGGGGAGCACTCTACCCGGAGCGGTTTTGCGCTGCAACCCGGAAATCTGCCGGATTTTCCAGAGATTCCGGGCCCTTATCGATGCGCAGCGGGGTCGGGCGAGCGGGGGCCTCGGTGAGCGCGGCCTCGCGCAGGCCTCCCTCGCGCAGCTCGAGGACGCGGCCCATGCGGCGCGCGAGCGTGTAGTTGTGGGTGACGACCACCAGGGCGGCGCCGTGGGCGCGGTTCAGCCCAATCAGGAGCTCGTGGACCCGCTCGGCCGTCTCCGGATCGAGATTCCCGGTGGGCTCGTCGGCCAGCACCAGGGGCGGCTCGAGCACGAGGGCGCGCGCCACCGCCACGCGCTGCCGCTCGCCCCCGGAGAGCTTTCCGACCCGCTGATCCCGGCGACTCGCGAGCCCGGCCTCCTCGAGGATCGACTCGGCGCGGGGCCGCAGCGTGGCCGCCGGCTCGCCGGCCAGCAGCCCGGGCATCATCACGTTCTCGAGCGCCGAGAACTCGGGCAAGAGGTGGTGGAGCTGGAAGACGAAGCCCAGCGCCCGACCGCGGAAGCGCGCGAGGTCGTCGGGCGCCTTCGCGAACACGTCCTCGCCCTGGAAGAGCACGCGCCCGCCCGTCGGGTGGTCGAGGGTCCCGAGCACGTGGAGGAGCGTCGACTTGCCGACGCCCGACTGGCCCACGATGGCGATGGTCTCGCCGGCCGCCACCTCGAGCTCGAGCTCGCGCAGCACCTCGATCGGACCGCCCGGCGTGGCGAAGACCTTCGAGAGTCGCTCCGCCTGTAACAGCCCCGCCATTCCGCTCACTCCGCTCGCAGCGCTTCGGCGGGATCGAGCCGCGCGCCGTGCCGGCTCGGCAAGAGCGTCGCCCCGAGCGCCAAGACCATCGCGATCGCGACCACGATCGCCACCTGCCCGGGGTCGATCTCCCACGGCAGCGTGCCGAACTGGTAGATGTTCGCGGGCAGCACGTCGATGCCCGTGATGACCTCGATCTGGTGCTGCACCCAGGGCAGCCGCGTCGTCACCGCGATGCCCGCGATCACGCCGAGCACGGTGCCGAGCAGCCCGATCAAGGTGCCCTCGATCGCGAAGATGCGCTCGACCAGCGCGTCGTTCGCGCCCATCGTCTTCAGAATCGCGATGTCGCTCGACTTCTCCATGATCATCATCACGAGCGTCACCACGATCGCGAACGCCGCGACCACCATGATCATGGTGAGCAGCACGAACATCATCACGCGCTCGGTCTTCAGCGCCTGGAAGAAGCTCGGGAAGAACTCCTTCCAGTCGCGGGCGAAGTAGGGGAAGCCGAGCGCGTTCTGGATCTGCTCGCCCACCTGGCGCGAGCGGTAGAAGTCCGTGGTGCGCACCTCGATGCCGTCCACCACGTCGCCGGCCTTGCGGAAGTCGCGCGCCGCGGCGAGGTCCACGAAGGTGAACACCTCGTCGTACTGGAAGAAGCTGGTCTGGAAGATCCCCGCGACGCGGAAGCGCGCGAGACGCGGCCCCGGACCGAGCGGCGTCGGCGGGCCGCCGAAGGGCGAGATCACCACGATCGTGTCGCCGGGGCCCACACCCGCCAGCACCGCGAGCTGGCTGCCGAGCAGGATCCCCGGCGTGGGCCGGCCGTCGGCATCGGGCTCGGCGGCCAGATGCTGGAGCGCGCCCTTCGAGCCTTCGAGGAGGTCCTCGCGCAGGTCCGTCACCGTGGTGACGCGCTGGGGATCGATCCCGCGCACGCGCACACCCACGATCTCGCCGCGCGGCCCGCGCACCATGCCCTCGGCGTCCAGGTAGGGCGACGCGCCGACCACGTCCGGCACCTTCAGGATCGTGTCGATCACGCCCTGGAAGTGGGAGATCTCGCCGAGGCCGCTGTGCACGGTCAGGTGCGCGCGGTTGCCGACGATCTCCTCGCGCCACACGCGCTCGAAGCCGTTCATCACCGAGAGCACCGTGATGATCAGCCACACCCCGGCGGCGACGCCGGCCACGCAGATGCCGGTGATCACGGAGATGAAGGTCTGGCGGCGCTTCGCGAAGAGATAGCGGCGCGCGATGAACCACTCGGCGGTCCCGCGCGCACCCGCGAAGCCCGCCGCCGCGAGCGGCGCGAGCCCCAGCGCCACGAGGCCGCCGAAGCCGAGCGCCAGCGCCGCGCCGACCTGGCCACAGCGCACGACGCGCGGCGCCCAGAGCTCGGAGCCGGCGAGGAGCGGAAGCGGGATGCCGAGCGCGAGGGTCGCCGCGAGGATGGTCGCCAGGTGCTCGTCGACCCCGGCGCTCTCGCCGCCCTGGCGGCGCCGGCGGCGGCGCAGGACGAGCGCCACGGCCACCGCGACGGCGGCGGGCGCCGCCACGTAGCCCAGCTGGCCCAGGCTCCCGGCGTAGGCGGCGAAGCCGGCCCCGAGCACCGCCACCACGACGTAGGCGAGGATGCGCGGCGCGATGGCGCGCAGCGCGAGGGCCACCAGGGCCTGAGCGATCACGACGCTGGCGAGCGCGATCCCGCTCGCGGCGAGCCAGGCGCGCAGCGCCCCCGGCCAGCGCACGCCGAGCGACTCGACCGTCTCCACGTCGATGCCCAGCAGCCCGAGCAGCGCCGCCCAGGCGAGCGAGGTGAGCGCGAGGCCGAGCGCGCGCTTTCGGCTCCGCGCGAAGCGCTCGAGCACCACGACGGCGGACCCGAAGAAGAGCAGCGCGTTCGCGCAGATGGTGAGGATCAGGGCCACGATGAAGCTCAGCGCCAGCGCGCCGAGCGCCTGCGCCACCAGCGAGACGGCCTGGGCTTCGCCGCTCATGTCGTCTCGGGCCGCAGGTGCGGGAAGAGGATGACCTCGCGCAGGTTCGCCGCGTCGGCGAGCACACGCACCAGGCGGTCCACGCCGACGCCCAGGCCGCCCGTCGGCGGCATGCCGTGCTCGAGGGCGATCAGGAAGTCCTCGTCCATCGGGTGCGCCTCCGCGTCGCCCTCGGCGGAGAGCTTGCGCTGCTCCTCGAAGCGCGCGCGCTGATCGTCCGGGTCGTTGAGCTCGCTGAAGGCGTTGGCGAGCTCCATGCCGGCGGCGAAGAGCTCGAAGCGCTCGACCACGCGCGGGTCCTCGGGGTCGCGCTTGGCGAGCGGCGAGAGCTCGGTCGGGTGGTGCGTCACGAAGGTGGGCTGGATCAGGCCGGGCTCGACGCGCAGCGTGAAGATCTCGTCCACGAGCAGCGCCCAGGTGGGCGCCTCGCTCGCGATGCCCGCCCGCGCCGCGGCCGCGCGCAGCCCGACCAGCGAGCTCTCGGCGAGGATGTCGATGCCCGTCGCGGCCCGCACCGCGTCGCGCATCGAGACGCGGCGCCACTCGCCGCTGAGCTCGATGGCCCCCTCGCCGTGAGGGACGCGCAGCGTGCCGAGCGCGCTCTCGGCCGCCTCGCACACCAGCACTTGCACGAGCTCCATCATGTCCCGGTAGTCGGCGTACGCCTGATAGCACTCGAGCATGGTGAACTCGGGGCTGTGCTTGTGGCTGATGCCCTCGTTCCGGAAGTTGTGGGCGATCTCGTAGACGCGGTCGAGCCCGCCGATCACCAGCCGCTTCAGGTAGAGCTCGTCCGAGATGCGCAAGTAGAGCTGTTGCTGGAACTTCTCGTGCCGGGTGGTGAAGGGTCGCGCGCTCGCTCCGCCGTAGAGCGGCTGGAGCACCGGCGTCTCCACCTCGAGGAAGCCGCGCGCGTCCAGACTGCGGCGCAGGGCCGCGACGGTCCGGCTGCGCAGCAGCGCGAGCTCCCGCGCGCGCGGATTCGAGAGCAGGTCGAGGTAGCGCTGGCGATAGCGCGCCTCCACGTCGGCGAGGCCGTGCCACTTCTCGGGCAGCGGGCGCAGCGCCTTGGCGAGGAGCTCGCCGCGCTCGACGGCGAGCGTCAGCTCGCCCTTCTTCGTGCGCCAGAGCCGGCCCTCCGCGCGCACGATGTCGCCCACGTCGAGCTCGCGCAAGAAGGCCAGCGCTGCGTCCGGGCTCTCGCCCGAGCGGGCGCTCAGCTGGAGCGCCGCGCCGTCGTCGCTGAGCGTCGCAAACACGAGCTTGCCGAACGAGCGCAGCGAGCGGATGCGGCCGGCCAACGCGGCCTGTGGGCGCGCCGCCTCGAGCTCCGCCTCGCTCTTCGCGTCGTGGGCCGCCCGCACGCTCGCGACGCGCGCGTGCGGCGCCACCCGCGCCGGGTAGGGCTCGACGCCCTTCTCGCGCAGCGCGCGCAGGCGCTCGCGGCGCACGTCGAGCTCGCCGCCGCTCACGAGGCGCCCCGGGCTGCGCGCGCCAGGAGCGAGGCGCGGATGAAGCGATCGAGATCGCCGAGCAGCACACCCTCGGCGTTGCCCACCTCCACGTCGGTGCGGTGGTCCTTCACGCGCTGGGAGGGGTGCAGCGTGTAGGAGCGGATCTGGTTGCCAAAGGACACGTCGGCCTTCTCGCCGGCCAGCGCGGCGCGCTTGGCCTCCTGCTCCTCGCGGGCGCGCTCGTACAGGCGCGCGCGCATCACCTTCATCGCCCGCGAGCGGTTCTTGTGCTGGGAGCGCTCGCTCTGGCACTGCACCACGATGCCGGTCGGCAGGTGCGTGAGGCGCACCGCGGAGTCGGTCTTGTTCACGTGCTGGCCGCCGGCGCCGCCCGAGCGGTAGGTGTCCACGCGCAGATCCTTCTCGTCGATCTCCACCTCCACCTCGTCGTCGAGCTCCGGGAAGATCGCGACGTTCGCGAAGGCGGTGTGGCGGCGCGCCTGGGCGTCGAAGGGAGAGATGCGCACGAGCCGGTGCACGCCGGCCTCCTCCTTCAGGTAGCCGTAGGCGTAGTCGCCCGCGGCCGTGAAGGTGACGCTGCGGAAGCCGGCCTCGTCCCCCTCCTGGGCGTCGAGCAGCTCGAGCTTGTAGTCGTGGCTCTCGCACCAGCGCGAGTACATGCGAAAGAGCATCTGCGCCCAGTCCGCCGCGTCGGTGCCGCCGGCGCCCGCGGTGATCGTCACGATCGCGTTGCCGGCGTCGTGCTGCCCGCCGAGCATGCGCTCGAGCTCGGCGTCCTCGAGCTTTCGCGCGGTGGCGTCGAGGCGCTCGGCGGCCTCGCGGGCGGTGTCCTCGTCGTCGGCCTCCGCGGCGAGCTCGAGCAGCACCTCGGCGTCGGACAGCGACTCCGCGATCGTGGCGAGCCCGGCGAGCTCGCGCTCGATCGCGCGCTTCTCCTTCAGCGTGCGCTCGGCCCGCTCCCGCTGGTCCCACAAATCCGGCCGCGCGCTCTCGGCGTCGAGCGCAGCGAGCCGCGCGCGCAGCGCCGGCTCGTCAAAGTCGCCCCCGGAACTCGTCGAAGCGCGCGCGCAGCGCCCGCGCCCGCTGGGTGAGCTCCGCGCGGTCGGGTCGGGGGATCGGCTTGGCCTCGCTCATGTCTGCTCTCGCTTGCGGCCGACCCACGGGGCCAGCGCCAGAGCGAGCACCGTAGCGACTGCGCAGGCGTGCGCGAACCAGTCCCCGTGGCGGACATAGAAGGTGGGGGGGAGCGATGCCGGGCGCAGCGGGACCGCCCCGACCAGGAGGTCCTGGGCAAACAGGCCTGTCGCCTGGGTCACCCGCCCGCGCGCGTCGATCAGGGCCGAGACCCCCGTGTTGGCGGCGCGCGCCGTCCAGCTGCCGGTCTCGGCCGAGCGCAGCGCCGTCATCGCCAGGAACTGATAGGGCGCGCCGGTGCGCCCGTACCAGGCGTCGTTGGTGATGCCGAGCAAGAGCTGGGCGCCATCGCCCGCGATGCGGCGCACCAGATCGGGGAAGATCAGCTCGTAGCAGATGGGGATGCCGAGCCGCGGCGCCCCGGGCACCGCGCGCGGCCGGGCGCCGGCGCTGACGTCGCCGGCCACCGCGCCGGTCGCGATCGCGCGCACGAAGCGCCCGAGCAGCGGGCGCAGGGGCAGGTACTCGCCGAAGGGCACGAGGTGGGTCTTGTCGTAGCGATCGACGAGCGCGCCGTCCGGCGCGATCACGAAGGCGCTGTCGTAGAACGCGCTCACTCGACCGCTCGGGTCGAAGTCGGTGCCGACCGCGCCGACGACGAGCGTGGCGCCCGTCTCGCGCGCGAGGGCCTGCATGCGCGAGCGCAGCTCGGGGATCGCGAGCGGTGCGGGAATGGCCGTCTCGGGAAACACGATCAGCTCGGCCCCGCGCTCGCGCGCGCGGCGCGCGAGCGCCTCGTAGTCGCGGAGCGTCCGCTCGAAGGACTCGGGCGACCACTTCGCGGCCTGGTCGACGTTGCCCTGGAGCACGGCCACGCGCGCGCTCGGGGTCTCGCTCGCGCGATCCCAGTCCGGTCGCCCGAGCCAGCCCAGCGCGTGCAGGGCTGCGACCCCCGCGACGGCGGCGCCAGCCGCGCGCGGAGAAGCGCGCCCCGCGAGCAAGCCGAAGCCGAGCAGCGCGGCGGCGAAGGAGAGACCGTAGACGCCCGTCGACTGCGCGATGCCGACGATCGGGGCGTCGCCGTGCCACGCGTAGCCGAGCGTCGCCCACGGGAAGCCCGTGAATAGCCAGGAGCGCGACCACTCGAGCGCGGTCCACAGGGCGGCGAGCGCGAAGGGCGAGGCCCAGCCCCGCCGCGCGAGCGCGGCGGCGCTCGCGCCGAAGGCGGCGCCGAACAGGCCGAAGTAGGCGCCGATCCCGAGCGGCGCGAGCACGCCCACGATGGCGGGAGCGTGGCCGTAGCGCACGGTCACCACGTAGATCCAGTGCAGCACGGCGGCGTGCGCGAGCCAGCCGCCCAGGAAGCCCCAGCGCGCGCCGCGCGCGGGGGACGCGCCGCGCACGGCGAGCGCGAGCAGCGCGGGGGCGAGTGGGGCGCACACGAGGCCGAGGTCGAGCACGCCCTCGCCGAGGGGGTGCGGGAAGGCGAAGAACGTCGCCGCGACGTAGCCGGCCAGCGCCGCCGCGCGCTTCACGCGACGGCGCTCCGCAGCGCGCGCTCGCGCGCGCGCATCCGGCGCGCCTCGCCGGGCTCGACGTGGTCGAAGCCGAGCAGGTGGAGGAGGCCGTGGATCAGCAGCCGCACGAGCTCCTCGTCGAGCGGGTGATCCAGCGCGCGCGCCTGGCGCGCCGCGACGCCGGTCGCGATCACGACGTCTCCGAGCAGCGCGCCCGCGCGCCCACGGTGGCGCCCCTCGCGCAGCGAGAACGAGAGCACGTCGGTGGGGCCGGTCTTGCCGCGGTGGCGCTCGTTCAGCGCGGCCATCTCGGCGTCGGAGATCAGCGCGAGAGAGAGCTCGGCCTGCTCGAGGCGGAGCTCGCGGAGCAGCGCGGCGGCGCGCCGCCGCAGGAGCCGCCGATCGAAGCGCGGCGCGCCGCGCGGCGGCCCGGCCACGCGCACGCTCATCTCGTGCCGGCGCCGCCCTCGGCGTCCGGCGCGCCATTCGCCTTGCGCGCGTCGTAGGCGCGGATGATCGACTGCACGAGCGGGTGGCGCACGACGTCCAGCTCGGTGAAGTGCATGAAGCCGATGCCCTCGACGCCGCGCAAGACCTCCGCCGCGTCGACCAGCCCGCTGGGCTTCTCGGGCGGCAGGTCGATCTGGGTCACGTCGCCGGTGACCACCGCCTTCGAGTCGTAGCCCAGGCGCGTGAGGAACATCTTCATCTGCTCGGGCGACGTGTTCTGCGCCTCGTCGAGGATCACGAACGACTCGTTCAACGTGCGGCCGCGCATGAAGGCGAGCGGCGCCACCTCGATCACGCCGCGCTCCATCAGCCGCGACGCCTTCTCGAAGTCCATCATGTCGTGGAGCGCGTCGTAGAGCGGCCGCAGGTAGGGGTTCACCTTCTCGGCCATCGTGCCGGGCAGGAAGCCGAGCTTCTCGCCGGCCTCCACCGCCGGCCGCGCCAGGATCACGCGCGCCACCTCCTGACGATTGAGCGCGGCGATCGCCATCGCCATCGCGATGTAGGTCTTGCCCGTGCCCGCCGGTCCGATCGCCACCACCACGTCGTGGGATTCGATCAGCTCGATGTAGTGGCGCTGGTTCAGGTTCTTGGCGCTGATCCGGCGCCGCGAGCCCACGCTCGAGAGCGCGTCCGCGTAGACCTCGCGCAGGTGCGTACCGGGCTCCTCGACCATCGCCTGGATCGCCGAGTGGACGTCGCGCGAGGAGACCGCGCGCCCTTCGCGCAAGAGCCCGTAGAGCTCCTCCAGCACCTGGCGCCCGAGCCGCACGCGCTCCTCGGCCCCGGACAGGCGCACCTGATTGCCGCGGGCGTGGACCTGGATGCCGAGGTCCTGCTCCACGATGCGCAGGGTTCGCTCGCGCTCTCCGTACAGGGCCGAAGCGAGCTGGTTGTCGTCGAAGACGAGCGTCTGGCGGCTGGTGGCCTCGTTTGCGCTCAGACTCTCCTCCCCTTCCGCGCTCCGCTACTCCTCGGGCAGGAGCACCACGAAGCTGTCGCCGCGGCGCGCGAAATAGTATTCGCGAGCCCGCGCGGACGCCATCGAATCGGGCGGCGCCCCGCTCGCCTCGGCGAGGCTCGCGGGCCAGCGGCCGTGGGCAAACCGGTAGGCCTCGACCGCGTTGCGCAGCCGCGCGCGCTCGAAAGCGAGCTCCGCGCGCCGCTCCAGGGCCGCGCCCTGGGCGGCGAGCTCCGCGTGACGCGGGGCCTGGAACGAGAGCAGGCCGACCAGGACCGCCGCAGCGGCGAAGGGCGCGACCCGCGCGACGGCCGCGAGCGCGCTCGCGCCCTCCCCGCGCAGCAGGCTCCGGCCCACCCGCCGCGGCTTGCTCTCGGGCGTGGCCGGCGCGATCACGCCCGCGCGCCGCATGCGCGAGAGCCAGAGGGCGCCCTCGAACTCGCCGCGCCGGCCGAGATCGACGATGCGGCGCGCCGGCGCGCGCCCGTCGACCAGCGTGAAGATGCGCTCGGCGTAGCCGATGCGGTCGACGGGCTCGCCCGCCGAGCGCTCGCGGAAGCGCTCGAAGGGCTCGATGCGCTTCCAGACCGTGTCCAGATCCATCGCGTCGGCGTCGAGCGTGCGCCACTCGTCGACCATGCGCAGACCGTCCATCAGGATCTGCTCGGCCGAGATGCGGCTCGCGCTGTCGCCCTCGCCCACCACGGGCTGGGCGGTGAAGTGGAACGAGCCCTGCGTCCAGCGCAGGAGCGTGAAGACGGTGTCCTGGGTGAGCTGATCGATCGCCTGCCGGAGCTGCGCCTCGTCGAGATCGCCGCCGTTGCGGATGCCGTCGAGCAGATCGCCCTGGCCATCCTGGATCGCGCGCTCGAGCTGGAGCATGCGCGCGGGCGGGATCAGGCCGCCGCGCACGAGCGCGTCGCCGAGCCCGGCGTGCTCGTAGGGACCCGCGCGCTCGCCCCACACCACCGCGCCGCGGTCGAAGGCGAAGCGGATGCGGCCCTCGGGCCCGTTCACCTCGAGCACGCCCGTCTTCTGCTGCTGGCCGATCAGCTGGAAGACCTCGCCGATGCCGAAGTCGCGCAGGTTTCCGTGCAGGGCGACGCTCACGCTCACTCCTCCGCCCGCAGCCAGAAGGCGAGCCCGGTCGCCACGACGTAGAGGCTCGCGAGCGCGCCGTAGGCGCCCTGCACGAGGAGCTCGCGCAGCGCCCCCACCGCGAGCGGGTCGACGAGCGCGTGTGCGTCCGCGTGCGCGAGCGCGAGCGCGCCGCTGAAGCAGGCGGCGCCGAGCAGCCCGAGCAGCGGGCGGCCCCAGCGCAAGCCGGCCGCCCCCGGCACGAGCAGCGCGATCCCGGTCAATAGCCACTGCACGCGCGCGTGGCGGCGGCGCAGGCGCGTGAGCTGCGCCACGCGCTGGGCCGAGTCGCCGACGCCGCTGCGCAGCATGCGCGCGATGTCGGCGTAGAAGTCGTTGGGTCCGGCGACGCGCTGGGCGGCGAGGCCCGCGCCGACTCCGGCGGCCAGCGCGAGGACGCAAGCGAGCGCAGCCGCGAGCGCGCTCCCGCCGAGCACCCCCGGCGCGAAGCGCGCGCGCCAGGCGTGCGCCAGGGCTCTGCTCTCCGGCGCCTCCGCCGCGCGCGCGACGACGCGTTCGGCGGCGAGCGGCGCGTCGGCGACCAAGGTGTCCGCGCTGTGCGAGAAGAGCGCGCCGAGCTGATCCACCACGCGCGGTCCGGCCGCCTGGGCGCGCTCCAGGGTCTTGTCCTGATCGTCGAGCCGGATCGCCGCGCCGTAGGCCTGGGACAGGTTGAAGAGCACCACGGGCGCCGCGGTCTTCGACTCGGCGCGCAGATAGAGCTCGATCGCGTAGTCCGAGCGGCCGAGCTTGAGCTCGACGTTCGCGGCGTTGTTGAGCACGTCGCCGTCGGCGCCCTGGTCGACCAGGCGCGCGAAGTAGGCCGCCGCGGTGGGCAGATCGCCGCTGCGCTTGGCGTAGAGGGCGAGGGCCCGCCCGGCCAGCGGATCGCTCTCGGCGGCGGCGAGCAGGCGGCCCAGCTCCGCGGGCGTAGCCAGCGCGTGCTCCACCTGGTAAGCCGCCACCGCCACGGGATCGACCGCGAGCGTGAGGCGCGCGCGCGCGGCGCGCTCGAGGAGCGGGTGGAGCGCCAAGAGGCCGAGCAGCAGCGTGCCCGCCGCGAGCGCGCGCTTGGCGGGCGAGCCGCTCGCGACGGCCAGCACCGCGAAGGCGAGCGCCACGCCCGCCGCGCCCTCGAGCCAGGCGGCGAGCAGCACGCCGCACGCGATCGCGGCGAGCGCCGAGGGACCCGGCAGCGCGAGGCGCGAGGCCGAGAGGCCGCGCACGAGCGCCGGCAGCGAGCCCACTGCGGCGAGCGCGAGGAAGAGCAGCGCGAGGCCGAAGCACGCCAGCGCGAGCGCCTCGCAGCCGGTCGCGTCGAGCCACAGGCGCGCCTCCAGGTGCTCGGGCGCGACGTCGAGCGCCTCGCGCAGCGAGAGCGCGGCGCCGCGCAGGTCGCCGGCGGCAAAGCGCGCGCGCGCGAGGGCGGCGTGGGCCGCCGGGAGGCCCGGCGCGAGGCGCACGGCCTGCGCCGCACGCTCGCTCTCGCTCCCCAGCGCCTCGGCCTCGAGCACGCCGCGCGCGACCGCGTCGAGCTCGGTGAGGCCGATCTCGAAGCCCGCGCGCTGCGCGCGCCCGGCTCGGTCGGCCAGGGTGGGCGAAGGAATCGACCAGGCCCGCAGGACGCCCGCGCGAACCGGGTCCCGGTCGGGCAGCTCTGCGGGCGTCGTTGGGGGCCAAGCCGGGGCCACGGTGGCGGCCGGGATGGGCTCCGCGGCGGGGGTGCTCGGGGCGGCAGGGGCGCTGCGCGGCGGGAGGGGCCTTCGCGGGGGCCCGGGCGGGCGCTCCGGCCCATGCCGGCGCCGCGCCGAGGGCACACGCCCACCCCAGGAGTGCCATCCACCGCTGCACGACCACCCCTCGCACTGGTCCACCTCTCCCATCGGAAGCCCAGACGGGCCGCATGAGGGCGGCAGAGACCCCCGCTGTTCCCTATGTTGCGCGCCCTTTCGGGCCCCTGGGGCCCGGAGCCGCCTCGAGCAAGGAGAGTCCGTGGCCACCCACAAGTCCGCCGAGAAGCGCGCGCGCCAGGCGGAGAAGCGCCGCGTCCGCAACCGAGCCCTGGTGAGCGCCCTGCGCACGCGGGAGAAGGCCGTGCGCGAGGCGATCGCGAGCGGCGACCGCGCGGCGGCGGAGCAGCGCCTGCGCGAGGCGGAGCGCGCGCTGCGCAGGGCGGCGACCAAGGGCGTGGTGAAGCGCACCACCGTGAGCCGCCACGTCTCGCGGCTCACCAAGAGCGTGAACCGCGTGGGAAGAGCCGGGAGCTAGGCGCCCCCGGCCCGAGCCCGCCCGCCCCTGGCCCGGGTGACCTCGAAGAAGCGCATCGTCGTGGTCGGCGGCGGGGTCGTGGGCCTGTGCGTCGCGCACTACGCGCGCTCGCGCGGCCACGAGGTCGCGCTCGTCGAGCGGGAGCGCGAGGCGGGCGACAGCTGCTCGCTCGGCAACGCGGGCTTGATCTCGCCGAGCCACTTCGTGCCGCTCGCCGAGCCGCGCAAGATCCGGAAGGCGCTGACCTCGTTCCTGGACTCACGCAGCCCGTTCTACTTGAAGCCGCGGCTCGACGCTGGGCTCGTGCGCTGGGGCCTGCTCTTCTTGCGCGCTTCTCTCCCCGGGCGCGTGCGCCGCAGCACGCCGGTGCTGCGCGACCTCCTGCTCGCGAGCCGGACGCTGCATCTCGAGCTCGCCGCAGCGCTCGGCAACGCCCAGCGCCTGGAGACGCGAGGCCTGCTCATGCTGTGCCGCACGCAGAAGGGCCTCGACGAGGAGGCGCGCGTCGCGGAGCAGGGGCGCGCGCTCGGCATCCGGGCGGAGCTCTGCGCGCCCGCGCGAGCGGCCGAGATCGATCCGGGTGCGCGCATGCAGATCGTCGGCGCGCTGCACTACCCGGACGATGCGCACCTCGTGCCGATGCGCTTGGTGCCGGCCTTGGTGGATGCGCTGCGCGGCGACGTCGCCTTCCACTTCGCGCACGAGGTGACGGGCTGGCGGGCGGTCGCGGGCCGCATCGCCGCCGTCGTCACTCCCCGCGGCGAGATCGCGGGCGACGAGTTCGTGCTGGCCGGCGGGAGCTGGTCGCCTGGGTTGTTACGGAAGCTCGGCGTGCGGCTCCCGCTCGAGCCCGGCAAGGGCTACAGCCTCACGCACCCGAGCCCGCGCGCGCTGCCCAGCGTGCCCGCGGTGCTCGTCGAGGCGAACATGGCGGCGACGCCCATGGCCGGCGCACTGCGGCTGGCCGGCACGATGGAGCTCTCCGGCCTGGACTCGCCGGACCTGCCCGAGCGCATCCGCCAGCTCGCGGAGAGCTTCGTCGAGTACTTCCCGGACTTCAGGGTCGAGGACTTCCGGGATCTCGCGCCTTGGCGCGGCCTGCGCCCCTGCTCCGCGGACGGCCTGCCCTACGTCGGCCGCCTCGCGCGCTTCGAGAATCTCACGGTCGCGACGGGCCACGCGATGCTCGGTGTCACGCTCGCCCCCATCACCGGCGAGCTCGTCGCACAGCTCCTGAGCGGCGAGACGCCGCGACTCCCCCTGGAGCCGCTCTCGCCGAACCGGTACGCGTGGCGCGGGAGCGGGTCGCTACGTGTCAACTTGGGGACGCTGGTTGAAACGCGTGCGTTTCAACCAGCGTCCCCAAGTTGACACGTACCCAACAGCGTCCCCGCTCTACGCCGCGAGGCCCAGCACCAGACGCTCGAGGGCGAGCTCGGGCGCCAGGCTGCCCTGCCCCTTCAGCACCTCGTCGACGTCGTGGATCGCGCGCAGACACGCGACCAGGCGCGCGGCCGGGTAGCGGCGCGGCCTGGCGCTCGAGCTTCTGGAGCGCGAAGGGATGGCCCGCGAGCTTCTCGCCGCTCTTGGATCGCAGGAGCTTGCGGAAGTGACCCGCGAGGCTCGCGAGCACCACGGGCGGCGGCGCGCCGCCTGCGAGCAGGCGCCCGAGCACGCCCAGCGCATCGCTCGCACGGCCTTCGCCGATCGCGTCGGTGAGGTCCCAGACGGGTTGCTCGGCGAGGATCGCGAGGGTCTCGCGCACATGGGCGGCCCCGACGCGCGCGCCGGGCCCGGCAAAGAGGGCGGCCTTCGCGAGCTCCTGGCGCAGCGCGAGCAGGTCGGGACCCACCGACTCCGCGAGCAGCTGGATGGCGTCCGCCTCGACGCTTAGGCCTTGCGCGCGCGCTTCGTCGCGCAGGAACTCCGCCCCCTCGCGCACGCTCCGCGGCGGGTCACACGCCACCACGGCCGCGGGCTCGCGGAACGCCTTCAGCAGCCGCGAGCGGCGCTCGAGGGCCGGCGCCACCACGGCGAGCGTGCAAGGCCCCGCTTCCGCGATCCCGCGCGAGACCCTGCTCGAGCGCCTCGGCGAGCGCCTCGCCCGCCTTGCCGCGCCGCGCCTCCGGATCCCGCAGCACCACGAGCCGCCGCTTGGCGAAGAGCGGCAGCGCCCGCAGCGCATCGGCGAGCTCCCCCGCGCCGGTCCGCTCCCCGGAGAGGCGCTCGAGATCGAACTCCGCGTCGGGTGCACCCAACACGGCCATGCGCAGCGCCGCGAGCGCCTCGTCGCGCAGCAGCGCCTCGCCGCCGAGGATCAGGTAGGCCGGGCGCACGCGCCCCGCCGCGAGCTCGCGCGCGAGCTCCGCCGGGCTCACGGCGCCACGCGCTCGAAGAGCGCGTCGTGGACGCGACCGGCGAGCAGCCCGGCCAGCCGACGCACCGCCTCTTCGCGATGCGTCCGCTCCACCTCCACGTCGGCGCTGGCCACGTAGCGCTCGCTCTCCGAGAGCGCGGCGCCGTCGATCGGGACGCGCGTCCCGTCGCGGCGCGTGACGTGCAGGTCGAGGACGAGCGTGAGCTCGTACTCGAGAGAGAGCGAGATCGACGAGAAGCTCTTGCGCGCAGCCCCGAGCCGGGCCACCGAGCCCGAGATCACGAGGTCGGCGCGCGCCGGGTCGTCCACCAGGCGCAACGCGCCGCGCCGCAGGAATTCCCGGGCGAGCGCGTCGGAGACGACGCTCTCGACGCCCGGCTCGAGCGTCTCGTTATCGAGCCCCTGGATGGCGACGCTGCGCACGTCCCCGAGCGCATCGGCGTAGTGCACCACCTGGTAGCCGCAGGCACTCGCGAAGGCGGCGAGGGCGAAGAGCAGGAGCGCGCGCCGGTCCATGACGCGGCGGAGATAGCAGACAGGCGATCGAAAACCCGGTGTCGAGCCCACGGATTCGAACGGGGACGTTCCAACTTGCTGGCGACGGTACGGCTGCGCTCTGCGGGAGCACACCTTGTCGCCAGCAAGTAGGAACGTCCCCTGCGCGGCTACTCGATCTTCAACAGGGCCTTCGCCACGGCGAGCACCTGGTTCGCCTGGATCGGCTTGGTGAGGAACTCGTTCGCGCCGAGCGCCATGGCGCGATCGCGGTCCTCCTGGGCGCCCTCGGTCGTGATCACCACGATCGGCATCGCGCGGAGCTCCTCCTCCTGGCGGATCAGGTGGATCAGCTTGAGGCCGTCCATCACGGGCATGTTGATGTCGATCAGGGCCAGGTCGAAGGGATTCGCGGTCACGCGGCGCAGGCCGTCCATGCCGTCCTGGGCCTCGACGATCTCGGCGCCGCGCAGGCGGCGCAGGGCGAACGCGAGCAGCTGCCGCATGGTGGGGCTGTCTTCGACGATGAGGATGCGATGGCTCATGGGCGCTCCGACTCACTTGGTGAGCAGGTCGATGAAGCCCTGGATGGTGCTGAGCTTCCGTTCCGACTGATCGTGCAACTGCGCGGCGAAGATCGCGGTGGCGGCGTGGCCGGCGAGCAGCCGGAACAGCTCGCGATCGAGCTCGCTGATCTCCTGCTTCTGGACGAGCATGCGGAAGATGGCGATCGCGCCGACCGCGCGATCGTTCATGCGCAGCGGGATCACGACGATGGGCTGGCCGTAGTCGCTCGAGCGCAGCTCGCCCGTGCACAGCGTCTCCCCCGAGGCCACCGCCTCGCCCACGCGGCCCCCGCCGAGCGAGGTGCTCGGGAACACCGCGAGGTCGGCGCCCTCCCCCGCCACGGCCTCGAGCAGCTCGCTCTTCTCGTCGTATACGTAGACCGCGAAAACCTCGGCGCCCACCTGGTTGATCACGATCTCGATGATGATCTTCACGACCTCGGCGAGCTCGAGCGTCGAGTGCAGCTGGTGCGAGGCCACGTAGAGGTTCGCCAGGCTGTTGTTCTCCTGCTCGACCTCGGCGTGCCGGCGCGCCAGCGCGCGGTTCTCGTCCTCGAGCGCGCGCATGCGCTCGAGGGCTCCCTGGCGCTCGCCCTCCAGGCCGCGGATCTTGTCGAGCAGCTCGCCGCGCAACTTTGCCCACTCGCCGGTGGACTGCGCCGCCTCGTGCTGGCGCGTCTCCACCTCGTTCAGGCGCCGGCGCAAGCGCGTGTTCTCCTCGACCAGCTCTTTGGTGAAGTCGGCGCCGCGCCGGAAGATGCTCAGCAGCTCGTCGGCTCGCTCGGAAGGGTTGTGCTCACTCATCTTGGTCCTCGCGCTTCGCCTGCTCGGAGGCGAAACCGTTCTGGATCGCGTCGGGGATCTCGTACAGGGGCAGCAGAGCGTCGACCGCACCCGCGCGCACGGCTTGCTGGGGCATGCCGTAGATGACCGCGGTCTGCTCGGACTCCGCGATCACGTTGCCCCCGGCGCGCTTGACCGCGAGCGCGCCCGCCGCCCCGTCGTGCCCCATGCCGGTCAGCACGACCGCGAGGAGGTCGGGGCCGTAGTGCTTCGCGGCGGAGACGAACAGCCGGTCCACCGCCGGCGCGAAGGCCTCGCGCCCGCGCGCCTCCACGACTCGCGCGACGATCTCTCCGTCGCGCCGCTCGAGCTCGAGGTGCCTGCCACCCGGCGCGATCAGCGCGCTACCCGGCTCGGGCACGTCGCCGCTTCGCGCCTCGCGCGCGGCGATGCGCGTGGTGCGCGCGAGCCGCTCGGCGAAGCTCTCGGTGAAGCCCGCCGGCATGTGCTGCGCCACCAGGAAGGCGCACGCGGGCGGCGCGGCGAAGGCGCCGAACAGCTGCATCAGCGAGGCGGGCCCGCCCGTCGAGGCGCCGATCGCCACTACGCGCGGCGCGCTCTTGCGCGGGCGCGCCGCGCTCGCGCGCGCCGGCTCGTGCTCGAGCCGCTCGCGCACCTTCTCGATGCGCAGCTCGCGCACGCCGAGCACCTTGCGCAGCAGCTCCTCCTCGATCGTGGCCAGCTCGGGGGCCGCGCGGCGCGTGGGCTTGGTGACGAAGTCGAAGGCGCCGAGCTCGAGGGCGCGCCACACGTCGGCGCGGCCCGCGCGTCCGCTCACCACCAGCACCGGGGTGGGCCGCTGCGCCATCAGGATGCGCAGGAAGGTGAAGCCGTCCATGCGCGGCATCTCGAGATCGAGGGTGATCACGTCGAGCTCGAGCGCCAGCGCCTTGCGCAGCGCCTCCTCGCCGTCCCGCGCAACGTCCACCACCTCGATGAGCGGCGAGCGTGCGAGCAGCTGGGCGATCGTGCGCCGGCTGTAGGCCGAGTCGTCGATCACCAGCACGCGGATGGCGGAGCGCCGCTTCATCCGCGCGGCTCCAGCGAGGGAGCCGCTAGGCGCAGCGCCTGGCGCGCGCTCGGGAGGGGCGCGGCGACGGGCTTGCGGTAGACCATGTCGCTCTTCAGATGACAGAGCGCGAAGGCGCTGGTCACCTGGATCAGCGACTCGGAGTGGCCGAGCAGCAGGTAGCCGCCGGGCACCAACCGCTCGCCGAAGCTCTCGACCACGCGCTGTTTGGTCTCGCGGTCGAAGTAGATGATCACGTTGCGGCACAGGATCACGTCGAGGGCGCCGAGCAGCGCGAAGCGCTGGGGCTCCATCAGGTTGAGGCGCGTGAAGAACACGTGGCGGCGCACGTCGTCGGAGAGCCGCCAGGCGCCGTCTTTCTCGTGGAAGTAGCGCGCGCGCAGGAGCGGCGGCGCGTCGCGGAAGCTCGAGGGTTTGTATTCGCCGGCGCGCGCCCGGGCGAGGCAGCGCCGCGAGATGTCCGAGGCGTGCACGCGCACGTCGACGCCCGGGCGCAGGCCCGCCTCGAGGGCGAGCATCACGATCGAGAAGGGCTCCTCGCCGCTCGCGCAGCCCGCGGACCAGACGTTCACGGGCCCGCTGCCGCGCTGGGCCAGGCGCTCGGGCAGGATCTCCTCGACCAGCGCGCGCAGCTGGTCGCGCTCGCGAAAGAAGTACGTCTCGTTGGTGGTCAGCTCGTCGACCACCGTGGCGAGCTCCTCCTCGCCGCTCGGATCCTTGCGCAGCAGGTAGTGGTAGGCGGCGAAGCTCGGCAGCTCGAGCTCGCGCACGCGGCGCGCGAGGCGCTTCTCGAGCAGGTAGCGCGACTCGTCGCCGAACCACAGGCCGAACTGGCCGCGGAACAGATCGCGGAACATCCGGTACTCGGCGTCGCAGAGGCGCAGCTCGCCCTCGGCTTGCACGGCTCAGCGCTCCAGCGCCGCGACCGCGCGCAGCAGCGCGTCGCGCACGAAGGCATCCGACTCCTCGTCGATGCGGTGGAACAGGTGCGGAAAGGCCGCCGCCACGCGCCGCTCGCCGAGCTCGCGCGCCGCCCGCGCGCGCACCGACCACGCGGCGTGGTCGAGCAGCGGCACGAGCAGCGTGAGCTCCTCGGCTCTCGCCGTGCAGGCCGATGCACGCGGCGGCGCGCTCGGCGATCTCCGCCTCGGGCGATGCGAGGCCGCCGCGCGCCGCACGCGCGGCGTCGACGCCCCCCACCGCCTCGAGCGCCGCCAGCGCCGCGAGGGCCACCACGCCCTCCTGCTCGACGCCGCGGCCCAGCAGCGCGAGGCCGCCCGCGCGCGACGCGGGCCGCGCGCAGCGCAGCCCGAGCGCCCCCATCGCCGCGGCGCGCACGCGCGCCTCGCGGTCCTCGGTGAGCGCGGCCAGCTCGGCGTCGGCGTTGGGCGAGGGGCTGCGCGCCAGCGCCGCCGCCGCGGCCACGCGCACCGGGGTGGCCTCGTCGGCGAGCGCGAAGCGCAACAGATCGCTCGCCGCCTCGCCCAGGCGCGGTGCCGCCTCGACGCTCGCGCGACGCACGCTCGGGCTCGGATCGGTGAGCAGCGCGCGCACGCGCGCGCCATCGGAAGGGCGGGCGAGCCGACCGAGCAGCTGCGCCGCCGCGAGCCGCGCGCGCTCGCCGCCGCGCATGAGCCGCGCCTCCACCAGCGCCAGCGCCGCGTCCACCCCGTTGCCCTCGCCGCGCTCGGCGATCGCCGCCACCGCCGCGACGAGCTCGCGCAGCTCCTCGCCGCTCACGCGCTCGGCGTCCTCGCTCCCGAGCAGGCGGGCGATCAGGTCGCCCAATGCCTCCAGGTGGCCGCGCCGGGCGAGCCCGCGCGCAGCCGCCTCGCGCACCTCGCCGGCGTCGTCGCCCAGCGCCGCGCGCAATAGCTTCACGGCGCGGGCCGAGCCGCCGCGCTCGAGCACGCGGCAAGCGAAGGCGCGCTCGGCCACCGCGAGGGTCCCCCAGGCCTCCTGCAGGGTGCGCTCCCAGTCGTCCCCCAGCGCGCACAGACCCGCGGCGGCGGCGTCCGCCAGGGGCTCGCTCACGCCCGCGCGGAGCAGCGGCAGCGCCGCTTCGGGCGCGCGCAGCACGCCCAGCAGCTGCACCAGCGGGAGCCGTCGCGGCTCGGGCGCCTCGACCAGGCGCTCGCAGGCATTGCGCACGACCTCGGAGTGGGAGCGCGCGAGCTCGCGCAGGCGGCGCACGACGGCGTCCACGCGATCGGGCGCGCAGCGCGCCACCAGCGCCGCAGCGGCCTCCATGGCGGCATCCCGCACGCTGTCGCGGCTCGAGAGCATGCCCTTCGCGATGCGCTCCACGGCGCCGGGGTCGCCGCTCGCGCCGAGCGCCGCGTAGGCGGCGCCGCGCAGGATCGGATCCGCGAGCGCGGGGTCGAGCGCCTCCGGCCCGATCGGCGCCTCGAGCGCCACCAGCGCGCGCAGCAGCGCGAGGCGCACCAGCGCCTCGGGCTCCCCGGCGAAGCGCGGCAGCAGGGCCGTGCCGTGCTCGCTCTTGCCCACGCGCGCCAGCGCGTCGGCGGCCGCGGCGCGCACGTTGGGATCGGCGTCGCCCAGCAGGGGCAGGAGCTGGTCTGCGGCGCGCGAGTCGCCGATTGCGGCGATCACGTCCACGACCTGCTTGCGCACGTCCACGTCGGGATCGGAGAGCGCGCGGAGCAGCGCCGGCACGGCCGCGCGGCCGCAGTGGACGAGGGCCTCCAGAGCCGCGTTGCGATGGCCCGGATTCTCGCCGTCGGCGAGGCCGCGCAGCAGCGCCCCCACCACCGATTCCGTGGCGGGCAGCCCCGCCAGCCGCTCGATGGCGGCCTTGCGCACGCGCCAGCTCTCGTCGGCCAGGCGCGTGAGCAGCAGCGCGAGCGCCTCCTCGGCGTCGAGCAGGCTGGTGCGCTCGACGGCCAGGCGGCGCATCTCCTCGTCCGCGTGGACGAGCTGCTCGAGCAGCGTCTGGCGCTCGGCGGCTTCCATCGCGCGCTACTTCATCCCCCGCTGGCGCGCGACGCGCAGCAGCTCCTCGGAGAGATAGTCTCGCTCGCCGCGCACGCGCGCGTCGATGCGCTCCTGGAACAGGTGGCGGCCCTCCGAGAGGTCCGCGTCCAGCGCCTCGAGCACGCTGCCGCGCCGCACGGCCTCGGCGAACTTCGGCTCGTTGTAGAGCACGATGTCCGAGACGATGATGCGCGCCAGCCGCTCGGCCTTGGCGCGCTGCTCGTCGAGGCCGTCGCTGGCACGGGGGGCGGGGGCGGCGCTCACCGCCGGCTTTGCCACGGGCCGCGCGGGCGCAGGCGTGGGAGGCGCTGCCACCGCCGCGGGCCGCGGGCGCGGGCGCGCGGGCTCGGTTGCAGGCGGCTGCGGCGCGAAGGCGGCGCGGGGCGGCGGCGGGGGGGCCGCCAGCTCGATGCCCGCGCGCTCGAGGAGCGGCAGCACGCCTTCCGGAAGATCCGGCGCCTCGAGATAGGCATCGGCACCGTAGGTGTCGCCCGCGGGCCGCCGGTAGCGCTCTTCCTTGTGGATCGCGCCCACCAGCACCACCCAGGTGCCGCGCAGGCTCTCGTTGCGCTTCACGAGCTCGCAGACCTGGAAGCCGAACATCTTGGGCAGGTGGGCGGCCACGACCACTGCGCGCGGCAGCTTGCGCTGGATCTCGAGGATCGCCTCGACCCCGTCGTGGACGACGACGGCGCGCAAGCCGCGCGCTTCGAGCGCGTCGCCGACGCGCTTGGCGACGTCGTGCTCGGGGATGGCGACCACCACGACGGCGCCCACGGCGGGCTCGCGCGGCGGCGGGGCCGGGGCGCGCGCCGGCGGGGCCGCTGCCGGCTCGGACACGGGCGCGGCCAGCGGGGCGGGCTCCGGCGCGAGGGACGCCTGGCTCACGCGAGTCTCCGCCTGCGCCGGCGCTTCCTCGGGCGCGCGCACGCGAAAGACGGCCTCGCACTTGCTGCAGCGCAGCCGCACGCCCCCCTGCGCCAGCTTCTCGCGTTCGACGCGATAGCGCGCCCCGCATTTCGGGCATCCAGCGATCATGTGGCTCTCCCTGTCGAGCGACTCATTCGAGACGGAACCGCTGCATGTCGGCGCGCAGCGCGTCCGCCAGGGCCTGCAGCTCCTGGGCGGACCCCGCCAACCGGTCCGTCGCCTCGTCGTTGGTGCGGGTGCGCGCGATCACGTCGCCCAGCGACGAGACCGCGCTCTGGCAGCTCTCGCTCTGGCGCTGCAGCGCGACGTGGATGCGCTCCACCGCGTCGCGCACGCCCTCGATGGAGTCGCGGATGCGCTCGGCGCCGCGCGTCTGCTCCTCGGTCGTGCGGCGGGTCTGGTGCGCGACGTCGCGCATCACCAGCGAGCCCCGCATCACCACCTCGTTCCCGCGCGCCTGCTCGCGGCCCGCCTCGCGGATCTGCTGCAGGCGCTGCCCCACGCCCGCGATCAGGCCCTCCACGTGGCCCGCCGCGCGCGTCTGCTCGCGCATGCCCCCGACGATCTCCTGCAGGCGCTCGCCCGCGTGGCGCGCGGCGCCGGTGATGTCCTCGAGCGCGACGCCCGCCTGGGCCGAGAGCCCGACGCCGCCCTGCACGCTGTCGGCGCCCTGCTGGATCGCGGCGGCGGCGGACACGCTCTCGTCCTGCACGGAGCGGATCAGCCCGCCGATCTCCTTGGTGCTCGCGAGCACGCGGTCGGCCAGGTCCTTGATCTCGTCGGCGACCACCGAGAAGGCGCGGCCGTGCTCGCCGGCCTGGGCCGCGATGATCGCCGCGTTCAGCGCGAGCAGGTTGGTCTCGTCCGCGACGTCGTCGATCACGCCGATGATCGCGCCGATCTCCTGCATGCGCGCGGCGAGGCCGTCGATCAAGCGCTGGGCGGCGTCGGTGGCGTCGCGAATCGCCTCCATGCTGCGGATCGTCTCCTGCACGCGCTCGCGCCCGCCCTCGGCGAGCTCGATCACGCGCGTCCCGAGCCGCGCCGTCTCGAGGGCATGGCCGTCCACGCTGCGCATCGAGCGCACCATCTCGGCGACCGAGGAGGTGGTCTCGAGCACCGCGCCGCCCAAGGCCTCGGTGTGGTCGCCCGCGCGCGCCACGCTCGCCACCATCTGCTCGATCGAGCTGCCCACCGCCTCGACCTGGCTCGAGAGCGCGACGGTGGTTTGGGAGAGCTCTTCGCTCGCCGCCCCGAGCTCCAGCACCGAGCTGCTCGCGTCCTCGACGCTGCCGACCAGGGTCTGGGCCGAGCTCGTGATCTGGCCAGCCTGACGGTGCACGGCCGCCACCGCGGACTGGGCGCCCTCGATGCCGCGCACCTGGGCGACGGTCACCTCGCGCAGCGCGCCGCCGATCTGCACCAGCCCCTGGGCGGCGGCCTCGGCGCGCGCGCTCGTCTCGCGCACGCGCGTGAGCGTGCGGGCGAGCGAGCTCGCCATCTGCGCGAAGGCGTGCGCCACGCCGCCGAGCTCGTCGTCGGACTCGATCACGTCGCCGGGACGGAGATCGCCGGCACCGACGCGCTCGGCCTCCTCGCGCAGGCGCCGCGCGATGCGCCGCGTGTCCGCCGCCACGAGCAGCGCGACCGCGAGCGAGGCCGTCGAGACGCCCGCCAGGACGAGAGCGACCACGGCCAGCGTCCCGCTGAGATCGCCCACCAGCTTGCGGATCGGGCTCTGCGCGACGAGCAGGCGATCGGACTCGCCGGGAATCGCCCACCACGCGAAGCTCGTGGGCGAGTCCAGCCCGAGGCTCGAGCGCGACTCGTTCTCGTGCGAGCGCAGCCAGGCGAGCTCCGTGTGGGAGAGGGCGCCCGAGGGTCCCGCGAGGACGGTGCCGTCGCGGCCCACCACGAGCAGCTCGCGCGCCACCTCGCGCTCGCGGGCCGTCACGCGCAGCTCGCGCAGCGAATGGCCACGCGCGAGGGCGCCCGCGGCGGGCCGCAGGAAGGCCGCCTTCACGCGCACGTCCTGCTCCTCCAGCAGGCGCAGCGCCACCGAGAGCCCGAGCAGGCAGAGGAAGGTCACCGTCGCCGCGGAGACTGCGCCCATCGGCAGCGCGAGCTTCGCCGCGAGCGAGGACGCGGGCGCGAGCTGGCGGCGCTCTTCCGGCGAGAGCTTTTCCGCGAACCAATCCCGCGTGGGCGCGATGAAGCGCGCCATCGCCCACAGGCAGAAGGGCAGACACGCGGCGCCGCCCGTGAGGGCGCCGGCCGTGATCGTGAAGAGCGTGAAGGCGCTCGTGTCCGGCAGGAAGAGCGCCATCCAGAGCGGGCAGAGCAGCGCGGCGAAGCCGTAGTTCGAGACCTGGATGCGCGTGCCGCGGCGCGGCAGCGCGAGGGCGGCGACATAGGCGCGCTGGAGCTCCTCGCGCGTGACGTCGCCGCTCGCCACCCCGTCCAGCGCGCGCGTGATGTCGCGCTCGGCGCGGCGCTGCATCCACTGGCCATAGGGCAGCGCGAGCGCGATCAGGAGCGCGACGGCGCTCCCGAAGGTCCGCCAACCGGCGTCGCCCAGATCGAGGACCGCGGCGAAGTATCCCACCACGAGCAGCGCCCCGACCGAGCCGGGCAGCGCCGACCAGGCCGTGTAGCGGACGCGGAAAGCGCGCGCGCTGGCGATGGGGGGATGCGCGGAGAGCGCCATCACGCCACCTCCCGCGCGGGGCTCGCCACGTGGGCGAGCAGGTGCTCGAGCGAGAGCACGAGCAGCGGCGGACCCTCCGCGCGCCGGACCACGGCGCGCACGAGCTCGTAGCCGGCGCGGCTCGCCAGGGCCGGCGTCTGCTCGAGCGCGGAGGGCTCGACGCGCACCACGTCGGCGTCGCGGCCCACGCGCAGGCCGAGCACGAGGCCGCCGGCCTCCACCAGCGCCACGCGGCTCTCCGCTTCTGCGACGGGCACCCCGCAAAGCGCGCGCCCCAGGTCGACGATCGGGACCACGCGGCCGCGCAGCTCGCCCACGCCCTCGATGAGGGGTGGCGCCTGCGGCAGCGGAGTCAGCGCGGGGCAGCGCGCCACCTCGCGCACCTGGCGCACGTCGAGCGCGTAGATCTCGTCCATTCACGCCGAAGCAGGCGAGCTCGAGCGCTTCGCTCGCGAGCGCGTTCGGCTCAGCGGGCGCCATCGAAGTCCACCACGCGCTCGACGGCGAGCAGGCTCACGAAGCGCTCCCCGCGGCGCGCCAGCGCCGCGACGCCGCGCGTCTCGCCGGGGGGCGGCGGCAAGAGCTCGCTCTCTGCCAGGCGCAGCACCTCCTTCACGCCGTCCACGAGCAGGCCGGCGATCTCGCCGTCCTCGCCGTGCAGCACGATCACGCGCGTGGCGCGCGTCGGGGCCGCCGGCGCGAGGCCCAGGCGCCGGCGCAGGTCGAGCACCTGCACGATCTCCCCGCGCAGGACGATCACGCCGAGGATCTCGGCCGGAGTGCGCGGCACCGCGGTGAGCGCGCGCGCGCGCACGATCTCGCGCACGCGCTCGACCGGGAGTGCATAGAGGCCGCCCTCGAGCTCGAAGACCAGGAGCTCGCGCAGCGCGCTGACGCTGCCGACCTCGCGCGCGGCGGCGGCGCGGGCGAGCGTGTCCCAGGCGGCGTGGGGCGCGCTCATGCGGCCTCCGGCCGGCGCACGCCCTCGCCCAAGAGCGAGGCGACGTCGAGCACGAGCACCGCGCGCTGGTCGCCGATCTCGGTGGCCCCGGCGATGCCGCGCAGCGCGCGCAGCGGTCCCTGGATCGGCTTGATCACGGCGTCGCGCTGGCCCTCGATGCGATCCACGAGCAGCCCGAGCCGCGCGTCGCCGAGACCGAGCACCACGGCGAAGCGCTTGCCGGCCGGCTCCTCGCCCCCGAGCTCGAACTCGTCGCGCAGCCGCCGCACCGGCAGCGCCTCCCCGCGCAGGAAGAGCAGCTCCTGGCCTGCGCTGGGTTGGAGCTGGACCGGATCGACCCACAGGACCTCGCGCACGGCGTTCAGCGGGATCGCGTAGCGCTGGGAGCCGCAGCCCACGATCAGCGCCTGGATGATCGCGAGCGTGATCGGCAGCGTGAGCGTGACGGTCGTGCCCACGCCGAGCTGGGAATCGATGCTGGCGATCCCGCCCAGCGCGGCGAGATTCGTGCGCACCACGTCCATCCCCACGCCGCGCCCGCTGGTCTCCGTCACCGCGGCGCGCGTCGAGAAGCCTGGCGCGAACACCAGCTCGATCAGCTCGCGCGGCGCGAGCGCCTGCTCGGGCGCGATCAAACCGAGCTCGAGGGCGCGGCGGCGCACGCGCTCGGGATCGATGCCGCGGCCGTCGTCGCGGATCGCGATCTGGACGTCGTTGCCGCGCTGGGAAGCCTCCAGGCGGACCCTTCCTTCGGCCGGCTTGCCCTGGGCCACGCGCTCCTCGCTCGGCTCGATCGCGTGGTCGAAGGCGTTGCGCACGATGTGCACGAGCGGATCGGCGAGCCCCTCGACGATCAGCTTGTCGAGCTCGGTGTCGGCGCCCGCGATCTCGAGGCGCGCCTGCTTGCCGAGGTCCACGCGCAGGCGGCGCGCCACGCGCGCGAGCTTCTCGAACACCTGGCGCAGCGGCACCATGCGCACCTCGAGCACGCCGGCCTGGAGCTCGCCGAGCTTGCGCTCGAAGCCCTTGTGGAGCTTCTCGAGCTCGGCGCCGAGCCGCGCGCTTTGGGGCTCGGCCGCCAGACGGCGCGCGAGCGCGAGCAGCGCGGCGCGCTCGAGGCCGAGCTCCCCCACCAGGTTCATCAGCTCGTCGAGCTTCTTGATGTCGACGCGCACGGTGTCGCTGATCGAGCGCAACGTCTCGAGCTCCGCGCCGGGCTCGCGCGTCGCGCTCGGCGCGGACGGCGCAACCGCCTCGGGTGCGCTCGGCGCGCGCGCTGCGCGCACCGCCGTCTCCGCGAGCTCGGCGCGCGCCGCGAGCGCGGCGCCGGGCAGCGCCGAGGCGACGAGCAGCGCGAAGCGGATCTCGCCGCCGGCCCCGGCTCCCGGTGACGGCAGCGTGGCGAGCACCTCCCCGGCTTCGCGCAGCGCCGCCGAGAGCTCGACCAGCCGCTCCTCGAAGCTCGCGAGCGGGAAGCCGACCTCGATCACGTAGATGCCGCGACCGGCGGCCACGTTCTCGCGCAGCCGATGCTCCTCGTACTCGGTCAGCGCGCGCAGCAGAGCCGGCGGCGCGTCGATCGCGTCGGAGATGGGCGCCGGCGCGGCGGGCGCGGGCCCGCCTTCGCGCTCGATGCGCGCGCGCAGCTCGGCGATGAGCGCCGCCGGAGGCGACTCGGGCTCGCCTTGGGAGAGCGCCGCGAGCGCGCGCGCGAAGCAGGCCACCACGTCGTCGAACACAGCGAGCGCGGCGCGACTCGGCGCGCGCCGCCCGAGCCGCCAGGCGTCGAGCAGGTCCTCGACCGCATGCGCGAGCCCGGCCAGCGCCTCGTGGCCGAACAGGCCCGAGAGTCCCTTCAGCGAGTGCGCGGAGCGGAACAGCCGGTTCACGAGCTGCGGCGGCAGCTCGGCGCCGACGTCCTGGCGCTCGGCGCAGGCGGCGAGATCCTCGCGCATGCGCTCGAGGATCTCCTCCGCCTCCGAGAGGAACTCCGCGTGCGCTCGCGCGCGCCCCCCGCTCCGCTTGCGGCGAGCGGCCATCAGGGCGCCTCGGGTGCGAGCAGGCCCTCGACCACCCGCACGAGATCCTGGGCGGTGAAGGGCTTCACCAGGTATGCGTTCGCTCCGAGGGCGAGACCGCGCCGGCGGTCCTCTTCGCTGCTCTCGGTCGAGACGATCACGAGCGGCGTGTCCGCGTAGCGCGGATCGCCGCGCACGAACGAGATCAGCTCGAGGCCGTTGATGTCCGGCATGTTGATGTCGGTCACGACCAGGTCGTAGACGTGCTTGGGGAGCAGGCGCAGCGCCTGGAAGCCGCTCTCGGCCTCGTCGACCTTCACGCGGCGATCGAGCTCCTCGAGCGCGGCCGCGATCAGCGAGCGCATCGTCCCGGAGTCCTCGACCACCAGAATCCGCAGCACGCTCCCCTCCCCTGCGCCCGCGCGGGCGGCCCGCCGCTGCATCGGCCCGAAAGCGAGGATTCTTGAGGCGCTTCGCCGACTTCGGACCGAAGAGCGCGGGCGATTCGCGCATCCCGCAAAGAGGCTCGGGAAGCGTCAGCGCGGGGTCAGAGCGGGCTCAGCGGACCCGCGTCCCACTCGCGCAGGACCTGCTCGAGGGCGGCGGTCTCCCCGAGCGGGCGCCGGCTCGGGAGATTGTCGGCGTACAGGATCGCGACCACGCGACCGCGGCTCTCGAGGGGGGCGAGCCAGGCCTCGGGCGGCGGCTCGTTGCCGAGCAGCACGGAGAGGCGCTGGTCCCCCTCGTCGCTCGGCGCCGCACGCACCGGCTGGCGGGAATCCAACACCGCGCGGAACCAGGCCGGCTCGCGGCTGCCCACGTGCACGTCGCGCAGGCCGGGGTCGTCGGGACCGCCGGCCTTGTCGAGGCCGCTCTGGGCGATGCCCGCGCTCAGCTCGCCCCGCACCGCGAAGAGCGCGACGCGCGAGAACGTCTGCGCCGCGAAGCCGATCACGCGCGCGATCGGCTCGCCCTCGCTCGCGCCATTCGCGCTGGCGCCCGCGCGGCGCGTTGGCTCGGGAGTATCGCGGGAGACGCGCTCGACGACCTCGCGCAGCTGGGCCGCCAGCTCCATGCGCTCGGCGCTGCGCTTGGCGTCCGCCAGCGCGCCGTCCTTCGGGCGCGCGGCGACGGCGTCGGGCGCTCCGCCGCGGGCACCCTTCTTCGGGACGTCCGCGCCAGCGCTGTGCAGGAGCACGATCGGAAGGCGCGGCGCCTGGCGGCGCAGCCGCGCGCCGACCTCGAAGGCGTCGCGCGCGCCGGAGACCGGATCGGGCGGCGTGTGCGCCGAGAGGATCACGACCGGGAGCTCCTGGCGCACCAGGTACTGGCGGATGCGCTGGATGCCGAGCTCGGTGTGTTGGAAGGTGTGGACGCGCGAGTGGCCCGAGAGCGCCGCCTTCATCCACTCGAGCACGGGAAGCGAGGGATCGACCACCACCACGGGCGCGCGCTGCGCAACGCGGGGCGCGGGCTTGGCCTCGGCCGGCGCGGGGGCGGGTGCGTCGGCGAGCGGCTCCGCCTGAGTCGCGGCGGGCGCCGGCTCTTCGCTCGCGGCGGGCGTGAGCGCCTCGCTCGCGCCGGGCGTGAGCGCCTCGCTCGCGCCCTTCGCCTCGGCTTCCGCCGAATCGGCCTCGGGAGCGAGCGGCACCAGATCGTGGGTGTCCTCGGCGAGCGCCTCGTCGGCGCGGCGCGTGCCTTCGAGCGCCAGGAACTGCGGGTTCAGGCCCGAGGCGATGGCGAGCTCGTCGGAGTCCGCGGCGCCCTCGCGCACCTCGAAGCTGAACTCACCGCCTTGCCAGCGGAACATGCGCGTCACCGCGTCGGCGATCGCGCGCGCGCGCAGCTCCTCGAGGGCGCTCGCCTCGATCGATCCCTGAGCCAGGAGCAGCGTGGCGAGCGGCGTTCCGCTCTTGCGGGACTCCTGGCTCGCCGCGGCGAGCGCGTCGGCCGAGAGCGCTCCCTCGTGGGCGAGCAGCTCGCGCAGCGATTGGGGCGCATCCCGCGTGGTGGCCGCGCGCACCAGCCCCTGCTCGAACAGGATCTGGCCCTCGCCCGCGTCGCCGCGCAGCAGGAGCACGCCCGACTTCCGCGACAGGTGGACGATCTGGAGGATGTCGCCGAGGCCCAGATCCTCGAGGCTTCCGACCAGACTCATCGCGCGGGCCCCCACGGCGAGTGCGCAACCCCTGGCGCGCTCGCTCTCCCGCCCAGCGCATCGGCCTCACGCCGAGGGAACTGAACGCGGGCTGGGCTGGCCGGCCGCACTCTCGCGCGGGCGCTCCGGCGCCGGCTCCGACGGCTCCTCCGCCGACCGCTCGACCCGGATGGTCACGCCGCCCGGGTAGGAGCGCGGCGCCGCCGCGAGGGCGTGCTCGGCGCGCGCGACCTCGCTGGGCGGGATCGAGAGCCGCAGCCGGAGCGCGCTCGGGCGGGCCGCGAGGGCGGCTGCCGCCCCGGCGAGAAAGCCCGCCACCGTGCGCTCCAGAGCGAGCCGGGCGACGCGCTCGGTGGGGGGCGCCAGGGCGACCTGCGCGACGCGCAGGGAGGCGGCCCGGGCGACCACGCTCTCGGCCCAGGCCCGGGCCGTGGCGTCGCTCCAGCTGGCGGGATCGCCGGCGCCCGCCACGAGCACCCAGCTCGCGCGCACCCGGCCGCGCGAGGGCACGAGCAGCGCGCGCCCGAACTCGGGGGAGAACTGGCCGCTCGCGAAGGTGCGGGCGACCTGGCCGCACAGGCGCCAGTCGAGCCACGCGGCCGGCCCCCGCATCGGCATCCCGGTCGCGAAGAGCGGCGCCGCGAGCAGGTCGCCGAGCGCGCGATGCAGGGGCCTCAGATCCAGCTCGACCGGCAGGACGACGCTCACGGCGCGACCTCCGGCGCCGCGTCCCGCGCCAGCGCGTCGAGCACGCCGTTCACGAAGCGCGGCGAGGCGTCGTCGCCGAAGCGGCGCGCGAGCTCGACGGCCTCGTCGATGGCGACCTCGCGCGGGAGACCGGCGAACAGGATCTCGAAGGCGCCGATGCGCAGCACGTTGCGGTCGACGGCCGCCATGCGCGGAAGGCGCCAGTTGCGCGCGGCCAGCGCGATGCGCCGGTCGATCTCCTCGCGCTGCGCGGCGACGCCCAGCACGAGCTCCTTCGCGAAGGCGCGCGCGCCAGCGGGCAGCTCGAAGTGCTCGGCCAGGGCGGCCAGCGAATGCTCGGCGCGCGCCGGATCGATCTCGCCGCGCACTTCCGCGGCATAGAGCGCCTGCAGCGCAGCCTCGCGCGAGCGATGGCGCGGCGACGAGCGCGCCGCGCTCACGCGCCCTCCGGCGGCGCGGCGAGCGCCAGCGCGAGGCGCGCCATCTCGATCGCTGCGAGCGCCGCCTCGGCCCCTTTGTTGCCCTCGCTGCCGCCCGCGCGCGCCAGGGCCTGGTCGAGGTCATCGGTGGTGAGCACGCCGAAGGCGACGGGCACGCCCGTGTCGCGCATGACGGCGGTGATCCCGTCGGTCACGCCGCGACAGACGTAGTCGAAGTGGGGCGTGCCGCCGCGGATCACCGCGCCGAGCGCGACGATTGCGTGATAACGCCCGCTCGCGGCGAGCTTGCGCGCGGCGAGCGGGATCTCGAAGGCGCCCGGCACCCAGGCGACGTGCACATCGTCCTCCGCCGCGCCGCGCTCCGAAAGCTGGGCCGCACAGCCCTCGAGGAGCTTCGCCGAGATCGGGTGGTTGAAGCGCGCGACGACCACGGCCAGCCGCAGGCCCTTCGCGTCTCGCTCGGCCGGATAGCTCCGCATCGCCGCACCACTCCGCAACCCGCGCGCGCGTCAGCGCTCGCGCCGGACGATGGCGTGAACGTACAGATCCGGACCGACGCGGCGCACCTGCTTCACGGCGAGGCCGATCCGCCCGGCGAGGCGCGCGATCGCGAGCTCCGCGAGGGCCGGGCGCGCGTCGCCCCCCAACAGGCTCGGGGCCGCGAACCAGTGGATCTCGTCCACCAGGCGCGCGCGCAGCAGCGCCGCCGCGAGCCCACCGCCGCCCTCCACCAGCACGTGGGTCAAGCCCTCCCGCGCGAGCTGCGCGAGGGCGCGCGCCAGCAGGAGGTGGCCGCCCTGGCGCGGAAGCTCGAGCACGCGCGCGCCGCGCGCGCGCCGGGCCGCGAGGGCCCGCGCCGGATGTCCGCGCGCGGTCAGCAGCCAGGTGCGCTCGGCGAACGCGTCGCGGAACAGGCGCAGGCTGGCCGGCGCCTTCAGGCCCGAGTCGACCAGCAGGCGCAGCGGCGCCCGGGGCGCCGCCCGGCCGCGCCGTACCGTGAGCGCGGGATCGTCGCTGCGCGCGGTGGCGGAGCCGATCATCACGGCGTCCGCCTCGCCGCGCAGGCGGTGCACCAGCGCGCGCGCCGCCGGACCGGTGATCCAGCGCGACTCGCCGCCCGCGGTGGCGATGCGGCCGTCGAGCGTGGCGGCGATCTTCAGCGCGAGCCAGGGGCGGCCGCGCTCCTGCACCGAGCTGAAGCCGCGGTGCTGCTCGGCGCACTCCGCCTCGCGGATGCCGACGCGGAGCTCGAGCCCTGCGCGGCGCAGCTCGCGGATGCCGCGCCCGGCCACCAGCGGATTCGGGTCGCGCTGTCCGATCCAGACGCGCGCGAGCCCCGCGCTGCGGATCGCGCTCGTGCAGGGCGGGGTGCGCCCGTGGTGGCAGCACGGCTCGAGCGTGACCGCGAGCGTGGCGCCGCGCAGGGCGCGCTCGCCGTGGCGCCGCGCAGCGCGCGCGAGCGCGACCACCTCGGCGTGGGGCCCGCCAGCGGGCTGGGTGAAGCCGGCTCCCAGCACGCGCTCGCCGCGCAGCACCACCGCGCCGACGGGCGGGTTCGGGAAGGTGCGCCCGGATGCGCGCCTCGCCTGCGCCAGCGCGCGCGCCATGGCGGCCTCGGGCTGCACGCGCGCTTCAGTCCGGCGGGTCGGAGTCGGAGCCGGGCGCGCCGAACGTGGCGAAGAAGGCCTCGTAGTCGGCGGCGCTCGTCCAATCGCGGAATACCGAGGCGAAGCGCGCGGCGGCGAGCGGGTCGAGCGCGCGCAGCTCCGAGAGCACGAGGTCGCCCACCGCGCGCGAGGAGACCTCGGCGTCGCCGCTCTCGGTGAGCTGGCGCTCCACGCGGTCCACCATGCGCTGGATCGCGTTCTCGGAGATCGGCCGCTTCACGCAGGCTCTCTGGATCGACTGCTCGAGCTTCTTGCGGTCGTACTCCTCGCGCCGCTCGTCGCGCTTGATGATCTTGGGCACGAGGTTCTCGACGCGCTCGCGCGTGGTGAAGCGCCGGCCGCACTCCTCGCACTCCCGGCGCCGGCGGATCTCCTCGCCCTCGCGCGTCAAGCGAGAGTCGATCACCCGATTCGAGAGGTCGTTGCAGTAAGGGCAGCGCACCGCGCTCTCGGCTCTCCCGTCAGGGTTGTCGGCGCCAGCGCCCGGGGTAGAGCGGGAAGCGCGCGCACAGCGCGCGCACCTCGGCGCGCACGGCCCCCTGGACCGCCTCGTCCGCGGGGCGCTCGAGCACGCGCGCGATCAGGCCGGCGATCTCGCGCATCTCGCCCTCGCGCATGCCGCGCGTGGTGAGCGCGGGCGTGCCGAGGCGCAGGCCCGAGGTCACGAAGGGCGTGCGCGGGTCGAAGGGCACCATGTTCTTGTTGGTGGTGATGCCCGCGTGGTCGAGGACGTCCTGGGCTTTCTTGCCCGAGAACGGGCGACCCACGAGCGACAGCAGGAACAGGTGGTTGTCGGTGCCGCCCGAGACGATCCGCAGGCCGTGGCCCGCGAGCTCGTCGGCGAGCGCGCGCGCGTTGGCGATGATCTGGCGCGCGTAGTCGTGAAAGGCCGGCTGCAGCGCCTCCTGGAACGCCACCGCCTTGCCGGCGATCACGTGCATGAGCGGGCCGCCCTGCCCGCCCGGGAAGACTGCGCTGTCCACTGCTTTCGCGAACTCGCGGTCGCACAGGATCATTCCGCCGCGCGGGCCGCGCAGCGTCTTGTGGGTGGTCGTCCCGATCAGCTGGGCGTGACCCACCGGGCTCGGGTGCAGGCCCGCGGCGACCAAGCCCGCGATGTGCGCGATGTCCGCGAAGACGAGCGCGCCCACCTCGTCGGCGATGGCGCGGAACGCGGCGAAGTCGATCACGCGCGAGTACGCGGTGGCGCCGCACTGGATCAGTTTCGGCCGGTGGGCGCGCGCGAGCTCGCGCAGCGCGTCGTAGTCGATGCGCTCGCTCTCCTTCGTCACGCCGTAGGGGATGATCTTGTACGTCTTGCCCGAGAAGTTCGCGGGGTTGCCGTGCGTCAGGTGGCCGCCGTGGTCGAGATTCATGGCGAGGATGGTGTCGCCCGGCTGCAGCACCGCGTTGTAGATGAACTGGTTCGCCTGGGAGCCCGAGTGCGGCTGCACGTTCACGTGGTCGCTACCGAACAGCCGCTTCGCGCGCTCGATCGCGAGGGTCTCGGCCTCGTCGAGCACCTCGCAGCCGCCGTAGTAGCGCTTGCCGACGTAGCCTTCGGCGTACTTGTTGGTGGCGACAGAGCCCACCGCCTCGAGCACCGCTTCGGAGACGAAGTTCTCGGAGGCGATCAGCTCGAGGCCCTCGGCCTGGCGCTGGGCCTCGCGCTGCAGGATGCCGGCGATCGCGGGGTCGGTCGCGCGCAGCGCCGCATCGTGCGTCTGCGTGAGCGTGTCGATCTCCTGCACGCGCAGCGCGTGGCGCCCGCCCTCGAAAGGCGTCTCGAGCCAGCGCTGCACGATCGCCCAGGCGCTGTCGGGATCGAGGCGGTCGCCGGAGAGCGCGAGCACGTTGGCGTCGTTGTGCCGGCGCGCGAGCTCCGCGGTCTCGACGTCGTGCACCAGCGCCGCGCGCACGCGCGGGAAGCGGTTCGCGGTGTAGGCGACGCCGAGCCCGGTGCCGCAGATCACGATGCCGCGCGCCGCCGCGCCCTCGGAGACCGCGCGCGCCGCCGGTGCCGCGAACTCGGGGTAGTTGACCGACGCCGTGCCCTGCGTGCCGTAGTCGTTCACCTCGTAGCCCGCGGCCTCGAGCCGGGCGCGCAGCGCCTGCTTCAGCGCGTAGCCGCGGTGGTCGCTGGCGAGGGCGATCGGCTCGGCCATGGCTCCATCCCTTTCTCGGTCGCTAGGCGGCCCCGAACACGAGCGCTGCGTTCACGCCCCCGAACCCGAACGAGTTCGAGAGCGCCACGCGCACCCGCGCGCCGCGAGCCTTGCCCGCGACGTGATCGAGCGCGCACTCGGGATCGGGGCGATCCAAATTCAGCGTCGGAGGCAGTGTACCGGTCTCCAGGGCGCGCACCGAGGCCAGCGCCTCGAGCGCCCCCGCCGCCCCGAGCAGGTGGCCGGTGGCGCCCTTGGTCGAGGAGACCGGCAAGCGATCCGTGTGGGCGCCGAACAGCGTCCGGATCGCCTGGGCTTCGACGCCATCGCCCGCCGGCGTCCCGGTGGCGTGCGCGTTCACGTAGTCCACGTCCTCGGGCGCGAGGCCGGCGCTCGCGATGGCCGCGCGCATGCAGCGCAGCGCGCCCCCCGACGCAGCGTCCGGGGCGGCCATGTGGGCGGCGTCGGCCGAGGCGCCGTAGCCGAGCAGCCGCGCCCGCACGCGGGCGCCGCGGGCGCGCGCGTGGGCGGCGCGCTCCAAGACCAGCACCGCCGCGCCCTCGCCCAGCACGAAGCCGTCTCGGTCGGAGTCGAAGGGCCGGCTCGCCCGCTCCGGCGCGTCGTTGCGGCGCGAGAGGGCGTGCATGTTCGCGAAGCCCGCGATCACCACCTCGATGATCGCCGCCTCGGTCGCGCCCACCACCATGGCATCGGCATCGCCGCGCTGGAGCAGCCGCAGCGCCTCCCCGATCGCGTGCGCACCGCTCGCGCAGGCGGTCACGTGACAGAGGTTGGGGCCGCGCAGGCCGTGATGGATCGCGATCAGGCCCGCCGGCATGTTCGCGAGCGTCATCGGGACGAAGAAGGGCGAGACGCGGCTCGGGCCGCGCTCCACGTAGAGGCGATCGTTCTGCACGAGCGTGTGGATGCCGCCGATGCCGGTGCCGATCGCGACGCCGACGCGGTCGCGGTCGATCGCCTCGGCGGCTTGACCCAAGCCCGCTTCCGCGATCGCCTCTCGCGCGGCCGCCAGCGCCAGCAGGATCCCCCGGTCGAGGCGGCGCAGCTCCTTGGCGGGGATGGGGCCCGGGTCGAGCTCGCCGGTCACGCGCGCGGCGATGCGCACCGGCAGCCGCTCGTCGAACTCCGGCGGAAGCGTCCCCACGCCGCAGGCGCCGGCGATCAGCGCTTGCCAGGTGGCCTCGGCCGTGACCCCGAGCGGGGAGACGCAGCCCAGGCCCGTGACGACGACCTCCTGCTCGGCCGCCGAGGGCGCGGCGCTCATGCCTCCAGGCGTTCCTTCAAGTAGACGATCGCCGACCCGATCGTCTGCAGGCGCTCGGCGTGCTCGTCGGGGATCTCGATGTCGAACTCCTCTTCCATGGCCATCACGAGCTCGACGATGTCGAGGGAATCCGCGCCGAGATCGTCGATGAAGGACGCTTCGGGCACGACCTCCTCGGCCGTCACCCCGAGCTGCTCGATGATGATCTCCTCGACCCGCTTCTCGAGAGGCATTTCCTTCGTCTCCACGATCTCGCCTCCTGGCAGCCCGGCCCCAAGGCCCGGCTCCTAACCTACGCCCCGGACTCGCGCGCCGCCGCTGCCTGCAACTCCTCGAGCGTGCCCAGGTTGGCGCGCTCGAGGCCCCGCTCGATGCGCGCCACCAGCCCCGTGAGCACCGACCCCGGCCCGATCTCGAGCACGCGCGTGACGCCCAGGGCGGCGAGTCGCCGGACGGATTCCGCGAAGCGCACCGGCGCCGTCACCTGGCGCTCGAGCAGGCCCGCGATGCGGTCGCCGCGCTGGTTGGGCTCCGCCTCGACGTTGGTCACCACGGGCACGCGCGGATCAGAAAAGCGCACGCGCGCGAGCTCCACGGCGAGCTTCTCCGCGGCGGGCCGCATCAGCTCGCAGTGGAAGGGGGCGGACACCGCGAGGGGGACGGCGCGCTTCGCGCCGCGCTCCTTCGCGAGCACGATCGCGCGCTCCACGGCCGACGTCTCGCCCGCGATCACGGTCTGCTGGGGCGAGTTGTAGTTGGCCGACGCGACGACGTTGCCGGTGGCCTCCTGCGCGAGCTTGCAGGCCTCGTCGACCGCATCGGGCTCGAGACCCATCAGCGCCGCCATGGCGCCCCGGCCGGCGGGGACCGCCTCCTGCATGAACCGCCCGCGCGCCGCGACGAGCGTCACGGCGTCCTCGAAGCCGATCGCCCCCGCCGCCACGAGCGCCGAGTACTCGCCCAGACTGTGCCCGAGCACGTAGCGCGCCGCGAGCGGCCCGCGCTCCTCGAGGGCGCGCAGCAGGGCGATGCTCGTGGTGAGGATCGCGGGCTGCTGGATCTCCGTGCGGCGCAGCTCCTCCTCCGGTCCGGCGAAGCAGAGCGTGGACAGCGCGATGCCGAGCGCGCGGTCGGCGGCCTCGAAGGTCGCGCGCGCGGCCGGCGACGCCTCCACGACGTCGCGGCCCATGCCGACGGCCTGCGAGCCCTGACCCGGAAAGAGGAGCGCCAGCACGCCCGACTTACTCGTCGGCGACCTTCAGGGTCTGCCGGCCTTTGTACGTGCCGCAGAAGCGGCACACCCGATGCGGAGCGCGCGGCTCCCCGCACTGCGGACAGGCGGCGCTGGCCGGCGTGGCGAGGAAGTGGTGGCTGCGCCGTTTGTTCTTGCGCGACTTCGAGACTCGACGCTTCGGGACGGCGGACATCGTGCTCTCCGACTGGGCTTGCGTTCTGGGCTAGGAAGACCGGTCGCGCAACTTGCGCAGGATGGCGAACGGGGACTCGGCTCGGATCTCCGCACAGTTGCACGTCTCGAGGTTGCGATCCACGCCGCACCGGGGGCACAGCCCCTTGCAGCTCTCCCGACACAGGGGCTGCACCGGCAGAGCGAGCGAGATGACCTCCCCGATGAAGCGATCCAGACGAATCTCCGTCCCGCGATACCACCCCGCCTCGGGCTCGTCGCTCAGGTACACCCCATCCTCGGAGAGGGCGAGCGCGCCCTCCGGATCGGCGGGCACCCGGGCTCCGGCCGGCTCGAGCACGAGGCGGAACGGCTCGCGGACGGGCGCACGATAGCGGGTGAGGCATCGGCTGCACGCGAGCTCGACCACCCCCCGGACCTCCCCCTCGAGGATCGCGTCCGCGCCGGCCCGGTAGGCGCGGCCATCCACCTGGAGCTCCTCGCTGAGGACGTCTCCGGCATGGCCCGCTCCGGGGAAGCGCTCGGCGAACCACTGCGGCGACGCTCCGAAATGGAATGCGCTCGGGGTCTCCGTCAGCGGTTCGATCGCCAGCCTCACCTAGTCCCCCGAGTCGGAAGTACGCCGCATGACCGAGGCCGCCGAGACGCCCCGCCGGCAAGGCGCGCGACCGAGGCGTAACTGCATCCTACGCCGCAGGGCGCGAAACGCAGCCGGCGGGGATGGATCGGCGGCCGAATCTCGGCGTACTTCTGACTCGGGGGACTCAGGAGCCTCGTCGCGGGGTTGCGCTCCGATAGCGGAGCGGCGCGCTCCCGCCACGTCTTCTAAGTTTCGCGCGCCGTTCCCCGGTCGTCTAACGGTAGGACCACAGGCTCTGAACCTGTTTGTCGAGGTTCGAATCCTCGCCGGGGATCCAGCCGCTCTCGCGCGCTATGCGGCTGCGGCTAGCTCGGGTTGCGGGCGCTGACCACCCAGACGGCGGAGCCCAGCTTGGGAACCCCGCCCGGGGAATGCGGCGCGAGCGCGTCGCGCAGGGCCTGGAGCGCTCGCGCCCGGAGCGCCTCGTCGGCGCCGGCCTGGCGCAGCGCGGCCCCCGCCGGCCCCAACTCGATCATGAAGCGCGCCGCCTCCTCGATGCTCGGGAAGCCGATCGGGAGCTGCTCGCCGCGGAGCGCCACCTCGGCGAAGCCGGCCGTCGTGAGGATCTTCTCCACGCGAGCCGGGTCGCCGAACGCAAAGGGCCCGGGCGCACCTTCGGGGAGAGGCGGCGCCGGCGGGAGGAGCGCGCTCAGCGCCCCCATCGGGATGCCCAGCCAGGGGTTCGCGCCGATCGGCTGCCAGCAAACGAAGACGAGGCGCGCCCCCGGCCGCAGGGCGTTGCGGAGGTTCGCGAAGGCGGCGGGCGGATCCTCGAAGAACATCACACCGAAGCGCGAGAAGAGCGCGTCGAAGGCGGCGCGCTCGAAGCGATGCGTCTGCGCGTCGGCCTGCTCGAAGGAGAGCTGCGCGAGCCCCGCCGCCTGACCGCGCTCGCGCGCGCGCCCGAGCATGGGGGCGGAGATGTCGGCGCCCAGCACGCGGCCCGAGGGCCCCACGCGCCGCGCGATCTCGAGCGACGTCTCGCCGCAGCCGCAGCCGACGTCGAGCACGCGCTCGCCGGGCCGCGCGTCGAGACGTGCGAGGCCGCGCTCGCCGTGGGGGCGGATCTGCGCGTCGAGCCGCTCCTGATTGGCGACCCAGACCGGGCCGCCCTGCTCGTTCCAGTACTTCTGCTGGTCGTCGTTCGCCATCGGTAGGGGACGTTCGTTGACGAGTTCACGAAACTTTCGCTCGTTCGCAAGTGTCCGAGTCGGTTTCGGAATTCGTAAACGTCGCCAACGAGCGTTCCCCGCCCTAGCCGCGCGGGCGAGCCTCCGGCATCAGGCCGTCCAGGATGGGCGTCGGACCCGGCGCCTCGACGGCCGCATCGAGCAGCGCGTCCGCCTCCGGCGCGCGGCCCGTCTCCCGCAGCAGGCGCGCGAGGTAGAGCCGCACGCGCGAGCGCGGCTCGCGCTGAAGGATCGCCCGGAAGAGCGGCTCCGCCCGGGCGTACTCGCCGCGCGCCGCGTACACGATGCCGAGCCGGCTCGCGAGGCGCGCGTCCTGGGCGAGGGCGCCCGCCTTCGCGAGCTCCGCCGCGGAGCGCTCGCCGTCGCCGAAGCGCGCGTACTGGATCGCGAGGCGCATGTGCACGCGCGGGTCGTTGGGGAAGCGCGCGAGCGCGCCCTCGTAGACCTCGAGCGCGCGGTCGTACTGGCCGAGCGACTCCCAGGTCTCGCCGATCGTGTCGGCCACGAGCGGGTCGTCGGGCGCGAGCTCGAGGGCGCGCGCGGCGTGCTGCGCCGCCTCCTCCACCGGGAGGCCGAGCTTCGCGCGCCACATGCTGCCCAGGTGGCCGCCCACGTTGTCGGGATCGAGGCGCAGCGCCTCGTCGAAGCAGTGCACGGCGCGCTCGGTGTCGGCGGTGCCCAGGTAGGCGAGGCCGAGCTGCACGTGGTGACCCGGCCAGCTCGGCAGGTAGCGCACGGTCGCCTCGGCGTAGGGAATCGCTTGGGTCCAGTGCCCCGTCTCGAGATAGAGGCGCGCGAGGATCTCGTTCAGCTGCACGCTGCGCGGCATTGCGCGCAGGCCCTCGAGCGCGATGCGCTCGGCATCCGCGTAGCGCTTCTCGAAGTAGGCGGCGAGCGCGTCGACGCCGAGGCGCGCCTTTTTGTGCACGTCCTTCGGGTCCGCGCCGTCGAGCTCACCCCCCGTGGCTCCCGCCCCGGGGATCGCGTAGCCCAGGGCTTCGATGTGCGCGCGCGTCTCGGCGTCGACCTCGCGCGTCGCGATCTCGCGCTCGTCCTTGCGCACGCTGGCGAGTCGGCCCTCGGCCGCAGCGACGCGCTCGCGCGGCGCGGCGCCGCCGGCCAAGAGGTCGTGGAGCTCGTGCGGGTCGCTCGCGAGGTCGTACCACTCGCTGCGCGGCGCGCGGATCCACTTCTCGCGCTCGCTGCGAATCGCGTAGATCGGCGCCCAGCCGAAGTCGAGCTGGCCCGCGAGCGTCTCGGCGTAGGCCCAGCCCGGCTCGCGATCCTGTCCTCGCCAGCTGGGCGCGAGATCGGCCACGTCCTGCCGAGCGAGGGCCGGGAGCCCGGCCAGCGCGAGCAGCGTCGGCGCGAGCCCGACGTTCGAGACGACTCGCTCGATGCGCGCGCCCGCTGGAACGCCCGGACCCTGGAGGATCAACGGCACGTGCAGCACCGAGTCGTAGATCAGGTAGCTGTGGCTGGGCTCGCCGTGCTCGCCCAGCCCCTCTCCGTGATCGGCCGTCACCGCGACGACGGTGTTCGCGAGCCGGCCCTGCTCGCGCAGCGCGGCGAGCACGCGGCCGAGCTCGTGATCGACGTAGGCGACCTCGCCGTCGTAGAGGCTCCTCCCGGCCTGGCTGCGATAGGGCTCGGGCGGATCGTACTTCGCGTGCACGTCGTAGTAGTGGACCCAGAGGAAGAAGGGCCGCGGCTCCTGGAGGAGCCACGCGAGCGCGGCGTCGGTCACCGCCGTCGCCTTGCGCTCGGCGAAGCCGGCCTCGCCGGCGCGCGCGCCCGCCACGTGGTCGTCGTACTGGTCGAAGCCCTTCGCGAGGCCGAAGGAGTGCGAGAGCACGTCGGCGCCGATCACGGCCCCCGTCGCGTAGCCGCCCTTCTGGAAGCGCTCGGCGATCGTCTCCACGGACTCGTCCAGGCGGAACACCGCGTTGTGTCGCACGCCGTGATGCGGCGGATAGAGGCCGGTCAGGATGGAGGTGTGCGAAGGCAGCGTGAGAGGCACGCTCGCCATGGCCTGCTCGAAGGTGGCGCCGCCGGCCGCGAGCGCGTCGAGCGTGGGCGTGTGCGCCTGCGCATCCCCATACGCGCCCACGTGGTCGGCGCGCAGGGTGTCGATCGTGACGAGCAGGACGCTCGGTCCGCTCGGCGCGGGCCCGTGCTCGGCCTGGATGCGATTGCAGCCCAGGGCCCCGAGCAAGGCGAGCCCCACCCCCATCGTGCGCCGGCAGACACCCGCTCCAAGTGCGCGCAGCAAGGGCAACTCCTCCCCGACTGCCGTGCGTTTCGGCGCGCCCCCCGAGCGGGTTGAGCGGGGACGCTGGTTGACTAAGTGTCAACTTGGGGACGCTGGTTGAAACGCACGCGTTTCAACCAGCGTCCCCAAGTTGACACGTAGTCAACCAGCGTCCCCTAAAGAGGCGCCGGCAGCACCGCGGCGACCACGGCCGCGAGCGCGATCGCGGGGCCCAGGCCGAAGGGCGCCGCCAGCGAGCGGCGCGCGAGGAGCGGAGCGAGGCCGAGCACGAGCCCGAAGATCGCCGCCAGGAAGATCGTATGGAGGGCGCCCAGGGGCCCGACGAAGGCGCCCACCGCGGCCATCAGCTTCACGTCGCCGAAGCCCATGCCGGGAAACCAGGTCCAGTAGTCGAGGCTGCTCGGTCGCGGGCGCGGGACGCCCTCCCCCGGCCAGTGGTCGAAGGTCCGACCCAGCGCGTCGCAGAGCCGCGCGTGCAGGAAGCCCACCAACCAGAGCGCGCCGCCGCCGAGCGCCGCGCCGAGCGCGGAGCTCGAGAGCGCGTCGAGATAGCTCGCGCCGCCCTGCCAGCGCGCGAGCGGGACGAGCGCGAGCCCGAGGGCGAGCCCGCCGAGCGAGATCGAGTCGGGGATCCAGCGCTCGTCCGCGTCGATTCCGGCGGCGGCGATCAGGCCCGCGGCGAAGAGCCAGAAGAGCGGGGTCAGCGCGCTCACGCCGTACGCGAACGCCACGGCGACGAACACGCCGCCCGTCGCGAGCTCCACGAGCGGATAGCGCCAGGAGATCGAGGCGCCGCAGCCGCCGCAGCGGCCGCGCAGAAACACGAAGGAGAGCACGGGCACGTTCTGCCACGCCGCGATCGGGCGCTGGCAGGCGGGGCAGCGCGAGCGCGGCGTCACGATCGACTCGCCGCGCGGGACGCGGTGGATCACGACGTTCAGGAACGAGCCCACCACCAGCCCCAGGGCGCCCGCGAGGGCCAGCCCGACCGGCGTGAGCGCGAGCTCCGAGCTGGCCGCCATCGCGCGAGGCTACCGGAAGTCGCGCTGCTCGAAGGTCAAGACCGCGACGAGCAAGAGGCCCAGGCACCAGGAGACGCCCATCAGCGCGGACCACAGCACCTCCTGGGGCGGGATCGGCAGCTGGTGCACGGCCTCGATCGTGCGGTTGAACGCTTCGAGGTCGGGGAGCAGCCGGTGCAGCCAGAGCGTGATCTCGCGCGCCAGCTCCGACTGCGAGGAGGCCCCGAGCGCGCGCAGGTCGCGCGTCAGATGTCCGACCAGGTAGAGGCCCAGGCTGTAGCAGCCCGCCAGGAAGGGGCTCGAGAACGAGGAGAAGAGCGTCGCCAGCGCCACGACCACGGCGAGCTCGAGGGCGGTGAGCCCCAGCGCGATCGCATGGCCCACGCCGAGCGGTGCGCCGGCGGCGAGCGAGACGAGCGCGAAGCAGAGCGACATCACCGCGAGCTGGAGCCAGAGCGTGGCCACGAAGCCCACGTACTTGCCGGCGATGAAGGCGCTGCGCGAGACCGGCTTGGAGAGGATCGTGTAGATCGTGCGCCGATCGACCTCGCGGTGGATCAGCCCCACGCCCATGAAGATCGCGATCGCGGCGCCGAAGAAGCGGATCGCGGCGAAGCCCACGTCCTGCAGGATGCGCTCGCGCTCCACGTAGGAGAGCGTCGCGAGCGTCGCGCTGGTCGCGATCATCACGATCGCGAAGAAGAGCAGCACGTAGAGCACCCGGCTGCGGATCGCGTCGCGCAGCGTGTTCGCCGCGATCGCCAGGACGGCGCTGCGCCAGCTCATCGTGCGCCCTCCCGGAGCTTGCCGGCCACCGCGTCGAGGAAGAGCGCCTCGAGGCCCGCCCGCGCCGGCAATACCTCCTCGATCAGCGCGCCACGCGCGAGGGCGGCCTGGATCAGCTCGCTCGCCTCCTTCTCCGCCACGCGCAGCGTGACGCAGTCGCCGCGGCCCGAGAGCTCGGCGCCGAAGCGGCAGGGGGCCTCCTCGGCGAACTCCGGCGCGAGCGAGGAGAAGGTCACGTCGAAGTGGCGCATGTCCGCCGGAGCGCTCCGGCCAGCACGCCCTGATAGGCGATGCGCCCGTCCACGATGATCGCCACGCGATCGCAGATCATCTCCACGTCGGCCAGGATGTGCGTGTTCATGAAGATCGTCTTGCCGTCGCCGTTCAGGCGCACGATCAGGTCGCGGATCTCCTTGCGCCCGACCGGATCGAGCCCGCTCATCGGCTCGTCGAGGAAGACCACGCTCGGATCGTGCACGATGGCCTGCGCGACTCCGATGCGCTGCAGCATGCCCTTCGAGTAGGTGCGCAGGCGGGCCCCCGCGGCGTAGGCGAGGCCGACCTGGTCGAGCACCCTGGCGACGCGCGCTGGGCGCTCGCCGGGCGGCACGCCACAAAGGCGCGCGTAGAAGTCCACGGTCTCGGCGCCGGTCAGGAAGTCGTAGAAGTAGGGGCTCTCCGGCGAGAAGCCCACGTGGCGGCGAAACTCGGTCTCGCGCACGTCGTGGCCGAGCACGCTCGCGCGGCCCGCGCTCGCGCGGATCAGGCCCAACAGGATCTTCAGCGTCGTGGTCTTGCCGGCGCCGTTCGGGCCGATGAAGCCGAAGATCTCGCCGCGGCGCACCTCGAAGTCGATGCCGTGCAACACGCGCTTCTTGCGCAGCCCGAAACCCGGGCGGAAGTCCTTCACCAGCGCTTCGACCCGTACCAGCACCTCTTGGTCCTGCATCAGCCGTGGCCCCCGGCGTGCGAGCGCTCCCGGAAGCGCTCGAGCAGCTGTCGGTTCATTGCGTCGATCTTCACGCGGTAGCGGAACTTCACGTAGCTGGAGACGATCTCGCGGGTCTCCGGCGAGAGCTCCCACTCCCAGCCGTTCGGCTCGCGCGGGAGCTCGCGGAGCACGCCCCGGTCCACGCAGATCCGAGACGCGCTCGATGTCGCGCCCGAAGCGGTGGAGGTACTCGGCGCGCGCAGCGTCCAGGTAGCGCGCGCGCTGCTCGGTCTCGACCTCGTCGAGCGCCTTCTCGTACTCGGCGCGCCTGTACGCGTCGGGGGCCTGCTCCGCCATCTCGTGCAGGAAGGCCGCCGAGGCGGCGAGCCCGCCGGTCTCGGTCTTGAGGCGCGCGAGCAGGCGCGGGAGATAGGCCGGCGCTTCGGGAAGCGCGATCGCCGGCTCGAGCGCGGCGGCCGCCGCCTGCCACTCGCCCAGGTAGAAGAACTGGTTGAAGGCGAGATAGAAGTGGAGGCGCCAGTCGTCCGGGTGGTGGGCGATCCCGCGCCGCAGAATCTCGTCGGCCTTGCGCACCGCGCCCTCGTCGTCGGTCAGCCAGACGGCGGCGAACCGGTACGGGTGGTCGACCCAGGGATCGAGGGTCGTCACCACGTCGACCAGCGCACCCAGCAGGCGATTGCGGCCCACCGGGCCCGCCTCGCTCCCGACCACCTGCACGGCGCGCATCCAGTGCAGGTCCGCGAGCGCTGCCTCGAAGCCGGCCGCGAGCAGCTTCGCGAGCTGCGGGTCGGGCACGAAGGCCTCGTCGTCGCTCGCGAGCGGCCGATCCGGAACGCGAGAGCCAGCGGCCGCGATGCCGGTGACTGCGACGACTGCGAGCGCTAGGCGCTGAAGAATCCTGCGCATCTCCCCCTCGAAAGTGCGCGCGGGCATCGGCCTGGGATCAGTAGTCGTCCGCGAGGGGGTTCGGACCAGTGCGTGCGTCTCGTCGAGGACGAAGCCAGCGCCGCGGCGGATCGGGGCCGTAGGCGCCGATGCTGGTGACGCAGACGGGGCCTACCGCGGGCGGATGGAAGTAGCCGACCACGGACGGAAACGGCGTCGCCGTCGAGGTCGCCGAAGGCCGCCGCGGTGAAGCAATCCGGGCAGCCGCAGTCCGTGCGGCCATCGAGGTCGTAGCGGTAGCGGACCGCGCCCTCGGCGCGGAAGCCGATCGCGCCGAAACGCCGAGGAGGCATTGTCCCAAGGAATCGGCTTGGCGTTCGGAATCGGAGCGGGCCAGTAGCCGGCCACGCTCGGATAGAAGCCCTGCTCGCCGAAATATCCCTTCGCCATCTTCGCCAGGGACTCGACGTTGGTCATCGCCTCGGTGCGCTTCGAGCGCATCTGCTGGCTGACGAAGAGCGTCAACGCGGTGGACGCGAGGATCCCGATGATGGCCACCGTGATCATGAGCTCGATCAGCGTGAACCCGTCCTGTCGCTTGGTCGCGCGTTCCATGATTTGGGTTCCTGTTGGCTGGGCTTGGGATTCGGGGAGAAGGTGAAAGGGTGTGGGAGGGCCGGAGATCGTCCGGCCCTCCCGAGATCGAGAGCGCTTAGAAGTCGCTCTGGCCGTCCGCCTGCGCGCACGGACCGACCGAGTTCAGCAGCGTGGCGGCGGCGCCGTCGAACACGCCGGTACCCGCGCACGCGCCCTGCATGCCGCCGAGACCGGCCGCGGCGCCCGGAATCGGGTGGACGTAGCCGAAGTCCGACGTCTGGCCGTCGCCATCGAGGTCGGCGAGGGCGTCCGCCGTGTACGACGTCGAGGCACCGTTGATGGTGACGCCGTACATGAAGTACACCTCACCCTCGGGCGCCCAGCCGACCGTGTCGAAGCCGGCCGCCACCGCGGGCCAGTTCGTCTTGGTCGTCTGCGCACCACCGGCGGGCAGCGCCGCCGGCGTGCCGATGTAGCGGCCGAACTCGGCGAAGTAGCCTTCCTCGGCCGTGCGGATCGCGGCGAGGTTGGTCTTCGCCTCACCCGTCTTGCTGCGGAGCTGGAACATCAGGAAGTTCGGGATCGCGATGGCCGCGAGAATCCCGATGATGGCGACCACGATCATCAACTCGATGAGCGTGAAGCCGCCCTTGCGCGTGAGAAGCTTGCGCATTTCGTCTCGTTCTCCCTTGGTCCGAGCAACCTCCACACGGCAACATGCCCTGTGGGCGGCTTCGCCCGGATTGGCGTTGGCCCGGCATTCAGCAACCGATGTGCCAACGCCTCGGGCGCACGCATGCCATCGGCAAGCGCTGGGCCGAACTTGACGGCGCCGCGCGCAATCGCGGCCGGCGCCCTAACGCGAGACGCGAGAGCTCGCGACGCTCTCGGGTGACGAGCCCGGGCTGGCGAGCGCCCAAAATCGTCACCGCGGGCGGCCCGCGCCGATGTGGACGAACTGCGGAGAGACCGGCTAGGGTGCGCGGCCCTCGCTCCCTTCGTCTAGTGGCCTAGGACGTGGCCCTCTCAAGGCCGAAACACGGGTTCGACTCCCGTAGGGAGCGCCAGCTTCATGACCGACTTCGCCTTTGCCTTTCACCCCTCTCTGGAACAGGCGAGGGCGATCTGGCGGGTGGCGACGACCATGACCGACTTCGCCTTTGCCTTTCTCGACTGCGAGTTCGGCGGCCTCGACCCCGAGCTTCACGACATCACCGAGATCGGCGTGATCGTGACCGACGAGCGGCTGGCGGAGCTCGCGACGCGAGAGTGGAAGGTGATCGCGCGGCCCGAGCGCATCACCCAGGAGTCGATCGAGATCTCCGGCTACGACGCCGCGCTGTGGGCGGCCGAGGCGGTGCCGGTGCGCCAGGCGCTGACGGAGCTCGCCGCCCTGCTGCCCAAGGGGCCGAAGGTCGTGCCGGCCGGACAGAACGTCCGCATGGACGTCGCCTTCCTCGAGCGGGCGTACAAGAGCTGCGCCCTGCCCTTCCCCTTCGACTATCACGTGATCGATCTCGCGACGCTCTTCTACGCGTGGTCGCTCGTGTCCGGCGAGAAGGTCGAGGCGCTCTCGCTGCGCCAGTCGGCGACGCGGGCCGGGCTGGTGCAGAACCAGGTCGCGCACCGAGCGCTCGCCGACGCGCGGCTCACGCTCGAGACCTTCCGCCACTACATCGGGCGGCTCGCGCCTCGCGAGCCTGCCGAGCGCGTGCCCGCTCCCGGCGAGGCGTAGGCGCGCCACTTCGCGAGCGCCGAGCGGTCGATCCAGCCGAGCAGCCTGCGAGTCGCGCGCGCGCGCCGGCTCCCCGGCGGCGCGACCAGCGCCGAGCCGAAATCGATCAGCACCGGCGAGCCGTCGTCGCCGAGCAGCACGTTGCTGCGGTGGCGCAGGTCGAGGTGCACGACCCCGCGCGCGTGCATCTCGGCGATGGCCCGGTCGAGCTGATCGACGAACGCGCCGGATACGAACGGCGCCAGCCGCTGGGTCAGCGCGCGGCCCGGTCGGTACTCGACCGCGAAGGCGAGCGCGTCGATCGCACCGAGATAGCGCGGCACCGCCGCGTGGCCCGAGAGGGCTGCCCAGGCGCGCGCCTCGCGCCGCGCGAAGAGCCGCCCGAGCGTGGCGCGGAGCCAGGCCGAGCGCGCCGCGAAGTCCTTCACGACCACGTCGCGGCCCGCGTGCGAGATCAAGAGGACGTCGGGCTTGGCGAGCCGGCCCTGACTCAAGAGACGCCGCGGCGAGCGGGCGAGCTCGGCCCGGGTCGGAGGCTGCCAGCTATCGGGCGCCGAGCCGGCGGTCAGTCGCGACCTACCTTGTGCCCGTACAGATCCTGGACCATCTCCCAGAGCTCGCGCCGAAGCTTGTCGCGGAACTCCGGCCGGGCATCGCTGGGATGGACGTCGCCTTCGAGGAACTCCGCGAGCTCCTCGGTGGTGAACTCGGCGGCGACTTCCGGGGGCATCCGCTGCCCGCGCTCCGCGCGGGCCGGCGAGCCCGCCGCAGCCGGCGGGCGCCCCGCAAAGCGCGAGAGGCGCCGGCCCAAGCGCTCGAAGAGCAACCACTTCACGCGTCGTCCTCCCGGGCGCTCGTACCGTCCGGCGAGAGACCATCGAGTAGGAGGCGTTTCGCGCGGTAAAGGCCCGAGCGGACGGCGTCCGCCGAGTGCGACGTGCGGCGCGAGATCTCCTCGATGGGAAGATTTTCCACGTGGCGCAAACGGAACGCGTCGAGCTGCCACGGGGCGAGCTGCCCGATGCGCCGCTCGAGCTCGAGCGCGAAGCGATCGCCGCGCACCTGCTCCTCGGGGGTGAAGGTGCGAGGGCTCGAGGCGGCGAGCTCGGGGGTGAAGCGGTCCAGGCGCTCGCGCTGGGTGTGCTTGCGGCGGAGGTGACTCAGGACGGTGTTGCGCGCAACGCCGTAGATCCAGGAAAGGACGCTCGAGCGCGCGTTGAAGCCCCCCGACGAGCGGAAGACCGAGGCGAAGACCTCCTGGGTCAGCTCCTCGGCATCCGAGCGATCGCCTACGCGCAGCCGCACGAAGCCGTAGATGCGCGCGAAGTAGCGCGCGTAGAGCGCGTTGAAGTCGGCCTCGCTCCCGCGCTGAACGTGGGAGAGCAGGACCTCGTCGGACTCGGCGGCCTGGACGTCGTTCGGGTCGCGGCGCCTCGCGTGCTCACGGCGCAGTCGGGGCTCGGCCTTCCGAGCTACCACACTTCCACCCCCCGGGGCCTGCACGTCCCTGGCGCGAGTCCCGGCCAGATAGTGGTCAGCGCAGCGCAGAAGTGGCGGGGAAAGCGTGCAGGCCGCGTGAACTTTCGGGGCCTGGCGAAATTGTGTCAAGCCGCCGCCTGCGGCAGCGACGGAGCTGCCCCGCAGGATTCAGCGGCCTCGGAGCGGGATCGCGCTAGGCGCGCAGCACCTGCTCGAGGCCCGGGGCCGCCTCCGCGATCGCGCGGCGCATGCGGTAGAGGTTGGCCTTCACCGCGTCCTCGGACTTGCCGAGCGACTGCGCGATCGCGCGGATCGATTGCCGGCGCAGATGCTTTAGATGGAAGATGCGGCGCTGCAGCGGCGTGAGCCGATTCTCGATCGCGTGCTCGCACTGCTCGAGCAGCATGCGAGCCTGCACGGTCTCGTCCGCAGGCGCTTCGTTCGACGCGGCATGGAAGGTCTCCGGATCGATCGACTCGAGCCACGGGCGCGGGCCGCGGAAACGGCGGTTGACCTTGTTGCGGGCGATGCCGAAGATCCAGACCAAGAGGCTCGAGTTTCCCTGATAGCTGCGCAGAGCCCGAAACACCGTCACAAAAACTTCCTGCGTGACGTCTTCGGCCTCGCCCGCATCGCGCAAGCGCTTCAGCGCAAAGCGGAACACGCGTGGGAAATAGGCCTCGTAGAGCATCTCGAAATGCTCGCGGCTACCCGCGAGGATCTGCGAGACGAGCTCGGCGTCGCTCTCCCACGCGACATTGCGTCGGCGGGTCGCTCGCGCCGGCGCTGCGCGGCGAGACGATGTTTCGTTTTGGCGCGACGGAACGGAAGACGGATCAGTGGGGGGCGCTTGCTTCAGCAACTTTGGGGGGCTCCCTGGCGAATCTGGCCTCTCGGGGGTGTGCGCGAGATCACGTTGGCAGGACGGGAGCAACTGCCATGCCAGGCAAATACTCTACGCCGAACCCATGGCGAATTGCTTGCAGAATCGTGGAGTTTGTGGCCATCGCGGAACGTCGGTTCCCTGCGCAGCAAAATGCGAGTGGGTAGTCCCTTTCCGCGACACGGGAGTGGATCACCCCACCCTGCGCCGAGCGGGCCCGCGAGCGCGGCTGCGGGTGCCGGCCGGCAGACCGGCGAAAAGCCCAAGGCGACGGAGCGGTTAGATCGGGCCGGGGACGATCCACCAGCGCTCGCCGACGCGCTCCCAGCGGTCGTCGCGCAGAAGCTCCACGTCGTTCCAGCGCAGTGGCCGACTGTTGTCGCCGAGCAGCCGCAGCGAGACGACGGCCTGGCCAGGCCCCTCCATGCGCACCTCGAGGATCTCCACGGACGTGGGGCGCAGGCGTTTGAAGTGCGCGATGCGCAGCGCACCGGTCAGGTTCGCGTAGTAATCGGCATACGCAGAGTCGGTCCGGAAGTACGCGCCCAGCTTGGGGTCGAGGAACGTCGTGCGGTCGTTGAAGCGCCGTAGCGGGAGGCGCGAGTAGAAGCCGCTCGCGTGCTCGAAGAAGGCGCCCACCTCGCCCGAGGAGACGTCGGTCAGGCCCTGGCTCAGGTCGGGGGGGAGGGGGGCCGGGGTGCTGCCCTCGAACCAGCCGCTCGGACCGCGCATCCAGCTGCAGCCCGAGGCCAGCCCAAGGGCCAGGGCGAGCCCCAGTCCGAGGCCCCGCCGCGCCGTGATTCGAACTCGCGCTCGGCTCATCCCTGGCGACCGCTCCGCCGGGCTGCGCGGCGCTCTTCCAGGGCCTCCACGGCGGCCTGGGCGGCGGCTAGCCGCGCCACGGGCACCCGGAAAGGCGAGCAGGAGACGTAGTCGAAGCCGAGCCGCGCGCAGAAGCGCACGCTCTTCGGGTCGCCTCCGTGCTCGCCGCAGATGCCGACCTTCAGGCTCGGGCGGGTGCGCCGGCCGCGCTCGACGCCGATGCGCATCAGCTGGCCGATGCCGTCCTCGTCGACCGAGACGAAGGGGTCGTCGGTCAGGATGCCGCGCTCGACGTAGTCGGGCAGGAACTTGCCCGCGTCGTCGCGCGAGAGCGCATAGCCGGTCTGGGTGAGGTCGTTTGTACCAAAGGAAAAGAACTCGGCGAGCTCGGCGAGCTGGTCGGCGATCAGGGCGGCCCGGGGCACCTCGATCATCGTGCCGATCGAAGGCCGCACGCGCACGCCGGGGTTCTCGGCGAGCACCGCAGCCACCTCGTGCTCGATCAGATCGCGAAGCAAGACGAGCTCGCCCCGGTGCGCGATCAGGGGCAGCATGATCTCGGGGGCCACGCGCACGCGCTCTCTCGCGACGGCGCAGGCGGCCTCCATGATCGCGCGCACCTGCATGCGATAAATCTCCGGGAAGGTCACGCCCAGCCGGCAGCCGCGGTGGCCGAGCATGGGATTGAACTCCTTGACCTCTTCCACCTTCGCGCGCACGACCGCCGCATCGCTGCCGAGCGCCTCCGCCACCTGGTGGATCTCGTCGTCGCCGTGGGGCAGGAACTCGTGCAGCGGCGGGTCGAGCAGCCGGATCGTCACCGGCAGGCCCGCCATCGCCCGGAAGATCCCCTCGAAGTCGCCGCGCTGCATCGGCAGGATCTTCGCGAGCGCGCGCTCGCGCGCGGGCGTGTCGTTCGCGAGGATCATCTCGCGAACCGCGAGGATGCGGCTCGGCTCGAAGAACATGTGCTCGGTGCGGCACAGGCCGATGCCTTCGGCGCCGAACTCGCGCGCGAGCTTCGCGTCGGCTGGAGTGTCGGCGTTGGTGCGCACGCGCAGCGTGCGGATGCGATCGGCCCAGCGCATCAAGTCCCGGAAGGCGCCGCCGAGCTCGGGGGTGACCGTTGGAACGCGCCCGCGCAGCACCTCTCCGGTCGAGCCGTCCAGGGTGAGCCAGTCCCCGGCCTTCAGCACCTGGCCGGCGACGCGCACCTCGCCCGTCGCCAAGTCGACGCGCAGCGCGCCGCAGCCAGCCACGCAGCACTTGCCCATGCCCCGCGCCACGACCGCGGCGTGCGACGTCATGCCGCCGCGTGCGGTGAGGATGCCCTCCGCCGCGTGCATGCCGTGGATGTCGTCCGGCGAGGTCTCGATGCGCACCAGGATCACCTTCTCGCCCGCCTTGGCGTGCGCCTCGGCCTCGTCGGCGGAGAGCACGATGCGGCCCACCGCGGCGCCCGGGGAGGCCGGCAGGCCCTTCGCCAGGAGCTCGCGCGGCGCGTCCGGATCGAGCGTCGGATGCAGCAGCTGCTCGAGCGACCCGGGTGCGACGCGCGTGACCGCGATCTCCTTGCTGATCAGGCCCTCCTTCGCCATGTCCACCGCGATGCGCAGGGCGGCGGGCGTGGTGCGCTTGCCGCCCCGCGTCTGCAGCATCCAGAGCTTCCCGCGCTCGATGGTGAACTCGATGTCCTGCATGTCGCGGTAGTGCTTCTCGAGGCGCTGGTGCACGCGCACGAGCTCGCGGTAGGCGCGCGGCATCTCCGCCTCGAGCGTGGGCAGGTGGCTCGACTCGCTCGCGCGGCTCGCGCGGTTGATGGGCTGCGGCGTGCGGATGCCAGCGACCACGTCCTCGCCCTGGGCGTTCTTCAGGTACTCGCCGTAGAACACGCGCTCCCCGGTGGAGGGATTGCGCGTGAAGGCGACGCCGGTCGCGCAGTCGTCGCCCATGTTCCCGAACACCATCGCCTGGACGTTCACGGCCGTGCCCCAGGCTTCGGGGATGCCGTGGATCTGCCGGTAGCGCCGCGCGCGCTCGTTCTGCCAGGAGCGGAACACGGCGCCCACTGCCCCCCAGAGCTGCTCGTGCGGGTCTTGGGGAAAGGCGTGACCCGTCGACTCCTTCACGATCTCGAGGAACTCCGACACCAGGCGCTTCAGGTCGGTTGCGTCGAGCTGGTTGTCCTGCTGGACGCCGCGCGCCTCGCGAGCCGCTTCGAGCTGGGACTCGAAGCGCTCGTGGGGCACCGCGAGCACCACGTCGCCGTACATCTGGATGAAGCGGCGATAGCTGTCGAAGGCGAAGCGCTCGCCGGCCGCCGCCGCGAGCCCCTGCGCGGCGGCGTCGTTGAGCCCGAGGTTCAAGATGGTGTCCATCATGCCCGGCATGGAGGCGCGGGCCCCCGAGCGCACGGACACGAGCAGTGGGTTGGCCGCGTCGCCGAAGCGCTTGCCCACGGCCTTCTCGACGCGCGCGAGCGCGCTGAGCGCGTCGCGCTTCACGGCGTCCGGGAGGCGCCCGCCGAGCGCGTTGAAGGCGGCGCACACCTCGGTGGAGATGGTGAAGCCCGGCGGCACCGGCACGCCGAGCCGCGTCATCTCGGCGAGGTTCGCGCCCTTCCCGCCGAGCAGCTCCTTCATGTCGGCGCGCCCGACGGCCTGGCCGTTCCCGAAGAAGTACACGTGCCGCGCATTCGCCGATGCTTCCGCGTCGGGTGGTTCGCTTGCGTCGCGACGTTGCCGGACAACGCCTCAGGCTCCGCGGTCCGAGCCCGATCGCGTGCGAGCTCGCCGCAAGGCGGCTGCAGCGGACGAGGCTGCGCCTCGCCGCTGAGCCGCTCCGCGTTTCCGTCGTCACCGCCATCCCTCGAGCCGCTCGTCCAGGTACTCGCGCAGCGCCGCGAGCGCGATGCGATCCTGGCGCATGCTGTCCCGCTCGCGGACCGTGACCCTGCCGTCCGTCTCCGAGTCGAAGTCGTAGGTGACGCAGAAGGGCGTGCCCGCCTCGTCCTGGCGCCGGTAGCGGCGGCCGATGTTGCCGGCCTCGTCGTGGAAGACGTTCCAGCGCTTGCGCAGCTCCGCGGCGATGCGCAGCGTCGGCTCCGCGAGCTTCTTCGAGAGCGGCAGCACCGCCACCTTGATCGGCGCCACCGCCGGGGCGAGCCCGAGCACGAGGCGCGTCTCGCCCTCGGGCAGCGCCTCCTCGCGATAGGCGTTGAGCAGCAACGCGAGCGCCGTGCGGTCGACGCCCATCGAGGTCTCGACCACGGCCGGCGTGAAGCGCTCCTTGGTCTCCTCGATCACGACCGAGAGATCCTTGCCCGAGAACTCGCCGTGCTGCGTCAGGTCGTAGGCGCCGCGATCGTGCACGCCCTCGATCTCCTGCCAGCCGAACGGGAACAGGAACTCGATGTCGAGCGCGGCGGCCGCATAGTGCGCGAGCTCCGTCTTCTCGTGGGGCCGCGTGCGCAGCACCGCAGCGCCGAAGCCGAGCTCGCGGTGGAAGCGCAGGCGCGCGTCGCGCCAGTGCTCGAACCACTGGGCGCTCTCGCGCGGATGGCAGAAGAACTCGAGCTCCGCCTGCTCGAACTCGCGCGAGCGGAAGGTGAAGTTGCGCGGGTTGATCTCGTTGCGGAAGGCCTTGCCGATCTGGGCGATGCCGAACGGGATCTTCTGGCGCCCGGCCTCCCGCACGCGGCGGAAGTCCGTGAAGATCGAGCCGCAGGTCTCGGCGCGCAGATAGGCGATCGCGCCCGCCTCCTCCGAGGCGCCCACGTGCGTGCGCAGCATCAGGTTGAAGGCGCGCGGCGGCGTGAGATCGTGCTTGCCGTCCGGGCGCGCCTCGCAGGGCGGCGCGCCGTCCAGCTGATCGGCGCGGAAGCGTTTCTTGCAGGAGCGGCAGTCGACCATCGGGTCGCTGAAGTTGGCGACGTGACCCGAGGCCTCCCAGGTGCGCGGGTGCGTGATGATCGCGCTGTCGAGGCCCTCGACGTCGTCGCGCTCGCGCACGCTGCGCTGCCACCAGAGCGCCTTCAGGTTGTTCTTCAGCTCGACGCCGAGCGGCCCGTAGTCCCAGAAGCCGTTGATGCCGCCGTAGATCTCGCCGCTCTGGAAGATGAAGCCGCGGCGCGCGCACAGCGAGACCAGATCCTCCATGCGGAGGGCGGAACGTTCGGGCGCGTCGCCGGACATCGTCGGGCTCCTACGCGGGTCTCGGAACCCGGAGCCCGCGCAGTTTCTCGTCGGCCTCCCGGGGTGTCAATCGCTCGGCCAGGAAGGCCTCGCTGCGCAGCGCCGCCCCCACGTGGAAGCGCAGGAAGCGCCCCAGGATCTGCTGCGCCTCGCGCAGCGCCCCGGCGTCGAGACCCAGCCGGCCCCAGTGCGCCGGGGCGAAGCCGAGGCTGCGCTCGAGCGCGCGCAGCGTGCCCAGGTGAACGGGAATCGCGTCGTCGCCGGGCTGCCGGCACGCCTCGCAGAGCGGCCCGCCCTCCGCCACCGAGAAGTCGACGCGCGCGCTCGCGAGGGGCTTGCCGCAGCGCACGCAGCGCGCGAGCTCCGGCCGCAGGCCCACCGCCGAAAGCGTCCGCAGCTCGAGCAGCACGCGCAGCCGCGCCTGGGCAGGCAGCGCGTCGATCGCCTCGAGCGACTCGACGGCGACCCGGTACAGCGCGGCCAGGTCGCCGCGGCGCCCGGACTCGGGCGCGAGGCGCTCGAGCAGCTCGAGCAGGTAGCAGGCGAGCGCAAATCGGTTGGTGTCCTCGCGCAGCCCGTGGAAGGTGCGGATCAGGCGCGCGTGCGCGAGCAGCGCGAGCCCCGTGCCGCGCTTGCGCTCGATCTGGACGCGCAGCTCGTTGAAGAAGTCGAGCGTGCCGGGGAAACGCTTGGTGCTGCGCCGCGCGCCCTTCGCGATCACGGCGATGCGCCCCGTCTCGGGCGTCAGCAGGTGGACGATCCGGTCCGACTCGCCCGTGTCGACGGCCCGCAGCAGCAGGGCCTCCGTCTGGAGCTGCCCCATCCGGGGAGCTTAGAGCGGGCTCGCGAGCGGCGCGGGCGGCGGCGCCGCGGGCGCGGACTCCGTCGGCGCCTCGCTCGGCGGCTCGGCGGGAACCGGCGGGAGCGCGGAGTCGGCTGCATCGGCGGACGCGTGCCAGAGGCCGCGCTCGCTGGCGAGCTTGCGGACGTAGTCGGTCCGCATGGGGAGCTGCGGCGCGCTGCCCGGCGGCGCGGGCGCGCGCGTGGTGAGCTCGTGAACGGCGAGGCCGAGCAGCGCGACCCCCGCGAGCGCAGACATCGCGAGCGCGAGGCGGCCCGCGCGCGGCCAGAGCGGGCGGGCGCGCGGCGTGGGCTCGCGCAGCATGCGGGCGACGGCCTCGTCGGCGTCGAGCCCGATCGCCACGGCCACCGTGCGCACGAAGCCGCGCGAGAAGCCGTCCGGCGTGTGGTCGAAGGCCCCCGACTCGAGGCGCTCGAGCGAGCGCATGGGGATGCGGGTCTGCGCGGACAGATCGGCCAGCGAGATGCCGCGCAGCCGCCGCTGGCGAGAGAGGTAGCGGCCGACCAGCTCCGCCGCAGGGCCTACTGCAGGCGCTTCAGGTAGTCCGCCGATAGCTTTCCCCATGTTCCGTCCGGATTGCTCTCGGTGGCGGCGACGAGATGCCGCATCGCCTGCGTGCGATCTCCCATGGACACGAAGATCTCGGCGACACGGTAGTTCGCCTCGGCTTCGGCCGGCGTCCCTGCGCCGAGCTTGATCACCTTCGCGAAGTGCCCGAGCGCCTCTTCGCGCTCCCCCTGCTGCGCGGCCAGAATGCCGAGGTTGAGGTGCGCCCGCCAGTAGTTGTCGTTGAACTCGGCGGCGAGCTCGAGAGAGTGACGCGCGTCGCCGAGTAGACCGAGCTGGAGCTGGGCGAAGCCTTTGTTGGTGAGCGCCGCCCAGACGTCCGGATAGGTCGGGTCGTCGATCAGCTTCTGCGCGCGCGTGATGGCGTCGGGATAGCGCTCCATCTGGATGTAGAGACCGGAGAGCGTGAGCTGCCCTTCCTGGAATTCGGGGTCGAGCTCCAGGCCGTGGAGGACCTCTTTCTCCGCCTCGGCGAACATGCCCTTCAGGCGGTAGGCCTCGCCAAGCGCCAGGTGGACCCACTTATCATTCGGATTGAGCGCGGCCGCCGCGCGCAGCTCGCGGATCGCGAGGGCGTAGCGGCCGTCCTTCAGGTAGTTGCTGCCCAGGCTCTGGTGCGAGCGAGCCTGGCGGACGGCGGCCTCCGAGACCTTCGGCAGCGCGGGCTTGGCCGGCGCGGTGGCGCAGCCGAGCGCCGCGATCCCGGCGGCGAGCGTGAGGGGCGCGAGCAAACGCAGCGAGGCCATGGTGTCTCCCGAGTTTCGGATCCGTCAGAACGAGGTGAGGAGCTTGCGCAGCAAGAGCCGACGCTCCTCCTCTGGAGATCGGCGTTTCACGAGCTGAACCCGAGCGAGGGGCTGCCGCACCCGCTGGGAGCCGGCGGCGGCCTCCTCGGCCCCGCCCAGGGGCGGGCGCGCACGGAACTTGGTGAGGCCGAGGGGCGCCTCTGCGGGCTCCGGGGAGCGCTCCCGCGTTTGACCCGCATGGGCTCCCGGCCGGCGCTCGCCCGCCAGGGTGCGCCCCGGCTCGCGGCGCGGCGCTGTGTTTTCGAGCAGGTCGGGCTGCGCTTCCCACTCGAAGCCGTCGTTGCTCCGCGCACCGGACGGGGGCGTCGCCAGCTGGGTGTCCTCGTCGACCAGCTCCTCCAGCATCAGCTCCTGGGTCGCAGGCTCCGCATCGCGGGCGAGGCCGAGCGAGCGGCGGTCTCCCGAGAGCCAGTCCGCCCAGCGCTTCGCAGCGGCCGCCCCGTGCGGAAGCTCGTCGTCGTCGAACAGGAAGCCCAGCGCCTCGGAGAAGGTGACCGCGGCGTCGAAGGCGACGCTCACGTCCGTGTCGGTGGTGAGCGAGCCGTCGTAGGCCCAGTAGGCGACTTCGCCGGTCCGGTTCGAGCGCACGCCGACCGTCACGATCCAGCCGCCTCGCGCGTCGCCCTGGACCAGGATCGCCGCGCGTGCGGGGCCGGCGGGCAGGTCGTGCGCTGCGAGCACGGGCGCGTTCAGCGACACGCGCACCGAATGGACGCGCTCGGCCGAGAACTCGACCGGAGCCTTCCGGCGCAGGAAGTACATGCCTTCTCGGATCGGCTCACGAACCGGCAGACTTGAGTCGGCGGGCGGCAGGCAAGCCGGGAAGTCGCTGATTCCCGGGCATTTCCGCGGGGGTCGCGATTCGGGCCGCAGCGCCCCTCCCGCGGGTGGGGCAGCCGGGGTCAGAATTCAGCCCACTGGGGCGGGCGCGTGCGCGAGTCCCGCATACACTCTGCCTTCCGCGACCGACGCGCTGCCCGGCGGGAGGCAGCGCCCGACCGGCCCCGCCAGGAAGCGCGGGGCGGCCGCGAGGTCGTCAGCGCGAAGGAGCAGGGCAACCGTGGCCGAGCAGAAGAAACCGGTGGAGGAGATCGAGCGCATCGCGGTTCGCTTTGCAGGAGATTCGGGAGACGGCATCCAGCTGACCGGGACGAAGTTCACCGAGGCGACGGCCCTCGCCGGCAACGATCTCTCGACCTTCCCGGACTTCCCGGCCGAGATTCGCGCGCCCGCGGGCTCGCTGGCCGGTGTGTCGGGCTTCCAGATCCACTTCTCGTCGTCCGAGATCCGCACGCCCGCCGACCAGCCCGACGTGCTGGTGGCGCTCAACCCCGCGGCGCTGCGCGCGAACATCGACGACCTGCGCGCCGGCGGCATGGTGCTGCTCAACAGCGACGCCTTCGTCGCGAAGAACATCGAGCGCGCCGGCTACGGCGAGGATCCGATGCCCGCGCTGCGCGAGCGCTTCCGCGTGGTGGAGGTGCCGTTCAGCAAGCTCACCCACGAGGCGCTGAAGGACCTGAAGCTCGGCACGCGCGAGGCCGAGCGCAGCAAGAACTTCTTCGGCCTGGGCCTGGTCTACTGGCTCTACAACCGGCCCGTCGAGCCCACGCTGCGCTGGCTCGAGGGGCGCTTCAAGGGCGAGATCCTCGAGGCGAACATTCGCGCGCTGAAGGCGGGCGTCCACTTCGGCGAGACGACCGAGCTCTTCCCGGTCTCCTTCGTGGTGCCCCGGGCGAAGATCCAGCCCGGCACCTACCGCAACATCACCGGCAACACGGCCCTCGCCTACGGAATCATCGCGGCGGGGCTCTCGCTCGAGAAGCCGGTCTTCCTGGGCGCCTATCCGATCACGCCCGCGAGCGACGTGCTGCACGAGCTCTCGAACTACCGCCACTTCGGCCTGCGCACCTTCCAGGCCGAGGACGAGATCGCGGCCGCGAGCGTGGCGATCGGCGCCGCCTACGCCGGCCACCTGGGCGTGTGCACGACGAGCGGCCCGGGCTTCATCCTGAAGCAAGAGGCGATCGGTCTCGCCGTGATGACCGAGCTGCCGGTGCTGATCATCGACATCCAGCGCGCCGGCCCCTCGACCGGGCTGCCCACCAAGACCGAGCAGGCCGATCTGCTCGCGGCGATGTACGGGCGCAACTCCGAGAGCCCCGTGCCCATCATCGCGGCGGCCACGCCGAGCGACTGCTTCCACACCGTGATCGAGGCCGCCCAGATGGCGGTCAAGTACATGACGCCGGTGATCATGCTGTCGGACGGCTACGTCGCGAACAGCTCGGAGCCCTGGCTGATCCCCGACGTGACGACGCTGCCGCGCGCGCGCGTGCGGCATCGCACGGATCCGGCGGGGTTCCAGCCCTACGCGCGCGATCCGGAGACGCTGGCTCGACCCTGGGCCATCCCTGGCACGCCGGGCCTCGAGCACCGCATCGGCGGTCTCGAGAAGGAAGACGGCTCCGGCAACGTCTCCTACACGCCCCAGAACCACGGCCGCATGACGGAGCTGCGCAGGGAGAAGGTCGCGCGCATCGCGAACGACCTGCCCCCGCTCGAGGTGAACGGCAGCGATCGCGGCAAGCTCCTGGTGGTGGGCTGGGGCGGCACCTACGGCGCGATCACCTCGGCCGTGGACGAGGCGCGCGCCGCGGGGCGCGACGTCTCCAGCATCCACCTGCGCCACATGAACCCGTTCCCGGCGAATCTCGGCGACGTGCTGCGGCGCTTCGAGCAGGTGCTCGTGTGCGAGCTCAACGGCGGTCAGCTCTGGCGGCTGCTGCGCGCCGAGTACCTGGTGCCCGCCCAGAGCCTCGCGAAGGTGATGGGCCTGCCGTTCAAGGTCTCCGAAGTGCGCTCGCGCATCGATCAGATGCTGTCAGGGGGAAAGGCCTAATGGCCGCCGCAACGCCGCTCTCTCGCAAGGACTTCGTCTCGGATCAGGACGTGCGCTGGTGTCCGGGCTGCGGGGACTACTCGATCCTCGCGAACGTGCAGAAGGTGATGCCCGAGCTCGGCATCCCGCGCGAGAACGTCGTGTTCGTGTCCGGGATCGGCTGCTCGAGCCGCTTCCCGTACTACATGAACACCTACGGATTCCACACCATCCACGGCCGCGCGCCGGCCTTCGCGACGGGCATCAAGTCGCGCGCGGCCGGAGCTCTCGGTGTGGGTGGTGACCGGCGACGGCGACGGCCTCTCGATCGGCGGCAACCACCTGCTGCACACCATCCGCCGCAACGTGGATCTGCAGATCCTGCTCTTCAACAACCGCATCTACGGCCTCACCAAGGGCCAGTACTCGCCGACCTCGCGGCCGGGCTCGAAGTCGAAGTCGTCGCCCCAGGGCGTGATCGACCACCCCGTGGATCCGATCTCGTTCGCGCTCGGCGCCGGCGCCACCTTCGTGGCGCGCACGGTCGACGTGGACGCGGCGCACTCGCAGGAGATGCTGCTGCGCGCCGCGACCCACAAGGGCACGGCCTTCCTCGAGATCCTGCAGAACTGCCCGGTCTACAACGACAACGAGTGGCTCGAGGTCGAGGACCGCAAGACGCGCGCCGAGGCGGCGCTCGTGCTCGAGCACGGGCAGCCGCTCGTGTGGGGGCCCAAGGGCGCCCGGCGCGGCATCAAGATCACCGACGGCGTGCCGTCCGTGGTGCAGCTGGCCGACGGCGAGGATCCGGTCGCCAAGGGCATCGCGGTCCACAACGAGAAGCACTCGAGCGCGGCCTACGCCTTCGCGCTCGCGACGCTGACGCGCCCCGACTTCCCGATGCCGATGGGCGTGTTCCGCGCGGTCGAGAAGACCACCTACGAGGCGCTGCTCGACGCGCAGGTGACCGCCGCCCTCAACAAGTCCGGCCCCGGCGACCTGAAGAAGCTGCTCCACTCCGCCGACACCTGGACCGTCGAGGGCTAGCGCCATCACGGCTTCCGATAGACCCCGACGCGATCGTCCGCCATGGACCCGAGGTAGAGCGTGCCTTCGACCTCGAGCGCGGTCGTCGCGCTGGCGATGCGCCGGCCGTCGTTCGCCACGACCTCGACCGCCGTTCGCTGCTCGGGATCGATCTCCCACACCGCCCAGCCCGAGCGGCACTGCCGGCCGCCGATGCTGCAAAGGAACGGGAGGTCTCCACTCCACGTTGCGCCCGTCGCGAGCACCTTGCCGGAAGAGGTGACTGTCAAGTTGTTGGGCGCCCCGCCCACGCGCACCCGGGAGATCTCGCCGCCAGCGGCCGTGAGCGGCACGATTGCGATCTGCTCGTTCCCCGCGTCGGCGAAGTAGAGCTCCCGCTCGTCCCGCGCCAGCGCGATGCCGTTGGGGATCGCCCCTCGCGTGTCCGGAAGGTGCGACCAGCCGCCCGCCCCGGACCACCGCAGGATGTCGCCTGTGTCGAATCCGAGGCCGCCGCGAAGGACGGAGCTCCGAACCTCGTCGAGCGTGCCGTTCGGGGCGAAGTTCGTCGCGACGAGCGACCCATCCTGCAGGTAGGCGAGGTCGTTGCCCAGGACGTCGTCGGGGTATGCGATACAGCCGCGCCAACGCAGCCGCAGCACGTCGTCCTGGGTCAGGTCGAAGAGCTGGACTGCGTCCGTGACTCGCCCGGCCGCGAGTCGGTGCGAGACGAGCGCGACGCGCGCGGGGGTGCCGGGCTCGCGAGGCTCGAGAACCGAGAGGCCGTGCGGCCAAAGCGCGGCGGGATCCGAAGGGAACGGGCAGTCGGCGTCGCCGAGGTCGCCGCCTCGAGCCGCCATGCGCGCGAGCTCGTCGGGTGTCGGTGGCCAGAGCACGCGCGGGCCCGCCGCCAGGTTTCGGAGGTCGAGACTCAACACACGACCGCCGAAGCCCTCCTCGGACACGAGGACGCGGGCTTGCGACCGGACGTAGTCGAGATCCTCTGGGTTCTTGAAGCCGCAGATCGAGCCGAGCTCGCCCGGCGCCGTGGGGAGGACGCAGGGCGCGGGCCCCGGAGTCGGGCGTTTGCTGTACAGCCAGATCGCGAGCCACGTGCTCGCCGCCAGGCCGATGACCCCCATGCCCAGCAGCCGCCAGGATCCCCAGCGCACGGTCGCCCACGCGGCGCTGGACACGATCACCAGGAACCCGGTGATCACGGCGAGCGCGGTGGTGGACAGGATGGCGACCCCGGTCGGCGTGCCTCCGGTACGCCCCCGGTCGATTCGTGGCCTCACGGTGAACGGGGACGTTCCAACTTGTTCACGACTGCGGAGGTCGGCACCGTAGCTCCGTGAACAAGTAGGAACGTCCCCTACGCTGCGTTTCTAGAGGACCGCCGAGGCGTGCTTCGCGAGCGTCTCGCCGATCGTGGCGGGCGAGAGGGAGACCGCGACGCCGGCGGCGCGCAGCGCCTCGATCTTGTCGCTCGCGCGGCCCTTGCCACCGGCGATGATCGCGCCGGCGTGACCCATGCGCTTGCCGGCCGGCGCGTTCTGGCCGGCGATGAAGGCGGCGACCGGCTTCTTCATGTTCGCCTGGATGAAGGCGGCCGCGGTCTCCTCGGCGGAGCCGCCGATCTCGCCGATCATCACCACCGCACGCGTGTCGCGGTCGGCCTCGAAGAGTGCCAGCGCGTCGACGAAGTTCGTGCCGATCACCGGATCGCCGCCGATTCCGACGCACGTGCTCTGGCCGATGCCGAGCCGCGAGAGCTGATCGACCGCCTCGTAGGTCAGCGTGCCCGAGCGGGAGATCACACCCACGGGACCCGGCCGCGTGATCTGCGCGGGCATGATGCCGATGCGGCACTGCTGCGGGACGACCACGCCCGGGCAGTTCGGGCCGACCAGGCGCGTGCGCTTGCCGCGCATCGCGCGCTTGGCGCGCGCCATGTCGATGGCGGGGATGCCCTCGGTGATGCAGGCGACCAGATCGAGATCGGCATCGACCGCCTCGAGGATCGCGTCCGCCGCGCCCGGCGGCGGCACGAACACCACGGAGGCGTTGGCGCCGGTCTGCTCCTTCGCCTCGAGCACCGTGTCGAAGATGGGGATGCCGTCGATCTCGGTGCCGCCCTTGCCGGGGTGGACGCCGCCCACCACCGCGGTGCCGTACTCGATGGAGAGTCTCGCGTGGAACTGCCCCATCTTGCCCATGCCCTGCACGATCAGCCGCGTGTGCTTGCCCGCCAGGATCGCCATGGCTAGCGGCCCCCGCGCGCGGCTGCGACCGCGCGCTCCGCGGCCTCCGCGAGCGTCTCCGCCGGCGTGATGTCGAGGCCCGACTCCGAGAGAATCTTGCGCCCCTGCTCGGCGTTCGTGCCCTGCAGGCGCACGACCAGCGGCACCTTCACCGAGAGCTCCTGCGCCGCCGCGACCACGCCGTCGGCGATCAGGTCGCAGCGCACGATCCCGCCAAAGATGTTCACCAGGATCGCGCGCACGTTCTCGTCGCGCAGGATCAGCTTGAAGGCCTCCGTGACCTTCGCTTTGTCCGCCCCGCCGCCGGCGTCCAGGAAGTTCGCCGGGCGCCCGCCGTTCACCGTGATCGCGTCGAGCGTGGCCATCGCGAGCCCTGCGCCGTTCACCATGCAGCCGACATCGCCGTCGAGGCCCACGTAGGCGAGGTCGATCTCCTTGGCCGCGCGCTCGCGCGGGTCCTCCTCCTCGGGGTCGCGCAGAGCCGCGATCTCGGGGTGCCGGTAGAGCGCGTTGTCGTCGAAGTTGAGCTTGCCGTCGAGCGCGTAGAGCTCGCCCGCGCGCGTCACCACGAGCGGATTGATCTCGACCAGCGAGGCGTCCTTCTCGATGTAGAGCCGAAACAGCGCCGTCACGAAGACCTCGAGCTTCTTGGCCTGGGCGGCGTCCAGCGCGAGGGCGCGCGCGAGCTTGCGCGTCTGATAGGGCTGCAGCCCGACGACCGGGTCGATGAACTCGGTGTGGATCTTCTCGGGGGTCTTCTCGGCGACCACCTCGATGTCCATGCCGCCCTCGGTCGAGGCGATGATCGCGAAGCTCTCGCTCGCGCGGTCGAGGGTGAGCGCGAGATAGAGCTCGCGCGCGATCTCGCTGCCCGCCTCGACGTAGACCTTGCGCACGAGCTTGCCCTGGGGGCCGGTCTGGTGCGTGACCAGCGTCATGCCGAGGATCTGGCTCGCGAGCTGCTTCGCCTCCGCGGGCGACTTGGCGAGCTTCACGCCGCCGCCTTTGCCGCGGCCGCCCGCGTGGATCTGCGCCTTCACCACCAGCACGGGCGTGCCGATCCGCTTCGCGGCGTCCTCCGCCTCGGCGGGGGTGGTCGCCAGCTCCCCGTCGGGAACGGCGACGCCGAACTGCCGGAAGAGCGCCTTGGCCTGATACTCGTGGACGTTCATCGAGAGTCCCCTAGAGCTTGATCTCCGCGACCAGCTTTTTGACGTGGTCGAGGGAGGCGTCGAAGAGCTTGCGCTCCTCGGGGCTCATCTCCACCTCGAGCACGCGCTCCACGCCGCCCGCGCCGAGCACGCACGGCACGCCGACGTAGAGGCCGGACACGCCGTACTCGCCCTCGAGCAGGCACGCGCAGGCGAGCACGCGCTTCTTGTCGCGCAGGATCGCCTCGGCCATCTCGATCGCCGAGAAGGCCGGCGAGACGAAGGCCGAGCCCGTCTTGAGCAGTGCCACGACTTCGCCGCCAGCGTTCTTGGTGCGCTCGACGATGGCGCTCAGCCGCTCGGGCGAGATCAGCTTGGTCACCGGGATGCCGGCGACCGTGCAGTAGCGGGTGAGCGGCACCATGGTGTCGCCGTGGCCGCCGAGCACGAGCGCGGTCACGTCCTGGACGGAGACGCCGAGCTCCCAGGCCACGAAGGCGCGGAAGCGCGTGGAGTCGAGCACGCCCGCCATCCCCACCACGCGGTTCTTGGGGAAGCCGGACACCTGCTTGAAGGTGTAGACCATGGCGTCGAGCGGGTTCGAGACGACGATCACGGTGGCCTTCGGCGCTGCGTCGCGCACGCCCACCGCGACCTGCTTCATGATCGCGAGGTTCGTGTTGAGCAGGTCGTCGCGCGACATGCCGGGCTTGCGCGCGAGGCCGGCGGTGATGATCACCAGGTCCGCGCCCCGGATGTCCTCGTACTTGTTGGTGCCCGTGATGCGCGCGTCGCTGTCCGCGAGGGGCGAGCCCTCGGCCATGTCGAGGGCCTTGCCCTGGGGCAGCCCTTCGACGACGTCGAAGATCACGACGTCGCCGAGCTCGCGGTAGGCGATCTGCTCGGCGAGCACGCCGCCGATGTTGCCGCCGCCGATCAGGGCGATCTTGGGCCTTGCCATGAGACCTCCTTCTGCAGGCCCGCGCGCTGCGCGTGCGGGCCGGCGCTAGTCCATGTGGCGGACGATGGCGTCGCCGAACTCGGAGCACTTGACCAGCGTCGCGCCCTCCATCAGGCGGTGGAAGTCGTAGGTCACGGTCTTCGCGCCGATCGCGCCGTCCATGCCCTTGATGATCAGGTCGGCGGCCTCGTCCCAGCCGAGGTGGCGGAACATCATCTCGCCGGAGAGGATCACCGAGCCCGGGTTCACCTTGTCGAGGTTGGCGTACTTCGGCGCCGTGCCGTGCGTGGCCTCGAAGATGGCGTGGCCGGTCACGTAGTTGATGTTGCCGCCGGGCGCGATGCCGATGCCGCCGACCTGCGCGGCGAGCGCGTCGGAGAGGTAGTCGCCGTTCAGGTTCGGCGTGGCGATGACGTCGAACTCGCTGCGGGCGCGTGAGCACCTGCTGCAGCGTGATGTCGGCGATCGCGTCGCGGATCAGGAGCTTCTTCTTCCACTTGCCGTCGCCGTGCGTCGGCCAGAGCGCGAGCGCGGCCTCGACCTCCTGCGCGCACCTTGGCCTGCTGGTCCGGCGTCATCAGGTCGTAGCCGGGATCGATCTGCGCGCGCGTTCTCCTCGACGCGAGATGCCGGGCTTCGCCTCCTTGTTGCCGAGGATCCAGCTCTCGCGCTCGGTGACCACCTGCGTCGCGGAACTCGCGCGTGGCGAGCGCGTAGCCCCAGTCGCGGAACGCGCCCTCGGTGAACTTCATGATGTTGCCCTTGTGCACGAGGGTGACGCTGCTTGCGCTTCTGGCGCGAGCGCGTACTCGATGGCGGCGCGCACGAGCCGCTCGGTGCCCTCGCGCGAGACCGGCTTGATGCCGATGCCGCTCGTCTCGGGGAAGCGGATCTTCTTGACGCCCATCTCGTTCTGCAGGAAGGCGATCACCTTCTTCGCCTCGGCGCTCTCGGCCGCCCACTCGATGCCGGCGTAGATGTCCTCGGTGTTCTCGCGGAAGATCACCATGTCGACCTGCTCGGGGCGCTTCACCGGGCTCGGGCACGCCGGTGAAGTAGCGCACCGGGCGCAGGCAGACGTAGAGGTCGAGCAGCTGGCGCAGCGCGACGTTGAGCGAGCGGATGCCGCCGCCGATCGGCGTGGTGAGCGGGCCCTTGATGCCGACCAGGTACTCCTGGAACGCGTCGACCGTCTCGTCGGGCAGCCAGTTGCCTGATGCGGTTGAAGGCCTTCTCGCCGGCGAGCACCTCCAGCCAGGCGATCGTGCGCTTGCCGCCGTAGGCCTTCGCGACCGCGGCGTCGAACACGCGCCTGGACGCGCGCCAGATGTCGGGGCCGGTGCCGTCGCCCTCGATGAAGGGGAGGATCGGGTCTGTCGGGCACGTGCAGCTTGCCTTGGGAATCGAGCGAGATCGCGGTGGGCATAGAAGCGGCGATTTAGCCGATCCGACGGGCGGTTTCACCCGCGCCAGCGGAGAATCGAAAACTCGGGGTCAGACCCCGGGATTTCGATTCTCGAGCGCCTCGAGCTGGCCGAGCCGCTCCTGAACACGGTGGATCGGAACCCCCGCAGGGCAGACGCGTGCGCAGGCGTCGCAGCCGCCGCACGTCGCATCGCCGAGCTCGCGCGCGAGGTCGAAGCGCAACAGGTCCGTCTCGAGCCGCGACGCGGCGATCACCGCCTCGCGCGGATCGAGGGGCGGCGCGCCCCCGACGCGCGCACACTCGATCGTGCAGAGCCCGCACACCTGACACTGCGAGGCCGCCAGCGCGAGCGCGCGCGCCGCCGGTTGGGGCGCGCGCACGCCGTCGGCACCGTAATGACTGAGGAACTGTGCGACGGGGTCGACCGCGCGCGCGGGCAGCGCGCGGCGCAGGACGTGGCGCGCGCCGGTGCGGAGCTGCAGGGAGAGCGCGCGCCAGCTGCCGGTGCGCAGCATCTCGCGCAGGAAGCCGCGGTAGCCCCTCACGCCGCGGCCTCGAGCGCGCGCTCGGCGGCGGCGAGGCCCGTGGCGAGGGCGACGCCGAGGCCGGTCCGCTCGCGCGCCGGATCGAAGCCCCCGATCAGCTCGCCCGCGCAGAACACGCGCTCGGCCGCGGGCGCGCCGTCGGGCCCGAGGGGCCGCAGCGCGGCGTCGACGCGCACGCCCGCCGAGTAGAGCGGCTGCCAGCTCGCGTAGCCCTTGCGCACCGCGCGGTGCGCGGGCACGCCGTCGAGGCGCCGGCCCTCGGCGTCGTGGAGCGGGAGGCCGAGCAGCGGCTCGCGCACCTCGCCGTGGGCGCTGAGCCCGCCGCCGGTGAAGCGGCCGGTCGCGAGCACGAGCGCGCGCGCTTCGAGCGAGCGCGGGCCCGCCGGCGTCTCCAGCTCGAGCTGGTGCGGGGCCCCGCCGCGCCCCGCGCGCAGCCGCCGCACGCGCCCGGCGATGGCGCGCACGCGGCTCGCCGCGACGGCGGCGCGCAGCGCGCGCTCGAGCCGGAAGCCCGCCAGCGCGTGAGGCGGGAAGGCGAGCACCTCGGCGACGGGTCCCCCGGACGCATCGCGCAGCGCGGCGCAGAGCGCTTCGCTGCGCGCGATGCCGAGCACGGGACCGAACAGGAGCAGCGTGCGGGGGCCGCCGGCCCCGCGCAGGGCGCGCGCGAGGGCCTCGCCGGCCGCGGGCTGATCGAGCCGGGCCGCGACGCGCGCGGGCTCCTCGCCGAGCACGCCCGCCGGCCACGCGAGACGCAGCACGCGCACCTTCTTCTGGCTGAGGCCGATCGCGGCGAGCTCGGCCTCGAGGCCGCGCGCCGTGAAGCGCGCCTCGAAGCCCGCGAGCCCGGGCGCGTCCACCACCGCGATCTCGTCACAGCCCTCGAGGTCGCCGCCCGCGGGCCCCGTCGTCGCGAAATCGCCCACGCGCAGCGTGCCCGGCGCGCACACCAGGAGCTGCGAGCGCTCGAGGGAGCCCGCCACCGCGACGCCGTGCGGGGCAAGCCAGCGCGCGAGGCGCTCCACGCCGGCGGCGAGCGCTCGCACGGCGCGCTCGGCGTCGGCGCCGAACAGGCGCGTGTACGGATGCGCGGGCGCTTCGCGGAGCACGAGCGCCAGCCGCTCGGCCGGCGAGAGCACGCTCCCGCGCAGCGCGTCGCGGGGGGCGAGCCAGGGAACGTTCGGCGAGACGGCCGCCACGTCGAGCGCGCCGCTCGCGAGCGCCGTCGCCCCGGGCGCACCCGCGATCTGCACCACGTCCGCGCCGCGCTCGGCGAGCGCGAGCGCGGCCGCGGCGCCCGCGAGGCCGCCGCCGATCACGGCGATCACGGCGACCCCGAGAGCGCGCCGCTCATGCCGAAGAAGACCGCGCGGTGGAGCTCCATCTGGGCGACCTGGGCGCCCGACGAGCACGGGCGCCACGTCGTGCCAGCGCGCGGCCGCCAGCTCCGCGACCTCGCGCACCGCGCGCGCGCCGCTCCAGGCGAGCTCGTCCGCCAGCACCTGGGCCGCGAAGGCGGCGCAGCTCGTGCCCTGACAAGTGCCGCTCGCGAGCCGCAGCCGCAGCGGGCAGTCGGTGAGCTTGCGCAGCCCCTCGGCGCGCGCGGCGTGGCGCAGCTCCGGCTCGAGCACCGGCTCGCACGCGCACACGGTGCGCGGCGGGCCCGCGCCCTCCAGCACGCGCACGGCGCCTGCGCCGTGGCGGAAGCCGAGCCGCAGCGCCGCGGCGATCCCGACGGAGAAGCGGCGCGCCGCGGCGCTCGGATCGAACGGGCTCTCGCCCCCCGGCAGCGGCGAATCGGCGGTGCGGCAAGGCGCCGAGACGCCCAGCGCTCGGCAGAGCCGGTCCGTCGTGTCCTCGGCCATCAGGCGGTAGGCGGCGAGCTTGCCGCCGGTGAGCGTAAACAGGCCCGGCGCTTGGCCCTCGCGCCCGTGGTCGATCACGCGGTAGTCGCGCGAGAGCTCGTCCTCGTAGGCGCCGAAGCCGTAGAGCGTCGGCCGCACGCCCTGGATCGCGTGCACCACGCGGTGCGCGCGGATGCCCGGGATCGAGCGCTCCATCGCCTCGAGCACGTAGGCGACCTCGTCCTCGCGCGTCTCGATGCGGTCGAGGTCGCCGTAGTAGTCGTCGTCGGTGGTCCCCGCCATCGAGTTCTGCTCGTGGGGGAACGTGAACATGTCGCGGCCGTCCACACCCTTGGCATAGATGGCGACGTTCGAGACTCGCCGCTCGAAGACCAGGTGGATGCCCTTGCCCGGCCGCAGCTTCAAGGGCTCGCCCGCCAGCTCGGCGAGCGCCGGGCCCCAGGGCCCCGCGGCGTTCAGCACGAGCTCCGCCTCGATGCGCGTCTCCTCGCCGCGGATGCGGTCGCGCACGCGGGCGCCCGAGATGCGCCCCGCGCCGCTCTCGCGCAGCAGCTCGACCGCCTCGCAGTGCGTGAACACGCGCGCGCCGTGCGCCGCGGCGTCGAGGGCGTTGGCGACGCACAGCCGCGCGGCGTCCACGCCCCACTCGTCGAGGGTGAAGGCGCACTCCAGGCGCGGCGAGAGGGCGGGCTCGAGGGCGAGCGCCTGCTCGCGCGTGAGCCGCGTGTGGGGCCGGCCGTTCTTGAGCGGCACGAAGCGGTCGTACATCTCGAGCCCGATCTCCACGATCTCGGGCCCGATCGGATCCTCCGCGAACACGGGCATCACGAAGGGGATGCGGAAGACCAGGTGCGGGGCGATGCGCTGGATCGCGCCGGAGTCCACGCAGGAGTGACGCGTGACCTCCGGGTCCGTCTGCAGATAGCGGAGCCCGCCGTGGATCATGCCCGAGGATGCCCAGGTGGTGCCCGAGCCGAGCTCGCGCTTCTCGACGAGCACGCAGTCGACGCCGCGCAGCGCGAGATCGCGCGCAACGCCCGTGCCGTTGATGCCGCCCCCGATCACCAACACGCGCGTGCGCAGCGAGCGGCTCATCGGTCGCGGGTCACGTCTTCTCGCGGGTTGGCAGCACCACGCGCACGTGCAGCTCGTCGAGCTGCGGCTTCTCGACCTCCGACGGCGCGTCCATCAGGACGTCCTGGCCGCGCTGCGTCTTCGGGAACGCGATCACGTCGCGCAGGCTCTGCGCGCCCGCGAGCAGCATCGCCATGCGGTCGAGGCCGAAGGCGAAGCCGCCGTGGGGCGGCGCGCCGGCGTCGAGCGCGTTCAGCAGGAAGCCGAAGCGCGCCTCCATCTCGTCCTTCGCGTAGCCCAGGATCTCGAAGATCTTGCGCTGCACGTCGGAGCGGTGGTTGCGCAGGCTCCCGGAGCCGAGCTCGAGGCCGTTCATCACGACGTCGTAGTGCGTGCCGCGCATGCGCAAGGGGTCGCTCTCGAAGAGGCCGAGGTCCTCCTCCACCGGCGCCACGAACGGCATGTGCATGAAGGTCAGTCTGCCGTCCTCGCCGCGCTCGAAGACGGGGAAGTTCAGCACCAAGAGCGGCGCCCAGGGGCGCGCGTCCACCCGCCCGAGCTGGCGGCCCAGGTCCACGCGCAGACGGCCGAGGATCGCGTTCGCCTTCGCGAACTCGTCCGCCGCGAAGAAGAGGACGCTGCCGGGGCGAGCGCCGCTGCGCTGGGCGATGCCACCCCGCTCGGCCTCGGACAGGAACTTCGCGATCGGCGATTGCCAGGTCCCGTCGGGCATCACGCGCACCCAGGCCAGGCCGCGCGCGCCGAGCTCCTTCTTCACGAAGGCCTCGAGGCGGTCGATCTCGCTGCGCGTGAGCCCATCCGCGTCGTGGATCGGCAGGCACTTCACCACGCCGCCGCGCTCCACGGCGGCGCCGAAGGCGCGGAACTGCGTCGCGCGAAACAGGTCCGTGAGCTCGACCAGCTCGAGCTGCACGCGCACGTCGGGCTTGTCGCTGCCGTAGCGCTCCATCGCCTCGGCGTAGGAGAGCCGCGGGAAGGGACGCGGCAGCTCGATCCCGCTGGTCGTCGCGCCAGACGCGGCAGGTGAGCTCCTCGAGCACGGCGAGCACGTCGTCCACGCCGACGAAGCTCATCTCGAGGTCGATCTGCGTGAACTCCAGCTGGCGGTCCGCGCGCAGGTCCTCGTCGCGGAAGCAGCGCGCGATCTGGAAGTAGCGGTCGTAGCCCGCGATCATGAAGCAGCTGCTTCATGATCTGCGGCGACTGCGGCAGCGCGTAGAAGGCGCCGGGCTGGAGCCGGCTCGGCACGAGGAAGTCCCGCGCGCCCTCGGGCGTCGCCTTGGCGAGGATCGGCGTCTCGATCTCGAGAAAGCCCTGCTCCACCAGCGACGCGCGCGCCGACTGATAGAGCGCGTGGCGCACGCGCAGCGCGCTCTGCAGGGGCGGCCTGCGCAGGTCGTGGATGCGATGGCGCAGGCGCGCCGTCTCCTCGGCGCCGGCGTCCTCCTCGATCGCGAAGGGCGGCGGCGTGGCCACGTTCAGGATGCGCAGCTCGCGGGCGGCGATCTCCACCTCTCCGCTGGGCACCTTGGCATTCACGGTCTCGGCCGAGCGGCGCTCGACCGTCCCGCGCACCGCCACCACGAACTCGCTGCGCAGCTCGCTCGCCCGCGCGTGGACCTCGCTCGACACCTCGGGCCGGAACACGCACTGCACGATCCCCTCGCGATCGCGCACGTCGGCGAAGATCACGCCGCCGTGGTCGCGGGCGCTGTGCACCCAGCCGGTGACGACCACCTCGCGCCCGATCGACTGCGCGCGCAGCGCGCCGCAGTAATCGGTGCGGCGCAGCGCGCCCAGCGGGTCGAGGCGCGCCTGCTGGCGCGCGCCCGCTCCGCCCTTGGCCCCGGTCGCTCCGCTCTCGCTCATGCCGTCCCCGAAGGAAAGCGGGAATTAGCAGAGGCGGTGGGGGTTCGCCTCAGACGAGCTCGCTGGCCGACACGACGCGGTTGCGGCCTTGGGACTTCGCCCGGTACATCGCCTTGTCGGCGGCCTCGAGCAGCGCCTCGCGCGTGCGCCCGTGCGCCGGGTAGGTCGAGAGGCCCACGCTGCAGGCGAGGCGCAGCGTAATGCCGTTGTCCGCCCTCGAAGGCGTGGTCCGCCACCGACTTGCGGATGCGCTCGGCGATCACGCGGGCGCCGCGCTCGGCCGTGTCGGCGAGCAGCACCGTGAACTCGTCGCCGCCGTAGCGCGCCACGGTGTCCACCTGGCGCACGGACTGCACCAGGAGCTGGGAGAGCTGGCGCAGCACGCTCGAGCCGACCAGGTGGCCGTGGTTGTCGTTCACCAGCTTGAAGCGGTCGAGGTCGATGAACAGGATCGAGAGCTCGGCGCCGTAGCGCTCGGCGCGGCGGATCTCGCGATCGAGGGCCTCGAGCAGATAGCGCGCGTTGTAGACGTCGGTGGTGTCGTCGACGAACGCGCGGTCGCGCACGGTGCGGTAGCGCTCGGCGTTGCGCAGCGCGACGCCTGCGTGGGCCGCGATGATCGCCAGGCGCTCGAGGGCGCCCTCCCCGCCTTCGGCGGCCTCGAACAGGCACAAGAGGCCAGCGTCGGCGGCCTCGCCGCGCAGGGGCGCCACGACCAGCGGCACCTCGGGCACGCCGGCGGCTGCGAGCAGCTCGTGGAGCGGGCCGCGATCGTGGCGCGCGACGCCGCGGAATGCATCGAAGTCGATGCGCTTGCCGCGCGCGAGCGCGTCGCGCAGACCGCTCTCGTGGGCCTCGGGCAGACCGGCGCTGTGGAGCCCGATCGCGTCCTGGAGGTTCGGGCGGCGGAACAGCGCGAAGCCCGGCCGCTGGCCGAGCGTGCGGCTCGCGATCTCGAGCGCCAGCGCGTAGACCTCGTCCGGCTCGAGCGTGGCGGCCAGCGTGCGAGCGGCCGCGTAGAGCGCGAGCTCGCCGCGCAGGCGCTGGTTCTCCTCCACGAGCCGGCGCCGCGCGAGCGCGCGCTCGAGCGAGAGGATCAGGTCCGAGGCGCGCACGGGCTTCTGCAGATAGTCCGTGGCGCCCATACGGAGCGCGCGCACCGCGCTGTCCACCGTCGCGTTGGCCGTGATGATCACGAAGTCGACGCCCGTGAAGCGGCGCTGCACGCGCTCGAGCAGATCGAGGCCCGAGAGCTCGGGCATGGAGAGATCCGAGAGCACCAGGTCGAAGCCGCCCTGCTCGAGCGCAGCCAGGGCCTGGTCGGCGTTCTCGCAGGCCACCACCTCAGCGCGCGGCGAGAGCACGTCGCGGGCGAGCTCGCGGTGGAAGCGGCTGTCGTCCACGACCAGCACGCGCGCCTTGTCGGCGTTCGCCATGTCCCCCTCGCGCCCGAGACATCGTCCGTGCGCAACTCGGGCTTGAGCAGCCCGATCTCCCATCGTTTCGCGCGTGGCGCCGGAGCCGCGGCCATCCTATCAGAAGCCCTGGAGCGACCGAGCTTGGACGACGCCTCCCCCCTCCCCCAACGACCCGGCCTTTTGCGACGCGCGCAGCTCGCGGGGGTCCTCGCCCTGCGCGCGCTCGGCCTCGCGCAGCTCGCCCGCCTCGCCGCGCTCGCGCTCGCGCTTCGGCTCGCGCGCGCTGCGCCCTTGTCGGCGGCGGGCGCGCCGCTCGTGGCGCGCGCGCTCGGCGCTCTGAAAGGCCCCTTCGCCAAGCTCGGGCAATTCGCCGCGCTCCGCGTCGACGTGCTCGCGCCCGAGGCGCGGCGCGCCCTGATCGCGTTGCGCGACGCGGTCCCGGCGCTGCCCGGGAGCTGGGTGCGCCTCGCGCTCGAGCGCGACCTCGGCGCGCCGCTCGAGGCGCGCTTCGCGGCGTTCTCGCCGATTCCGCTCGGCGCCGCCTCGCTCGCGCAGGTGCACGCCGCGCGGCTCCTGGACGGCCGCGAGGTCGCGGTGAAGGTGCAGTACCCCTGGCTCGCGCGGAGCGCGCGCGCCGATCTCGCGCTCGCGCGAGCCGCGCTGCGCCTCGGAGCTGGCATCGCGCCGAGCGACGCGAGCTGGCGCGAGTTCGGGCGCAGCTACCGCGAGGAGCTCGACTTCGTGCGCGAGGCCGCGAGCGCGACCGAGATCGCGAAGAACCTCGCGCCCGAGCCGAGCGTGGTGGTGCCGCGCGTGGTGGAGACGCACTCGAGGGGCCGCGTGCTCACGCTCGAGCGCCTGCCGACGCTGCCGCTCGACCCCGCGACGCTGCGGGCGCGCGGCATCGACCCGGCCGCGGTGCTCGAGATCGTCGTGCGCGCCTACGCGCGCCAGATCTTCCTGGACGGCCTGTTCCACGCCGATCCGCACCCCGGGAACCTGCTCGTGCTCGACGAGCCGGATGCCGCGGCGCGCCCGCGCGTCCTGTTCGTGGACTTCGGCCTCTCGCGGCGCCTCGAGCCGGCCCTGCTGCGCGAGCTCCGCGCCGGCCTGCTGGCGCTGCTGCGCAGCGACCTCGACGCGTTCCTCGCGGGCATGCAGCGCCTGGACATGATCGCGCCCGGGGCCGAAGCGGGCGTGCGCGAGGCCGTGGCGCGCATGTTCGCGAGCGTGCGCGCGGGCGCCGCGAGCCCGCTCGCCCTCTCGGGCGAGCGCGTCCTCGCCCTCCAGCAGGAGGCGGAGGCGCTCCTGTTCGCGACGCCCGGGCTCGCACTCCCGGAGCCGCTCCTGCTCTACGCGAAGACGCTCGGCACGCTCTTCGCGCTCGGCCGCGAGCTCGCGCCGGGCGTGGACGTGATGAAGCTCGCCGTCCCCTACCTGCTGCGCTTCCTCGCCGTGCGCGACTAGCGGCGCGGGAGCCGCAGGGCCTGCAGGCGGATGAAGCCGGTGGCGTCGGCCTGCACGTAGGTATCGGCCTTGCCCGCGTCCTCGAAGGTCGAGAGCGCCTCCGAGTAGAGCGAGACCGGAGAGCGGCGCCCGGTGATGCGCGCCGCGCCCTTGAACAGGCGGACGCGCGCTTCGCCGGTGACGTTCTCCTGCGACTTCTCGATCGCCGCGCGCAGGAAGTCGAGCTCCGGCGAGTACCAGAAGCCGTAATAGATCAGCTCGGCGAAGCGCGGGATCAGGCGGTCGCGCTCGTGCATCACCTCGCGGTCCATCGTGATGGACTCGACCGCGCGGTGGGCGAGGTGGAGCACCGTGCCGCCGGGCGTCTCGTAGACGCCGCGGCTCTTGATGCCCGACGAAGCGGTTCTCCACCAGATCGACGCGGCCCACGCCGTGCTCGCCGCGCGATCAGGTTCAGGCGCTTGAGGAGCGCCGCCGGCTGCAGCGCGACGCCGTCGAGGGCGACGGGCGTGCCGCGCTCGAAGCGGATCACGACCTCGGCCGGCGCGTCGGGCGCGTCCTCGGGCGACTTCGTCGAGAGGAACATGGCCTCGTCGGGCGCGCGCCAGGGGTCCTCGAGGATGCCGCCCTCGTAGGAGATGTGGAGCAGGTTGCGGTCCATCGAGTAGGGCTTCTTCACGGTGGCGGTCACCGGGATGCCGTACTTCTGGGCGTAGGCGATGCAGTCCGTGCGCGAGCGCAGAATCCCACTCGCGCCAGGGAGCGATGATCGCCAGCTCCGGCGCGAGCGCCCGGTAGGTGAGCTCGAAGCGCACCTGGTCGTTGCCCTTGCCGGTGGCGCCGTGGGCGACCGCGTCGCAGCCGAGCTCGCGCGCCACCGCCACCTGGTGCTTCGCGATGATCGGGCGCGCGAGCGAGGTGCCGAGCAGGTAGTGGCCCTCGTACACCGCGTTGCCTCGCAGCGCGGGGAAGACGAAGTCGCGCACGAACTCCTCGCGCACGTCCCGCACCACGCAGTCGATCGCGCCGGTCGCCTTCGCCTTGTCCGGGAGGCCGGCGAGCTCCTCCTCCTGACCCACGTCGGCGCAGAAGGCGACCACCTCGCAGGCGTACTCCTCGATCAACCAGCGCAGGATCACCGACGTATCGAGCCCGCCGCTGTACGCGAGGCACACCCGCTTCACGCTGCCCTTGCGCGCCACCACTCGTCCTCCGCCCAGGAGCGAAGACTAGAGAATCGAAATCCCGGGGTCAGACCCCGAAATTTCGATTCTCGCTTCCTCAGCCTTCGAGGGGGAGGCGGACGACGGTGGAGCGGCCGAGGCGCTCGCTGGCGACGCCGTGGCGCGTGGCGCCGATCTCGCCCAGTGCCTCGAGCACGACGGGACCGTCGGCGAAAGGCGCCGGGAAGCCGCCGGCGCGCAGCTCGGCGAAGGAGACCAGCAGGGCGCGGTCCTTGGTCTTGCCGACCACGCGTGCGCCGATCGTCAGGCGATCCGGCTTCGGCGCCGCCGCGATGCGCGCCTCGACCATGCGCTGGAGCGCGCTCGCGATGCGCGCCTCGTCGCCGTGGAGCTCGGGGAGCGAGCCCGGCAGGAGCATCGTGATCGCGATGCCGTCCGCGGCGCCCAGCCGCGCGGCGCGCTCGCCGATCCGGCGCAGCAGGTCGCCCACGACGATGCGGTCGGCGGCGGCGGCGACCGGGCGCCCCGCGAGCACGCCCTGCATCTCCTCGCTCCATTTGCGAAGCCGCGTCACCGCGCGGATGCCGTCCTCGACCAGCGCCCGGTGCTGGGGGCTGCGTCGGCCGCCGGTCTGCTCCACCAGCGTGTCGAGCGTGCCGGTGAGCTCGTCGAGCGCCCCTTGCATCTCGCGCTGCAGCTGGAGCAGGCGCTCGACCGCGCCCACCTCCTCCTTGAACAGGATCACGACGCCCACCGCCTGGCCCGAGGTGCGGATCGGCGAGGCCACCGCGGAGTAGCTCACGTCGCCGGCGCGCAGCCGGAAGCGCGCCGTCTCGCACTGGTCGCAGGCCGAGCGCACGCCGCGCAGCACAGCCTCGCGCGCGCCGCCGTCGAAGAGCTCCGCCAGCGGCAGCCCCAGCGCCTGCGCCCCCGCGCGCGGGAAGCGCGCCTCGAAGGCGGGGTTCACGTAGACCGCGCGGCCTTCGGGATCGCCCACGACGATCGGCGCGTCGAGGTACGAGAGCAGGGATTCGGCGCCGTTCATGCGCGCACCTCGACGATGCCGGAGTCCATCAGCTTGCCGAGCACGTGGAGCGCCTCGAACGGGTCCATGTTGGTGAGCGCGACGAGCTCGTCCACCGAGGTGTGCCCGTCGATCATGGAGAGCACGAAGCCCGCGTTGGCGCCCAGGTTGAAGCGCAGGATCTCCTGGGGGCCGAGCTTCACGCGCGGGACGCCGCTGCCCTCCTTCGTGCGCTGGCGGTACTTGCGGTAGAGCGAGGCGCGCACCAGGTCGAGCGCGGCCTGGGCCTCGAGGTCTGCGGGCGCCTCGCGGATGGCGGCGTCGAGCAGCTCGAGCGCCTCGGCGTCGCCGCTGCGCTCGAGCACGGTCTTCGCCTCGCGAGCCTGGGGCGCGCGCGCCGCGGGCGCGGGCGCCGCCTTGGTCTCGAAGCCCGCCGCCTCGAGGTAATCCCGCGCCACCTCGTGGTTCGGGTCGAGCTTCAGCACCGCGCGCCAGCAGGCGACGGCCCGGTCGATCAGGTCCTGCCCGTAGGCGTCCAGACCCTCGGCCATGAGGCGCGCAATGCGCTGTTCGGTCCCTTCGGCCATCGTCGCCGTCACTCCTTCAGCGTGACTTCGTAGAGCTCCTGCTCGCGGATGATCTGCTGGATCTCGTCGTCGGTGAGCGTGCCGGTCGCGTTGACGGTGATCGACTGCTCCTTGCCGGTAGCGAGATCGCGCGCGGCCACGGAGACGATGCCGTTGGCGTCGATGTCGAAGGTCACCTCGATCTCGGGCTCGCCCTTGCGCGCCTGGCGGATGCCGCCGAGCACGAACTCGCCGAGCAGGTCGTTGTCGATCGCGGTGTCGCTCTCGCCCTGCAGCACGCGGATCTTCACCGCGGACTGGTTGTCGCGCGTGGTCGTGAAGATGTGGCCCTTGCGCGCGGGCACCGTGGTGTTGCGCTCGATCAGCTTGGCGAAGTGGCCGCCGAAGGTGGCGATGCCGAGCGAGAGCGGCGTCACGTCGAGCAGCAGGAGGTTCTGGTCCTCGGAGACCAGGCTCTCGCCCTGGAGCGCGGCGCCCACCGCGACGACCTCGTCGGGGTTCACGCCCTTGTGCGGGCGCTTGCCGAAGTACTCGGCCACGCACTTCTGCACGAGCGGCGTGCGCGTCTGGCCGCCCACCAGGATCACCTGCTCGATGTCCTTGGCCTGGAGGTTCGCGTCCTGCAGGCACTGCTCGACGGTCTTCAGCGTTCCGCGCACGATGTCGTCGACCAGCCGCTCGAGCTGCTCGCGCGTCAGCTGGTAGGAGAGGTGGCGCGGCCCGTTCGCGTCGCTCGCGATGAAGGGCAGGTTCACCTCGACGGTGTCGCGCGAGGAGAGGTCGCACTTCGCCTTCTCCGCGGCGTCCTTCAGGCGCTGGAGCGCCATCGGGTCGCCGCGCAGGTCGATGCCCTCCTTCTCCTGGAACCACTCGAGCAGGTGCTGGACGATGCGGCGGTCGAAGTCCTCGCCGCCCAGGAAGGTGTCGCCGGCGGTGGCGAGCACCTCGATCACGCCGTCGGAGAGCTCGAGCACCGAGATGTCGAAGGTGCCGCCGCCGAGGTCGTAGATCGCGATCTTCTCGTCGCGGCCCTGGCGCGTCATGCCGTAGGCGATCGCCGCCGCGGTCGGCTCGTTCACGATGCGCAGCACTTCGAGGCCGGCGATCTTGCCCGCGTCCTTCGTGCACTGGCGCTGGGCGTCGTTGAAGTAGGCGGGCACCGTGATCACCGCTTCCTTGACCGGCTCGCCCAGGTACTCCTCCGCCACGCGCCGCATCTCGCGCAGCACCGCCGCAGAGATCTCCGGCACCGTGAAGGTCTTGCCGGCGATCTGGACGCGCGGGTCGTCGTTGGGGCCGCGCAGGATCTCGTAAGGGCACAGCTCGATCGACTTCTGGACCTCGTCGGAGTCGAAGCGGCGGCCGATCAGGCGCTTGGCCGCGTAGACGGTCGCCTTGGCGTTGGTGACGGCCTGGCGCTTGGCGAGGTGGCCCACCAGGCGCTTGCCGTCCTGGGTGATCGCGAACATCGAGGGCGTCGTCTTGTAGCCGCCGGAGTTCGGAATCACGGTGACCTGGCCGTTCTCGACGACGGCCACGCACGAGTTCGTGGTTCCCAGATCGATGCCGATCACGCGACTCATTCCGTCCTCCGAATCCTTTGCCTAGAGCGAGCGCAGCTCTTCGCGAGCCTCGCGGTCCTGGGGGTCGATGCGCAGCGCGGCCTCGAGCTCGCGCTTCGCGTTGGCCTTGAGGCCCGCCGCCTTGTAGACCGTGCCCAACAAGCGCCGGTAGGGGCCGTTCTCCGGCGCGAGCTCCACGGCGTGCAGGGCGAGCTCCTTCGCGCGCTTCAGGTCGCCGCCCACCTGGAAAGCGAGCTTCGCCGCGCGGTGGGCGAGCGTGTCGTCCACGGGCCGGAAGTGGAGCGCCTCCTCGAAGTGCTCGAGTGCGTCGGCGTAGTCGCGCAGCTCGAGCGCCGCCTCGGCGAGCTTCGTCGAGTGCTTGGCGCGCTCCTCGTGGGCCCTGCGCTGCACGTCGGGGAAGGCCTCGCGGTAGGCGGCGTTCTCCGCGTCGAAGGCGATGGCGAGGCGCACGGCGCCGGCCGCCTCGAGCCAGCGCTTCTCGTTGAAGGCCGCCATGCCGGACTCGAAGAAGGTCTTGGCCTTGCGCCGGCGGTCCTGGTGGGCGCGCGCGTGTCCGGCGAGCGAGCCGACGCGCTCGCGCAGGCGGCGGCGGGCCTCCAAGCTCGAGAGCCGCGCGTTCGCGGCGTGGCCCTCGTCGACGGGCGCGTTCGCGCGCGGCGCGTTCTGGACCTCGCTGCGCGTCTGCGGATCGGAGAGCAGCTCGTAGGCCTCCAGCAGCCCCTTGAAGCAGCTCTCGATCAGAGGCCTGAAGGCGCCCGTGTTCCGTCGGAAGTAGCGGTCCGGATGGAGCTTCTTCGAGAGCGTGAAGTAGGCGCGCTTGATGGCCTTGGTGTCGGCGTCGGCCGCGACGCCGAGAATCTCGTGGTAGCGGCGCCCGAGACCTCCGGCGAAGGCGAGGATCTCCTGCTGGAGCTCGACCTCGAGCTCGAGGCTCGCGTCGAGCTCGGGAAGCGAAATCGCCGGCCTTGCGGGCGCGACCGGCGCCGGCGCGCTGGTCCCGCTGCGCTTCTGCTCCTGCGCGGGGCCGCTGCTCGGCGGCTTGCTCGCGCTCGGCGGCCGCTCGCCGGCTCCCGCGCTGCGCCCGGCGTCGGCGACGACGAGCACGCCCGACTTGAGCCACCGCTCGACGAGCTGATCGATCTCCTGGGCCGGCAGCGCGCCGATCTGGCGCAAGGTGCCCCAGCTCGTGCGGCCATCGATTCGCGAGAGCACGTAGCCCTCGGTCGGCCGCAACGAGAGGCGCGTCGGGTCGCAGCCCGGGGCGAGCGCGAGCACTTGCGCGTGCGCCTTCCCGACTTGCTCGCCAACTCGCATGTCGCCCCCGAGACCCCCAGAAACAGAGGGGGCCGGAACGAAGCGGGTATCGGCGGACCGAGGGCCGAAGCTGAGGCAGGCGGCCGGGCTGGGGACGTTCGTTTACGAAGTTTACGAGGCCCCCGACATCGCATCCGGGTCTTGCCGCTCGGCCTCGTAAACTTCGTAAACGAACGTCCCCACTAGCAGTCAACCAGCGTCCCCGCTGCGCGGGTCCCGGCGGTCTTGGCGGCGCTTGGCGGGGCGGGCGAGGAAGACGCTCCCGACGCCCGTATCGGTGAAGATCTCGAGCAGCACGGCGTGCTGCATGCGGCCGTCGATGATGTGGCTTCTCGCCACACCTCCCCGCAGGGCCTGCAGGCAGCATTCGACCTTGGGGATCATCCCGCCCTGAATCGTCCCCTCTGCGATCAGCTTCCGGACGTCGTTCTCGGTGAGCTGCGGGATCAGCTTCCCGCTCGCGTCCTTCACGCCCTCGACGTCGGTCAGCTGGATCAGCTTCTCCGCGCGCAGCGCGGCGGCGATTGCGCCCGCGGCGTCGTCGGCGTTCACGTTGTGGGTGACCCCCTGCTCGTCCACGCCGATCGGGGCGATCACCGGGATGAAGCCGGCGTCCGCCACCGCGTTGATCGGCACCGGGTCCACGGCCACGACCTCGCCGACGCGCCCAGGTCCTGGCCCTCGCGCACGCGGCGCTTCACGAGCAGGAGACGCCCGTCGTTGCCCGTGAGGCCGATCGCCTTGCCGCCGCCGCTCTGGATCAGGCCGACGATCTCGCGGTTCACGGTGCCGCCGAGCACCATCTCGACGACCTCCATCGTCGCGTCGTCGGTGACGCGCAGGCCGTCCACGAAGCGCGACTGGATGCCGAGCCTCGCGAGCGTCTCCTCGATCTGCGGGCCGCCGCCGTGCACGATCACGGGCTTGAGCCCGATGTACTTGAGCAGCACCACGTCGAGCGCGAACGAGGCGCTCAGCTCCGGATCGGTCATCGCGTGGCCGCCGTACTTGATGACGATCGTCTTGTCCTGGAAGCGCCGGATGTAGGGCAGCGCCTCGATCAGCACCGCCGCCTTGTCGATCAGCTCCCGCATCAGGACTGCGCGGCCGCGCGGCGCGCTTCGGCGACCTCTTCGATGGTCTCGACCAGGCTGCGGTAGAGGAGCACGTTTCGGACGGCCGCGGAGAGCGCGGAGCCGATCAGCTCGGCGAGCTCGGGGGCGGCGTCGGCGCCCTGCGCGGGGAAGGCGCGGAAGACGCCGATCGGCTTGCCGCGGAAGCGGAGCGCCCCGCACACGAGCGGTCCCGGCCGGCCGTCGCTCGGCGTATCGACCTTCGCGTCGAAGTGCGGGTGCGTCGTGGGGTCGGCGCTCGCGACGAGCTGGCCCGTGGCGAGCGCAGCGCCCACCAGCCCACGGCTCGCGGAAAGGCGCGGCCGGTCCGAGCGGCGCCCGCCGTCGCACTCCGCCTCGCGCACGAGCTCGCCGGTCTCGACGTCGCGCAGATAGATCGAGACCGGCGCCGCGCCGAGCGCGCTCGCGACCGGCTTCAGCGCGGCCTCGAGGATGCGCGCCGGCTCCACCTCCGAGGTGACGGCCTCGCAGATTGCGCGGGCGAGCTCGCCCCCGCGGCCCGCCGACTCCGCGGGCGCCTCGCCGCGCGGCGGCGAGGTGCCGATGATCCACGTCGATCTCGAGCTCGGGGTCGAGGTCGGGCGCAGGAGGGGGCTCCGGCGGCGCGATCATCTGGGCGATCTGGACCGCGAGGATGCGCATCAGCGCGAGATCCTCGGCGTCGAAGCGCTCGCCCCCGTGCGCTCGGTCGCGCACAGCACGCCTAGCGCCCGCGCGCCCGCGACGAGCGGCGCCACCGCGAACGAGCCCGAGGCGTACGTCCCCGGCGCGTCGCGGCCCGCGAAGCGGGCATCGTCGGCGACGTCGCCGACGAGCAGCGGCTCCCCGCGCGCGAGCGCGAGGCCCGCCACGCCCTTCCCGAGCGGCACCGCATCCATCTCGGAGGTGGGCACCTTGTTGCCCAACGCCGCCACCACCTTGAGCTCGGCGGCGTCCTCGTCCAGCAGCAGGAGCGAGGTGCGCGCCGCGCCGAGCACCTCGGCCACCGCCCGCACCGCGAGGGTGCGCAGGTCGTCGGGCGAGACGCCGTCGGCGCGCGCGCGCGCCCAGAGCTCCTGGAGCGAATCCTGGAGCCGGTCCACCCGCGACTTGAGGCGCTGCCAGCCGCTCGCCAGGCCGTGCGTGTCGAGCGCGCGGCGCACCGCGAGCACGAGCTCCTCCTCGTGCAGGGGCTTCGCCAGGTAGTCGAAGGCGCCCAGGCGCAGCGCCTCGAGCACGTGCGCCTCGTCCGTGTGGGCGGAGAGAATCACCACGCGCAGGTCCGGCCGCGTCTCCTTCAGGCGGCGGAACACCTCCAAGCCGTGCAGATCGGGCAGCTGGAGATCGAGCACCACGGCGCCGATCGAGGGGTCCGCAGCCGCTTCGAGCGCCTCCGCGCCATTGGCTGCAGTCACCACCTCGAGCCCGGCCGCCGTGAGGGTGTCGTTGATCACCTCCCGAAAGAAGCGCTCGTCATCCACGGCCAGAACGCGCGATTGGCTCAAGCACTCACCCCGCCCGACCGCTCGGGCATCCACCCTTCACAGGATATAGCGGGACAGATCCTCGTCCTGCACGAGCCCCGCGAGGCGATCCTTCACGAACGCCGCGTCCACGTGGACCCGGCGACCTCGCTGATCGGGCGCGTCGAAGCTCACCTCGTCGAGCAGCCGCTCGAGCACCGTGTGCAGGCGGCGCGCGCCGATGTTCTCGGTGCGCTCGTTCACCTGGGCGGCGAGCTCGGCGATCGCCTCGACGCCGTCCGCGCTGAAGGCGCAGCTCGACCCCCTCGGTCGCGAGCAGCGCCGTGTACTGGCGCACGAGCGAGTTCTTGGGCTCCTGCAGGATGCGCACGAAGTCGTCGCCGGCCGAGGCTCGCGAGCTCGACCCGGATCGGAAAGCGCCCCTGGAGCTCGGGAATCAGGTCGCTCGGGCGCGCCAGATGGAAGGCGCCCGCGGCGATGAAGAGCACGTGGTCGGTGCGCACCGGGCCGTGCTTGGTCTGCACGGTCGAGCCCTCCACGATCGGGAGGAGGTCGCGCTGGACGCCCTCGCGGGAGACATCGGGGCCCCGCCCGCCCGCGTCCGGGCGCCCCACCACCTTGTCGATCTCGTCGATGAAGACGATGCCGGTCTGCTCCACGCGCGCGATCGCGAGCTCGCGCACGCGGTCCATGTCGAGGAGCTTCTGCGCCTCCTCGGCGCCGAGCGCCTCGAGCGCCGGGCCGAGCTTCATGCGGCGGCGCTTGGTGCGCCCGCCGAGCATCCCGCCCAGCATGTCCTTCAGCTGGATTCCCATCTCCTCGACGCCCTGGGGCGTGAAGAGCGAGAGGGTCGGGGCGCTCCCGGCATCGGCCAGGTCGACCTCGATCTCGCGCTCCGCCAGGCGCCCCTCGCGCAGCATGCGCCGCAGCTTCTCGCGCGTGCCCTCGCCGTCGCCGCTCGGCGCGGGGCCGCTCGCCTCCCGGGCGGACGGAGCCGGCAGCAGCGCGTCGAGCGCGCGCTCCTCGGCCCGCTCGCGCGCCCGGGCCATCACCAGGCGCCTCTCCTCTTCGGCGACGAGCTGGACGCCGAGGTCTCGCGAGGTCGCGCACGATCGACTCCACGTCGCGGCCGACGTAGCCCACCTCGGTGAACTTCGAGGCCTCGACCTTGACGAAGGGAGCCTGCGCGAGCTTCGCGAGGCGCCGCGCGATCTCGGTCTTCCCCACGCCCGTCGGGCCGATCATGAGGATGTTCTTGGGCGCGATCTCGTCGCGCAGCTCGGGCGCCACGCGCTGGCGCCGCCAGCGGTTGCGCAGCGCGATCGCGACGGCGCGCTTCGCGTCGCGCTGGCCCACCACGTAGCGGTCGAGCTCGGAGACGACCTCGCGCGGCGTGAAGGCGGTGGGCTCGCTCACGGGAGCGTCACCAGCTGCACGTTGGCGTTCGTGTAGATGCAGATCTCCGCAGCGATCGCGAGGGCGGCGCGCGCGATCTCCTCGGCGCCGAGCGTCGAGTGGCGCGCGAGGGCGCGCGCGGCGGCGAGCGCGTAGGGTCCGCCCGAGCCGATCGCCGCGATGCCGTCATCGGGCTCGATCACGTCGCCGTTGCCCGAGACCACGAGCACGTTCTCGGCGTCGGCGACGATCAGGAGCGCCTCGAGCCGGCGCAGCGCGCGATCGGTGCGCCAGTCGCGCGCGAGCTCGACGGCCGCGCGGCGCACGCTGCTCGCGTGCTGCTCGAGCTTCGCCTCGAGCCGCTCGGTGAGCGCGAGCCCGTCGGCGGCGCCGCCCGCGAAGCCCAGCGCCGCCCGGCCCTTCGCGATCAGGCGCAGCTTGTTGGCGCCTTGCTTCATCACGATGTTGCCGACCGTCACCTGCCCGTCGGCGGCAAGGGCGAGCTTCCCGCCGCGCAGCACGGCGAGCACGGTGGTGGCGCGGAGGCGCTCCGTCACGAGATCTCTCTCCGTCTCTCGCGGCGGGCGCGCGGGTGCGCGCGATCGTACACGGCGACCAGCCGCTCCGCCGAGACGGCGGTGTAGCGCTGCGTCGTCGAGAGGCTCGCGTGGCCCAGCAGCTCCTGGATGGCGCGCAGGTCGGCGCCCATGTCGAGCAGATGCGTCGCGTAGCTGTGGCGCAGCCGATGGGGATGCACGCGGTCCGCGAGGCCCGCCGCGCTCGCGCGGCGGCGCAGCTGCCGGCGCACGGCGCGCGCGTCGAGTCTTTGGGGCTTCGCTCCGCGAGGAACGCGGAGCGAAGCGAAGAGCGGCTGGGCGAGGACGCCGGGCTCGCGCCGGCGATCGAGGTAAGCGCGCAGCGCGAGCTGCGTCGCCTCGGGCAGCGGGACGACGCGCTCCTTCGCGCCCTTCCCCCACACGCGCACCTCGCGGCTCACGAGATCCACGTCGCGCACGTCGAGCGCGACCAGCTCGCCCACGCGCAGCCCCGCGCCGTAGAGCAGCTCGAGCATCGCCTGGTCGCGGAGCGCGCCGAGCTCTGGCTCTCCGTCGGAGACCTTCTGCGCGTCGAGCAGCGCGGCGCAGTCGTCCACCGCGAGCGGGCGCGGGAGCGGCCGCGGCGCGCGCGGCGCCGGGATGCCCAGCGTCGGGTCCGCGCGCCGCGCGCCCTCGCGCACGAGGAAGCGGAAGAACGCGCGCACGGCGGCGAGTCGCCGGCCCAGGGTCGCGGGCGAGCGCGCGCGGTGCTGGCTGGCGAGGAAGGCGCGCACGTCGTCGGCGCTCACGCGCTGCGGGCGCGCCTTCGCGTGGCGCGCGAGCTGGCGCACGTCGGAGAGGTAGGCGCGCGCCGTGTGCTCCGAGAAGCCGCGCTCCGAGCGCAGGAAGCGCCCGAAGGCGGCGAGCGCGTCGTCCCAGCTCACGCCAGCGCCTCGCTCGCGCGCCGGAAGCCGTCGAGCTCCGCGAGCGCGCGCTCCGCCAGCCGCCGATTGCGCTCGAGCCGTGTGGCCGGCCGCTCGGCGAGCGGCGGAAAGAGGCCGAAGTTCACGTTCATCGGCTGGTAGCCGTGGGGCCGCTCCTCGCGCAGGTGGGCGAGCAAGGCGCCGTGGGCGCTCTCGGGCGGCGGCTCCGGGCGCGGCGCGCCGCGCGAGCGCGCCGCCGCAAAAAGACCGGCCAGAAGGCCCGTGGCGGCGCTCTCCACGTAGCCCTCGACGCCCGTCATCTGGCCGGCCAAGAGCACGTTCGGCCGCGCGCGCAGCGCGAAGGCGCCGTCGAGCACGCGCGGCGCGTCGACGTAGGTGTTGCGGTGCACGGAGCCCAGGCGCGCGAAGACGGCCTCCGCCAGCCCGGGGAGCGTCCGCAGCAGGCGCTGCTGCTCGCCTTGGCGGAGCTTCGTCTGGAAGCCCACCAGGTTGTAGAGCGAGCCGCGCTTGTCCTCGTTGCGCAGCTGGACCACGGCGTAGGGGCGCCGGCCCGTGCGCGGGTCGCTGAGCCCCACGGCCTTCATCGGCCCGAAGCGCAGCGTCGCCGGCCCGCGGCGCGCCATCTCCTCGATCGGGAGGCAGCCCTCGAAGTAGAGCGCCTTCTCGAAGGCATGGGCGGGGACCGCATCGGCCGCACACAGGCCGGCCACGAAGGCCTCGTACTGCGCGGCGTCGAGCGGCAGGTTCAGGTAGTCGCCCGGCCCGTCCTCCCAGCGCGACGCGCGGAACCCGGCCGCGGCGTCCACCGAGTCCGCGTACACGATGGGCGAGATCGCGTCGTAGAAGTAGAGCGATGCGCCGCCCACGATCGCCTGGAGCTCGCTCGCGAGGGCGGGCGCCGTGAGCGGCCCCGTGGCGAGGATCACGAGAGGCGCGTCGGGGATGCGCGCCACCTCCTCGCGCCGCAGCGCGATGCGCGGGTGACCCTCGATCTCCGCCGTCACCCGCCGCGAGAACTCGAGCCGATCCACGGCCAGCGCGCGGCCCGCGGGCACCGCGGTCTCGTCGGCCGCGCGCACGATGAGAGAGCCCAGCCGGCGCATCTCCTCCTTGAGGAGGCCCACGGCATTCTCGACCGCGGCCGCGCGCAGCGAGTTGCTGCACACGAGCTCGGCGAGCTCGGGGCTCCCGTGCGCGGGCGAGAAGCGCGCAGGCTTCATCTCGTAGAGCGCGACCGAGATGCCGCGCTCGGCGAGCTGCCAGGCCGCCTCGCAGCCCGCGAGCCCCGCCCCCACGACGACCGCCTGCATGCGGGGGTCATAGCCGGCCGGGGCTCTCCTCGCTCGCGAGGGCCCGGGGCACCCAGCGGCCGTCGCGATCCTCGCTCGCGCTGCCGGCGACCTCGAGCTGCGCGAGCGCGCCGGCGATCGCCTCGGCGCCCTCGCCGAGCTGGTCGGCGAGCGCATCGCGCGAGAGCGGCTCGGCGCGGAGCGCGCGCAGGATCCGACCCAGCAGCGCAGGCGCTTCCGGCGCGCTGCGCGGTGCGACCGGCGGACGGCGCGGAGCGATTGGCTCACTGGGGCGGTCGGGAGCCGGGAGCCCCAGTGCCTGCAGTAGATCCTCGGCGCACGTCACCATGCCGGCGCCGTCGCGCAGGAGCCGATTCGGCCCCGCGCTCGTGGGCGAGCGGATCGAGCCCGGCACCGCGAGCACGTCCACGCTCTGGTCGCCGGCGAGGCGCGCGGTCACGAGCGAGCCGCTGCGCTCGCGCGCCTCCACCACCACCACGGCCTCCGAGAGGCCGCTGATCAGGCGATTGCGCAGCGGGAAGTAGGCTGCGCGTGGGGGCGTGCCGATCGGGAACTCGCTGGCGACGGCGCCCCCCGCGATCAGCGCCTGCCCGAGCCGCCGGTGATTGGGCGGGTAGATGCGATCGATGCCGCACGGCAGCCAGGCGAGGCTCGCGCCCCCGGCGGCGAGCGCCGCCTCGTGCGCACAGGCGTCGATCCCGCGCGCGAGCCCCGAGACCACGAGCAGCCCCGCGCGGGCCGCCGCCGCCGCGAGCTCGCGCGCGATCTCGCGCCCGTAGACGGTGGCGGCGCGCGCTCCGACGATGGCGACGGCGCGCACCGCGAAGAGCGCCGGGTTGCCGCGCACGACGATGAGCGGCGGCGCGTCGGGGAGCCTGCGCAGCCGCTCGGGATAGGCTGGCGACGAGATCGGGAGCGCGCGCGCCGCGCAGCTGGCGAGCGCAGCGCAGTCGCGCTCCACGCGCGCCTCGCCCGCGCGCGGGATCCCCGCCGCGGCCAGCACGGCCGCCGGCTCCCGCGCGCGGCGCACGGCCGGCGGCAGCTCCTCCGGATGGAGGGCGTAGCGGCGCTGGACGCGCAGCCAGGCCACGAGCGCGGGCCGCGCGCTCGGATCGCGCGCGTCGAGGATGTCCATGTGCCCGCCGGGACCGGGGAGGAGCCGAGCGTCGCGCGCCGCGCCTGCGCTGCAAGGGCCCGAAACGCAAACGCCCGCCGGCGAACGCCGGCGGGCGCGTGCGAACGTCGTGGCGCGTTCAGGGCGCGATCGAGTCCGAGCCGCGGAAGCGGTACCCGCGCATCAGCTCGACCGTCGCGTGCGTCACCACCGCGACCGCGGTGTCGTCGTAGAGGTCGACCACGATGCCCTTCCCGATCACCGTATCCGGGAGCTCGCGCACCTCGTCGCGCACCGTGTCGCGCTCCTTGCCCATCGGATCGTAGACCTCGATCGGGCTGCCGAGCTCGAGGCCCTGGCGGCTGCCGCGGTTCAGATAGACGACGTCGCCCTGGCTCATCTGGAGCCGGTGGTTCGGCGTCCAGGCGATCATGCCCTCGACGCTCGTGCGATCGCCGATCGCCACGTCGGGGTCCCGGTGGCGGCGCGGCATCACGTGGTCGCCGCGCACGATCTCGGAGCGCGACTTGCGCACGATGGCGGTGGCCGACTCCTTGTGGACCACGGTCACCTCGAGCCAGCCGAGCTGCTCGGTCACGCGGCCGATCTTCTTGCTCGTCGCCGGATCGACCACGAGCTCGCCGGGCCGGAAGACGTCGAGCTGGTCGCCGACGGCGACCTCGCCCTCGCCCAGGCCGATCACGACCTCGGTGTTGTCCGAGAGCATGGTGCGCAGCGTGGGGGCGTCGACGATGGAGGCGGCGCCCTCGAGCTCCTCGAGGGTCACGAAGCCCGTCGTGTCGATCTCCGCGTAGTGGTACATGGCGCGCGGGTGCATGGGCTCCGGGCCATCCGGATCGGCGATCGCGGCGGGCATCGGCTCGACCGGCGCGGCCTCCTCGGCGGGCGTGCGCGCGAGCATCTCGGCGGCCTCGGCGTCGCTGACCTTGCGCATCTCGTAGGGGCTGATCCAGATGCGCTCGCTGGGATAGATGCGGTGGGGGTTCTCGACCTCCGCCGTGTTGTCCTTCCAGATCGACGGCCAGACCCAGGGCGTGCCGAGGTAGGCGTCGGAGATGTCCCAGAGCGTGTCGCCCTTCTTCACGACGTGGATGCGGCCCGGGCGACCCTGCGAGTCGTAGCCGGCCTGGCCGAGCTCCCGCCCCGGAACGGGCGCGTCCGCCTCGGCTGCGGCCGCGGGAGCCGCAGCGGGCGTTGCGTCGGCCTGTGCCGCGTCGGAAGCGGACGCGGGCGGCGCCTGCTCCTCCGCAGCGAGCGGTCCTTCGAATGCGAGCGCCAGCCCGACGGCCAACGCGAGCTTCGTGAGCCTCATGAGTCCCTCCGCACGAGACCGCGCGCCGCCCGAGCTGGGACGCACGCCGGTTCCCCGGCCTCATCGGCGGGCCCCCGATGAGGCTTGAACGGAGCTGGAGTTAACAGGGGGACGCTGGTTAACCGGGTGAGCCCACGTAGTCGTACTGACTGCTGTCGAACCCGGTTAACCAGCGTCCCCCTGTTAACTCCACCTCCTCAGCCGGGGCGGACCTTGCTGAGGCCGGCGCGAGCCTCGGCGACCCACTCCGGGTCGGGGGCTCCCTTGGGCTGGAGGGCGGCCTGCTCCTTCAGCGCCATCTCCCACTCCGCGGCGGCCGCCTTGGGGTCCCCGCTGCCTGCCTCGGCGAGCGCCAGGTGGTGGCGCACCAGGGGCAGGGTGGGGCTCCCGTGCGGGAGCCCGCCCACGGCCTCGCGGAAGTAGTTCACGGCCACGTCCGGCAGCTTCTTCTTGTAGAAGACCCAGCCGAGCGTGTCGGCGACCTCGGGCGTGCTCGGCAGCACCTCCTTCGCCTCCTGGGCGAGGTCGAGGGCGCGGTCGAGGTTGCCGCCGCGCTCGGCGAGCCAGTAGGCGAGGTTGTTCTTCGCCACTGCCAGGTCCGGGTTCAGCTGGATGGCCTGCTCGTAGTGCTGAACCGCCGCCTCGATGAGCGCGTCGTTCCGGGTCGCCACGCCCTGCCCTTCCTTGAGGAGCCCGAGGATCAGCTGGATCTCTCCGGACTTCGGGTTCTTGGCGAGCGCGTCCTCGTAGGTCTTCACGATCTCGCCGCCCCGCCCCGGGATCCGAGCCAGAAGCGCCGCGAGCCGCCCGTACGCCTCCAGATCGTTCGCGTTCAACTCGATCGCGCGCCGGTAGCTGGCCTCGGCCTTGTCGACGTGCCCGGAGACGGCTTCCACGTCCCCCGCGAGCCGCGCCAACGCCCCGCTCTTCGGATCCGCGGCGACGGCGGCGGCAACTCGGGCGCTCGACTCCGCGAGCCTGCCCTCGCGCTGGTCGAGCGGGAAGAGCGAGGCCAGGATCTCCGGGTTGTTGGGCGAAAGCTTCGCCGCCTGCTCGAGGTACTGCCGCGCGTCCGCGAAGGCCGCCGCGGCGTCCTTCTCGGCGCGCGCGTCCTTCACGGCCCCCGACGCATCGCGCGCCTTGCGCGTGGCCTCGATGCCCTGGAAGAGGCGCACGCGGCCCAGCGCGAAGAGCGCATCGACGCCGCGCGCCTCGGGCGCGATCTGCTCGAGCTCCTCGCGGGCGGCCCCGAGCTGGCCCTCCTGGACGAGGTTCTGGGCGATCACGATGTGCATCTCTTCGGGATCGGCACCCTGGGCGATCGCCCGCTTGCCGACCTCGATCGCCAGCGCGTGATCGCCGAGCGCGGCGTGGATACGCGCGAGCAGCGCGAGGGCCTCGGGGAAGTTCGCGCGCAGCTCGAGCGCGCGCGAGGCGGAGGTGCGCGCGCCGGTGCGGTCCCCGGCGAGCATCTGGGCCGAGGCCATCAGGAAGTGCGCTTCGGGAAGCGCGGGGTTGCGGTCGATCGTCTTGCGCAGATCGGCGAGCGCGTCGTCGGTCTTGCCCGCCGAGAGGTCGAGCTTGGCCTTCACGAAATTTGCCTCGGGATGGCCCTCGTCGGTGGCCAGGATCGCGTCCACCACCTCGCGCGCCTGGGCGAGCGCCTTCGGGTCGTTCTTCTCGCGGCCGATGTCGACCAGCACCTCGGCGCGCCGCAGCTTCGCGGTGACGTTGTCAGGCGCAACGGCCACCGCCTTCTCGGCGGCGGCCAGCGCGCCGTCGAAGTCCCGTAGTCGGCCGCGGTACTGGGAGAGGACCAGCCACGGCTCGGGCTTGTTGGGCTGCGCGGTGGTGGCCTGCTCCACCATCTTCGTGGCTTCGTCGGCGCGACCCCGGCTCTGGTAGAAGCCGGCGAGCACGTAGATCAGATCCACCGAATCGGGAGACTTGGCGATCGCATCGCGCATCGTCTGTTCGGCCTCGTCCAGCCGGCCGCGCGAGGCCAAGAAGTTCGCGACCACGGTGGTGGCGAAGGTCACCTCGTTGGGCTTTGCCTTCGCGAGCCCATCCCGGTAGGCGGCCTCGGCGTCGGCGTCGCGCCCCTCGAGGGTCGCGTAGAAGCCGCCCAGCGCGGCGGCGGTGGGGAAGCCCGGGAACTTGGCCGCGAGCTGCTTGTAGGCCGCCTCGGCCTCCGCCGTCTTGCCAGCGGTCCGGAGGTGGTTGGCCCAGAGCAGGAGCGGGGCGGGCTGGTCCGCAGCCAGCTGCTCAGCCTTCTGGAAGGCATCGCCCGCCTGCTCGTGGCGGCCCAGACCGGCCAGCGCGCGGCCCTTGAGGGCGTAGCCCTCCCAGCGCTGCGGGTCGGCCGCGATGACCGCCTCGCCGCTCGCGAGGGCCTTCTCGAGGTCGTCCTTCGTCCCCAACAGCTGGAACTCGCCGAACTGGATGCGGGCGTCGACGTTCTTGGGGTCGAGACGGACGGTCTCCTCGAGCTCCCAGTAGGCCGAGCGAGCGTCCTTCTTGCCGAGGTAGGCCTTGGCCAGCCCGAAGTGGGCGGGCGCACTGTTGGGATCGATCTGGATGACGTTGCGGTACTCGATCGCCGCCTCGTCCCACTTCTCGGCCTTGGCGAACTCGTCGCCGCGCTTCAGGTGCGCGGCGGCCCGCTCGGCGTCGCTCTGGCAGCCCAGGAGCGCGAGTGCGAACGCGAGCGCAAGGAGGGAAAGGCGAGCCAACGACATGGCGGGCTCCTCGAAGTGGGGGCGGGCGGGGAGAGTAACGGAGCGGGGCGCGAGCCCGCTGCCTCAGTCCGTGTCCCGGTTGCGCCGCCAGGTGGCGTGGGTGATGCCCATCTGCTGGATCATGTAGTTCAGCTTGCGGCGAGTGATGCGCAGCCAGGCGGCAGCGTCCTTCTGGACCCAGGCCGAGCGCTCGAGCGCCTCCAGCACGACCGCCCGCTCGACCTCGCCGAGGCCCAAGCCCCCGCTGGGCAGCTGGGGCCGCCAGCCGGCCCCGGCCGCGTGCAGGCTCGCGTCGGCGAGCTGGAGGTCGCCGACCTCGATCGCGGGGCCGTCGCTCATCAGGACGGCGCGCTCGATCGCGTTGCAGAGCTCGCGCACGTTGCCGGGCCAGGGGTGCCCGCGCACGCGCACGAGCGCCGCCGCGCTGAAGCCTCTGCGGGGTCGCCCGAGCTCGCGCGCGAACTCCGCCAGGAAGTGGCGTGCCAGGAGCTCGACGTCCTCGGGGCGCTCGCGGAGCGGCGGCAGCTGGATGGCGATCACGTTGAGCCGGAAGTAGAGGTCTTCGCGGAAGTCGCCGCGCACGATGGCCGTCGCGAGATCCTTGTTGGTGGCGGCCACGATGCGCGCGTCGGTGCGCAGCACGCGCGTTCCGCCGAGGCGCTGGAACTCCTGGTCCTGCAGCACGCGCAGGAGCTTCGACTGGGTGGCGAGGGAGAGATCGCCGATCTCGTCGAGGAAGAGCGTCCCGCCGCTCGCTTGCTCGAAGCGCCCGATGCGCTGCCGATCCGCCGACGTGAACGCGCCGCGCTCGTGCCCGAACAGCTCCGATTCGAGGAGGGTCTCCGGGAGCGCCGCGCAGTTCACCTTCACGAAAGGCCCGTCGGCGCGCGGCGAGGAGGCGTGGACGAGGCCCGCGATCAGCTCCTTCCCGGTGCCGGTCTCGCCGGTGACGAGGACCGTCGCGCGCGTCGGCGCCACGCGCTCGGCGAGCTCCACCGCGGCGAGCAGCGCGGGGCTCCGGCCCAGGAGCAGGCCGCGCGAGCGCCGCGCCGAGAGCGAGGCGCGCAGCTCGCTGACCTCGCCCAGCAGGCGCGCGTGGCCGGCCGCTTTCTCGATGCGCGCCTCGAGCTCGGCGAGCTCGAAGGGCTTCTCCAGGAAGTCGACGGCGCCCTCGCGCATCGCCGCCACCGCGACGTCGACGCTGCCGTGGGCGGTCATCACCACCACGGCGGTGCGCACGTCGCGCGCCCGCGCCGCGCGCAGCACGTCGAGGCCGCTCCCGCCGGGCAGCCGCAGGTCGCTGAGCACGACGTCGTAGACCCGCTCGGTCGTGGCGATCTGCTCGAGGGCGACGCTCACTTGCTCGGCCTCGTCGATGCGCTCGAAGCGCTCCGCGAGGGCACGCGCGATCGCGCGGCGCAGGGCGGCGTTGTCCTCCACCACCAGCAGGCTGCCCACCGCGGAGCTCACTGCGACGGCTCCCCGGGCAGGTGGAGGGCGAAGCAGGCGCCTCCGGCCGCGCCGTCCGAGACGCCGACGCTTCCGCCGTGGCTCGCGGCCACCTTTTGGACGAGCGCGAGCCCGATGCCCGAGCCCCCGCTGCGCGTGGTGAAGAACGGGAAGAAGATGCGCTCGCGAAGCTCCAGGGGAACCCCGGGGCCGCTGTCGCAGACGAGGAGCGAGAGGCCCTCGGGCTCGCGCGCGAGCGCGCGCAGCTCGAGGCGGTGGCCCTCCGGCCGGGCGTGGCTGGCCATGGCCTGGAGCGCGTTCACGACCAGGTTCTCGAGGGCGCTGCGCAGCTGGGCGAAGTCGCCGCTCCCGCGCGCGCTCGGGTCCACCTGGACGACCACCGCGCCAGCGAAGGGCACGCGCGCCCGGGCGCGCCGCAGGGTCTCGGCGAACAGCTCGGCGGGGGAGAACTCGGCGCACTCGGCTACGCCGGGTCGCACCCAGGCGAGGCAGGTGTCCACCGTGGCCGAGAGCGTCTGCACCTCGTGCGAGATCTCCTCGACCAGCTCGAGGACCTCGGGCCGCTCGCCCAGCTCGCGCTTCAGGAGGCCGGCCAGGAGCTCGATCGAGGCGAGCGGATTGCGGAGCTCGTGGGCGAGGCCGGCCGCCATCTGCCCGAGGCCCGCGAGGCGGGCGCGCAGGCGCTCCTGCTCGCCCTGGCGCTCGATGGGCGTGAGGTCGCGGAACAGGAGGGCGGCGCCGCCCCCCGAGACCGGTAATGCGGTGAAGCCGATCGTGCGGGGCTCGCCGCGCGCGTCCTGGAGCGTGAGCTCGACGCGTGGCGCGAGACGCCCCCCGCGCGCAGCGGCGAGCTGTGCCAGCAGGGCGGGTTGGGTGGCGAGCGCGCGCTCGACCGGCTCGCCCAGCTGCGCCTCGATCCCGAGCAGCCGCGCGCCCTCGGCCGAGAGTGCGGCGATACGCCCGGCGCCATCCACGGCGATCAGGCCCGAGCGCAGCGAGAGGACGAGCGCGTGCGCAAAGGCGGCGTCTTGCACCAACACGCCGTGCGTATCGGCGGCGCCACGCGGTGACTTTCGGGGACGTTCCTACTTGGCGGTGACTTTCGGGGACACCCTTGCTCGAAGGAGTGTCCCCACAAGTCACCGGGAAGTAGGAGCGTCCCCGAGGTGACTTAGTCGACCTCGCCGCCGATCGCGTCGCTCGGGATCACGTAGCGCTTCGACTCCTGGCCGAGCCAGCCCGAGGACTTCAGCTCCTTCACGACGCGCGTCACGGTCTCGCGCGAGGTGCCGATCATGTCCGCGATCTGCTGGTGGGTCAGCGCCGGCGTGATCAGGTGGTCGCGGTCGGACGCCTCGTCCTTGGCGAGCCGGATCAGGAGGCCCTTCGTGCGGTCCTTCACGCGCTGGAAGGAGAGCGCGCTGGCCTGGTCGTTGAGGGCGCGCAGCCGCCCGGAGAGCTCGCGGATCACCGAGATCGCGAGGTCGGGGCTCTTGCGGATCAGGCCCGTGAAGTCCGCGCGAGAGAGCGCCAGCACCCGCACGGGCGTCAGGGTCTTCACCGACGCCGAGCGCGGCGCGCGCTCGAGCAGGGCCATCTCGCCCACGAACTGACCGGGCTCGAAGAACGCGAGGATCTTCTCGCGGCCGTCCTCGGACAGCTTCGTCACCTTCACCCGGCCTTCGCGGATGATGTACATGTAGTCGCCCGGGAGGCCTTCCTCGACGATCGTGGTGTTGCGCGGATAGCGCCGCTCGATCAGGTGTGAGGCGATTTGCTCCAGGTCCCCGTCCGCGACGTGGGAGAAGAGCGGAATCGCGCGCAACGCTTCGAGCGCATCAACTCCGGCCATGATTCCCTCCTCGCTGCCCCCGTCCGACGGAGGCTACAGAAGATCTGGTCGCCTGCGGCGACGAAGGCTCGCCACGAGCTCCTTCACCTCGCCGCTGCGTTCGAGCGCCGCCACGAGGAGCGCGTCCCCCGCGTCGATCACGGCAAGGCCACGAACCCCGAGCAGGGCGATCGGACGATCCGCAGCCGCCACCAAGTTTCTCGGAGAATCCACGAGCCAGGCTGTGCCGGAGATCACGTGACTGGCCTTCTCCGTGACCCCGACTTCCTGCGCAAGAGAGCGCCAGGTGCCGACGTCGCTCCAGGGGAATTCCACGGGCAGACACCAGACGCGGGCGCTGCGTTCCAGGACGGCCGTGTCGATCGGCAGCTTGGGGATGCGCCGGTAGGCCGCGGCGATCGCCCGGGCGAGCGCCCGCGGCCTGGGCCGCGCCGGCGAGCGCGGCCACCGGCGCGAGCGCGCGCGCGACCCTGGGCGCGCTCTCCGCGAGCTCGGCGAGCAGCGTGCGCGCCCCCCAGACGAACATCCCCGAGTTCCAGAGGTGGTCTCCGCGGGCCACGAACCGGGCGGCCCTCGCCCGATCCGGCTTTTCGACGAAACGCGCCACCCGATGAAGCCCGCGCTGCGCTCCGCCGAGGCGCGCACCGAGGCGGATGTAGCCGTAGCCGGTCTCGACGCGCGTCGGCCGCACGCCCAGCGTCACCAGCACCGGCTCCCGGGCGGCCGCGCGCACGGCGCGCGCCACCGCGGCCGCGAAGGCGCGCCCGTCGGGCACGCGGTGGTCCGCCGGCAGCACCACCATCACCGCCTCGGGCGCGAGCGCCGCGATCCGGGTCGCCGCGAGGCCGATCGCCGCCGCGGTGTTGCGCATGCGGGGCTCGATCAGCGTGCGCGCGCGCGGGAGCCGGGCTTCGCGCCGCACGGCCTCGGCGTGGTCGCGCCCGCACACGAGCCAGACGCAGCCCGGGTCGGCCACGCGCCGCGCACGCGCGACCGCCTCCGCGAGCAGGCTCTGGCGGCCGGCCACCGCCAGCAGCGGCTTCGGGCGCGCCTCCCGCGAGAGCGGCCAGAAGCGCGTGCCCGCGCCGCCCGCCAGGACGACGGCGTGGACCCGCGCGCGCCTCATCGCCCGACGCTGATGTACTCGAGGCCGGCGCGCTCGGCGAGCTTGGGCTCGTAGACGTTGCGCAGATCGACCAGCACGGGCTGGCGCAACAGGTGGCGCAGCTTCTCGAGGTCGAGCATGCGCAGCTGGTTCCACTCGGTCACCAGCACCGCCGCGTCGGCGCCCTCGCAGGCCTGATAAGCGTCCTTGCAGAACGTCACGCCCTGCAGCAGCGCCTCGGCCTTGCGCATCGCGACGGGGTCGAAGGCGCGCACCACCGCGCCGCGCGCCTGGAGCGCGCGGATGATGTCGAGGGCGGGCGCCTCGCGCAGGTCGTCGGTCTCGGGCTTGAAGCTGAGACCGAGCACGCCGATCGTCTTCCCGGCGAGCGAGCCGCCCACGGCCTCCTCGATCTTCTCGACCATGCGCGCGCGCTGCTGCTCGTTCACGCGGATGGTCGCCTCGACGATCTCGAGCCCGCTGCCGAGCACGCGCGCGAAGTGCGCCGCGGCGCGCGTGTCCTTCGGGAAGCACGAGCCGCCGAAGCCCGGGCCGGGGTGCAGGAACTTCTTGCCGATGCGGCCGTCGAGGCCGATACCGCGCGCGATCGCCTGGATGTCGCCGCCCACCACCTCGCACAGGTTCGCCCACTCGTTGATGAAGGAGATCTTGGTTGCCAGGAAGGTGTTGGCCGCGTACTTGGTGAGCTCCGCCGTCACGATGTTCGTGAGCACGAACGGCGTCTCGTTCAGATAGAGCGGCCGGTAGAGATCCTTCAGGATCGCGATGGACGTCTCGTCGTCAGCGCCGATGATCACGCGGTCGGGCCGCAGGAAGTCGTTGATCGCCGCCCCTTCGCGCAGGAACTCCGGATTCGACGCGACGCTGAAGCCGTGGTCGCGGCCGGCCGCGTCGAGCTCTTCGCGGATCAGCTCCTTCACGCGCTGGGCCGTGCCCACCGGCACGGTGCTCTTCGTGACGATCACCTTGTAGCCATTGAGCGCGCGCCCGACCTCGCGGGCGGCCGCCTCGATCGCCGAGAGATCGGTGCCGCCGTCGGGCATCGGCGGAGTCTGCACCGCGATGAACACGACGAGCGACGCGCTCACGGCGTGCTCCGTGTCGGTGGTGAAGGAGAGCCGCCCCTGCTGGACGTTGCGCGCGACGAGCGCGTCGAGCCCAGGCTCGTACATGGGGATCTCGCCGCGCTGGAGCGCCTCGATCTTGGCGACGTCCTTGTCGACGCAGATCATCGACACGCCGAACTCGGCGAAGCAGGCCCCGGTCACCAGGCCCACGTAGCCCGTCCCGATCACGCACGCGTTCATGTCGGCTCCCGAAAGCTCTGGATCGTCGCGGCCAGGCCCTCGCGCAACGAAGTGCGCGGGCGATAGCCGAGCAGCTCCTCGGCGCGCGCGAGGCTCGCCAGGCTGTGGCGCACGTCGCCCGCGCGCGGCGCCTCGTAGATGGGCGCCTGCGCCGTGCCCGCGAGCGCATTGATCTCGCGCAGCAGCTCGTTCAGGCTGATGCGCCGCCCGCCGGCCACGTTCATCACGCGCCCCACCGCGCGCGGGCTCTCGGCCGCGAGCAGGTTCGCCTCGACGGCGTCCCCCACGAAGGTGAAGTCGCGCGTCTGCTCGCCGTCGCCGTACACGATCGGGCGGCGGCCCGCGAGACACATCGTCACGAAGCGCGGCACCACCGCAGCGTACTCGCTCTCCGGATTCTGGCGCGGCCCGTAGACGTTGAAGTAGCGCAGCGCCACGGTCTCGAGGCCGTAGAGCGCGTGGTAGAGGCGACAGTACTGCTCGCCCACGAGCTTCTGGAGCGCGTAGGGCGACTCCGGCGTGGGCGGCATACCCTCGTGCTTGGGCAGCTCCTCGGTGTTGCCGTAAGCCGACGAGGACGCCGCGAACACGAAGCGGCGCACCCCCGCGCGACGCGAAGCCTCGAGCAGGCCGAGCGTGCCCGAGACATTCACCGCGTTCGTGCGGACGGGCTCGGCGACACTGCGCGGGACGCTCGGCACGGCGGCCTGATGGAAGACCAGCTCCACACCGCGAGCGCCCGCGCGAGGAGGGCCGGATCGCACAGATCGCCGCGCAGGAGCTCCGACGTGCTCGCCCGAGCGCCCGAGGTTCGCAGCGCGCCCGCTCGAGAAGTCGTCGAGCACCCGCACGCGATGGCCGCGCTCCACCAGGCGGTCTACGAGGTGGCTTCCGATGAAGCCGGCTCCCCCCGTCACGAGCGCGCTCGCCATCATCGGGCCCCCTTTCCCCTGCGGCTGCGGCCGCTGGCGCGCTCCTGCGCCTCGAGATCTGCCTCGACCATGATGTGCACCAGATCCGCGAAAGGTGTCGCGGCGCGCCAGCCGAGCTGCTCGCGCGCCTTGGTCGGGTCGGCCAGCAGCGTGTCGACCTCGGCGGGGCGCAGCAGCGCCTCGTCCACGCGCACGAAGTCGGCCGGGTCGAGCCCCACGTGCGCGAAGGCGAGCTGCACGAACTCGCGCGGCGTGTGGTGCTGGCCGGTGCCCACCACGAAGTCCTGGGGCTCGGGCTGCTGGAGCATCCGCCACATCGCCTCGACGTATTCCGGCGCGTACCCCCAGTCGCGGCGCGCGTCCAGGTTGCCGAGCCGGAGCTCGCTCGCGAGCCCGAGCTTGATGCGCGCGACGCCCTCGCTGATCTTGCGCGTCACGAACTCGCGGCCCCGCCGCGGCGACTCGTGGTTGAAGAGGATGCCCGAGACCGCGAAGAGCCCGTAGCTCTCGCGGTAGTTCACCGTGATGTGGTGGCCGAACACCTTCGCGACGCCGTAGGGGCTGCGCGGGTAGAAGGGCGTCGCCTCGTTCTGGGGCGTCTCGCGCACCTTGCCGAACATCTCGGAGCTCGAGGCCTGATAGAAGCGCGCGCTCGCGTCGACCAGCCGCAGCGCCTCGAGCATGCGCGTCACGCCGAGCGCGGTGAACTCGCCCGTCAGGGTGGGCTGCTGCCACGAGGTCGGCACGAAGGACTGGGCCGCCAGGTTGTAGACCTCGCGCGGGCGCACGCGGGAGAGCATGGCGATGAGCGAGCTCGGGTCGAGCAGGTCCGCCTGGTGGAGCGCAATCCTTCCGGCAAGGTGTGCGATGCGCTCGTAGTTCTCCGTGCTGGCGCGCCGCACCATGCCGTGGACGGCGTAGCCCTTGGCGAGCAGCAGCTCGGCCAGATAGGAGCCGTCCTGACCGGTGATGCCCGTGATGAGCGCGACCCGCGCGCTCATCGCAGGTGGCCTCCGCCCTCGCCGCTCTTCGCCGGGACCGCTCCCGGGTCCTCGATGCCCGCGAAGCCCAGGTTGCGGAGGATGCGCAGCGTGAGCAGCACGACGATGAACAGGAAGAGCAGGCTCGCAACGCCCAGGATGCGCGTGAACGAGACCGCGATCAGGCAGAAGCAGGCGGTGAGACCGTAGAGCGACAGCACCGCTGGCCGGTGCGAGCCCTTGTACTCGTGGAGCAGACGGTGGTGCATGTGCTGGCGATCGGCCTGGAGGGGATTCTTGCGCTTGCGGATGCGCCGCAGGATCGAGAGCCCCGTGTCGAGCAGCGGGACCGCCAGCGCGAGGAGGGGCACGAGGAAGGTCAGCACCGTCGCGCGCCGGTAGCCCTCGAGCGCGAGGATCGAGAGCGAGTAGCCCACGAAGAGCGCCCCCGTGTCGCCCACGAAGATGCGCGCGGGCGCAAAGTTGTAGGGCAGGAAGCCGAGGAGTCCACCCACCAGCGCCGCGCCCGCCACCACCGCCGCCAGGTGCTCGGCTTGGCCCGCCACCACCGCGAGGGTGGCCGCGATGATGGCCGAGACCCCCGCCGCGAGCCCGTCGAGGCCGTCGATCAGGTTGATCGAGTTGGTCACGATCACGATCCAGACGGTCGTCGCGAGCCAGCTCAGCCACTGCGGGAACTGGAGCACCTCGCCAGTGAGTGGCGACGTCAGGTGGTCGAGCTCCGAGCCGTTCGCGATCGCAATCGCCGCCGCCACGAGCTGGACGGCGAGCTTCGGCCAGGCCGAGAGCCCGATCCGGTCGTCCACCGCGCCGACGGCGAGGACGAGCAGGCCCCCCGCGAGCCAGCCGGCCACATTTTGCGCGAGCTCGGGCGGGGGCTCGCTCAGCGCGAGCACGGCGCCGACGCCGACGAAGAATCCGAAGGCGACGCCCAGGCCGCCGAGCAGCGGCATGCCGCTGCGCCGGCTCACCTTGCGTTCATTGGGGCGATCGACGGCTCCGAGCGCGAGCGCGAGCCGCGCGACCAGGGGCGTGATCAGCGCCGCGGCCGCGAAGGCCGCCACGAACGCGATCGGCAGCCAGGTCCAGATGGCGGCGGGCGGCGCGCTCACGCAGAGGCTCGCGGTCGCGCCCGGCTCACGCGTGCATCCCGTAATATTTCGCCGGGGTGTCCGCGGCGCCGTTCATCACCACACCCACCACGCGCTCGCGCCCGAGCACGTCGAGCGCATTCTCGATCTCGCTCTCCTGCGTGACGCCGGCGCGCACCACGAACAGGGTGCCGTCGCACATTCCGCACACCGTCTTGGCGTCGGGCGTGCCCAGCGTCGGCGGCAGGTCGATCACCACGCGGTCGTAGCGGGACGCGAGCGCCTCGAGCAGCTGCCGCATGCGCGGCGAGGAGAGCAGCTCGGCGGGATTCCCGGGCAGCCCGCGCACACCGAGCACGTCGAGCGCGGTCCCGTCGGCGCGTTGGATCGCGTGCTCGAGCGGCGCGCCATCCGACAGCACCTCGGCGAGGCCGGCCTCGAGGCGCAGGCCCAGCGCCGCACTGACCGCGCCCTCGCGCATGTCGCAGTCCACCAGCACGACGCGCTTGCCGAGCTGCATTGCGCTCACCACCGCGAGGCTGATCGCCGCGAGGGTCTTGCCCTCCCCCGCCACGGCGCTGGTCACGGCGAGCGTGCGCAGCGCGCGCGTCTCGGAGAGCGCCTCGATGCGCGCCCGCAGCGAGCGGAATTGCTCGGCGACGGCGGATTCGGGCTGGAGCACCGCGATGCGCCGCTTGTTGTGGGCAGCGCCGCCTTCGACGGAGGCCGGCGCGACAACGCCGCGCCCGGGGCGGACGGGAGCCTGCGCTTCCGTGCGCCAAGGGCGGCAGGGTCGGAGCCGCCGCCGCGACCGCGGGCGCAGGCGGGGGCGCAGGCAGCGAGACCGGCGGGAGATCGAGCGGCGAGGGAGCGCTCGCACCCTCCTGGACGCGGCGGGCGCGCTGCTCCTCGGCGCGGCGCAGCGCGTCGTACACTCGGCCCATCACGCACCCCCAGTCTGGCGTGCTCGCAGGCGCAGCCAGTCGAAGACGCCGCGCCAGCCGCCTTTGCGGGGCTGGGCGCGGCGCGGCGGAGCCACGGCGCGGTGGCCGTTGCCGTTCCCATTTCCATTGCCGTTGCCGTTGCCAGCTGCACGCGCGGCCGGCTGCGCCGGCCCGAGATCGAGATCGCGCGCGACCTCGCGCACCACATCGGCGCCGATCGTGGCCTGCCCGCGCGCGAAGGCGGCCAGAAGCGCGCCGTCGCACACGATGTTCACGAGCCGCGGCACGCCGCCGGTCAGAGTGAACACCTCCCGCAGCGCCGCCTTCTTGAACAGCTCGCCACCCGTGTAGCCCGCCAGGCGCAAGCGCTCGTTCACGTACAGCGCGGTCTCTTCCTCGTCGAACGGCGAGAGCCTGTGCCGCAGCACGATGCGCTGGCGCAGCTGGCGAAGCCGCGGCTGCCCGAGCATGTCCCAGAGCTCCGGCTGGCCCACCAGCAGGATCTGGAGAAGCTTCGAGGTGGGCGTCTCGAGGTTCGAGAGGAGCCGGACCTCCTCGAGCATCTCCGGCGAGAGGTTCTGCGCCTCGTCGATGATCAGGAGCGTGGTGGCATCCTGGGCCAGCCGGTCGATCAGGAAGCGGTTCAGCTCGATCAGGAACTCGGCCTTCGTGGCGCAGGGCTTCTCGATGCCGAGCTCGTCGAACAGGAGCCGGAAGAAATCCAGGGGCTCGACCTTCGGGTTGAAGATGAAGGCGGCGAGCGTGTTGCGGTCGAGCTGGGCGAGCAGCGCGTGCAGCAGCGTGGTCTTCCCGGTGCCCACCTCGCCCGTGAGGAGGACGAAGCCTTTGCGGGCCTGCACGCCATAGACGAGCGTCGCCAGGCCCTCGCGGTGCGCGTCGCCCAGGTAGAGAAACGCCGGGTCCGGCGTCATCTCGAAGGGGCTGCGCAGGAGTCCGAAGTGTTCCTGGTACATGGGGTCAGCGCGCCGCCTGCTGGGCGATCGCCGGCGGCTCGGAGACGTCGCGTCCGTTCTGCCACCAGTAGCCGGCCGCCGAGACCAGGAGCACGACGGCGGTGACACGCCGCGGCCAGGAGCGCATGGCGCTTCCGGCGCGCGCGCGCCGCGAGCTCGTCGGACGCGAGCACGACCGCCGGGATCGCGACCAGCACGGGGAGCCGGAAGCGCTCCTGGAGCCGGCGCGGATCGTGGAAGGAGCGGTCGAGGGCCTCGGCTGCGAGCGCGTAGCCGCCGGCGAGCGCGAGCCCGAGCAGGAGCCCCACCGCGAGGATCAGGCCGCGATTCGGGGAGGTCGCCTCGGTCGGCGGCACCGCCGCCTCGAGCACCTGGAAGCGCTCACCCTTCTGGCGCGACTCCATGTCGCGCGCGACGCCCGCCTCGAGCAGCTTCTGGCTGTACTCCTGATAGGCGTCGAAGAGATGCTCGTGCTCGCGCTCGAGGCCCGCGAGCTCCTCAGCGACCTTGGGCGTGCGCGAGAGGCGCTCCTCGACCGCCGTGAGCTGCTGGGTGAGCTGCTCCATCTCCTGCTTGGCGGACTGGGCTCGCAGGGACGCGCGGCGCTGCTCGGCGTGCGCATTCTGCTGCGAGTACGAGAGGCTCGTGAAGCCCTTCCCGCTCTTCAGCTCCTGCTGGAGGCTCGCGATCTCGGCCTCGGCCGCGATCACGTCGGGGTGCTTCGCGGTGAAGCCGCGCGAGCGGTACTCGGCGAGCTGGAGCTCGAGCATCTCGAGCCGGCGGCGCGGAGTCATCACGCCGTAGTCGTCCTCGCCGCCGCCCTGGAGCGCCTGCTGGTGATAGAACGCCTCGTCGCTCGTCGCGATCGTCAGCTCGCGCTGGGCGTCACGTAGATCCGAGGCGATGCGCTCGTGGAGGCGCTGGTTCGTGTCGACGTCGGAGGGCAGTGTGCCGGCGTTGGTGGTCTTGATCGTCGCGAGCTGCTGCTCGACGCGCTCGATCTCGCCCGAGAGCCGGCGCAGCTCCTCCTGGATGAAGTCCGAGGTGTCTCCCGAGAGGCGCTCGCGGTTCTTGGTGTGCTCGTCGATGAAGCTCTGCGCCAGCCGGTTCGCCACGTTCGCCGCGGTCTTGGGCGAGCGGTGCTCGAAGCCCAGCTGGAAGGTGTTCACCACGACTTCGCTCGGGCGGATGCCGACCTGGGCGCGCGCTTCGGTGGCGAGCTGCGGCAGCACCGGCACGAGCGAGATCTGGTCGCGCATGTAGTCGATGATGTCGGCGCGCGTCTTGCGGTTGGCGAGCTCGGGGTAGAGATGGAACTCGTCGATCAGCTGGGTGAGCCGGCCGCGCGACAGGATCTGCATCTGGATCAGATGCAGCCGGTTGTTGATCTCGGTCTCGGGTACGCCCGACTCGACGAGCTTCTCGGAGATCGCCTGGGGCTCGATCAGGAGCGTCGTGGTCGCCTCGAACTCGTTCGGGAGCAGCGCCGCGACCAGCACGGACGCGAGCAGCGCCCCTAGGAGGAGCACGCCCATCCAGGGCGCGCGCCGGCGCAGCATGCCGCGCAGGTCGCCGAGCTGAAGGCCTTGCTCCAGGTTCATGGTCTCTCCCTGATCACCAGCGGACCGGCTTGAACTCGAAGGTCACGCCGATGCCCGCGAACCAACGCTCGAAGTCCCCGAACGTCGATCCCTGCGTGGCGTCCTGGTTGCGCCACGTGACCGAGGCATCGACGTGGGTGTAGCGGCCGATCCGGTACTGCGCGCTGGCGTAGGCGGAGAACCCGTCGACCTCTTCGCGGTTGCGGCCGCTGTGGTCCGGCACGAGCTCGATGGGCACCAGCACGGGCGAGCCCGGCGCGGGGCCCAGCACCTCGATTGCGCCGAGCGCATCCGTCTCGCGGCGGTGATCCCAGATGATGGCTGCATACAGCGAGAGCTCGCGGAGGGGCTGGAAGCTCCCGTGCAGCTCGACGGTGTCGACGATCGAGCTGAAGTCGAGCGAGGAGGAGGCCGCGCCGTCGTCCCGGTTGTAGGAGAGGGAGAGGCTGCCGCGCTCCCAGGTGCGCTCGAGCGAGATCTCCGCGAAGTACGTCCAGCTGTTGGGGTCCGGAGAGCCCTGCACCGGAACGTTGTCGCCCAGGCCGAGGTCGCCGGCGAGCGCCACCGGATACTCGATGAAGAGACAGCTCGGGTCGAGGAACGGCTCTCCGCTCGGGAGCGTGGGGCACGTGCCGGGGAACGCGACGAGGTAGCCCGTCCCCGTGAACGTCAAGAGGTCGCCGCGCTCGTAGGAGTCCTTCACCGGCCGGTGCACGAGCGTCGGGCCCGCCGACGCGCGGAAGGTGATGCGCTCCGTGGGCTCGTAGTAGAACACGGCCGTGAGCCCGTAGAAGTCCGTACTGCTCTTGGGCCGCGGGCCGGTGGCCTCGAAGTCCTGGCGCGTGAAGGAGAGACCGGCGCCGGCGGTGATCGTCTCGGAGAGCGCGCGCAGATACTGGAAGTCGGCGGTGACGAAGTCCTGGTCCACGCGCCCGGGCTCTTCGAAGTTCCAGAGTCCGTAGCTCGCGTCCGCGATGATGCGCGACGCCTCCGAGGGGTGGTGCTCGGCGTTCAGTCGCACGATGTTGCGGGTGAACTGTCGCGCGCGCCGCGCTCTGCCCCGGTGCTGCCCGGCTCGGCGCCCGTCGTGAGCAGGCGCATGCTTCCGTAGCGGAGGAAGCTGTCCTCCAGCGAGAGCGTGGTCGTCGGCGAGACGGTCCAGTCCGCGCTCGCGCCGAAGTCGTAGTTCCAGCCGCGCAGATCCTTCTCGTCGAAGAAGAGCTCGTAGGTCGGCTTGAAGTTGGCCTTCGCCTCGACCTCGCCCCACTGCTGGGAGAGCTCCGCCGTGGGAGCGATCAGGAGCTCGAAGTCGTCCACCGGATCGTGCTCGATCCCGAACACGTTGCTGTCGTACACGGTCTGCGCGGCGCCGCCGATCTGGAGGTCGCCGGCCAGCGCGGGCGCCGCCAGCAGCAGGCCGGCGGCGATCGAGAGGGTTCGGGGCGCACGCATGGCGGGGCTACTCCGGCACCACGATCGTGTCGCCCGGCTGGAGCACGATGTTCGTGCCGGGCGCGCGACCGCTCACATATCTCGGGTAGTCGAAGCGGAACTCCGACTCCTTGCCGTCGAGGCCGCGTCGGATGATGCGCACGTCGTCGTCGTCGGCAAAGGCCGTGAAGCCGCCGGCGGCCGAGAGCGCGTCCAGCACCGAGAGCTGGCTCGCCAGAGGAATCGGGCCCGGGTGCTGCACCTCGCCGAGCACGAACACGCGCTTGCTGTTGGCCTGGAGCACGACCACCGTCACGTCCGGCGCGGTAATGTACTCGGAGAGCTTCCTCGTGATCTCGACCTTCAGCTGGTCGGTGGTTTGGCCCGCCGCCTTCACGTCGTTCAGCAGCGGCACCGAGATCATGCCATCGGGCCGCACGGGCACCTCGACCGAGAGCTCTGGGTTCTTCCACACGCGCACGGCGAGGACGTCGCCCTCGCCGACCACGTACGGCGCCGCGGTCTCCGGCGCGCCCGGCGGCGGGGTCGGCTGGAGCGGTCGCGTGGTCGCGCAGGCGACGAGTGTCAACACAAGCGCTAGGCGCGCGACAGCTCGAAGGGTCTTCGTCTCAGCGGCCATCGGACAACCCGTTGTCTTTCATCTTGTAGAGGAGCGCCTTGTAGGAGATGCGCAGACGCTCGGCGGCGAGCTTGCGATTCCAGCGCGTCTGCTCCAGCACGCGCGCGATCACGCGCTTCTCCGCCACCGCGGCGGCGCGCTTCGCGATCGCCTTGAGATCGACGCGCTCGCCGTTGGCGAGCTCGGCGCCCTCGAGCTCCATCTCCGCCGCCTCGTGGGCCGGCTCGGACGGCACCCGCGTGCGCGAGCGCAGCTCCTCGCGCACGGCGTGCTCGCCGCCCAGCACCACGATCCGGCGGACCATGTTCTCGAGCTCGCGGACGTTGCCCGGCCACGGGTAGCGGGCCAGCAGATCGACGGCCTCGGCCGAGAGCGGGCGCACATCCTTGCGGTACTCGACCGAGAAGCGCTGCAGGAAGTGCTCGGCGAGGAGCGGGATCGCGCCGGGCCGCTCGCGCAGCGGCGGCAGCTGCACCGTCACCACGTTCAGTCGATAGTAGAGGTCCTCGCGGAAGGAGCCGCTGCCCACGGCCTCGTCGAGGTCGCGATTGGTGGCGGCGAGCACCCGCGTGTCCACCTGGACGTCGCGCTCGCCGCCGAGCCGCGAGAACTCCCCGTCCTGGAGCACCTGCAGGAGCTTCGCCTGGAGGGGCGGGCTCATCTCGCCGATCTCGTCCAGGAAGATCGTGCCGCCGTTGGCGAACTCGAACTTTCCGAGCTTGCGGCGCTGGGCGCCCGTGAAGGCGCCGCGCTCGAAGCCGAACAGCTCGCTCTCCAGGAGCTCGGAGGGGAGCGCTGCGCAGTTCACCTTCACGAAAGGCTTGTCGCGCCGCGAGGAGAGGCGATGGAGCGTGCGCGCCACGAGCTCTTTGCCGGTGCCGCTCTCGCCGCGGATCAGCACGGTGATGTCGGTGTCGGCCACCTGCTCGATCGTCTCGCGCACCTCGCGCATGCGGCCGCCCTCGGCGCCGAGCAGGAGATCGCCCGAGGAGCGCCCCGCCTGGCCGCGCAGCTCCTCCACCTCCTGGCGGAGCGCGCGCGTCTCGAGCGCCTTCTGGAAGGCGAGCTGGAGCTCCTCGACCTCGACCGGCTTGCGCAGGAAGTCTGCGGCGCCGAGCTGCATCGCCTCGACGATCGTGCGGGCGTGGCCGTGCCCCGAGATCATCACGACGGGCACCTCGGGCATGCGCTTCTTCAGCCGGCGCAGCGTCTCGATCCCATCCATCCCCTCGAGCACGACGTCGAGCGTGATCAGATCGGGGCGCGATTCGGGGAGGGTGGCCAGCGCCTCCTCGCCGCTCGGGGCGGCGAACGTCTGGTAGCCGCTGCGCGCCAGGAGAGCCGACAGGTACTCCCGCACGCCCTGGTCGTCGTCGATCACGAGAACTCGGAAGGGGTCTGCCAAGAGCTGCTCCGGCTCGGCCGCCCGCCAGGGCCGCCGCAGGGTGAGTGCAAGGCGGCGCGAAAATGGGAACGCGCCTTCTTCCCGCCCCCTCCTTCGGCCACTCGATGGTCATCCGATAGACGACTAGGAAAACATTTTCCCATTGGCGGTAGAATTCTGGAAGCCCGCGTAGCGACTGGCGAAATGCCACGATCGCCAGTGTGTTGGCACCAACCGGGCCCCCTAGGGGAGCCGATTCTTCGCCTCGAAGGCCGATCCAGGGGCACCCACACCGAGACCGAGGTCGAGCCGTTGACTCAGCCCCATCGCCGCTTCCGGCTGGTCGCCGTGGCCGGAGCGCGCCCCAACTTCATGAAGATCGCGCCGCTCCTGCGCGAGCTCGCGCGCCGCGGGCGCTTCGACGTCTACCTCGTGCACACCGGCCAGCACTACGACGAGGCGATGTCGGAGAGCTTCTTCCGCGAGCTCGGCATCGCGACGCCCGACGTGAACCTCGAGGTGGGCTCCGGGAGCCACGCGGCCAGACGGCCGAGGTGCTCCGCAAGATGGAGCCCCTGCTGCTCGAGCAGCGCCCGGACGCCCTGATCGTGGTCGGCGACGTGAACTCGACGCTCGCCGCCGCGCTCGCGGCCTCGAAGCTCGGCGTGCGCGTGGCGCACGTCGAAGCGGGCCTGCGCTCGGGCGACCGCAGCATGCCCGAAGAGATCAACCGCGTGCTGACCGACGCGATCTCCGACTGGCTGTTCGTGACCGAGCCCGCCGGTCGCGAGAACCTCCTGCGCGAGGGCGTTCTCCCGAGGCGCATCCACGTCGTCGGCAACGTCATGATCGACACGCTGCGCGCGAACCTCCCCCGCGCGCGCGAGCGCGACACCCTCGAGCGCCTGGCTCTGACGGCCGGCGGCTACGTGGCCCTCACGCTCCATCGCCCGAGCAACGTGGACGACCCCGACCATCTGCGGCGCCTGTTCGCCGTGTTCGAGGAGATCCACAAGGAGCTCCCGGTCGTGTTCCCGGTGCATCCGCGCACCCGGGCGGTGATCGAGCAGAAGCTCGGCGGGCGCGCGCCCGAGATCCTCGGTGACCGACCCGCTGGGCTACCTCGACTTCCTGCGCCTCATGGCCGACGCGCGCTTCGTGATGACCGACTCGGGCGGCATCCAGGAGGAGACCACGGCGCTCGGCGTGCCCTGCCTGACGATGCGCGACAACACCGAGCGGCCGATCACCGTGGAGGAGGGCACCAACACGCTGGTCGGCCGAGATCCCGATGTGATCCTCGCGGAGGCGCGCAAGCTCCTGGCCGGAAGCTCGCGGGCGGGCCGTGTCCCGGCGCTCTGGGACGGCGCCGCCTCCGCGCGCATCGTGGACGTACTCGAACGGGAGCTCATCGGCTAACGATTGCTCGAACCCCTCGAGGCCCGGCGCTCGATGAAGATCCTCTTCGTGAGCCACTACTACCCGCCCGAGGTGAACGCGCCCGCGAATCGCGTGCACGAGCATGCGCGGCTCTGGGCGAAGGACGGCCACGCCGTCACGGTGATCACCGGCGTCCCCAACCACCCGCGCGGCGAGCTCTTCCCGGGCTACCGGAACCGCTGGCAGCAGGAGGAGTGGCGCGACGGCGTGCGCGTGCTCCGCACCTGGATGTACCTGACCGCGAACGAGGGCTTCGCGCGGCGCACCGCGAACTACGTCCTGTTCATGCTGACGGCGATCCTGGCAAGCCTGCGGGCCGAGCGGCCCGACGTCGTGGTCGCCACGAGCCCGCAGTTCTTCTGCGGCCTCGCCGGCGCCGTGATCGCGGCGCTGAAGCGGCGCCCCTTCGTGCTCGAGGTCCGCGATCTCTGGCCGGAGTCGATCGTCGCGCTCGGCCAGCTACGCCGCGGCTCGCTCCCCGTGCGCGCCCTCGAGTGGCTGGAGGGCGCGCTGTATCGGCGCGCGCGCGGGATCGTCGTGGTGACGCGCGCCTTCGCGCGCCACATCGCGAGTCGCGGCATCCCCGCCGCGCGCATCGCGCTCGTCTACAACGGGATCGACGGCGAGCTCTGGAAGCCGCGGCCGCCCTCGCCGGCCCTGCTCGCGCGCCACGGTATCGGCGGCGGTTTTCGGGTGGGCTACGTGGGGACGCTCGGCCTCGCGCACGGCCTGGGCACCGCGCTCGATGCCGCAGAGCGGCTGGGGCCCGACTTCCACTTCGTCTTCGTGGGCGACGGCGCGGACCGCGCCCGCACCGAGGCCGAGGCGAAGCGCCGCGGCCTCGCACAGGCGCACTTCGTCGGCCTGGTTCCGCGCGACGAGGTGCCGGCCTGGCTCGCCTCGCTCGACGTGCTGCTCGTGATGCTCCGCGACCTCGCCGTGTTCCAGACCGTGATCCCCTCGAAGCTCTTCGAGTTCCTCGCGATGGAGCGCCCCGTCGTGCTCGCGGCCCCGCACGGCGAGGTGCGCGAGATGGTCGAGCAGGCGGACGTCGCCCTCGCGATCGATCCGGAGGATCCGGACGCAGCTCGCGCGCGCGATCGCGCGAGCTCCGCGCGCAGCCCGAGCGCGCCGGCGCGCTCGCCGCGCGCGGCCGCGCCTGGGTGGAGAAGAGCTTCCGGCGCGAGGAGCTCGCGACGCGGCATGGCCGAGTTTCCTCCAGAAGATCGCGTGCGCGACGGAGTAGCGATGGCTGCGCAATCCACAGCTCACGCAGAAAGCCTTAAGGAGCAGGTGCGGGACTTCTGGAATGGAGCGCCTTGCGGGACTCGAGACATCGCGCGTCAGGACGATCCGGGCGGATTCTTCGCCGAGATCGAACGCAGCGCGACGAGCGCGAGCCCTTCATTCGAAACTTCGCTCGCTTCGCAGATTGGCGCGGGCTTCGCGTTCTCGAGGTGGGAGTCGGCGCCGGCACAGATTTCGTCCGCTTTGCGCGAGCGGGCGCTGACGTGAGCGGCGTCGACTACACGGACGCCAGCGTGGCTCTCGTCAGGAGTCGTCTCGATGAAGAGAAACTGCTCGGCCGACGTGCGGGTGGCGGATGCCGAGCACCTGCCGTTTTGCAGATGCATCGTTCGACTTCGTTTACTCCTGGGGTGTAATCCATCATACCCCGATACGGCGTCCGGCGCCGCGGAGATTCTCCGTGTCGTCAAAGCCTGGCGGAAGCATCTGCGTGATGATCTACAACCGATACTCCCTGGTGGCGCTCCAGTGCTGGGCTTTGAACGCTCTCCTGCGGCTTCGACCATGGCGCACCCTTACAGACGTGATCGCGTCGCACATCGAGAGTCCGGGCACCAAAGCCTTCACAATGCGGGAAGCCCGTGATCTCTTCTCCGGCGTGGTCGAGCTCCGGGTGACGACCATTGTCACGCCCTATGATGTTCGATACACGAGATCTCGGTTTCTACCCTTGGATCCAGCGGCTGGTGCCTCGCTCACCTCGGTTGGTTCCTCGTCATTGAAGCTCGACGTCCGCTCGGAAGAACGATGAACCGGATCTACGACGCACTGCCCGTCTTCGCGCAAAACGTGGCCTGCACGGCCGCGGGGTGGACGCGGGTCCGTCAGCGCTTCACGCCCTATTTCTGGCGCACGCTCGAGCGCTGGAATCGCTCGCTGCGCGCTCCCGAGGAAGAGCTGCGCGCGCTCCAGGCGCTGCGGCTCGCGGAGCTCCTCGACTACTCCCGCGCGAACGTCCCGCAGTACCGTGACCTCCCGCCGATGCGGCGACTCGCAGACCCCGCGGAGGCGATCGCCGCGACGCTCGCGGAAGTCCCGGTGCTCGAGAAGGAGACCTACCGCGACGCGCCCGAGCGCTTCCTCGCGCGCGCCGTTGCGCGCCACCAGCTGATCCGCGGTCGAACCAGCGGAACGACGGGATCGGCGCTGCAGCTCTGGTACACGTCCGAAGCGGTCGCCGAGGAATACGCGACGGTCTGGCGGATGCGCATGCAGCACGGCGTCTCGCCCCGCGATCCGCATCTCACCTTCGGGGGCCGCATGGTCGTGCCCTTCCAGGTGAACCAGCCGCCCTTCCACCGCAAGGACGCGAGCCTCCGGCAGACGCTCTTCTCGCTCTACCACATGAGCGAGGAGAACCTCCCGGCCTACGTCGAGGCAATCCACAACGCCGAGGCCCGCTACGCGCAGGGCTACCCCTCGTCGCTGCACTTGGTCGCGCGCGCACTCCTGGCGGCGGGTCGTCCGCTCGCGCGCGGGCGACTGAAGGCAGTCTTCACCTCCTCGGAGACGGTCCTCGCGAGCCAGCGACGGGCGATCGAAGCCGGGTTCGGCGCGCCGCTCCTCGACCGCTACGGCGCGAGCGAGTTCGCGGTCTCGATGACGAGCTGCGGCGCCGGGCAGCCTTCACGTGGACATGGAGTACTGCGTCGTCGAGGTGGAGATCCAGGAGGAGACCGCCGGAGTGGGCGCGCGGCCCCCTGCTCGTGACGGGGCTGTCGAACCGCGCCACGCCGCTGATCCGCTACCGCATCGGCGACATCGGCACGCGCCGCAAGGGGCCCTGCCCGTGCGGGCGTGGAGGTGATGCGTTCCTCAGCGTGGACGGTCGTGTGGAGGACTACGTCGTCACGCCGGACGGGCGAATCGTCGGTCGCCTCGACCACGTCTTCAAGGATCTCAACGACATCGCCGAGGCGCAGATCGTGCAGACGGCCAAGGACCGCATCGTGGTCTCGGTGGTCCCGCTGCCGGGCTACTCGGAGGCGAGCGAGCGGGCGCTGCTGCGCGAGCTCCACGCGCGGCTCGGCCACGAGATGGCCGATGCGCGTGGACCGCGTGAGCCTCGATCCCGCGCCAGGCAAATGGGGCAAGCTCCGCGCGGTGAAGTCTCCTGCATCGCCGAGCCGAGGCTGGCACTCTGATGTGCGGCATCGCCGGCTACTCCGGCCGCTTCGACCCGGCGCTGCTCGCAGCGATGGCGGCCGCGCTCGCGCACCGCGGCCCCGACGACGCGGGCATCTTCTCCGAGCCCGATGCCGGCATCGGCCTCGCCCATCGCCGCCTCTCGATCATCGATCTCTCGCCGCGCGGCCACCAGCCGATCTGGGACGTGACGAGGCGCGCGGCGATCATCTACAACGGCGAGCTCTACAACTACCGCGAGCTCCGCGCCGAGCTCGTCGCGCAGGGCTTCCGCTTCGCGAGCGACACGCGACACCGAGGTGCTGCTCAATCTCTACCTGCGCGACGGCCCGGACATGCTCGAGCGGCTGAACGGCATGTTCGCCTTCGCCATCTGGGACGCCGAGCGGCGCAGCTCTTCGTCGCGCGCGACGGCCTCGGCGTGAAGCCGCTCTACTACGCGAGCACGCCGCGCGGCTCGCTCTTCGCGAGCGAGCTGAAGGCGCTGCTCTGCGAGCCCTCGCTCGACCGCGAGATCGACCCGGCCGCGATCGCGAGCCACGTGCTCTACCTCTGGGCGCCGCTCGCCGCTCACGCTGCTCAAGCAGCGTCCGCAAGCTTCCGCCGGGTCACGCCTTTCGGCAGCCGCGACGGCGCGATCGAGCGGACTTCTGGCGCTGGTACGACCTTCCCTACGACCAGGAGATCGCCGCCCTCTCCGACGCGGACGCGATCGCCGCCGTGCGCGAGCAGCTCCAGCGCTCGGTCGAGCGCCAGCTCGTCGCCGACGTGCCGGTGGGCGCCTTCCTCTCGGGCGGCGTCGATTCGAGCTCGGTCGTGGCGATGGCCCGCCGCGCGCAGCCCGAGGCGCGCCTCGCCTGCTTCACGATCGGCTTCGACGAGGAGGCCGCGCAGGCGGGAGGGCATGAACGAGGACCTGGGCTACGCCGCGCCTTGTCGCGAAGCACGTCGGCGCGGACCTCCACGTCATCACCGTGCGCTCGCAGATGATCGACCAGCTCGAGACGCATGCTCTACCACCTCGACGAGCCGCAGGCGGACCCCGCGCCGATCAACACGCTCTTCATCGCTCGCCTCGCCCGCGAGCACGGCATCAAGGTCCTGCTCTCCGGCTCGGGCGGGGACGACGTGTTCTCCGGCTACCGCCGCCACTTCGCGCTCCAACAGGAGCCGCTCTGGCGCTGGCTTCCTCACCCCGTGCGGTCGGGGCTGCGCAACGCCAGCGAGCTCTTGCGCCCCACCCAAGAATGGAAGCGCCGCCTCGCCAAGGCCTTCCGCTACGCGGACCGCGATGGCGACGAGCGCATCGCCTCCTACTTCTATTGGATCGACCCGCGCGTGGCCGAGCAGACCTACACGCAGCGCATGCGCTGGGATCTCTTCGCAGGCGAGTGGCGCGATCCCGCTCGCCGCCGCGCTCGCCGAGCTCCCGCGCCTCCGTGCCCGCCTTGAACCGCATGCTCTACCTGGACGGGCGCTTCTTCCTGGCGGACCACAACCTGAACTACGCCGACAAGATTCCCATGGCAGCCGGCGTCGAGGTGCGCGTCCCGCTGCTCGATCCCGATCTCGTGGCGCTCGCCGCCCGGCTGCCGCTGCGCCAGAAGCAGCGCGGGCGCACGGGCAAGTGGGTGCTGCGCAAGGCGATCGAGCCATTCCTCCCGGCTGAGGTGCTTCGGCGCAAGAAGACCGGATTCGGCGCGCCGCTGCGCCACTGGCTGCGCGGTGAGCTGCGCCCGCTCGTGGACGACGTGCTGAACGAGGAATCGCTCGCGAGGCGCGGGCTCTTCGATCCCCTCGAGGTGCGGCGCCTGGTCGAGGCAGACCGCGCGCGTCGCACGGACGCCGCCTACACGGTGTTCGCGCTGCTCTGCGTCGAGCTCTGGCTGCGCATCTTCCTCGATCGCTCCGCCGAGCGCCCGCTCGCCGTGCCGAGGGCGGCGTGATTCGCGTCGGGCTGGCGCACGCTGCACCCGAGCTATCAGGGTCTGCGGGCGCCCTACGAGGCGCCCAACGGCGTCCACACGGCGGTCGCGAGCGCGCTCGCGGCGCTCGGCCTCGACGCGGAGAACGCAGAGCGCCCGAGCTGGAATCCGCTCGGCGCGCTCGTTCGGCCCGGAGGCAGCGTCGTCCTGAAGCCGAACTTCATCCGCCACTGGAACGCGGGCAGCCAGGCCGGGCAGAGCATCGACTCCGTGATCACGCACGGCTCGGTCATCCGCGCGGTCGCGGACTACGCGTTCCGCGCGGTGGGAAGCGCCGGCTCCGTGACGCTCGCAGAAGCGCCCCAGCAGGACTGCGACTTCCGAATGATCCGAGAGCTCGCCGGCCTCGATGCGATGCAGCGCCGCTTCGCCGACGCTCGGGAGCCGCCTCGACGTGATCGACCTGCGGCGCGAGGCCGTCGACTTCCGCGACGGCGTGATCAGCGAGCGGCGCGCGCTGCCGGGCGATCCGCTCGGCTACCGCGTGGTGGATCCTCGCCGCGCACAGCCACTTCGAGGGCTCCGGCCTCGCGGCCCAGAACTTCCGAGGCGCCGACTACGACCCGGGGCCCACCGTGGTGAACCACACCGCAGGCCGGCACGCCTATCTGCTCTCCGAGACCGTGCTGCGCGCCGACTTGATCGTGAATCTCCCGAAGCTGAAGACGCACAAGAAGACCGGCGTCACGCTCGCGCTCAAGAATCTCGTCGGGATCAACGGCGACAAGAACTGGCTTCCCCACCACACCGTGGGCGAGGACGGCGACGAGTTTCCCGGGCGCAATCCCGTCGACCGCTTGCGGAGCTGGGCCGTGGAGCGCGTGCGGCCGCTCCTCGCGCGGGGCCGCTGGACCGGCCCCCTGCGCGCTGCGCGCCGGGCCGAGGGCGCGCTGCGAGGTGGCCACTTCGTCCGCTCGGGCAACTGGCATGGCAACCGCACGACGTGGCGGATGTGCTGCGACCTGAACCGCTGCGTCTACTACAGCGACGCGCAGGGCCTGAAGCTCGGCGCCCGCGAGCCGGTGCGCCGCGTGCTCACGGTGCTCGACGGCGATCGTGGCGGGCGAGGGCGAGGGGCCGCTGGCGCCGCGCGACGTGCCTCTCGGCGTCGTGATTGCGGGCCTCGACCCGATCGCGGTCGATCTGGCCGCCGTGGAGCTCATGGGGTTCGACGCCGAGCGCATCCCGAAGATCCGCGAGTCGATGCGGGGGGGAGACCCGCGCGTTACCCAGGTCCGCGCGCGGAGCGACGTCGAGGTCGCCGAGCTCGACGCGCGCGGACGGGTCATTACGCGGGGGCTCGACGAATTGCGTCCGGCGCGTTCCTTTTCTCCCCACCCGGGCTGGTCGGGCCAGATCGAGCGGGGATCGACCGCGGCCGCGGAGGCCATGTGAGGCAGCTCCTCCAGAACGTGCGCAGCGGCGCCCTCGAGCTGGCGGAAGTCCCCGCCCCGGCCGTGGGCCACGGCCAGGTGCTGGTGCGCAACGCCTACTCGGTGATGTCCCCGGGCACCGAGAAGCTCGCGCTCGAGTTCGCGCGCAAGACGCTGCTGGGAAAAGCGCGCAGCCGACCCGATCTGGTGAAGCAGGTGTTGGGGAAGCTGCGGCGCGATGGCCCGCTCGCCACGCTGCGCGCCGTAACGAGCCGGCTCGAGGGACCGCAGCCGCTTGGCTACTCGTGCGCGGGCGTCGTGGTGGAGAGCGGGCTTGGCGTCGCCGGCTTCTCTCCCGGGGACGCCGTCGCGTGCGCGGGCGCGGGCTACGCGAGCCACGCGGAGCTCGTAGTCGTCCCTGAGAACCTGGTCGTCCGCGTGCCCGAGGGTATCTCGCTGCGTGACGCCGCCTTCGCGACGATCGGCGCCATCGCGCTCCAAGGGCTGCGCATCGGCGGCCCGAGCCTGGGGGAGACCGTGGCGGTGATCGGGCTGGGCCTGATCGGCCAGCTCACCGTCCAGCTCGCGCGCGCGAACGGCTGCCGCGTGCTCGCCATCGACCTCGACCCTGCGCGCGTCGAGCAAGCGCGCGCGCTCGGCGCCGAGTGGGGCGGCCTCCCGGGTGACGACTTCTCCCGCTGGCGCGACGCAGCGGCCGCGGGCCAGGGCGCCGACCTCGCGATCGTGACCGCGTCCGCGCAAGACGGCGGACCGCTGCGCCTGGCCGCAGAGCTCTGCCGCGCGAAAGGGCGCATCGCGTTGGTGGGGGCGGTGCCGATCGAGGCCGAGCGTCGCGTGCTCTACGAGAAAGAGCTCGAGCTGCGCCTGAGCATGTCCTACGGCCCCGGTCGCTACGACCGCCGACTACGAGGAGGAGGGCCTCGACTATCCGCTCCCGTACGTGCGCTGGACCGAGAACCGGAACCTCCAGGCCTTCCTCCAGCTCGTGCGGTCAGGCGGGGTCGCGCTCGATCCGCTCGGGACCGACGAGGTGCCCTTCGAGGATGCGCTCGCCGTCTACGAGGAGCTCGCCCAGGGGACGCGCCGCGGCCTGGCGGCCGTCTTCCGCTACGCCGACGCACCGAAGACCGAGCGCGCTCTGACGCTACGCCCCGCTCGCGCCGCCAAGCGGGGCGAAGTCGGCATCGCCTTCGTGGGCGCCGGCAACTACGTGAAGTCCGTTCTTCTCCCTGCGCTCCCGAGCGGCGTCGCACGGCGCGCGTTGATCACCGCCACGGGGCCCTCCGCGGCCGCAACGGGAAAGCGCTTTGGCTTCGAGAGCTGCGGCACGGACATCGAGGTCGCTCTTCAGGACCCGAACGTCGATCTCGTCTTCATCGCCACCCGCCACGACTCGCATGCCGCCCTGGCCGCGCGCGCGCTGCGCGCCGGCAAGGCCGTTTGGCTCGAGAAGCCACCCGCCCTCGACGAAGAGCAGCTGCGCGAGCTCGAGGCCGCCGCGCGCGAGACCGGCGGCTTCCTGACCGTGGGCTACAACCGCCGCTTCTCGAAGCACGCGCGCGCGGTCAAGGACCACTTCGCCGGCCGCAGCGGACCCCTCGCGATGCACTACACCGTCTCGGCGGGCCCGCCGCCGCGCGGCACCTGGATCGTCGATCCCCAGGTGGGCGGCGGCCGCATCCTCGGCGAGATGTGCCACTTCGTGGATCTGTGCGTCTTCCTGTTGGGCGCGACCCCGGTCTCCGTCTTCGCGCTCGCACTGGGCCGCGACCCTGAGCTCGACGACTCGACCGTCGCCGTGCTCGCCTTCGCGGACGGCTCGACCGCCACGATCGAGTACCTCGCCCACGCGAGTCCGGAGCTCCCGAAGGAGCGCATCGAGGTCTCCGGGGACGGCCGCACCGCCCGCTGCGACAACTTCGAGACGACCCGCCTGCTCGGCGGCCGGCCGGCGATCGTTCGGTCCTTGGGACAAGACAAGGGCCAGGGTCCAGCCGTCGTGGCCGCAGTGGCCTCTGCTCGCGGCGGGTTCCCAGCCGCCGATCTCGCTCGGGGAGATGCTCGCGCGTCTCCCGTGCAACCTTTGCGATCGCCGAGTCGGTCGGCGCCGGGCGCTCGATCTCGATCGCGAGCAACTGAGCCGCTCCAAAGGCTGCCCCGCAGCGAGGAACCCGGATCGTGCGCGTCCTGTTCGTGATCGACAGCCTGGCCGGCGGAGGGGCGCAGCGACAACTGGTCGAGCTCGCCGCCACGCTCGCCCAGCAGGGACGCACGAAGCCGGCGGTGCTCGTCTATTACGGTGACGGGTTCTTCCGCGAGCGGCTCGAGAGCGCAGGCGTCCCCGTCTACGACGTGGGCCGGCGCGGCCGCTTCGACTTCTCCTTCCTCGCCCGCCTGCGCTCGACCATCTCCGACCTCTCGCCCGACCTCGTGCACGTGTTCATGCATGCCCCGGCAGCCTGGGTCTGGCTCGCCACTCGGGGAATGCGCCGGCGGCCGCCCCTCGTCGTCGCGGAACGCGTCGTGCTCTCAGCCGTCGCCCCGCTCTTCCTTCACTTGATCAGGCTCGTCTACCGAAGCGCCGACGCCGTCACCGCCAATGCCGCGTGTGCCGCGCTCGAGATTCGCGAGCGCTTCGGCCTCGGGGAGGGCGTGCACGTGATCGGGAACGGGATCGACCTCGAGCGCTGGGATGCGCTGCGAAGCGTTGGTCCCCCGCTCGCGCTTCCCGACGGCACGTTCCGGGTCGCCATCATCGGGGGCCTGCGGCCCCAGAAGAACCACCGGCTCTTGTTCGATGCGTTGGTCGAGCTCGGGCCCGAGCGGACGCAAGGCTGGCGAGTCCTTGTGGTGGGGGACGAGACGGCCGGCGAGACCGCCGCGATGGAGATCCGCAGGCTCGTCCGCGAGCGAGCGCTGACCGACCGGGTCTCGTTCGTCCAGGCGACTCGAAACGTCTCGGCCCTGATGGCGGGGCTCGACGCGCTCGTGCTCGCGTCCGACTACGAAGGATTCCCGAACGTGGTGCTCGAGGCGAT
>CAVQTC010000010.1:0-226266 GCA_963716275.1 uncultured delta proteobacterium | reverse complement strand
ACGTTACCCTGCTGGGCTCCTGAAGGCATTCTACAGGGTGACGCACGCCCGCGCGTCGGCGCGGACGCCGTGGACAGCCGCGGAGGTATGGCGCTGGCCACGATGTCGGCGGCGTGGGCGGCCTGCCTGCTGCCACCGTGGCTTCATCTGACGGTGCTGCTGGTTACTGCTGGAAGGGGTTAATGGCCCGTGAGTGTGCCCCGACTGCTCTCAGCAGCGAGCCGCCACGCCTTGGCGAGGCCTTCGGCGCACGGCGATGCCCAAGCCGGTGGTGGAACCCGACGCGGTAGCTGGATCAATTTCTACGAGGGTTGGAGCCTGGCGCCGGAAACACAGGCTTCAGAGCGGCTCCAAGCTGCAGGTGGAGGTCATCCGCCACGTGGTGGAAGCACGCCTTACAAGTGGGATTCTGCTGGAAGGAGTTAAGGGCGTGCAGTCCTGTCGAGCGCGCGCTCAGGAGCTGGAAGGAGCGCCGCCGGGTGGATGCGCCGGAGTCAAAGGTCGTCAGTTATCCTGGGCTTTGTCGGGACCCATCGTGCCGCGAAACTCCCTATCGCTGGTAGTAGTGCATAGCTGGACTGTAGAAGACCCGGTATGACAGGTGGGAGGTAAGAGATGCCACGGTATGCACCCATCCTGTCCCTCCTTAGATTAACAGCAGATGCTGATGAATAAATGAGACAGAAACTACTACCTACTACTACTCAAAACATTGCTGCTCCTGGAGGTAGGTGTACTGGTGATGTGTGTAGGGCCCCTTGTATTTGAAGGAACTGATTAGTCTGCAGGTGAAGTGGAGCAGGCGCGCCTCCTCGGCGACCGGGATGCCGAGGAAGCGCGTGATCACGAGAAACGGGAAACGTCGCGTGAAGTCGGCCACCAGATCGGCCTCGCCGCGGCCCGCGATCTCGTCGAGCAGCTCGTGGGCCAGCGGCTGCAGCAGCGCCTCCACGGTTCGACGCATCACGGCCGGGCGGAAGGCGTGCGAGACCAGGGCGCGGTTGCGGCGGTGCTCGTCGCCGGCCATGCACTGGATGGTCTTCCCCATCGTGGGCATCGCGATCCGCTCGTAGATGGCGAAGGACGGGAAGGTCTCGTCGTCGGCGAAGGCGTTCGCGAGCTCCTCGTAGCCGAGGATCAGCCAGGTGAGCTCGCCGTGGAAGCGCACCGGGACGACCGACCCGTGCGTGCGCAGCTCCGCCAGGATCGCGTGCAAATCCGGAACCTCCGCGGTCGCGAAGTCGAGCTCGGGCAGGAGCGCTGCGGTCGCCATCGGGACTCCTTCCGGGGGCGGGGACGCTCCTCAAGAATGGATAGTTTTCGGCCCGCGCTGCGAATGGTGCCATCCCGGTCGAAAACTATCGATTCTTAAGGAGCGTCCCTCTGTCCGATTCCGACGCGCGCTCCGCGCGCGACCTGCGCGCGATCAGCGCCGACGGCGCCTGCTACAGCGTCATGGTGGGCCTGGGCGAGACCTACGTGCCCGCCTTCGTGCTGGCTCTTGGGCAGCCTGCCGAGCGCGCCGCGCTGATCACCACGCTGCCGATGCTGGCGGGGGCGCTTCTCCAGCTGGTCGCTCCCTTCGGCGCGCGGCGGCTGGGCTCGTATCGGACGTGGGTGGTCAGCTGCGCGCGGCTCCAAGCGCTCGCCTACCTGCCGCTCGTCGCGACCGCGCTGGGCGCGCCGCTCGGCTACGCGGGCGTCTTCGCGACGATGGTCGCCTACTGGGGCTTCAGCCTCGCCACCGGGCCGGCCTGGAACGCCTGGGTGGAGACGCTCGTGCCGCTCGGCGTGCGCGCGCGCTTCTTCGCGCGACGCACGCGCCTCGCCCAGATCGCGCTGCTCGCCTCCCTCATGGCTGCGGGCGCCGCGCTCCGGGGAGCAGAGGGAGGTGCGCGCGCACTTCCGCTCTTCGCCGGCCTCTTCGCTGGCGCCGCCGTCGCGCGCGCCATCTCGGCCCAGTGCCTCGCGAGCCAGAGCGAGCGCCCGGGGCTCCCGCGCGAGCACGAGGTGCTATCGCCCCTCGCCGCGTTCGGCGCGCTGCGCGGGCGGACCACCGACCGCCTGCTGCCCGCGCTGCTCGGGCTCACGCTTGGCACGAACGTCGCCGCGCCGTTCTTCGCGCCCTACATGTTGGGGCCGGTCGGGCTCGACTACACCGAGTACACGCTCGTCACCGCGATCGTCTTCGTCGCGCGCATCGCGGTCCTGCCGCTGCTCGGGCGCCTCGCGCCGCGCATCGGCGTCGCGGGCCTGCTGGGCTGGGGCGCCCTCGCCGTGGTGCCCCTGCCGGCGCTCTGGCTGGTCTCCCACCAGCTCGTCTGGCTGCTCGCGCTCCAGGTGCTTGCCGGAATCGGCTGGGGCGCGATCGAGTACGGCACGCTGCTCGCGTTCTTCGAGCGCATCGACGCGAAGCACCGCTCGAGTGTGCTCTCGGCCTACAACGTGGCGAACAGCCTGGCGATGGCGCTGGGCTCGCTCGTGGGTGCAGCCACGTTCCGCTCTTTCCCCAGCGTGGGCGGCGGCTACCTGGCCGTAGTGCTGCTCTCGGCCTCGCTGCGGCTGGGCGCCGCTCTCTGGCTCCGCCGGCCCCAGTTGACGGGGGGCGGCCCGGGACGACCCTCGGGACTAGCGAAAGCGTGAGGAACGCGCCAACATAGAGGTTCCCCCAGGGTTCCCCGCGCGCCACGAAACCAACTCGACCTCGCCAGCGTCCAATTCCTTGTTTCTGCCGAGGAGCGGTCGAATGCACCTCCAGGTGCATTCGGAAGACGGAGGGGGCCCCACGGGGGGTGGTGCTCTCCCGCACGGAGAACCGCCGCCGCCGGCCGAAACGTATTCAGCAACCCATGCGTCTCTCCAACACAGAGGACACCAACCCGGCCGGACCCGCCCAACCGGCCACTCGGAAGCTCGCCATGCTGGACAACGAACGCGATCCCGAAGCCACCACGCCGGCGCCCGTCAGCCCGCCCACTCCCGCGACGACCTCGCGCGGGTCGGCGCAGCGGGAGTCGCTCGCCGCCTATTTTGGCGACGTCGCCGAGATCCCGACGCTTCCGCACGCGGAGCAGCTGCGGCTCTCGCGCGAGCTCGAAGAGGCGACGCGCGCGTTCCACGAGACGCTCTACTGGATTCCGTACATCAGCCGCCGGGCCCTCGCCGAGTGGCGCAGCCGCAAGGACAGCGGGCGTACCACGCGCCGGCTGTCGGAGGCCTTCGGCAGCGGCGACCCGCGCGTCGGCGAGAGGCTCGACCGCGCGCTCGAGGCGCTCGAGAAGAACGAGAAGCGGCGCGTCGCCCTCAACGAAGAGCACAACGACAAGGCGCTCGCGCGCCTCGACGCACGCGTCGCCGAGGGCATGCGCACGGCCGACCTCGCGTTCTCGCTCCTGCGCCAGCTCCACGCGGATCTGGTCGAGCGCGAGACGCGCCTGCGCCGCGCGGAGCAGGCGCGCAAGCGCCTGCGCGCCCACCGCAGCGCGCCGCCCTCCCTGCGCCCGCGCGCGTCGCTCGCCGATCTGAACCGCACGATCGCCGAGGTCGAGGTGGAAGTGGGGCTCTCTGCGCGCGAGTTCCATGCGCGCATGGACCGCGTGAGCGCGGCCTACGACGCGATGAGCGCGCTCAAGAACCGCTTCGTGTTCCACAACCTGAAGCTCGTGATCGCGGTGGCCAAGGAGTTCCGCGGCATGGGCCTCGCCTTCCCGGATCTGATCCAGGAGGGGAACACGGGCCTGATCCGCGCGGTCGAGAAGTTCGACTGGCGGCGCGGCTTCAAGTTCTCGACGTACGCGGTGTGGTGGATCCGCCAGGCGCTGATCCGCTCGATCCAGAACCACGCGCGCACGATCCGCATTCCGAGCCATCACCACGACGCGCTGCGCTGGCTGTCGGAGACGCGCGGTCGGCTCTATCAGGAGCTGGGCCGCGACGCGACGCCGGCGGAGATCGCCGAGGCGATGGAGATGCCGGTCGAGCGGGTGGAGGAGCTCGCCTCGCTCGGCCTCGAGCCGGTGAGCCTCGACGCCGAGATCGGAGACGCCTCGTCCCGGCGCCGCCGTCAGCTCTCGGAGATGGTCGAGGACCCCGACGCCGTGAACGCCGGCGAGGCGCTCGACGAGGGGCGGCTGGTGAACCTCGCGCGCGAGAGCCTCGACGTGCTCGACGAGCGCGAGCGCCGCATCCTGGTCTGGCGCTTCGGGCTCGACGGAGGCGCCGAGCACACGCTTCAGGAGATCGGCGAGAAGCTCGGCCTCTCGCGCGAGCGCGCCCGCCAGCTCGAGGCGCGCGCGCTGTCGAAGATTCGTGCGAGCCGCGCGGGCGCGCACATGCGCCGCTACGCGCACGAGCGCGAGATCTCGGCAGACTCCGCAGGAGTCGCGGTCGCTCGCTAGGGAGCGGACGATCGACGGCAAGGCAAGCGGCCTCCGGGCTCACCCCCGGAGGCCGCAAGTCTTAGTGAACTCCGCTCGCCTGCGGCTCGCTGCGCGCGGCGGCTACGCGCTTCGCGCGGCCGCCGCTTGCTGGATCCGGTAGAGCACTCTCGCTGAGGGCTAGTGGATCGGGTCGAGGAACGGTGTGCCGGGATCACTGACGTAGAAGGCCACCAGTCGCAATGGGTCGGCGCTGCTGCGGTTGTAACCCGTCATGTGCACGTGCGGCGGCATGATCCCCGCCTGACCCGCCTTCACGGTGATCGTCTCGCGCCCCTCGATCTCCATCGTGAACACACCTTCCAGCACATAGACGGTCACTGGGAAGCGGTGGGTGTGGAAGAGCGTCCGATCGTGCGGCCGGAAGCTCACGTCGAGGACGCGCACCTCCTGGGCCTCGGCCTGCGGCATGCCCTGGACGATCTCGCGGAGGAGTAGCTGGGGCGTGACGACACCCGGCTCTTGCGCCCTCGCGATCGATCCAACCAGCAAGAGCGCAAGCGCGAGACGGAGGCTCCGCTCATTCATCCGTGATTCTCCTTTGTCACAGCCTCGGGGTCGGGACACCGGATCGACGGGGATTCGGTGCCGCCGTCGATCTGGAAGACCTTGCCGGTCACCCAGCTCGAGGCGGGCGAGGCGAGGAAGAGCGCGGCCGCGGCGATGTCCTCGGGCGTGCCGGGCCTCCCCATCGGCGTGTTCTCCTCGAACTGCCGGCGCAGCGCCTCGCTCTGTGAGCACGACCGTGAGCGCCTGGGTGTCGACTCCTCCGACGGAGATCGCGTTCACGCGCACCTTGGGCGCGAGCTCGGCGGCGAGGTTGCGCGTCAGCATGTTGAGCGCCGCCTTGGCGGCGCCGTAGGCGACGAAGCCGGTCTGCACCATGTCGCTCGAGCGCGAGGAGATGTTCACGATCGCGCCGCCGCCGGCGCTCGCGAGCATGAGCGGCACCGCGAGGCGCGAGAGCAGGAAGGCGCTCGTCACGTTGAAGCGCAGCGCGGCCTCGAAGAAGCGCTCGCTGGTCTCGAGGGCCGGCGCGCGGGCCCGTGCCGCCCGCGTTGTTCACGAGCACGTCGACGCCGCCCGAGCTCGGTTCGGGTTGCCGCGACGAGCGCCTCGAGCTGGTCGGTCTTGGTCACGTCGCAGACCACCGCCAGCGCGCGACGCCCGTGGGCGCGCACCGCCGCGGCGATCGCCTCGATGTCGGCCTGGGTGCGCGCCGCGCACACCACGTGGGCGCCCGCCTCGGCGAAGGCGAGCGCGATGCCACGCCCGATGCCTTTGCCCGCGCCGGTGACGATCGCGACGCGATCCGTCAGCCGGAAGCGCTCGAGGATCATCGGCAGTCGGGGCGCCGCCCGCCCGCAATAAGCCGGCAGGTCCAGGTAGGTGCGGATGCCCGGCTCGGCGCGGCAGACGTAGGGGATCGCGTTCACGCAGTGCATGCGCCGTCGCCACGATGCCGGGGTTGCGCGCGAGCCCCGCGCCGATCGACTCCGGGTGGAGCCCGTGGAAGACCGTCTTCACCGAGGGGTCGCCGCTGCACCTCCACCTCGAAGCGCTCGCCCTGCGGCGCCGAAGCTCCAGGCCGGCTCGAGGTGCTCCTCGCCCATGAACCAGTTGACGCGCGCGGTGATCACGGGCTCGCCGCGCACGGTCCCCTGCCAGGTGAAGCGCTGCGCGGCCACCCGCCCGGGCGCGATGGCGCCGATCGGCGAGTCGATGGGCCGCGTTGCGACGGCGAGCTCGTGGAGCGCGCGCTTTTCGGGATCGAGGGCGAAGCCGAGCCCGGCGGCCACCATGTCGATCGACTGGAGGAAGCCCCCGGACAGGATCTTCACCATCGGGCTGGTGCGCGCCTCCTCGGGCGTCTTGCCGAAGCCGCATCACGTCGCCGACCACGCCGGGCGCAGCGTAGGTGCGGATGTCCGACAACTCCTCGGCGCGCACGTGCGTGATCGCGCGCGGAGAGCGCCGAGACCATCGAGCGGGAAGCGCTCCGTGATGCCGCCGGGGTGGATGCCCGTGCCGTGGAGCGTCACGCCGCCTTCGCGGCAGGCCGCCTCGAGCTCGGCCGCGCCGGCGCTGCGGAACGGATAGAACCAGCCGAGCGGGGTGACGACGTTCTTCCCGGACTCGAGCAGGCGCGCCACGAGCTTGGCGTTCGCCGAGTGATCGGGCTGTACAGCACGCAGTCCGCGTCGAGCGCGAGCAGCGCGTCGACGTCGCGCGTGGCTCGCGACGCCCAGCGAGCGCGCGCCCGCCAGATCTCGCCGACGTCGCGGCCGTCCTTCGCGGCGCCGTGCACCCAGCAGCCCACGAGCTCGAGCTCGGGATGGTCGAGGATGCCCTCGATCGCCGCGCGCCCGACCCCGCCCGTCGCCCATTGGATGACGCGATACACGTCGCCCTCCTCGCGAGGGCGATCACGATACCGGGCGGAGCGAGCTAGTGTCGGCCCGTCGCAGTTCTCGTCGATCCCGTTGTTGCGCGATCTCGGTCGCGCCGGCGAACACGTGCGGGTCGCTGTCGTCGCAGTCCGCGACGGCGTGCTCCGAGAACCCGTCGCCGTCCTCGTCGGAATCGCAGCGCCTCGAGCGCCGCGATCGCGTCGCCCTGGTCGCGCGACCTGGCCGGCCAGGAGTCTGGAGCTGCCCGGAAAGGGCGCGGAGCTGACCCATTGCAAGCGCAACGACTGCGCCTGCAGATTGGCGATATCCGCCTCCAGGCGGTCGCGCAGGGCCGGGACGCCGCCGGCGCCGAGTCCGTTCCCATTCGAGTTGCTCGAGGCGGCCGCGGCTGCGGTCGTCGTCTTCTTCTTCGCGAAGGCGACGGCAGGGGCGAAGGCGAGCAGACAGCAGACGGCGAGGGCAAGGGATCGTTTCATGGGCGCTCCTTCGAGAGTGAGGGGAAAAACCCTACCTCGGGGACTGTTCGCGTTGCCATCGCAACTGGGATGAGGGGGTAGAGTGGCCGGGGAGGCCACGTATGAAGAAGCTGGAGGGGCGGATCGCGGTCGTGACCGGAGCGGCGAGCGGCATCGGCCGCGGCCTCGCGCGGCGCTTCGCTCGCGAGGGCATGAAGGTCGTCCTGGCAGATGTCGAAGGGGGCCCGCTCGAAGCGGCAGCCAAGGAGCTCGAGCAGGGGGGCGCGAGCGTCCTGGCCCAGCCGACCGACGTCTCTCAGCTCTCCCAGGTGGAGGCGCTCGCCAAGGCGGCCCTCGCGCGCTTCGGCGCCGTCCACGTCGTCTGCAACAACGCCGGCGTCGTCACGGCGGGGCCGGCGCACGAGCTCTCCCAACAAGACTGGGAGTGGGTGATGAACGTGAACCTGTGGGGCCCCATCCACGGCGTGCGCGTCTTCGTCCCCATTCTGCTCGAGCAGGAGGAGGCCCACCTCGTGAGCACCGCCTCGACGGCGGGCCTGCTCGCAGCCCCGCACATCGGCCCGTACAACGTCACCAAGTTCGGCGTGGTCGCGCTCATGGAGACGCTCGCGCGCGAGCTCGCCGACACGCGGGTCGGCGTCTCGGTGCTCTGCCCGGGCCCGATCAACACGCGGATCGGTGAGGCGGAGCGAAACCGCCCCGCCGACAAGCGAGCGCATCGCGAGTCGGAGGCGGAGCGCCGCTTCTACGCGGGCGTGGGTCCGATGCTGGCCGCGGGCATGGATCCGGCGCAGGTGGCCGAGCTGGTCGTATCCGCCCTGCGGACGAACCGCTTCTGGATCCTCACCCACCCCGAAGAGTTCCACCCGCTGCTGCGCCGGCGCCTGGACCTCCTGATCGCGGAAGGCGCGCTGAGCCGCCCCCGCAGCTAGCTCGGCCTGCCCACGGGGAGGATCGGGGGCCCCGCGAGGGCCCCGGGAAGATCCGATACGCAGAGTCTTGAAATGCCGCGGGCCATCGGTCAAAGTGCCGCGCACTCAAGCCCGGACCGGTACAGCGCAGGGGGATCGAGCGCCGCCGGTGTGAACTTCGCGCCCGGCATCGCTGGGGCGGAGGCGCCCTCGGGCAATCAGGGGGACCGAATGCTTCAGCGAAAGACCGTCAGCGCCGTCCTTCTCGCCGCCGCTCTGGGCACCCCGGCGGTCGCCCAAGAGCCGGCCCCGACGGCGCCCGCCGCGCAGCCTGCGGCGGCCGCTCCCGCTACCGCCACGCAGGGCATCGAGGAGATCACCGTCACGGCGCGCAAGCGCTCCGAGAACCTGCAGGACACCCCGATCTCGGTCTCGGCGTTCACGGCCGACACGATCGAGAGCATGGGCATCGAGAACACGCAGGAGATCACGGCGATCGCGCCCAACACGTACATGACGCAGACCCCCGGCTCCTCGGCGAATCTCGCCCTGGCGATCCGCGGCGTCGGCGGCGCCGAGCCGCTCCTCACGCGCGAGCAGGGCGTCGCGGTCTACATGGACGGCGCCTACATCGCGCGCGTCACGGGCGCGGTGCTGGATCTGGTCGACATCGAGCGCGTCGAGGTGCTGCGCGGTCCCCAAGGCACGCTCTACGGGCGCAACGCCACCGGCGGCGCGGTGAACTACATCTCGCGCAAGCCGGGCGAAGAATTCGGCTTCCACCAGAACATCGGCGTGGGCAGCTGGGGCCGCTTCCAGTCGATCACGCGCGTCGACACCGGCGAGCTCTTCGACGGCTTCGGAGCGACCTTTGCCTATCTCCACCGCCAGCGCGATGGCTACGTCGACAATCGCCTCGCCAACGACAAAAACGATCCCGGCGCGGCCAACACCGACGCCTTCCGCATCGCGCTCGGCTGGGACGTCACCGAGAACTTCCGCGCCGATTACGCGTTCGACTACTCCGATCTCAAAGGCCGCGATCCGGCGTTCCAGCTGATCGCCGTGGACTCGGCCAACTTCGGGATCGGCGACGCGCTCGGCTTCCCGCAGAACTTCGTCGACTCGCTCGACGTGAGCAAGCACCGCTTCGACAAGCTGAGCATGGATTTCGACGGCGGCAGCAACCACCTGATCCGCGGCCACAACCTGACGCTCTCGTACGACTTCGGTTCGGTGCAGCTGAAGTCGATCACAACGTACCGGGACTGGGAGAACGACGAGTTCGGCACCGAGCTCGACGGCAACCAGGTCACGATTCCGCCCACGATGCCGATCTACAACGCGGCGATCCTGCCGTTCGATCCGATCGGCGCGCCCTTTGGCTTCTTCTGCGGAGACAGCGGCACCTCGCCGTTCCCCTTCGACAACTGTCTGGTCCCGGGCGTGACGAATGCCCAGGTCTTCGCGGCGACCAACAAACGCGACCAGGACCAGTGGACCCAGGAGATCGACCTCAACGGGTCGATCGGGGACTCCTTCGACTACGTCGGTGGCTTCTACTTCTTCACCGAGGACTACGACGAGAAGAACATCCAGCAGTTCCTGATCCCGGTCGGCTTCGCCGCGGTCCAGCTGGCGACGCCGTTCATCTACAAGGGCGACGCCGACTCCTGGGCGCTGTTCGCCAACGGGACGTACACGCTGCCGTTCCTGGAGCAGCGACTCTCGGTCACGGGCGGAGTCCGCTACTCGAAGGACCACAAGAGCTTCGTCAAGAAGAACCTCTCCTGTGCGAACAACCTGCCGCCCTGCAACACGTTCACCCCGAACGCCACCCTGCCGCCGATCACGAAGAACAAGGCGAGCTGGGACAACGTCGACTGGGAGGTCGACCTGAACTTCGCGGCGACTGAGTCGATCACGACCTACGCGCGCGTCGCCACGGGCTACAAGGCGGGCGGCTTCAACCTCCGCACCGCGCAGGCGACGATCGACCCCTTCAAGGAGGAGTCGCTGATCCAGTACGAGCTCGGCGTGAAGACGCAGTGGTGGGACAACCGGGTGCAGCTGAACCTCGCCGCGTTCTACAGCGACTACGACGACATCCAGACCGACGTGTTCGCGGCGGGTCCTGGCGGCGCCACCTCGCTGACGGTCAACGCCGGCAAGGCGGAGATCCCGGGCGTGGAGCTCGAGTTCCTGGCCGAGCCCTTCGAAGGGGTCCGCCTGAACCTGAACTACGGCTGGATCGACCCGAAGTTCAAGGACTACGTCGTGGTCGACAACAACGGGACGACGGCGACGTGCGTCCTGCCCGGTCCGCCGGCGCCGTGCCTCCCCGACCCGACGGTCGACGACTTCAAGGTCGACATGGGGAGCCGCGCCGAGTGGGGCTATCGCCCGGACCAGACGCTGGCTGCCGGCGCCGAGTACTCGACCAAGCCGCTCGGCTCGCTCGGATGGGTGGCGAGCGCCCGCCTGGACGTGCGCTGGACCGACACGCTGCTCTGGAGCCCGCTCGATGACGAGCGCCCGACCGACATCCTGAATCCGGGCGTCAGCTTCACCCCCTACCGCGACGCCCTGCGCCAGAAGCCCTACGCGGTGCTCGATGCGCGCTTCACGCTGTCGGGAATCTCGATCGGCGATCGCGCGAAGCTGCGCGCGTCGGTGTTCGGCAAGAACATCACCGACGAGAAGTACCTGATGTCGGGCATCGACTTCGGCGGCCTCGGCTTCGCCGGCGGCATCTTCGGCGAGCCCGCCAGCTGGGGCCTCGACTTCACGCTCGACTACTAGTCGCGCTCCCAGTCTCGAGCCGGCCGCGGAGGCGACTCCGCCGCCGGTTCTGTCTTCTGGGCTAATGCGCCGAGACCGGCAGCGACTCGAAGCCGCGAATCACGGTCGAGTGCGTGCGGCGGGCGTGGCCCTCGCCCGGAGCGATCTCGCGGAAGCGCGCGAGCAGCCCCTCGAGCGCAACTCTCGCCTCGAGCCGCGCGAGGCCGGCCCCCAGGCAGAAGTGCACGCCGAAGCCGAAGCCCAGATGGCGTGGGGCGGCCCGGTCGATGCGATACTCCTCGGCTCCGGGGAACTCGCGCTCGTCGCGATTTGCGGCTCCGTACGAGACGAGCAGGCGGTCGCCGGGTCGCATGGGCACGCCGTGGAGCGCGACCTCGCGCGTCACATCGCGCCCCAGGTTCTGGACCGGGCTGTCCCAGCGCAGCGTCTCCTCGAGGGCCGCCGGGACCAGCGCGGGCTCTTCGCGTAGGCGCTTCCATAGATCGGGTCTGCCGGCCAGCACGTGGACCTGATTGCTGATCAGGTTCGTGGTGGTCTCGTTCCCGGCGACGAGCAACAGCAGGCAGAACGACTCGAGCTCGAGCGCCGTGAGCCGACGCCCGTCGATCTCCGCGGCCAGCAGCGCGCTCACCAGGTCGTCGCGCGGCTCGTTGCGCCGCAGCGCGAGCACCTCTCGGAAGTACGCGAGCATCTCCTGGGCGGCGCCCAGCAGGCTCGGCGTGGGAGGCTTCTCCATCAGGCCGACCAGCGCGTCGGACCAGCGCCGGAAATCGCGCCCGCGCTCGGGCGCGACTCCCAGTAGCTCCGCGATCACGACCACGGGCAGGGGCAGCGCGATCTGGGCGACCAGGTCGAAGTCTTCGCCCGGGAGGGCGGCGAGCAGCTCCGCGATCAGGCGCCGGATGCGCGGCTCGCTCTCGGCCACGCGGCGGGGCGTGAACGCGCGGCTCACCAGCGCGCGCAGCTGGTCGTGCAGGGGGGGGTCGCTGGAGGCGAGCGAGGGGACCCCGGCCTGGGGGCCCGACGGATTCTGTCCGCGCGCGTTGCTGAAGGTCGCGTGGTCGCGCAGCACCTCGAACGCATCGGTGAAGCGCGAGATCACGAAGTTCCCGTAGCGCGGCTCGCGGTAGACGGGCGCGCGCTCGCGCATCCACGCGTAGCTCGGGTAGGGGTCCTCCTGGAACTCGGTAGTGAACAGATCCGGCTGCAAAGCGGGGACGTTCCTCCTTGATTCGAACTTCGGGGACCGCCCTGGGCAAGTCGCCCCGGGGTCACTCTGCCCCGGAGTGTCCCTCAAGTTCGAATGAAAGAGGAACGTCCCCGCAGTCCGCGATACCGTCGGAGAGTGTTCGATCTGTCGATTCCCGAGGAGCTCGAGCTCGTCGTCCGGACGACGCGCGACTTCGGGCGCGATCACCTGATCCCGCACCTGCGCGAGCACGAGGCGGCGCGCGCCGTCGCCGCGAGTGTGCGCGCGCGCTTCGCCGAGCTCGGCCTGAGCGCGCTCGAGCTGCCCATCGAGCTCGACGGAGCCAATCTCGGCGCGCTGGCGCGCGCGCTGGTGAACGAGGAGCTCGGCGCCGCCGATCCGGGCGCGGCGCTGGCGCTCGATCCGCTCGGCCTCGCGCTCTACCCCGTGCTCGAGGCGGGCGGAAGCGAGGCGGTGGAGCGCCATCTCTTGCCGCTCCTCGGGCGGCCCGACGCGCGCGCGCTGCTCGTGCACGCGAGCGATGCGCGGCTTCGAGAGCCGGGGCGCGCGCCTGCTCGGCCACGTGCCCTGGGTGCCCGCCGAGCGCGTCGACCTGCTCGTCTACATGACCGAGGACGAGATCGTGCTCGCGAGCGAAGGGATCGCGGCGAAGCCGCTGCGCGGCGCGGGCCTGCGCGCGGCCGGCGCGAGCGAGCTGCACCGTCGACGCGCCGATCGCCGCGCGCTTCCTCGACGGCGAAGCCGTCGGCGAGGCGCTCGCCCGCGCGCGGCTCTACATCGCATCGCTCATGCTCGGCGTCCTGCGCCAGGCCGCCGAGACTTCGCGCGAGTACGCGATGGGCCGCGTGGCCTTCGGTAAGCCCATCGCCCACCACCAGGCGCTCGCCTTCCTGATCGCCGACATGCGCACCGCCGTGGACGGCGCGCGCATGCTGATCCACGAGGCGGCCTGGCATCTCGACGAGGGCCGACCCGCCGAGGCGCTCGCGGCGGCCGCCTTCGCGGAGGCCATCGAGGCCTCGACCTTCGTGGGCCCGAACGGCGTGCGAGAATCCTCGGCGGCCACGGCTTCATGCAGGACTACCCGGCGGAGAAGTACATGCGCGAAGCGCGCGCGCTCGGGCTCCTGTTGGGCGGCGTCGACGTCGCGCGCGAGGAGGCCGGCGCCGCGCTGTGCGCGAGCGAGCCGCCGCTCTCGCTCTCGTCGGGGGAGCGTTAGGAGCCAGACCCATGATGGGTGAACTCGCCTCGCCGCCGATCCATCGCCGCCAACTGCGTTGCGCTCCCCGCGGCGTAACACTCGCTGCGCCTCAGTCGCGCGCCTTGTTGGCGGCGCGTCTCGGCGGCGAATGCTTCGTTCCCCAGCTTGGGTCGGGCTCCTAATGGACTTCGCGGTCGACAAGGAGAGCGCGGAGCGCCTGGCTCGCGTGCGCGAGCTCGGCCGCACCCACATCCGCCCGCTCGGCCTCGAGGCGGATCGCCTGGGGCGCCCGGTGCCGCCCGATCACCCCTACTTCGCGCTGCTCCTGCGCATGGGTTTGGGCCGCACGCGCTGGAGCCCGGAGCCGGCGCCCGCTGCCAGCGCCGAGAAGACGGCGCCCGGAAGCTCCCGGCTCACGGTGCTGCTCGCCGAGGAGCAGGCCTATTGGGACCGCGGCGTGGCCTCGGCCTCGCCCGGGCCGGGGCTCGGCGAGCCGGCGATCCTCTCGATGGGAACGCCCGAGCAGAAGCGCCGCTTCCTGGGTCCGTTCGTGAGCCCGGCCCAGCCGCGCTGGGGATCCTTCGCGATGACGGAGCCGGGCGCCGGCTCGGACGTGGCGGGCATCCGCACGAGCTGCGTGAAGGACGGCGCGCACTGGATCCTGAACGGCGAGAAGTCCTTCGCCGCCAACGCGAGCCGCGCGGACTGGATCGTGGTCTGGGCGACCGTGGACGCGAGCCTGGGGCGCGTCGGCCACCGCGCCTTCGTGGTGGAGAAGGGCACGCCCGGCCTCGGCAACTTCAAGATCGAAAAGAAGATGGGCATCAAAGGCTACGAGTCGACCTCCTTCACGCTCGGCGACTGCCGGGTGCCCGCTGAGAGCTTGCTGGGCGGCGAGGGCCACTACGCCGCGCGCGCCGGCTTCAAGGGCGCCATGCGCGCCTTCAACGCCACGCGGCCGCTGATCGCCGCCAACGCCGTCGGCATCGGGCGCGCGGCCCTCGACGAGGCGCTCGCCTTCGCGCGCGAGCACGAGCGCCTGCACGACCCGCGCGTGCGCGACCGGCTCGAGCGCATCGCGCGCAAGCTGCGCATGGCGCGGCTGCTCTGCCTGCGCGCGGCCTGGCTCGCCGACCACGAGCGCCCGAACATGGTCGAGGCCTCGATGAGCAAGGCGCTCGCGCCGACGGTCGCCTACGAGGCCGCGAGCCTGGGCATGGAGCTGCTGGGCGTGGTCGGCGCGCGCGGCGACCACCTGATCGAGAAGCTGTTCCGCGACGTGAAGGCCCTCGACATCGTCGAGGGGACCGGACAAATCCAACGCATCGTCATGGCGCGGCAGCTCGTGAACCTGCCGGCCGATCGGATCACCTGATGAGCGAGAGCGCAGTTCTCTACGACTGTACGGATGGCATCGCCGAGATCACCCTGAACCGGCCCGAGAACCGAAACTCGATGACCCCCGACGTGCTCGCGGGGCTCGCCGACGGGGTGAGCCGCGCGCGCAGCGACGCGAGCGTGCGCTGCGTGATCGTCACCGGCCGCGGCAAGAGCTTCTGCGCCGGCGCCGACTTCCGCTCGCGCGCCGAGCCCGACCCGAACGCGCCCTACGTCGCGCCGCACGAGCGCTCCTACAACACCTACGCGCCGTTCCTCTCGCTGCTCGAGCTCGAGGTGCCGACGATCGCCGCCATGAACGGCCACGCGATCGGCGGCGGGCTCGGGCTCGCCATCGTCTGCGACCTGCGCGTCGCGGCGAGCGACGCCAAGTACGGCGCCAACTTCGTGCGCCTGGGTCTCCACCCCGGCATGGCGAGCACCTACCTCCTGCCCCGCCTGATGGGTGTCCCGAACGCGGTCGAGCTGCTCCTCACGGGCCGCCTGGTGGACGGCGAGGAGGCGGCGCGCCGGGGCCTCGCCCACTATGCGCTCCCGGCCGAGAAGGTTCTCGACCGCGCCCGCGAGCTCGCCCGCGAGATCGCGAGCGCGGCGCCGCTCGCGGTGCGCTGGACCAAGCGCTCGATCTATCAGGGGCTCTCCTGGGATCCGCGCACGGCGGCGCGCTACGAGGGCCTGGTGCAGTCGCGCACGGGGGAGACCGAGGACTTCCGCGAGGGCACCAAAGCCCTGCTCGAGAAGCGCGAGCCGCGCTTCCGGGGCCGCTGAGCGCCCGGACTCGCGTACCTCAGAACTGGAACGCGAGCTCCAGCCCATAGGTGCGGCCGATCACCGGGATGCCGAAGAAGAATGGGCCCGCGTCGAGCGTGGGGCCCAGGCGGCCCACGTCGTCGTCGAAGGCGTCCTTCAGGAAGCCCGTGATCGAGACGCTCTGCAGCCACGGCACGCTGCTCTCGGTCGGCACGGCGAGGGACGCCGAGAAGTCGACCACGTGGAAGGCGGCGGTCTCGTCGCGGCCGTAGGGATCGCGGCCGAAAGTCACCGCCGAGGTGAAGAAGTCGTCGGTCCAGCGCCAGTTGGCATCCAGCGCGAGGGTCGTCGGACCGAGCGCGCGGTGGTAGCGGACGCCAGCGTTCGCGTTCCAACGCGGCGCCCGCCGCAGCTCGGCGGTGTCGGAGGCGTCCTCGACCTGCCCGGTCGCCGGATCGAAGGCATCGTACTTCTGGTAGTCGCCGTGGAGATGTCCCAGCGCGAGGCGAAGCTCGAGGTCGTCGCCGGGTCGCGCCAGCGCCTCGAGCTCGAGGCCGTAGATGTTCACACGCGCGGCGTTCTCGACGACGGTCTCGGTCCCGCCGCCCGCAACGGGGCGCAGCACCTCCTCCTGCTTGTCGGCGTAGCGCAGGAAGAAGAGCGTCGGATTCACGCGCAGCCGGTGCGCGAGCCACTCGGAGCGCAGGCCGAGCTCGAAGCTGTCGACGATCTCGGGGTCGTAGGGGCCCACGGACGCTAGCGACGTGGCCCGCCCGTTCCAGCCGCCGCTGCGAAAGCCGCGCGACCAGCTCACGTAGGCCATCCGGTCCGGCGCGAAGGAGTAGTCGAGCGCGACGCGGAACGTGGGCTCGTCCCAGGTCTTCTTGCCCGAGAAGGCGAACGCGCCGATCGGGTCGTTCGCGTGGTCGGTGGTGAAGCGCTTCTCCTCGATCGTGTAGCGGAAGCCCGCGCTGAGGGAGAGGCGCGCGGCCAGGCCGAGGGTTCCCTCGGCGAAGAGCGCGTAGGAGTCGAGGCGCTGCGCGGCGGTGAAGATCTGAAGGGGCGCGCCGAACACGTAGATCTGCGCGGACGCCACGCCAGGGAGGTGGCCACCCGGACGAATCTCGTAGTCGCTGTGCAGGAAGTAGAGCCCGGCCACGAGGTCCAGCCGGTCTGCAAAGCGCCCGCTCGCGCGGAGCTCCTGGCTCCACTGCGTGTAGTCCTGGTCGCGGTCCGCGACGAAGATCGGGACCGAGACGCCAGGCGCCACGGCCACCGGCGGCCCGCCCGCATTCTCCTCGAGCAGGAGCTCGCTGCTCTCGCGATAGCCGGTGAGCGACGTGAGCTCGAGCTCCGCGAAGCGCGCGTGGAGCTCGAGCGTCGCAGCAAGGCTCTCGATCCGGTTCAGGAACGGGATCGCTGGAAAGGACTTCTCGTAGCCCGATCGCTTGGCCGGCCCGTAGGACGCGGTGTCGCAGCCGGCGTCGGACCCGAACAGCGTGAGCGTCAGGTCGCAGAAGTTGCCGTCGGCGTTCCCGGGCGAGGGCTTCGTGAGCGCGAGATTCGGGGGGAAGTGCGAGTCGTCGTCCACCCAGTCGAGCGAGAGCAGGGCGTCGAAGGCGTCGCTCGGCTCCCAGAGGAGGGCTCCGCCGACCTGGTCCAGGTTCTGCCCGTCGTTTCCGACTCCCGGGACCTGACTGCGGGTGAAGAGGTCGTCGTGGTTCCCGAAGTAGGCGAGCTTCGCGGAGAGCCCGGCCGTGCGGGGAAGGTTCGCGACGACCTGGACGTCGCGCTGGTCGTGCCGGCCGATGCGCGTGCCGATGCGGGCGCCGAGCTCTCCCGTCGGGCGCGTGCGGCGCAGGTTGATCGTGCCGCCGATCGTGTTGCGGCCGAAGAGCGTGCCTTGCGGCCCCCGCAGCACTTCGACGGACTCGAGGTCGAACACGTCGACGGCCGCGCCGGTGTTGGTCCCGAGGAACACGCCGTCGATGGAGACCCCGACTGCCGGCTCGTAGGTCTTCTCGAGATCGAAGAAGCCGACCCCGCGGATCGCGGCGCCGAGCGCGTTGCCCGAGAAGTGGAGATCCGAGAGCTCGACGTTGGGCAGGTAGCGCTCGAGGTCGGCGACGGTCTCGGTGTACGTCGCGGCGAAGAAGTCCGCGTCGTAGGCGGTGACGGCCACGGGCACGGCCTGAATCGACTCCGGGCGCTGGCGCGCCCGCACCGTGATCTCTTCGACGCTGGCGGGCGGGCTCGCGGTCTGGGCCGCTGCGGGGAGCGCGACAGCGAGGAGGAGGACGCGCGCGACTCGCGTGGCCGAGAGCGCCTCACGCGGCTTCACCGCGCGGAGCGCCCCGCCGTGAAGAAGTCTGCGCGCGGCGTGCGCGTCTCGTCGTAGACGGGCTCGCAGAGGTCGATGCGGTACTTCTTGTTGTCGGCGCCTTTCAGGCCGATCGCGCCGAGCGCGTCGCGCATGTTGGTGTAGTTCGGGTGTCGGAAGTGCGCGGCCAGGCTCGCCTCGTCGCGCCAGAGCTCGTGCACCACCAGGCGGCCCGCGACGCAGGGATCGGCCGAGAAGACGTAGGCGAGGCAGCCGGGCTCCTCGTCGCGCGTCTTCTGCTGGAGTGATCGCGCGGTGGCGAGCGCCTCGTCGCGGCGCTCGGGGTCGAGCAGGTCGATGGTCCCCGCGATGATGATCTGGTGCGGCACGTTCGCGCTCCTCACTTCCCCGAGAGGCGCGCCACCACGGGGGCGAACGCCTCGTAGGCCTGGTCGCCGACGGTGACGTAGCTGATGCCGTAGGCCTCGCGCCGCCGCACGAGCTCGTCGCACACGGTGTCGACGCTGCCGAACAGGCCGTGCGGGTGGCGCAGCATCTCCGCCTGCGTGAGACCCAGCGCCTGCCCCATGCCGGCGGCGATCTGCTCGGCGCCGGGCTGCACGAACGTGAAGTAGGCGCCGATCTCGAGCTCGAGGTCGCGGAAGCGATCCCCCGCCGCGCGGCGGATCCAGTCGATCTTCTGGGCGGTGGCGTCGGCGGTGCTCGACTGGACGCCGTCGGGCCCGATCACGCCGCTGCGGTTGTTGAAGTTGAGGCTCACGATGTCGGCCTCGCGGGCCGCCAGCGAGAGCACGCGCTTGCCGCCGCCCCCGACCATCAGCGTCGGGAAGGGGCGGCGCGGCGCTCCGGCGAAGCCGTGGAGGTGCACGTCCTTGCCGTCGAATGCGACCTCGCGCCCGCTGAAGAGCGCGCGAAACGCGCGGATGGTCTCCTCCAGGCGCGCGATGCGGACGCCGGCCGGATCGAGGCGGACGCCCAGGGCCTCGTACTCGGCGGCGAGCCAGCCCGCACCGAGGCCGAGCTCGAGGCGCCCGTCCGAGAGCAGGTCGATGGTCGCGGCCTGCTTGGCGAGCACGGCCGGGTGCTGGTAGTCGACGCAGAACACCCGGCAGCCGACGCGCAGGGTGCTCGTCGCCTCCGCCGCGCTCATCATGGCCGGCACGGCCGCGAGCTCCTGGATCGGATGGTTGCTCTTCGCGATCGCAGGCCCGGGCCCGAGCACGTGATCCGCCAGGTGGAGCGCGGAGTAGCCGAGCGCCTCGGCGCGGCGCGCGCGCTCGCGCCACTCCTTGCCGCTCGCGGCGCTGAAGGACTGAACGGCGAAGCGGAACGAGCGAGCCATGAGCGACGTCCTCCGAGCCCTAGAAGCCGGGCGGAGGCACGAAGCCTCCGAGCGTGTCGGCGAGCTGGGCCGCGAAGGCGACCGGCGTGCGGTCCTCGAGGTAGGGGCCCACGATCTGGATCCCGACCGGGAGCCCGCTGCGCGTGCGGCCGGCCGGCGCCACGCTGGCCGGGAGCAGCGCATTCACCGCGTGGCTCGCCCAGAACACCTGCTCGAAGTAGGCGAGGGTCTGGCCGTTCAGCGTGACCGTTCGCTCCGGGAACGGCCGGTGGTCGTGCGGGAACGCCGCGGTCGGCATGATCGGACAGACGAGCACGTCGATCTCGCGGAAGTAGTCGCGCCACTGCGCGCGCAGCAGCTGTCGGCGGTGGTCGAAGGCGAGCCAGTCGCGATGGCGGATTGCCGCGCCGCGCGCCTGGTTCGCCTCGAAGCGGTCGTCGCTTGCGGGAAGCGCCGCGGCTTGCGCGTCCAGCGCAGCCAGCACGTCGGGCGGAAAGCCCGAGCCGAGCGCGCTGTAGAGCAGGTGGGTGTAGACGCGGAAGCTCTCGGCCGAGTCGATCGGCCGCGTCTTCTCGTCGATGCGCGCCCCCGCCTTGGCGATCGCGTCGACCGCGCGCTGGAGCACGTCGCGCACCTCGTGATCGATCGGTCCGCGCGCATCGTCGAGCCACACGCCCACGCGCGCGTCCGCGAGCCGCAGGCGACGGGGCGGCGGCAGCGCGAGGGCCCAGCCCGCGCGATCGTGCTCGTCGGGGCCGGCGAGCACGTCGAGACCCAGCGCGAGATCGGCGGCGCTCCGCCCCATCGGCCCGCCGACGCCGAGATCGAGCTCGACCAGCGAGCCCGGCGGCCCCGGGATGTGCCCGCGCATGGGCACGATGCCGTGCGTCGTCTTCAGGCCGTAGACGCCGCAGTAGTGCGCGGGATTGCGGATCGATCCGCCGATGTCGCTCCCGAGCTCGAGGCTGGTGAGGCCGGCCGCGAGCGCCGCGGCCGAGCCTCCGCTCGAGCCGCCGGGTCCGCGCGTCACGTCCCAGGGATTGTTGGTGGTGCCGTAGACGGCGTTGTACGACTGGAAGTCGCCGGCATAGATCGGGAGGTTTGTCTTCCCGAACACGACCGCGCCCGCATCCACGAGCCGCTGCACCGAGGTCGCGTGTCGCGTGGGGACGTGCTTGGCGAGCTCCGGCGCGCCCGAGGTGCACGGCATCCCCGCCACCTCGTAGGAATCCTTGATCGTGATGGGGAGCCCGTGCAGGGCGCCCCAGCTCTCGCCGCGCGCGAGGGCGGCGTCCGCCGCGCGCGCGCGCTCGCGCGCGCGCTCGGCGTCGAGGTGCACGACGGCGTTGATCCTCGGATTCGTGCTCGCGACGCGCGCGAGGTACTGGTCGAGCAGCTCGAGCGAGGAGATCTCGCGTCGCCGAATCATCCCGGCGAGCTCGCTCGCCGAGCGGAAGAAGAGTGAGTCGCTCATCGGCGCGGGTCCACGAGGATCTCTGATCTGGGCGGGCGAGTCGTGGAGCCGCTCGAAGGCCGCCCCCAGCTCGTCGAGCCCGACCGTCTGGGTGTGAAGCGGAGCGAGGCGAAGCCGTCCGTCGAGGACCAGACCCATCGTCATGTCGAACTCCTCGTTCAGGTAGCCGAGCGATGCGAAGAGGCGGATCTCGTTCACCAGCCAGGTGCCCGGGGTGATCTCTGCCGGGACGTTGGCGAGGCCGACCAGCGAGACGACGCCGCCGCGCCGGGCGAGCTCCGCACTCTGCTGGATCGTCTGCGGAATGCCGGCGCACTCGAAGACGACGTCGGCTCCGAGGGGCCCCAGCGCCGCGCGCACGCGCTCGCCCACCTTCTCGCTGCGCGGGTCGATCACGGCCGTGGCGCCTAGCTCGCGCGCGCGCTCGCGGCGCACCGGGTGCGGCTCGACGACGACGGTGGCTCCCGCGCCGGCGGCGCGCGCGCACTGGAGCGTGAGGAGCCCGATCGGCCCGGCGCCGAGTACGACGCACGAGTCGCCGAGGCGCAGCGGCGTGCGCCGCACCGCGTGCAGCGCCACCGTCGCGGGCTCGAGCATCGCCGCGTCCTCGTCGGTGAGCCCGGCGCGCACCGCCACGAGGCGCGCAGCGTCGATCGCGATGGCGCGCGCGAAGCCGCCGTGGGGCGCGGCGAGCGGGCCCACGCCGAGCATGCCGGCGAAGGCGGCGGCGCAGTAGGCGGCGCGGCCGGCGCGGCACTCGGGGCACGCGCCGCAAGCGGGCGCGATGCCGATCGCGACGTGGTCGCCCTCCTTCACGTGGACGACGCCCGCGCCGCGCTTGGCGACGCGCCCGGCCCACTCGTGGCCGCAGATCGCGGGGTTGTAGGGTGCGCCGCTCGCCCAGGCGTGCAAATCCGTCCCGCAGATGCCGCAGCGGCCGATCTCGACCACCGCCTTCCCGGGCGCGGGCTCGGGCTCCGGCAGCTCGCGCAGCGAGATCGTGCGCTTCCCGGTGACGAGGCCGACGCGCACGCTCAGCGCCTCGCCCGCGTCGCCGCAGCCTGGATGCTGCGCAGCACGTCGTCCGTCCGCGGGAGCCGCCGCAGGCTGCCGCCCGAATCCACGTGGACGTTCTGCCCGGTGACGTAGCGAGACTCGTCGCTCGCGAAGAAGAGCACCGCGTTCACCACGTCCTCGATCTCGGGCAGATCGCCGAGCGGCGCCTCGGCCACCATCGCCTCGCGCGCTCCAGGCGTCTTGAACATCTCCGCGATCATGGGGGTCTCGATCGTGGTGGGCGACACCACGTTGCAGCGCACGCCGCGCGCCCCGTACTCGCTCGCCGCGATGCGCGTCACGTGGTTGATGCCCGCCTTCGCGCCCGCGTAGGGCGCGTGCCCCTCCGCCACGAGCGTCCCGGTGAGGGAAGAGATCGTGACGATCGAGCCCCCGCGCGCCGCCATCGCGTTCGCCATGTGCTGGAGGAAGTAGAGGGCGCCCGTGTACTGGATCGCGACCATGCGCTCGACGCGCGCGGGCTCGAGCTTCTCGATCGGACACACGTCCGCGTAGCCGGCGGAGTTCACCGCCACGTCGAGGCCCCCGAAGCGCGCGAGCGCGGCCTCCGCGAGCGCGCGCAGTCGGTGCCAGTCGGTGGCATCGCACACGAACGGCTCCGCGCCGATCTCGGCGGCGACCTTGCGGAGCTTCTCCTCGCCGCGCGCAGCGATCATCACGCGCGCGCCCTCGGCGACGAAGCGCCGCGCGATCGCCTCGCCGAAGCCGCTCGAGCCGCCGACCACCACCGCCGCCTTGCCCGCGAGCCTGCCCGACATCGGGCAGGACTCTTCCACCGCCGGCTTGTCAAAGCAATCGACCTCCCGCACGTTGCCGGGCGGGGAGGTCGCCATGGATCTCGGTTACGGACCGGAGTACGAGGCCTTTCGCCAAGAGCTGCGCGCATTCCTCGAGTCGCAGCGCGACCGAGCGCCCGCCCTGCGCGGGGGTGAGGTCACCTCGCTGAAGGATCCGAAGATCGTCTCGTGGCAGAAGCTCCTGATCGAGAAGGGCTACGCCGCGCGCACGATCCCGCGCGCCTATGGCGGCGCGGGCTTCGCGCCGGACCCGCTGATCGCGACCATCCTCGCCGAGGAGTTCGGCCGCGCGCGCGTCTCGTCCGGCGTGGGTGGTCAGGGCCCCGACATGTTCGTGCCCACCGTCCTCGAGCACGGGAGCGAAGAGCAGAAGCAGCAGTGGGTGCCCCCCACGATCCGCGGCGAGATGATCTGGTGCCAGGGCTACTCGGAGCCGGGCGCGGGGAGCGACCTCGCGAGCATCACCACGTCGGGACGCGTGGACGGCGACTCGTTGGTGATCAACGGACAGAAGATCTGGACGAGCACCGCGCAGTTCTCCGACATGATGTTCGGCCTGATCCGCACCGAGCCCGGCGCGCCCAAGCACGCGGGCATCAGCTACGTGGTGATCCCGATGACCACGCCCGGCATCGACGTGCGGCCGCTGAAGACGATGACCGGCGCGGCCGAGTTCAACGAGGTCTTCTTCACGAACGTGCGCGTGCCGCTCGCCAACGTGATCGGGAAGCGCGGCGAGGGCTGGAAGATCGCGAACACGACGCTGCGCCACGAGCGCGACATGCTCGGCAGCGCAGGCACGAGCGACGGCCTCTATCAGTCGCTCGTGCGCCAGCTAAAGGACGAGCAGGTGGATGGCGGACGCGCGATCGAGGACCCGCTGGTGCGCGACCGACTGATGCAGCTCCAGGCCAAGACGATCGCCATGAAGTGCCACGCGATGCGGCTCCTCACCGCGCGCGTGAAGGGGGAGCCGCCGGGGATCGCGGGGCTCGTCACCAAGCTGAACGGCTGCCAGCTGAACCACGACCTCGCCGGCCTCGCCATCGACGCCGCCGGCGAGGCGGGCACCCTCTACCGCGGGGCCAAGCGCGCGCGCGACGGCGGGCGCTGGCAGTTCACCTACATGTTCCAGCTCGGGCTCATCATCGGCGGCGGGACCGCGCAGGTGCAGAAGAACATCATCGCGGAGCGCGGGCTCGGCATGCCCCGCGAGCCGAAGGCGTAGGAGCAGTCCGGCAAGCGATCCAGCGCCAGCGCAGCTGGCGCAGATCGCGCGCAGTGAGCCGAAGGCGAACGGAGATCGCAAAGATGGACTTTGGGCTTTCCGATGAACAGAAGCTGCTCGACGACTCGCTGCGCCGCTTCCTCGCCGAGCGCGTGCCCACGACGCGCGTGCGCGAGCTGATCGAGACGCCCGACGCCTTCGATGCGAAGCTGTGGCTCGAGCTCGCCGAGCTCGGCGTGGCGGGCGGTCTCGTCTCCGAGGCGCACGGCGGCGCGGGGCTCACGCTGCTCGATGCCGCCGTGATCGCCACGGCGCTGGGGCACGCGGCGGCGCCGACGCCGTTCCTCTCGAGCGCAATCGCGGCGCTGGTGCTGGCCGACGCGGGCAGCGCTGCGCAGCGCGAGGAGTGGCTGCCGAAGCTCGCGGCCGGCAAGGTGCGCATCGGCGTCGCGCTGGCCGAGCAGGTCGAGCGACGCGACGACGCGGGCGTCTCGCTCGCCGACGGGAAGCTCCGCGGGACCGCGCTCTTCGCGATCGACGCGGTCGGCGCAGACGCTCAGCTCGTCGCGGCGGACGGTGGGCTCTTCCTGGTCGCGAGCGGCAGCGCGGGCCTTCAGATCGAGGCGGCGCCCACCATCGATCGCACGCGCAGGCTCGCCGAGCTGCGCTTCGGCGGCGTGACGCCCAGCGAGCGCCTCGCAGTGGGAGAGACCGCGCGCGCGGCCATCGCGCGCGCCCTCGACGCGGCGCGCGTGCTGCTCGCCGCCGACATGCTGGGCGCCTGCGACCGGGCGCTCGCGATGTCCGTGGACTACGCGAAGCAGCGCAAGCAGTTCGACCGGCCGATCGCGCAGTTCCAGGCCGTGAAGCACCTGTGCGCCGAGATGGCGGCGGCGATCGAGCCGGCGCGCGCGCTGGTCTGGTACGCGGCGCACGCCGCGAGCGCGCTCCCCGCCGAGGCGCCGCTCCTCGCCCTCCACGCGAAGGCCCACCTCGCCGATGTGGCCATGGACGTGGTGCGCATCGCGACGCAGGTCCACGGCGGCATCGGCTTCACGGACGCCTACGACCTCCAGCTCTGGTTCAAGCGCGTCTCCCTCGCGCGCCAGCTCCTCGGCACGCCCGCGCGGCTCCGCGCGAGCGCGGCGGCGCTGCAGGCGCTCTGACGGGGCCTCCGCTTCGACCGGAGCTCGGTCAGCCCGCCCACGCCTTGATGAGGTGATGAGCGATCGCGATCGGCCGGCGGGACGCCGAGCCGCTCGGTGGGCGCGACCAGCGCGGCGCGCACCTCGTCGCGCGTGAACCAGTCGGCGCTCTCGAGCTCGTGGGAGTCCACGGTGATGCGCCGGCTCACCGCCTCCGCCAGGCAGCCGAGCATCAGCGAGGCGGGGAAGGGCCACGGCTGCGAGGCGTGGTAGCGGACGGCTCCCACCTGGATGCCGGCCTCCTCGCCCACCTCGCGGCGCACGGCCTCCTCGAGCGTCTCGCCCGCCTCGACGAAGCCGGCGAGCGCGGAGACCATCGGCTTGGGCCAGCCCGGCTGGCGGCCGAGCAGACAGCGCTCGCCGTCGTGCACGAGCATGATCACCACGGGGTCGGTGCGCGGGAAGTGCTCGGTGCTGCAGGCGTTGCACCAGCGCGCCCAGCCGCCGTTCGTGGCGCGCGTCTTCTCGCCGCAGCCCGGGCAGAAGCCATGGCGCGCGTGCCAGTCGATCACCTGGCGCGCCTGCGCGGCGATCCCGCCGTCCGCCGGCGGGAGGAGCCCCACCGTCGCGCGCAGGTCGGGGAACGAGGCGACGCCGGCCCAGCCGAACTCGTTCAGCGGGTCCGGGTGCGCCGAGAGATCCACGGCGAAGTGGGCGCGCCCGTCCTGGACGCCGAGGAAGACCGGCTCGGGGCCCGCGTGCCCGTCGAGCACGGCGGGCGTCGCCCAGGCGAGCCGCTTGTCGTCGCCCTCGCGCACGAGCGGCGCGAGCTTCCACACCGGGAGCACGCGCGTCTGCTCCTCCTGCAGCGCCTTGGCCAAGAAAGCTGCATCGCGGCGATGCTGCTCGGCGCGGTCGAGGCTGTTCCCGGAGAACGCGATGGGGCGCGCGGTCATGGAGCGGAAGCTACCGCGTCAGCGCTTTCACCACCGCGGCGTAGGCGCGGTCCGCGATCGCGGCCATCTCCGCGTCGGTACGGTCCTGGATCGGGTGCTCCACGAAGACCGATGCGAGGTCCGCGCCGAGCGCCTTGGCCTGGGCCACGGCGCCGTCCACGAACTCCTCCGTCGCGACGAACACCCCCGGCACGCCGCGCGACTCGAGGTCGCTGATGTCGTGCACACTGCACGACGTGCAGCTCCCTCAATCGGCGAGCGCCTCGATCACCGCGCCGCACTCGACCGCGATCTGGTGGCGCAGATCGACGGGCGCGGGCTTCGTGAAGGTGGGCTTCTTGTAGCGGCGCACCCGCGCGCCCGCCTTCGTGAGCCGCTCCTCGAGGCGGTCGAGGAACAGGTCGCCGCGCGCCTTCGCGATGTCGAGCAGTCCGACGGTCACGCCGGCGAGGCTCGGCAGCCGGGGCAGGCGCTCGCGCCGGGCGGGCTGGCGCTCGCTGGTCGGATCGAGGAGCACGCGCACGGAATCGCTCGCCACGGCCTGCCTCGCCGCGGAGCATGCCAGAGAGCGGGCGCGCGGGAAAGCGCTAGTCCGCGCTCGGCGGCGAGAGCTTCACGTGGGCGACGGCGGCCAGCCGCTCGGTCGCGGCGCGCAGCGCCCGGGTGAACTCGCCCACGTCGGACACGCGCGCGGTGTCCGCGTTGATCCCCCAGCAGAGGCTCCCGTTGTAGCTGATCAGCGCGATCCCGATGCCCACGCCGGCGAGCAGGGGCACCTGGGGGTAGAGCGCGCGGAGCTCGGCGCCGAGCAGGTACAAGGGGAACTGGGGGCCGGGCACGTTCGTGACGATCGAGTTGACCGTGCCCTGCATGGCGCGCGCGGCGAGCGAGAAGAGCCGGCTCGGCACCGCCTCCATCACCGACATCATCGTCTCGACGGCGAGCGCCTGCCGGGACTCCTTCAGCCGGCGCGTCGTCTCGAGGATGCGCGCCAGCTGCTCGCGCGGGTCGTCGACGTCGATGGGGAGCCGCACCGTCCAGGCCGAGATGCGGTTGCCGAGCGTGCCCCGCTCGTCGTCGCCGCGCATCGAGACCGGCGCCTGGATGCGGAAGTCGAGCCGGTTGGGGTCGGCGCCGCGGCGGCGCAGGTAGTCGCGGAAGGCGCCGGTCGCGAGGGTCAGCACGACGTCGTTCAGCGTCGCGCCGAGCGCGCGGCGCAGCTCCTTCACCTCCGCGAGCGGAAGCCGCCACCAGTCGCAGGCGCGGTGCGGCCCGTTCTCGCCGTTCACCGGCGTGGGTGACACGCGCTCGGCGTTCTCGCCGTAGAGCACGCGCAATGCCCGCAGACGCGTCTCGATCTCCTCGCGCAGGCTCGAGCTCTCGTCCCGCAGCGCGCGCAGGCTGCGCAGCGCGCGCAGCGGCGTGCCCAGCCGCCAGCGCGCGGCGTCGACCAGCAGCTCCCGCGCGCTCGGGGCCGGGCGCGGATGGAAGCGTGGGGCTTCCGGAATCTCCGTCGCGTTGCGATCGGGCGACTGGAGGATCTGGCTCAGATCCACGCCCGACATGCCGTCGATCATGCAGTGGTGGATCTTGCTGATCAGGGCGAAGCGCTGACCGGCGAGGCCCTCCACGACCCACAGCTCCCAGAGCGGCCGCTCGCGATCGAGCGGCTGGGCCGTCACGCGGCCGGTGAGGCGCTTCAGCTGCGCCTCCGCGCCGGGCCGCGGGAGGGCGGTGTGGCGCACGTGGTAGGAGAGATCGAAGGCGTCGTCGTCCACCCACACCGGGCGATTCTCGAGCGGGATCCAGGCGAGCTTCTGCCGGTAGCGCGGAATGCGGTGGAGGACGGCGCCGACGTGGGCGCGGATGCGCTCGAAGTCGACGCCGCCGAGCGGCGTCGCGAGCGGCCCGAGCTCGAAGACCTGGGTGGCCGCCACGTGCATGGTGAGGCCGGGCCGCTCGAGCAGCAGGAAGGCGTGGTCCTGCGCGGAGAGTCGGTCGTAGTTGTAGCGGGCCATGATTCCTCTTCGGCACGAGCGGCCGGGACCTTGCCCGATCTAGAGTTGCACGCTCGCCTGGGAGGTCCGCATGGCCACGATCGCCACCGTCACCGGGACCACGACGCCCGAGCGCTTGGGCAAGACGCTCATGCACGAGCATCTCGTGATCGGCTACCCGGGCTGGGAGTCCCACTCGACCGCGCCCGGCCCGAAGCGCGCCGACATGATCGCGCGCTGTGTGGATCGCGTGGAAGAGCTCAAGGCGAACGGCTTCTCCACCCTGCTCGATCCCTGCCCCAACGATCTCGGCCGCGACGTCGGGATCATGCAGGAGGTCGCCTCGCGCACGGGCTTCCAGATCATCTGCGCGACGGGTCTGTACAAGCAGGAGGAAGGCGGCACCGCCTATTGGCACTTCCGCCAGGGCTTCGGCGACGCCGGCGACGCCATGGCCGAGCTCTTCATCAAGGAGATCGAGGACGGCGTCGGCGCGACGGGCGTGCGCGCCGGCATCATCAAGCTGGCGACGGGCCGCGGCCAGATGACCGATTACGAGCGCCGCGTGTTCACCGCGGCGGCGAAGGCGTCGGTCGCGACCGGCGCCCCGATCACGACCCACACCGACGGCGGCACGGTCGGCGACCTCCAGCAGAAGCTGCTCACCGAGCTCGGCGTCCCCGCCCACCGCATCGTGATCGGCCACTCGTGCGGCACGAGCGACCACGCCTACCACATGCACATCGCGCGCGGCGGCTCGTATCTGGGCTTCGATCGCTTCGGCATCGAGCTGATCCGCCCGGACGCCGATCGCGTGTCGGCATTGCTCGCGCTGCTGCGCGCGGGCGCCGGCGATCGGGTGGTGGTCTCCCACGACTCGGTCTGGTGCTGGCGCGGGATGCCCTTCCCGGATCCGAGGGTGCTCGTGGAGGCCGAGAAGGTCTGGCACCCGCTGCACTTCACGCGCACGATCGCCCCGCAGCTGCGGGCCGCGGGCGTGAGCGACGCCCAGATCGATGCGCTGCTCGTCGACAATCCGCGGCGCTTCTTCGCCGGGGAGAAGCTCGCGGCGCTCGCATGACCCTGCCGTCCCGATGAGCGAGCGCTTCGAGGTCGCGATCGTGGGCGGCGGCGTGGGAGGCGCCGCCCTCGGCGGCGCGCTCGCAGCCGCCGGGAGGCACGTCCTCATCCTCGAGCGCAGCGAGCGCTTCGAGGACATCGTGCGCGGCGAGTGGATCTCGCCCTGGGGCGTGGTGGAGGTGAAGGCGCTCGGCCTCTACGAGACGCTCCTCGAGGCCGGTGGGCACCACCTGGCGACGCACGTGAGCTTCGACGAGACGCTCGACGCGCGAGCGGCGCGCAGCGCGGCGCTTCCGCTCGCGTCGTTTCGCCCGGACGTCCCCGGGCCGCTCTGCATCGGCCATCCGAAGCTCTGTCAGACGCTGCTCGACCGCGCCGCGAAGCTCGGCGCGCGCGTCGAGCGCGGCGTGACGGACGTGCGCGTCTCCTTCGCGGCCGGGCCGGAGGTCCGTTACACGCGCGCCGGCGAGGTCCGCGCGCTGCGCGCGGAGCTCGTGGTCGGCGCGGACGGGCGCGCCTCGAGCGTGCGCCGCCAGCTCGGTCTCGCGCTGCGCGAGGGGCCGCCGCACCACCTGTTCGCGGGGCTTCTGGTGGAGGGCGCCGACGGCTGGCCGGCGGAGCTCCAGGCCACCGCCACCGAGGGCGACGTGGCGTTCCTGGCCTTCCCGCAAGGCGGCGGCCGCGTGCGCCTGTACGCGGGCTACGCGCGCGAGCAGTCCGGGCGCTTCGCGGGCAGCGAGGGCGCGCGGCGCTTCGTCGAGGCGTGCGTGCTCGACTGCGTCCCCGAGAGCGCCGCCTTCCGCAGCGCGCGCGTCGCCGGCCCGTGCCGCAGCTACCCGAACCAGGACACCTGGCTGGAGCGGCCCTTCGCCCCGGGCGCTGTACTGGTGGGCGACGCCGCGGGCTACAACGACCCCATCACCGGCCAGGGCCTCTCGATCACGCTGCGCGACGTGCGCATCGTGCGGGACCTCCTGCTCGCGGCGTCGAGTCTCTCGGCGGCCGATCTCGTGCCCTACGCCGAGGAGCGCCGCGAGCGCATGCGCCGCCTGCGCTTTGCGGCGGCGATGCAGGCGCGGCTCTCCGTCGAGTTCGGCGCGGCCGGGCGCGGCCTGCGCGAGCGGCTGTTCGCGCGCCAGAAGGAGGAGCCCGAGCTAGGGATGGCGGTGGTCTGCGCGCTCGCGGGACCCGAGATCCTGCCGGCAGAGCTCTTCACCCAGGACGCGGCCCGGCGCGCGCTCGGGGCGCCGCTCGAGGGAATCGAGTGACGGACGCGCTCGCCTTCCGCGACTTCTCGCACATCACGATCCGCGTGAGCGATCTCGCGCGCTCGCTCTCCTTCTACCGCGATGGCCTCGGCCTGCGCGTGATCTTCGACGTGGCCCTCGAGGGCGCCGGCCTCGAGGCGGTGACCGGGACGCGCGGCGCGCGCGGTCGCATGGTGGGCCTGCTCGTGCCCGGGAGCGGAAAGGTCTCGCTCGAGCTCCTGGGCTTCGATCATCCCCCGAGCGTGCGGCCGCCGCCCGGCCGCCACACCGGCTACGCGAACATCTCGCTCGCAGTCGACGATCTGGACGCCGCACACGCCGCGTGTCTCGCGCGCGGGCTGCGCCCGCTGCAGGCGCCGGTCTCGGTGGGCGGCGTGCGCATGTTCTTCCTCGCCGATCCCGACGGAACGCCGCTCGAGATCATCCAGTTCCCGGGCGGGAAGACGACGAGCGCCGCCTTCAACGGCGCTTGATCGGGGCGCACGGGCGCCCGAGGCGCGCGAGTGAATCGCAGAGCGGCGCCAGCGGCGGCGGCGCCGCGCTCGGCGCGCGCCCGCTGCGCGCCGCGAGAAAGAGCGCGCGCCGTGCCGCCGAGACGTCACCGTCGCTCGCCGAGACGAGGAGCGCGAGCGCGCCGCTCACGTGGGCGGCCGCCAGGCTGCTCCCGCTCGCGAACGCGAAGTCTCCGCCCGGGACCGTCGAGACGATGTCGACGCCGGGCGCGGTGAGATCGACTACGGGCCCGCTCTCGGCGGGCTTCCCCTTGGCGTCGGTGGCGCCCACCCCGATCACCCACGCGTAGGCGGCCGGGTAGGCGGGCCCCGCGCCGGCGCGGTTGCCGGCCGCCGCTACGACGCCGACGCCGAGCGTGTCGAGGCGCCGCACGGCGCGCTCGAGCGCGGCGTTCGCGGGTCCCACCAGCGAGAGGTTCACCACCTGGGCACGCTGCGCCCAGGCGCTGTCGAGCCCAGCGAGCATGCCGTAGAGCCGACACAGATCTGGATCGGCGGGATTGCGGGCGCTCGCGCAGACCGGGAAGGCGAGCACGCTCGCGTCGGGGGCCAGGCCGGCGATGCCGAGGCCGTTGTCGGGGGTCGCAGCGACGACGCCGGCAACGAGCGTCCCGTGGCGCGCCGGCGCGCCCGCCTCCGCGCCCGGAGCGAGCTTCACGGCGGCTAGATCGGGATGCCCGATCTGCGGGCCCGAGTCGAGGATTGCCACGCGCGCGCCCGCGCCGCGCGAGACTGCGCGCGCCGCGTCGACCCCGAGCAGGTCGAGCGCGTACTGCGCCGCACGGTAGGGGTCCCCGCCGCGGCCGGCAGCAGGCGCCGGGGCCGTCGCGTCGCCGGCCCCCGCCTCGTAGAAGTCGTCGAGCACGACCGCGGCGTCCGCTGGCAGACGCACGACCAGCGCGCGCGGATCGGCGCCGGGGGCTCCCGCAATGCGCGCGATCGTGGCGCAGAGCAGCGGGCTGAAGCGCGACTCGGCGATGCGCGCGCCCGGCCCGAGCTCGAGCCCCTCCGTCGAGAGCTCCCCCTCGGCGTTCTTCGGCAGCACGAGCAGGACGCTCGGCGATTCTCCCGGGGGCAGGGCGCCGGCGCCCTCCGTGTGGAGGCCTGCCTCGATCGGCGGGCACTCCTCGGGCGGCTCCGCCCACGCCTGGATCGCGCCGGCGAAGACGAGCACCGCCATCCAGCGCGCACAAGCTCCGACCATGCATCTCAGCCTAGGTCAATCAGGGGGCCGGCCGGGCGTAGACCGCCACGCCCCTTCCTTCGCCCTCGAGTCGGGTCGCGGCCGCCTCGGTCTCGGCGTCCGTCGGCAGAGCGACGCGGAACACGCCGGCCGCGGAGGGGCCGGCGACGATGTTGGCGTGAAGCTCCGCGAGGGCCGCCTGGATCTCGGCGAGCGGCGCCTCGGCGCGGAACACCACGTCGAGCTGAGGGCCCGTGGCAGGCAGCGGGGCGGCGGTCGCCTGCTCGTAGGGCGGATTCGAGCGCTCCCAGCCGAGCCGCGAGGCGAAGAGGCCCGCGGCGCCGGCGAGCACCACGACCGCGATGCCGGCGGCCAGCGCGGCGCGCGGCCAGGCGCGAGCGCCCGGCGCGCGGGGCGCCGCGAGCTCGCGCGGCGCCTGGTCGATGCGCTCCATCACGCGCGCGAAGACGCGCTCCGGGGCCGGCGCCGCCAGTGCGGCGCTCGCGCCCAGATCGCCCTCGATGCTCGCGATCTCTCGCCGACACGCGCCGCACTCGGCGGCGTGGCGCTCGATGGCGCCGCGCACAGCGCCCGGCAGGTCGCCATCCGGATACCAGGCAATCCAGTCGAGCACGAGCTGGGGGCAGCGTAGGGACGCGACCTCGCTCATGAGCGATCTCCCTGCGACGGCGGCCGCAACGTCCGGCGCGCTCGCGAGAGCCTGGACTTGACGGTGCCCGGGGACACGCCGAGGCGGCCCGCGATCTCGTCGGTGGACTGCTCTTCGCCCGCGAGGCGCGCCACTTCGCGCTGGCCCGGCGGGAGCTCGTCGAGCCGGCGCCGGAGCCAGCGCAGCTCGCTGCGCGCCTCGATGCGCGCGCCGAGATCGAACTCGTCGGAGACCTGCTGGAGCTCGAGGGGCTCGGCTGCGGTGAGGGCGGCGCGCTTCAGGCGGCGGCGGTTGCGGTCTGCTTCGCGGCACTTGAAGGTCGCGATCCCGAACAGCCAGGTGGAGACGCGCGAGGCGCCGCGGAAGCCCGACGCTCCACGCCAAACCTCGAAGAATGCGTCCGCGACGACCTCCTCCGAGAGTGTCGGGTCGGAGAGGCGGCGGTCGACGAACGAGAAGAGGCGGGCGTAGTAGCGGTCGAAGAGCGCGCGGAAGGCCCGCCCATCCTGGAGTCGGATGCGGTCGATCAGGAGGTCGTCGCTCAGCTCGGCGCTCAAGGGCACGGGCTCCCCGGGAAGCCGCAGCCCGGGTCGGGATTGGGATCGTCGAACACGTGCGTGGAGCAGCCGCTGCCCGGCTCATCGCACGCGCCCGGACCGGGGAAGGCCGGGGCGATCGGCGGCGGGAGGGCGGCGGGGCCGCTGCCCCCGGGTCCGCCGGCAGCGACTTGGACCGGCGTCAGATGGAGGAGCGCTCCGCCGCTGTTCGCCGCGGGTTGATCGGCGTAGCTCGCACCGTCCGAGCCAGGAGTACCGAGCCCGCCGCCGCCCACCTGGCTCGTCGAGCCCGGGCCGCTCATGTCCTTCCCGGCCTCGGTCGGTACGCTGGCGGAGCTCGGCGCGCCGCTCGCCAACTGCGGCGCTTGCTGCTGCACTTGCGCCGCCCCCCCCGGGCTTCCGCCGCTGGCCACATCGCTTCCCGCGGAACCACCCGGACCCGCGAGCTGACCGCCGCCAGCGCTGGGAGCGCCTCCGAGGGCGGTTCCTCCGGCGGCTCCCGCGCCCGCGCTCGTTCCGGTGGCTCCGGACCCGCCCGCCGAAGCGCTCGAGACAGGGCTGCCCGCGGACGAGAGCTCGTCTCCCCCCGCCGACTCCGTGGAGTCCTGCTCCGACCGGACTCCCCGCGAGGGAGGCGGTCCGAGGCTCAGCTCGTCGCCGGCGCAGACCCCGGGCGCCGCCAGCTCGGACGGCTCGATGGCGGCGGCCGGACCGGCCGCGAGGGTCAGCCCCAGAACGACGGCACACGCGCGGGTCATGGGTTCTCCCGGCTGGTGAGTGGCCTCAACCCCCTGCGAGGCTCCATGTCAGGTAGAGGCCGGCCACGTGACGCTTGTAGTCGAAGACGTCCACGTTGGAGTGGTTGCGCTGGTAGCGCCAGCGCGCCTCGACGCCGAGCTGGCCCCAGGCGCGCCCCAGGCTCAGCTCCGTGCGCCACTCGTGCTCGCGCCGATCGTCGTCGGAGGCGGGCGTGGCGTAGGTGCTCGGGTGCCAGTAGGAGCGGTACGCGAAGCCCACCCCGCCGCTCGCCATCAGGCCGAAGGGCAGCGCCGACAGGAAGCCCATCTCGAGCTCGGGCGAGTCGAAGGAGTACTCGGTGCCCTCCGAATCGAACACGCGATACGCGAGCGCTGCGCTGAGCGTCGTCTCGTGGGCCGCGAGCCGGACCTCGTGGGCGGCGCCGAGGCGAAAGCCGATCCCGTCGCGATCGCGCGCGTGCGGGAGGACCTCGGTCTCGAACTTGTAGTCGTCGCTCGCGAGCTCGAAGAACGTGCGCGTGATGCCGCGCTCCTGCCAATCCACGTAGAGCTCGAGCGCGCCGCCCGGTGAGGACAGGAAGCCGTCGCCGCCGACCCACGCGTAGCCGTAGGAGGCGAGCGCGCGCAGGGTGGCGCGCTCGCCGAGCCGCCGATCCGCCCACAGCGTGAGGGCGGGAGTCTGGAAGTCGAAGTCGGTGAGCTTGCGATACGCCGAGCCCGCGTACGCGAGCGACGCACCGACGGAGAGGTCCGGGCTCGCCGCGTGGACCGCGCCCAGCGAGCCGCCCCACACCAGGCGCTCGTCGTCCTGGTTGGGAATCTCCTCGGGCAGCACGACGCCCGCGCCGCGCAGCACGGCGTTGCTGTCGTACTCGAAGCCGAGCCGCGCCGAGGCGAACCACGGGCGCGCCTCGACGCCGAGGTCGGCGAGCCCCCGCGCCGCGGCGTCCGCCCAGCTCGTGCCCGGGTACTCGCGCACTACGCGCTCGAAGGCGTCTCGGGCGGCGGCGCGCTCGCCGGAGCGCGCGCTCGCGACGCCTTCGTAGTAGCTCGCCCCCGGCTCGACGGCGCTCGCATCCGCCAGGCGGGCGCTCTCGAACCGGCTCCGCGCCGGACCGGGCTGGGAGCGATCGAGGGCCGCGAGCCCGAGATAGAGCGCGAGCTCCGGCCGCCGCTCGCCGCGCGCCTCGGCTGCGCGCAGCAGCTCCTCCGCGCGCTCGCGCTCGCCGCTGTGATACAGGGCGATCGCGAGGTCCACGTCCGCGCTCGGGTCGCTCGAGCGCACGCGCTCGAGGTCGGCGGAAGCACGCGCGTAGTCGCCCATGCGCAGCCAGCAGAGCCCGCGCAGCCGGAGCGCGGCGGCATCGGACTCGGCCTCGAGCAGCGCCACCACTTCGGGGCAGCGGCCCTCCTCGGAGAGCCGCGCCGCGGCAGCGAAGTCCTGCGACCACAGGGGCGTGGCGCTGCAGGCAAGTAAGCTTGCACAGCAGCCGATCCTCAGTTTCCGCCGCCCCAAAGCCGCCACGAGCCGCCCCTCTGCCGTCGAGTTGCCGGCGCCCGAGGACGTTACACCGCCGGCCGATTTCCTGAGGCGCGCCGGAGCGCGCTCGCGCCGGGCGGAAACGCTCCCACCGCAACGCAACCGGCACGTGAGGTGAGGCCACTCACTCGAGGAGCCCAAGGCCAGAGGAGAAACGGTGGAACCTGCCTTCGATGCGCGTCTTCGCAAGCGACCCACTCAGGGCCGTTCGCGCGTGACGGTGACCTCGATCCTGGAGGCCGCCGATCGCGTGCTGCGCGCGGACGGCTACGACGCGGCCTCGACGAACCGGCTCGCGCGCGTCGCGGGCTTCAGCGTCGGCTCGCTCTACCAGTACTTCAGCGGCAAGCAGGCCGTGGTCGGAGCGCTGATCGACCGCGAGCTGATCGCCGAGGCGGAGGCGATCGCGCGTGCGATTGGCCAGCGCGGCTCGACGGCGCCTTCCGAGGTGATCGACGAGGCGGTGGGCATCCTGCTCACGCGGCGGACCTCGCGAGCCCACCTCTACCGCACGCTCGACGCCCATGCGGCGGAGCTCGGCGCCCCCATCGTGCTGAGCCATCTGGTCGCTGCCCAGGCGCCGGCCCTCTCGGAGCTGCTGCAGCGCATCGGGGCTCAGGGTCTCCCGCGCTCCGGCCGCAGCGTCGACGCCCAGATCTACGCCCTGTCGCGCGCCGTCAGCGAGCTCGCCTACGCCTACGCCGTCGATGCGCCGCCCATCGCGCAGCCGCAGCTGCGCCGGGTCTTCGCCGCCGCCGCCGACCGCTACCTGAACGCGGGCCCCGCGAGCGAGCCGGCTGCGGCACTCGTGGCGAGCTTCGTGCGCGGCCCGAACCACGCCGCATCGCGCAGCGAGGCGCGCGCGCGGCGGCGCCGCGAGGCGCGCTCGTGGCTCATGGCCGCGAGCATGGACCCCGGCTCGCTCGAGCCCGCGACCTTCGCGCTCTCCTGTCTCGCCGAGGTCGCGCTGGCCGCCCAGCAGCCGCCGCCGTGCCTCTCGACCGAGCTGGTCTGCGAGGAGGTCTCTCGCCTCGCCGACGCGGTGCGCGGCGCCTAGCCGGCGACGCCGCGGAATGCGCGACGAACCCGACTCGGTGCGGGCGCCGGATCTGCAGCAAGCCGGCCGCGCGGAGCGCGAGCCCGCGCCCCCGGCCGCGCTGTGCCCGGGGCAGGACTCGAACCTGCACGGCCCGTCAGGGCCAGGCGATTTTAAGTCGCCCGCGTCTGCCGTTTCGCCACCCGGGCCAGCGTCGCGGTCAGCCTAACTGAACGCGCGCCCGCACCTCGCGATGCCCGAGTAGCTCGTCGAGCGCGTCGCGGTCGAGCAGCGTCGTGCGGAAGTAGCCGCTCGCGGCGCGCTCGATCTCGAGCCGGAAGATCTCGCGCGGCTGCTCGAAGACGCGGCGCGCGCGCACGACGGTGTCGTCGCTGCGGATCTCCGCCAGGAGCGACGCGAGGATGCGCTGGACGCGCCGCTCTCCCGCGAGCGCGGGCTCGAGCTGGTCCTCTACCGCGCGCGGCGAGCGCATCAAGATCCGGTAGCTGCCAGGGCGGGAGGCCATCGGCCCGAGCATATCGCGCAATCAGCCCTGGTCGGGATCTTCGGCGCGCGCCAGATAGCGCGCCAGCGCGCTGCGCGCCTCGTGCGTGGAGGCGACGAACTCGATGCCCGCCCCCGCGTCGGCCGCCGGGCCGCCAGGCTCACCCAGCACGCGCTTGCGCCAGGCGACGCGGCCGACGGCCTCGACCGATTCGCCGCCCGGGAGATGGATCTGGAGCAGCAAGCGCCGGCCCGGGGCGGGCGGAATCCAGCGTGCGGATGAAGGCGCCGCCGACGGAGAGCGAGGTGCACACCTCGCTCGACTCGCGGAAGCACGCGGTGCCCGTCTCGGGGTCGCGCTCGGCGTCGATGCTCGTCACTCGGATTTGCGCCTCGAGCGGGAAGCGCGCGTGTCGTCGGCTGCCTTGATCCATGCCCCCTCCTCGCCCCGTTTCGTTCGGGCACACAGACCGGCAGCTTGACCAGCAAGTGCTCAAGGCCGCACAGGAGGCGGACGATGAAGCGGGGCGGGTGGAGGCCTCGTGGGGGAGAAGCCGGCTTGGCTCGGGGATCTCGAGCGCGCGCTCGCGGAAGCCGGAGTCGCGCCCGACGAGCGCCTCCAACTGACAGAGGCCTCGCCGAGCACGCTCGTGCTCGCGCGGCTCGGTGCGTCGCCGCCTCCCGCGCAGGGCGCGCCCGTGCTCTCCGCCAACCTCTCGGTGCTCCCGCTCGCCGGTCTCCTGCAGGCGATCCTCGAGGCGCGCCGCTCCGGTCTGCTTCTCTATCGCCACCGCCGCCACGAGAAGGTCATCTACTTCCAGCTGGGCGAGGTGATCTTCGCCAGCTCGAACCAGGTGGTGGATCGGCTCGGCGAGTGCCTGCTGCGCTCCGGGGCAATCAGCGCCGAGGAGCTCCAGCAGGCCGAACGTGCCTTCGCGCCGGGCGATCGCTTCGGTCGCACACTCGTCGAGCTGGGCTTCCTGACGCCGCGCGAGCTGTGGAACGGCGTGCGCAACCAGGTCGAGGAGATCGTGCGCTCGCTGTTCGTCGTGCCCGAGGGCCGCGTCTGGTTCTTCGAGGGCGAGTTCCAGCCCGACAACGTGGTGCGGCTCTCGCTCGAGACGAGCCGGCTGATCAGCGAGGGCCAACAGCGCTGCGCCGAGCTGCGCAAATTCCTCGTGGTGCTCGAGGACCCGCGCGTGCAGCTGGCGCGCACGCTGGACAACCGCGCGACGCTGGCCGGGAGCGAACGCGCCATCTTCGAGGCGATCGCAGCGGGGCGCCCCTTCCCGGAGCTGTGTCGCGAGCTCGGCCTCGACCGAGAGTCGGCCGCGCGCAGCGTGCAGCTGCTCCGGCTGGTGGGCGCGGTGAAGCTGATGCGCCTGCCGGATCCGGGTACGCGCGAGCCCGTTGACGCGGCTCTCGCCGCGCAGGCGGGAGCGCTCGTGAAGCTGATCGCAGAGCTGCGCGGTGCGATCGCGGCGGCCGAGGGCAGCGCGGCGATCGACGAGCGCCTGGGCCGCGTGCTCCACGACGGGACCGCGCGCTTCCCGGCCTTGCTCACCGGCGTGGAGCTCGGGCACGGCGGCACCCTCGACGCCGACCTGCTCGCCGACCGCGCCCTGCGCATTCCGGGCCTCGGGCGCGAGTCGCTGGCGGCGGCCCTGGGCGAGCTCGTCACCTACCTCGAATTCGAAGTCGTGAACCACCCGAAGCTCTCCGACCCGAGCCGCTTCCTCGCGAGCCTCGAGCCGCTCCGCCGCGCGGCCGCCGGCTGACCGGGGCCCGCGCCGCCCGCTCTGCCATCATCGGCGCATGGAGCTCCTGGTCCGCCACCACCCAGTCCGCGAGGCGCTGCGGGCACGCCGCCGAGCGCTGATTCGGCTCCGGATCCGGGACCCCGAGCCCCGCGAGGCCGCGGCCCTCGTCGAGCTCGCCCGCTCGGTGGGGGTCCCCGTCGAGCGCTGTGACGCCGAGGAGCTCCAGCGCGGCCTCCCGCAAGGGGTGAAGAGCCAAGGGTTCGTGCTCGAGGCGGGAGAGCTCCCCGTCCTTTCCCTGCGAGGAGCTGTTGGGGCACGGGACGCCCGGAACCCGGGCGCTCGTCGCGCTCGATGGGGTAGAAGACCCGCAGAACCTGGGAGCGATCGCGCGAAGCGCCCACGCGGCAGGCGTCTCGGGTCTCGTGCTCCCGCAGCGTCGCTCGGCGCCGCTCTCGCCCGCAGTCTCCCGCGCGAGCGCGGGAGCCATCGAGCACCTGCCGGTCGCCCAGGTGGTGAACCTCGCGCGCGCCCTCGAGCGGCTCAAGGAGGCCGGGTTCTGGGTCGTTGGCGCCGAGGCGGAAGCCCCACAGGATCTCTTTGCCGCCGACGCCCGCTTCTGGAAGGGGGACCTCGTCTTCGTGTTCGGGGCCGAGGGGCGCGGCATCCGGCCGGGCTTGGAGCGCCAGATCGACCTTCGCTTTGCCATTCCGATGGCGGGCCAGGTCGCCTCGTTGAACGTCTCGGCGGCTGCGGCGGTCGTCCTCTTCGAGTGGGTGCGCCGAAGCCGGGGCGCCCCGAGCTGAGGTCGGCCACCTCCCCGGCCCTGGCAGGGAGCCGCGGAAGCCCCCGCAACTCCTGGAAAAAATGCGTTCGGGCGGTTGCCAGCCGAGGCCCCGCTCCGTATCATCGGGCTCGCCGCCAGCCGCTGGCGTAGCTCAATTGGTAGAGCGGCGGATTTGTAATCCGCAGGTTACGGGTTCGAGTCCCCTCGCCAGCTCCAATCCCAGCGCGAGCCGGGCGAGACCGTCGAGAGGGAGGCACGTCGCCGCGGGATCGCTACAGTGCCTCGCCCTCCGGCAACGGGCGAGCAGCGACCGGGCGCGAGCAACGGCGAAGAACACGCAAGTCCGGAGTGGCAGCGCGCGCAGCCGGGTCCGCAACACATAATTCCGCGACGGGAGTCGCTTCTTGGCTTCTTCGCCGAGCTCGGGCTTCGGCGGGGCAGCCAGGGAGAGGATCTCCCTCACGCTCATTTCGGGCCTCGGCCCGGGAGCCCTAACAACCCTTTGACACGGGAGAGCTCACAAGCAGACGCGACGCCGCCCGCGAGCAGCGCCGCCCGACGCTCGCCGGAGAGGTACCGAAGCGGCCAAACGGGGCAGACTGTAAATCTGCTGGCTCATGCCTTCGGAGGTTCGAATCCTCCCCTCTCCACCCGTGAGCGAGCGTCGTGGCAACCGGTCTCGCGGGAATAGCTCAGCTGGCTAGAGCACGAGCCTTCCAAGCTCGGGGTCGCGGGTTCGAATCCCGTTTCCCGCTCCAATTCACGCCGCGTCCTCGCGGCAACGAGAGGTGACGCTCACGTAGCTCAGTCGGTAGAGCACGTCCTTGGTAAGGACGAGGTCACCGGTTCGACCCCGGTCGTGAGCTCCACCCCCGACCCCTTCACTCCCACCGCAACGAGGAACGAAGCGAAACATGGCCAAGGAGAAGTTCGAGCGAAACAAGCCGCACGTGAACGTGGGGACGATCGGGCACGTGGACCACGGCAAGACGACGTTGACGGCGGCGATCACGCAGCGCCAGGCGAAGAAGGGCATGGCGCAGTTCATGGCCTACGACCAGATCGACAAGGCGCCCGAGGAGCGGGAGCGGGGGATCACGATCGCGACGGCGCACGTGGAGTACCAGACGAAGAACCGGCACTACGCGCACGTGGATTGTCCGGGGCACGCCGACTACGTGAAGAACATGATCACGGGGGCGGCGCAGATGGACGGGGCGATCCTGGTGGTGTCGGCGGCGGATGGTCCGATGCCGCAGACGCGCGAGCACGTGCTGCTCGCGCGGCAGGTGAACGTGCCGCACATCGTGGTGTTCATGAACAAGTGCGACATGGTGGACGACCCGGAGCTGCTGGAGCTGGTGGAGCTCGAGGTTCGCGAGCTGCTTGAACAAGTACAACTTTCCGGGCGACACGACGCCGATCATCAAGGGCTCGGCGACCAAGGCGTTGGCGGACGCGAACGACGACACGGCGAACAAGTGCGTGGACGAGCTGATGGAGGCGCTGGACAGCTTCATTCCGGAGCCGAAGCGGGCGCTGGACAAGCCGTTCCTGATGCCGATCGAGGACGTGTTCTCGATCACGGGGCGCGGGACGGTGGTGACGGGGCGGGTGGACCAGGGGATCGTGAAGGTGGGCGACGAGGTGGAGATCGTGGGGATCAAGCCCACGCAGAAGACGGTGGTCACCGGGGTGGAGATGTTCCGCAAGCTGCTGGACCAGGGGCAGGCGGGGGACAACGTGGGGTGTCTGTTGCGCGGGACGGGCAAGGACGACGTGGAGCGGGGTCAGGTCTTGGCGAAGCCGGGCTCGATCAAGCCGCACACGAAGTTCAAGGCGGCGGCCTACATCCTGACCAAGGAGGAGGGGGGCCGGCACACGCCGTTCTTCACGGGCTACCGGCCGCAGTTCTACTTCCGGACGACGGACGTGACGGGGGTGGCGCACCTGCCGACGGGCACGGAGATGGTGATGCCCGGCGACAACGTGGAGATCACGGTGGAGCTGATCACGCCCATCGCGATGGACAAGGAGCAGCGCTTCGCCATCCGCGAAGGCGGCCGCACCGTCGGCTCCGGCGTCGTCGCCGAGATCGTCGAGTAAGTCCAAGCGGCGCCGCGCAAGCCGGCGCCGCGCGCAGCGCGAGGCCGCTCGCGCGCAGCGAAGCCAGGCGGCTCGAGGCGAGCGAGATCGCAGAGGCTGAGGCGGATCGGAGACGAACCCCAACAATTAGGTGCGTAGCACAATTGGTAGTGCACCGGACTCCAAATCCGGAGGTTGGGGGTTCGAGTCCCTCCGCACCTGCCAGAGCAAGCCGCCACGCGAGGCGATGGCGGCGCGCGCGAACGACGCAAGAAAACCGAGGCGAGCAGCCGTGGAGTCGAATCCCGCGAACTGGATCGAGCGAGGTCGGCAGTACGCGACCGACGTTTGGACGGAGTTCGAGAAGATCTCGTGGCCGGGACAGAAGGAGTACGTGGGCGGCACGCTGGGCGTGCTGCTGATCGTGGCGTTCATGACGGCGGTGCTGGGGCTGATCGACCTCGTGTTCGGCTGGGGCTTCGACAAGCTGCTCGAGCGGTTGAATGGCTGACTCGGTCGCGACCGGGTCGGAGACGATGATGTCCGAGAAGAAGTGGTACATCGTGCACACCTATTCGGGGCACGAGGCAAAGGCGAAGACGTCGCTGCTCGAGCGCGCCAAGACGTTCGGCCACGAGGCCGACTTCGACGAGATCCTGATTCCGGAAGAGAACGTGGTCGAGGTGGTGAAGGGCACCAAGCGCACCGCCCGCCGCAAGTTCTTCCCCGGTTACATCCTCGTGCACATGAACCTGACCGACGAGACCTGGCACATCGTGAAGGAGACGCCCCGCATCACCGGCTTCGTGGGCGGCGGCGACAGCCCGACCCCGATCTCGGACGACGAAGTCGCGAAGATGACCCAGCAGATGCGCGAGGGCGCCGCCAAGCCCAAGCCGAAGGTGGTGTTCGAGGCCGGCGAGAGCGTGCGCGTGACCAACGGGCCCTTCGCGAACTTCAACGGCTACGTGGACGAGGTGCTCGCGGACAAGGAGAAGGTGCGCGTGATGGTGCAGGTGTTCGGGCGCGCGACTCCGGTGGTGCTCGACTACGCGAGCGTCGAGAAGGCGTGAGGCAAGATCAGCTGCGAGCGAGCGAACGCCGTAGCGAGCGTAGCTCGGCGCTCGAGCAGGGTCCGCAGGCTCGCAAGCCGACGAAAGAAGAGGAAATGGCGAAGAAGATCGTCGCCACGGTCAAGCTGCAGTGCCCCGGCGGGCAGGCCAATCCTGCGCCGCCGGTGGGCCCCGCGCTGGGCGCGCACGGCGTCAACATCATGGAGTTCTGCAAGACCTTCAACGCGCGGACCCAGGATCGGCCCGGCCTGATCATTCCGGCCCTGATCACGATCTACTCGGACCGCACGTTCACCTTCGAGCTCAAGACGCCGCCCGCCTCGGTGCTGCTGAAGCGCGCGGCCAAGGTCGAGAAGGGCTCGGGCGAGCCGAACCGCACGAAGGTCGGCAAGGTCACCAAGCGCCAGGTGCGCGAGATCGCGGAGATGAAGCTCAGCGATCTCTCGGCCAACGACGTGGACTCGGCGGTGCGCGTCATCGAGGGCACCGCGCGCTCGATGGGCCTCGACGTGGTGGAGGGCTGAGCATGCCCGTAGCCGGCAAGCGCTATCAGGCCAGCCTCGCGACCGTGGATCGCGCGCGCAGCTATCCGCTCGCGGAGGCGGTCGGCATCCTGAAGAGCTGGAAAGCGGCGAAGTTCGACGAGAGCGTCGACCTCTCGCTCAACCTGGGCGTCGACCCCAAGCACGCCGAGCAGATGGTGCGCGGCTCGCTCGTGCTGCCCCACGGCACGGGAAGGAGCGTGCGCATCCTGGTGTTCGCGAAGGGCGACAAGGAGAAGGAGGCGCGCGCCGCGGGCGCCGACTTCGTGGGCGCCGAGGACCTCGCCAAGAAGATCACCGAAGAGGGTTGGCTCGACTTCGAGCGCGTGATCGCCACGCCGGACATGATGGGCGTGGTGGGTCGCCTGGGCCGCGTGCTCGGCCCGCGCGGGCTGATGCCGAACCCGAAGCTCGGCACCGTCACCGCCGACGTGGGGCGCGCGGTCTCGGAGAACAAGGCCGGCAAGGTCGAGTACCGCGTCGACAAGAGCGGCATCGTGCACTGCTCGATCGGCAAGGCCTCCTTCACGCCGGAGCAGCTGCTGGCCAACGCATCGGCCCTGATCGAGGCGATCGTGCGTGCGAAGCCCGCCTCGGCGAAGGGCACCTATCTGAAGAAGATCTCGCTCTCCACCACGATGGGCCCGGGCATCCGCATCGACCCGAGCACCTTCGCCCAGACCGCGGCCTGAGGAGACGCGCATGCTGACAAAAGCCGAGAAGCACGAGGCCGTCGCGGAGCTGAAGGGCAAGTTCGCGCGCGCCAACAGCGTGTTCGTGGCCCAGTACCGCGGGCTCGACGTAGCGAGCGTGAACAAGCTGCGCGCGCGTCTGCGCGCCGACGGGCCCGGCCACTACGAGTACCAGGTGGTCAAGAACTCGCTGCTGCGCATCGCGTCGGAGGGCAGCGACGTGGCGGTGCTGAAGCCGCACTTCAGCGGCCCGACCGCGATCGCGATCTCCTACGCCGATCCGGTCAAGCTCGCCAAGACGCTCACCGACTACGCCAAGGAGAACGACAAGTTCGCGCTGTGCGGCGGCATGCTCGCCGGCCGCGCGATCGACACGCGCGAGATCGCGACGCTCGCGACGCTGCCGAGCCTGGACGTGCTGCGCGGGCAGCTGGTCGGGCTCTTGCAGGCGTCCGCGCGCAAGCTGCTCGGAGTGCTGCAGGCGCCCGGCGCGCAGATCGCGCGGCTGGCCTCGGCACGCAGCTCGAAGCTCGAAGAGGGGGCCGGCGCCTAGCCGTCCCGGGTTTTGCAACCAGGCGGGAGGACCTCTCAGGGTCCGCTTCGACCGCCAAGAACCAAGTGGAGTTCTCACGTCATGGCCGACATCAACGCAATCGCAGACCAGCTCTCGACCCTCACCGTCATGGAGGCGGCGCAGCTCGCGAAGCTCCTCGAGGAGAAGTGGGGCGTGTCCGCCGCCGCTCCCGTCGCCGTAGCGGCGCTGCCGGGCGCCGCGGCCGCCGCGGCTCCCGTGGAGGAGAAGACCGAGTTCGACGTGATCCTCTTGAGCGGGGGCGAGAAGAAGATCCAGGTCATCAAGGAGGTGCGCGCGATCACGGGCCTCGGGCTGAAGGAAGCCAAGGACCTGGTCGAGGGCGCTCCCAAGCCCGTCAAAGAGGGCGTGTCCAAGGACGAGGCGGCCAAGCTCAAGAAGCAGATCGAGGACGCCGGCGGCCAGGTCGACGTCAAGTAGTCGGCGCGCGCGGAGCCGACCGGCTCCGCACGCCGCACGCCCGAGCGAAGAGTCACTCTCATCCGGAGGGAACACCCAACCGTGTCCCAGATGCACTTCTCCGAGAATGCGCCGCGTCTTCGCAAGGACTTCTCCAAGATCCCGCGGATCCTCGAGATCCCCAATCTGATCGAGATCCAGAAGGAATCCTTCGAGCGCTTTCTGCAGACGCGCGTCGACCCGGAGAAGCGCGAGCGCGCGGGTCTCCAGGCGGTGTTCCAATCGGTCTTCCCGATCCGGGACTTCAACGACACCGCCTCGCTCGAGTTCGTGGGCTACACGCTCGAGGCGCCCAAGTACGACGTGCAGGAGTGCCTGCAGCGCGGCATGACCTACGCCGCGCCGTTCAAGGTGACCGTGCGCCTGGTGGCGTGGGACGACGCCGAGGGCTCGCAGACGATCCGCGACGTGAAGGAGCAGGAGGTCTACTTCGGGGAGATCCCGATCATGACCGACAACGGCACCTTCATCATCAACGGCACGGAGCGCGTGATCGTCTCCCAGCTGCACCGCTCGCCGGGCATCTTCTACGACACCACCACCTCCGCGACGGTGAGCGCGGGCGGCAAGAAGCTCTACTCCTGCCGCATCATCCCCTACCGCGGCTCGTGGCTCGACCTCGAGTTCGACCACAAGGACCTGGTCTACGCGCGCATCGACCGGCGCCGCAAGATCCTGGTGACCGTGCTGCTCAAGGCGCTCGGCTACAGCGAGGAGGACCTGCTCGGCTTCTTCTACAAGCCCGAGACGATCAAGCTCGACGGCAAGACGATCACCAAGAAAGTCGACCCGGAGCTGCTGATCGGGCAGCGCTGCACGCGCGAAGTGAAGGCGAGCGACGGCCGCGTGCTCGCGCGCAAGGACAAGAAGTTCACCCAGGCCGCCGTGCGCCGCATGGTCGAGGACGGCATCCAGTGGATCCAGGTGGAGCTCTCGGATCTGCTGCGCGACGACGCGGTGAAGCGCGTCTCCCCGATCGACGTGGTGGACGAGGCCACCGGCGAGGTGATCCTCGAGTGCAACGAGGAGATCACCGCGGCCCATCTCGAGGAGTTCAAGAGCCGCGGCCTCAGCGAGCTCAAGCTGCTCTATCTCGACCCGGTGGGCAGCGGCTCCGCGATCCGCGACACGCTGCTGGCGGACAAGACCGTCACCAAGGAAGAGGCGATCATCGACATCTACCGGCGCCTGCGGCCGGGCGATCCGCCCACGCTCGACACCGCGACCAACCTGTTCCACAACCTGTTCTTCAACCCCGAGCGCTACGACCTCTCGCGCGTGGGGCGGCTGAAGCTGAACCACAAGCTCAGCTTCGACCCCGAGCAGCGCGTCACCGTGCGCACCAAAGGCCCCACCAGCCCCGAGGTGGAGTTCTCGCTCGGCATGCTGCTCACGCTGCGCGCCGACGACATCCTCGCCGCGGTCAAGTATCTGGTGGATCTGAAGAACGGCTCGGATCCCGACAAGCGCATCGACGACATCGACCACCTCGGCAACCGACGCGTGCGCGTGGTCGGCGAGCTGCTCGAGAACCAGTACCGCATCGGGCTGGTGCGCATGGAGCGCGCGATCAAGGAGCGCATGTCGCTCCAGGAGATCGAGCAGCTGATGCCGCACGATCTCATCAACTCGAAGCCCGTCTCGGCGGTGATCAAGGAGTTCTTCGGCTCGAGCCAGCTCTCGCAGTTCATGGACCAGACCAACCCGCTCTCGGCGGTGACGCACAAGCGCCGCCTCTCGGCGCTCGGGCCGGGCGGTCTCACCCGCGAGCGCGCGGGCTTCGAGGTGCGCGACGTGCACCCGACCCACTATGGGCGCATCTGCCCGATCGAGACGCCCGAGGGCCCGAACATCGGCCTGATCGCGTCGCTCTCCACCTACGCGCGCGTGAACGACTTCGGCTTCATCGAGACGCCCTACCGCGCGGTGGCGGAGAAGAAGGTCTCCTCCGAGGTCAAGTACCTCTCGGCGCTGGAGGAGGAGCGCCTCGCCATCGCGCAGGCCAACTCGCCCCTGGACGCGGCCGGCCGCTTCGTGAACGAGACGGTCACCGCGCGCAAGATGGGCGAGTTCCAGATGCTCAAGACCGACGACGTCGAGATGATGGACGTGAGTCCCAATCAGCTCGTCTCGGTGGCGGCCTCGCTGGTGCCCTTCCTCGAGAACGACGACGCGAACCGCGCGCTGATGGGCTCGAACATGCAGCGCCAGGCGGTGCCGCTGCTGCGCACCGACGCGCCGCTGGTGGGCACCGGCATGGAGGCGGTGGTCGCCCGCGACTCCGGCGTGACCGTGGTGGCCAAGCGCGACGGCCGCGTGGTCGGCGTCGACGCCTCGCGCATCGTGATCAAGCCCGACGAAGAGGAGGGCGAGGGGCCCAACGTCGACATCATCAGCCTGGTGAAATACCAGCGCTCGAACCAGAGCACCGCGATCAACCAGAAGCCGATCGTGAAGAGCGGCGATCGCGTGAAGCGGGGCCAGGTGATCGCCGACGGCCCCGCCACGGACCGCGGCGAGCTCGCGCTCGGCCGCAACGTGGTCGTCGCCTTCATGCCCTGGGGCGGATACAACTTCGAGGACTCGATCCTGATCTCCGAGCGCGTCGTGCGCGAGGACCAGTTCACCTCGGTGCACATCGAGGAGTTCGAGTGCGTCGCGCGCGACACCAAGCTCGGCCGCGAGGAGATCACGCGCGACATCCCGAACGTCGGCGAGGAAGCGCTCAAGGACCTCGACGAGTCGGGCATCGTGCGCATCGGGGCCGAGGTCAAGTCCGACGACATCCTGGTGGGCAAGATCACGCCGAAGGGCGAGACCCAGCTCTCGCCCGAGGAGCGGCTCTTGCGCGCCATCTTCGGCGAGAAGGCCGGCGACGTGCGCGACACCTCGCTGCGCGTGCCGCCGGGCGTCGCGGGCATCGTGATCGGCGCCCAGGTCTTCTCGCGCCGCGGCGTGGAGAAGGACGAGCGCGCCCGCGCGATCGAGGAGGCCGAGACCGAGCGGCTGCGCAAGGACCAGGAGGACGAGATCAAGATCATCCGCGACAACGCGCACGCGAAGATCGCGGAGCTCGCCCTCGGCAAGCGCGCGGCCAACCGTGTGGCGGACGACCGGCGCGGTGAGGTGTGGCTCGAGGCGGGCGAGGCGATCACGCAGGAGCGCCTGGACGGCGTGCCGATCCGGCGCTGGCGCGAGGTGCAGGTCGCCGAGACGCCGACCCAGGAGCGCATCGACCGCGTGTTCGCCGGGCTCGAGGAGCAGTCGAACGTGATCAAGGCGGTCTTCGACGAGAAGATCGCGCGCCTGAAGAAGGGCGACGAGCTCCCGCCGGGCGTCTTCAAGATGGTGAAGGTCTACGTCGCTCTGAAGCGCAAGCTCTCGGTGGGCGACAAGATGGCCGGCCGCCACGGCAACAAGGGCGTGATCTCGCGCATCCTGCCCGACGAGGACATGCCCTACATGATGGACGGCACGCCGGTCGACATCGTGCTGAATCCGCTGGGCGTGCCCTCGCGCATGAACATCGGCCAGATTCTGGAGACGCACCTGGGCTGGGCCGCGCGCGGGCTCGGCAACCAGATGAACGAGCTGATCGAGAAGCACGCCGGCACCGAGGCCCTGCGCGCGAAGCTGAAGGACCTCTACAACGACGCCAACCTCTCGCGCGTGCTCGACGGCGCGTCCGAGGGCGCGATCCGCTCGATCGCCGAGAACGTGCGGCGCGGCATGCACGTCGCCTCGGCGGTGTTCGACGGCGCCAAGGAGGACGAGATCAAGCGCGAGCTGAAGCGCGCCGGTCTGGCCACGAGCGGTCAGACGATCCTGTTCGACGGCCGCACCGGCGACACCTTCGCGGCCGACATCACGGTGGGCGTGCTCTACATGCTGAAGCTCCACCACCTCGCCGACGAGAAGATCCACGCGCGCTCGATCGGGCCCTACAGCCTCGTCACCCAGCAGCCGCTGGGCGGCAAGGCCCAGTTCGGCGGCCAGCGCCTGGGCGAGATGGAGGTGTGGGCGATGGAGGCCTACGGGGCCGCCTTCAGCCTCCAGGAGTTCCTCACGGTCAAGTCCGACGACGTGCTCGGGCGCACTCGCATGTACGAGTCGATCGTGAAGGGGGACTGCCAGCTCGAGCCGGGCCTGCCGGAGGCCTTCAACGTGATCGTGAAGGAAATGATGGCATTGGGCCTCAACGTCGAGTTGATCGAGGACAAGAATCATCAATGAAACGCCCGCTCGCGGTGACCGAGCCCGGTCGGTGCGGCGCGGGTGCACAGCGGATGCAGCGGGCGGGGCTTCGCCCCGCCGCTGATCCGCTCTTCGTGAATCTCAGACCTTCAATTCCCCCTCGAACTCACACTTGAATTCCACAAGACAAGGCTAGGAGAGAACGACTTGCGCGACCTCTACAGCCTCTTCGAGAAGCCCCGCGACCCGCTCGCCTTCCAGGCGATCCGCATCTCGCTGGCGTCGCCAGACAAGATCCGGGAGTGGTCCTACGGCGAAGTGAAGAAGCCGGAGACGATCAACTACCGGACCTTCAAGCCGGAACGGGACGGGCTCTTCTGCGCGAAGATCTTCGGCCCGGTCAAGGACTACGAGTGCAATTGCGGCAAGTACAAGCGCATGAAGCACCGGGGCGTGATCTGCGAGAAGTGCGGCGTCGAGGTGATCCAGGCCAAGGTGCGCCGCGAGCGCATGGGCCACATCACGCTGGCCACGCCCGTCGCGCACATCTGGTTCCTGAAGTCGCTGCCCTCGCGCATCGGCAACATCCTCGAGATCACGCTGCGCGATCTCGAGAAGGTGCTCTACTTCGAGGCCTACGTCGTGATCGACCCGGCCGACACGGGCATGCGCGTCGGCGAGACCCTCTCGGAGGAGGCGCTGGCCGAGGCGCGCGAGCGCTTCGGTCGCGACGCCTTCGAGTACGGCATCGGCGCCGAGGCGGTGCGCCAGATGCTCGCCAACCTCGACGTCGAGGGCGAGAGCACGCGGCTGCGCGAGGAGATGAAGGAGGCGACCAGCGAGGCGAAGCGCAAGAAGCTCGCCAAGCGCCTGAAGGTGCTCGAGGCCTTCCGCGAGTCCGGCAACAAGCCCGAGCACATGATCCTCGAGGTCGTGCCGGTGATCCCGCCGGACCTGCGCCCGCTCGTGCCCCTGGACGGCGGCCGCTTCGCCACCAGCGACCTGAACGACCTCTACCGGCGCGTGATCAACCGCAACAACCGCTTGAAGCGGCTGCAGGAGCTGAACGCGCCCGAAGTGATCATTCGCAACGAGAAGCGCATGCTGCAGGAGGCGGTGGACGCGCTGTTCGACAACGGCCGCCGCGGCCGCGTGATCACGGGCCCGAGCAAGCGCCCGCTGAAGTCGCTCTCCGACATGCTGAAGGGCAAGCAGGGCCGCTTCCGCCAGAACCTGCTCGGCAAGCGCGTCGACTACTCGGGCCGTTCGGTGATCGTGGCCGGCCCCGAGCTGCGCCTGCACCAGTGCGGGCTGCCGTCGCGCATGGCGCTCGAGCTGTTCAAGCCCTTCATCTACTCGAAGCTCGAGCAGCGCGGCTTCGTCACCACCATCAAGGCCGCCAAGAAGATGGTGGAGCGCGAGCGCCCCGAGGTGTGGGACATCCTGGCCGAGGTGATCCAGGAGCACCCGGTGATCCTGAATCGCGCGCCGACGCTGCATCGCCTGGGCATGCAGGCCTTCGAGCCGCTGCTGATCGACGGCAAGGCGATCCAGCTGCACCCGCTGGTGTGCAAGGCCTTCAACGCCGACTTCGACGGCGACCAGATGGCCGTGCACGTGCCGCTCTCGGTGGAGGCGCAGATCGAGGCGCGCGTGCTGATGATGTCCACCAACAACATCCTCTCGCCCGCCACCGGCCGCCCGATCATCGACCCGAGCCAGGACATCGTGCTCGGCTGCTACTACATGACGCGCGAGCGCCCCGGCGCCCAGGGCGAAGGGCGGCGCTTCTCCGGCGCGGAAGAGGTGCGCGTCGCCTACGACGCGGGTGAGCTCGACCTGCACGCCGGCATCAAGGTGCGCATGAACGGCGCGTTGATGGACACCACCACCGGGCGCATCCTGCTGAAGGAGATCATCCCCGACGAGATCCCCTTCGAGTTCATCAACGAGGTGATGGACAAGAAGGCGCTCGGCGAGCTGATCGACCAGGCCTACCGCCGGCTCGGCAACAAGGCCACGGTGATCCTCGCCGACCGGCTGCGCACGCTGGGCTACCAGCACGCCACCCTCGCCGGCGTCTCGATCTGTCTCGACGACATGACCGTGCCGCCGGACAAGGAGCGCTTCATCACCGAGGCGCAGGGCCAGGTGGCCGAGGTCGAGAACCAGTACCTCGACGGCCTGATCAGCGACGGGGAGCGCTACAACAAGGTGATCGACATCTGGGCGAACGCGACCGAGAAGATCGCGGCGCAGCTGCTCGAGAACCTGGGCGTCGAGAAGGCCAAGGACGGGAGCGGCCGCCAGGTGCCGAGCTTCAACTCCATCTACATGATGGCCGACTCGGGCGCGCGCGGCTCCGCCCAGCAGATCCGCCAGCTCGCCGGCATGCGCGGGCTGATGGCGAAGCCCTCGGGCGAGATCATCGAGACGCCGATCACCTCGAACTTCCGGGAGGGGCTGTCCGCCCAGCAGTACTTCATCTCCACCCACGGCGCGCGCAAAGGCCTCGCCGACACGGCGCTGAAGACCGCCAACTCGGGCTACCTGACGCGCCGCCTCGTCGACGTGGCCCAGGACGTGATCGTGCGCGCCGAGGACTGCGGGACCAAGCTGGGCATCAAGATGGTGCCGCTCGTCGAGGGTGGCGACATCATCGAGAGCATCGGCGAGCGCATCCTCGGCCGCGTCGCGCTGCGCGACGTGCTCGACCCCGTGACGCAGAACGTGTTGATCAAGGCGGGCGCCGAGATCAATGAGGACCGCGTCAAGATCATCGAGGAAGCGGGCGTCGACGAGGTCTGGATCCGCTCGGCGCTCACCTGCGAGGTGCCGCGCGGCGTGTGCGTGGCCTGTTACGGCCGCGACCTGGCGCGCGGGACGATGGTGAACCTGGGCGAGGCGGTGGGCGTGATCGCGGCCCAGTCGATCGGCGAGCCCGGCACCCAGCTCACCATGCGGACGTTCCACATCGGCGGCGCGGCGACGCGCCGCGTGGAGCAGTCGCACCACGAGGCCGGCAGCGACGGCACCGTGCGCTACGCGAACCTGCGCACCGTGCGCGACCGCGACGGCAAGGCGATCGCGATGAACCGCAACGGCGAGGTCGGCATCTTCGATGCCAGCGGCCGCGAGCGCGAGCGCTATCCGGTGGTGTACGGCGCGCACGTGCGCGTCGAGGACGGCGAGGCCGTGAAGCACGGCGCCGTGCTGTGCGAGTGGGATCCCTTCGCGAATCCCATCCTCACCGAGGGCAGCGGCACGATCAAGTTCGACGACATCGTCGAGGGCTCGACGATGCAGGAGCAGGTGGACGAGTTCACCGGCCTCTCGTCGCGCGTGATCGTGGAGTCGAAGGACCCCGACATGCGCCCGCGCGTGTCGGTGCGCGACGAGGCCGGCGAGATCGTCTACCAGGCGCTCCTGCCGGTGGGCGCCTACCTGTCGGTGTCCGAGGGGCTGCAGGCCGCGGCCGGCGACGCCGTCGCCAAGATCCCGCGCCAGATGACCAAGACCAAGGACATCACGGGCGGGCTGCCGCGCGTCGCCGAGCTGTTCGAGGCGCGCAAGCCCAAGGAGACCGCGATCGTCGGCGAGGTCGACGGCGTGGTCAGCTTCGGGCCCGATTCACGCGGCAAGCGGCGCGTGATCGTGACGACCGAGGAGGGCGAGCCCCGCGAGTACCTGATCCCGAAGGGCAAGCACGTCTCGGTGCACGAGGGCGACCGCGTGCGCAAGGGCGAGCCGCTCATGGACGGCTCGGCCAACCCGCACGACATCCTGCGCATCGAGGGTGAGCAGGAGCTCGCCAAGTGGATGGTGGACGAGGTGCAGGAGGTCTACCGCCTGCAGGGCGTGAAGATCAACGACAAGCACATCGAGATCATCATCCGCCAGATGATGCGCAAGCTGCGCGTGAAGGAGGTCGGCGACACCGACTTCCTGATCGGCGAGCAGGTGGACAAGGTCGAATTCGAAGCCGCCAACGTGCGCATGAAGGCGGAGGGCAAGCAGCTCGCCGAGGCCGAGCCGCTCCTGCTCGGCATCACCAAGGCCTCGCTCTCCACGGAGTCGTGGATCTCGGCCGCCTCGTTCCAGGAGACCACCAAGGTCCTGACCGAGGGCTCGATCTGGGGCAAGACCGACCACCTGCACGGCCTCAAGGAGAACGTGATCATGGGTCGCCTGATCCCCGCCGGGACGGGGCTGGCCCGCTATCACAACATCGGCATCCAGATCGAGGGGCCAGCCGGCACGATCGAGGAGGCCAGCAGCTCCAGCCTCCCCGAGCTCCCGCCCCTAGAGCTTCCGCGCGACGTCGACGAGGACGCCGCCGAGGAGGGCGCCGAGGAAATCGCGAACCCGTAGGAGGGGACTCCCACGGGGAAGTCGACCGGACGCCGAGCGAGGAGGCAGCCCTCGCTGGGCGTTCCCGTTGACGCGGCACTCACCCCAGGTATCCTGCCGCGCGCTCTAGGTTTTTCCGGGTAGCCACCCACGGCCGCCCCGGCAGGCGAGAAGCCCGCCCGAGCCCGTTCGACCCGCCTCCCTAATGGGTCGAGCCCGCTCCGGCCTTCTCGTCGCCGCGGACGCCGCCGGAAGGGGCTTCGCATCCTCTCGAGTCGACGCGAGGACGGCGAAGCACAAGGCCCCGCTCTACGGGAGAGTGAATGCCGACGGTTCAACAGCTGCTGCGCCGCGGGCGGCTGCACAAACGCAAGAAGTCGAAGTCGCCGGACCTCGCCTCGTCGCCCCAGCGTCGCGGCGTGTGCATCCGCGTCTTCACCGCCACGCCGAAGAAGCCGAACTCGGCGCTGCGCAAGGTCGCGCGCGTGCGGCTCACCAACGGCAACGAGGTGAACGCCTACATCCCGGGCGTCGGCCACACGCTGCAGGAGCACTCCGTGGTGCTCGTGCGCGGCGGGCGCGTCAAGGACCTGCCGGGCGTCCGCTACCACATCGTGCGCGGCACGCTCGACTCGACCGGCGTCGCCGATCGCCAGCAGAGCCGCTCCAAGTACGGCGCCAAGCGCCCGAAATGAAAACCCGCGGCGACTCTCCCGAGTCGCCGCTTCTTCTTTCGAGAGAACCTCATGCCCCGACGTCGAGACGTCCCCAAGCGCGAGCCCAACGCGGACCCGAAGTACAACGACCGCATGGTCACGCGCTTCATGAACGTGATCATGCGCGACGGCAAGAAGAGCACCGCGGAGCAGATCCTCTACGGCGCCTTCGACGAGATCGAGAGCAAGACGCGCAACGATCCGATCGCGATGTTCCGCCGCGCGGTGGACAACGTGCGGCCGCGCATCGAGGTGAAGTCGCGCCGCGTGGGCGGCGCCACTTATCAGGTCCCGATCGAGGTGCGGCCCGAACGCGCGACCTCGCTCGCGATGCGCTGGATCGCCGAGTCCTCCCGAGCCCGCGACGGTCGCAGCATGCGCGAGAAGCTGGCCAACGAGCTGATCGACGCCGCCAACGAGCGCGGCGAAGCAGTCAAGAAGCGCGAAGAGACCCACCGCATGGCGGAGGCCAACCGGGCCTTCTCCCACTACCGGTGGTGAGCCCAATCAGGGATGGAGGCAGTGCCCGCGCTGCGGCGCGAGTCGACCCGATCATGGCCCGCCAGGCTCCGCTCGAGCGTACGCGCAACATCGGCATCATGGCCCACATCGATGCCGGGAAGACCACGACCACCGAGCGAATCCTCTACTACACGGGCGTGACCTACAAGATGGGCGAGGTGCACGAGGGCACCGCGACCATGGACTGGATGCAGCAGGAGCAGGAGCGCGGCATCACGATCACCTCGGCCGCCACCACCTGCTTCTGGAAGGACCACCGCATCAACATCATCGACACACCGGGACACGTGGACTTCACCGTCGAAGTGGAGCGCTCGCTGCGCGTGCTCGACGGCGCGGTCGCGGTGTTCTGTGGCGTCGGCGGCGTGGAGCCCCAGTCCGAGACGGTGTGGCGCCAGGCGGACAAGTACCACGTGCCGCGCATCGCGTTCGTGAACAAGATGGACCGCGTGGGCGCCGACTTCCCGCGCGTGCTCGGCATGATGCGGGAGCGCCTGGCCGCCAATCCGGTCCCGCTGCAGATTCCGATCGGGCGCGAGGACGGCTTCCGCGGCGTGGTGGACGTGGTGGGCGAGCGCGCGCTGGTCTGGGACGGCAGCGACCTGGGCGCGACCTTCCACGAGGAGCCGGTGCCCGACGCGCTGCGCGCCACCATGGCCGAGTACCGCGAGAAGGCGATCGAGGCCGCGGCCGACGTCGACGAGGCGCTGATGGCGCGATACCTCGACGGCGAGACGATTGCCCCCGACGCGGTGCGCAAGGCGCTGCGCGAGGCGACGCTGAAGCTGCGCATCGTGCCGGTCATGTGTGGCTCGGCATTCCGCCACAAGGGCGTGCAGCCGCTGCTCGACGCGGTGCTCGACTACCTGCCCTCGCCGTTGGACGTCCCGCCCGTCGAGGGCGAGCACCCCGACAAGAAGGGCGTGCGCATGCTGCGCAAGGCCGACGACGGCGCGCCCTTCGCGGGCCTCGCCTTCAAGATCGCCACCGACAAGCACGTGGGGCAGCTCACCTACGTGCGCGTCTACTCGGGCCACGTGTCGAGCGGCGATCCCGTGCTGAACGCGGCGACCGGCAAGCGCGAGCGCATCGGCCGCCTGCTGCAGATGCACGCGAACAAGCGCCAAGAGCTCGACGAGGCTTTCGCGGGCGACATCGTGGCGATGGTGGGCCTCAAGAACGTGGCCACGGGTCAGACGCTGTGCGACCCGAAGTCGCCGATCCTGCTCGAGTCGATCGACTTCCCGGAGCCGGTGATCTCGATCGCGGTCGAGGCCAAGACCAAGGCGGACATGGAGCGGCTCGGCCAGTCGCTCCAAAAGCTGGCCGCCGAGGATCCCACCTTCCGGGTGTCCGTGGACCAGGAGACCGGCCAGACGCTGATCTCCGGTATGGGCGAGCTCCACCTCGAGATCATCACCGACCGCCTGCTGCGCGAGTTCGGCGTGGGCGCCAACGTCGGCCGCCCGCAGGTGGCCTACAAGGAGACGATCCGCGAGAGCGCGATCGTCGAGGGCCGCTACATCAAGCAGAGCGGCGGCTCGGGCGACTACGGCGTGGTGAGACTCGAGGTCGCGCCGGGCGCACCGGGCAGCGGCTTCTTCTTCGAGAACGCCCTCAAGGGCCCCGCGATCCCGCGCGAGTACGTGCCGTCGATCCGGCACGGCTGCGAGGAGGCGGCCCAGAGCGGCGAGCTGGCGGGCTACCCCGTGGTGGACGTGCGCGTGCGGCTGCTCGACGGGCAGTACCACGACGTCGACTCGTCGGAGCGCTCCTTCAAGATCGCCGCCTCGCTCGCCATGCGCGAAGGCCTGCGCCAGGGCAAGCCGCTGCTGCTCGAGCCCGTGATGGCGGTGGAGGTCGTCACACCCGAGGACTTCGTGGGCCCCGTGCAGGGCGACCTGAACTCCCGGCGCGGCGCGATCACCGGTCTGGTGGCTCGCCCGGGCGCGCAGCTCGTGCACGCCGACGTGCCCCTCGCCGAGATGTTCGGCTACGTGAACGCGCTGCGCTCGATGACCCAGGGGCGCGCCACCTACACCATGCAGTTCTCGCACTACGCGCCGGTCCCCGAGGCAGTCGCGCGCGAGATCGTCCCCACCTACTAGGAGGAGGCCCGCCGCCGCGGGTTCGCCAGGAGAGCAAGATGGCCAAGGAGAAGTTCGAGCGAAACAAGCCGCACGTGAACGTGGGGACGATCGGGCACGTGGACCACGGCAAGACGACGTTGACGGCGGCGATCACGCAGCGCCAGGCGAAGAAGGGCATGGCGCAGTTCATGGCCTACGACCAGATCGACAAGGCGCCCGAGGAGCGGGAGCGGGGGATCACGATCGCGACGGCGCACGTGGAGTACCAGACGAAGAACCGGCACTACGCGCACGTGGATTGTCCGGGGCACGCCGACTACGTGAAGAACATGATCACGGGGGCGGCGCAGATGGACGGGGCGATCCTGGTGGTGTCGGCGGCGGATGGTCCGATGCCGCAGACGCGCGAGCACGTGCTGCTCGCGCGGCAGGTGAACGTGCCGCACATCGTGGTGTTCATGAACAAGTGCGACATGGTGGACGACCCGGAGCTGCTGGAGCTGGTGGAGCTCGAGGTTCGCGAGCTGCTGAACAAGTACAACTTTCCGGGCGACACGACGCCGATCATCAAGGGCTCGGCGACCAAGGCGTTGGCGGACGCGAACGACGACACGGCGAACAAGTGCGTGGACGAGCTGATGGAGGCGCTGGACAGCTTCATTCCGGAGCCGAAGCGGGCGCTGGACAAGCCGTTCCTGATGCCGATCGAGGACGTGTTCTCGATCACGGGGCGCGGGACGGTGGTGACGGGGCGGGTGGACCAGGGGATCGTGAAGGTGGGCGACGAGGTGGAGATCGTGGGGATCAAGCCCACGCAGAAGACGGTGGTCACCGGGGTGGAGATGTTCCGCAAGCTGCTGGACCAGGGGCAGGCGGGGGACAACGTGGGGTGTCTGTTGCGCGGGACGGGCAAGGACGACGTGGAGCGGGGTCAGGTCTTGGCGAAGCCGGGCTCGATCAAGCCGCACACGAAGTTCAAGGCGGCGGCCTACATCCTGACCAAGGAGGAGGGGGGCCGGCACACGCCGTTCTTCACGGGCTACCGGCCGCAGTTCTACTTCCGGACGACGGACGTGACGGGGGTGGCGCACCTGCCGACGGGCACGGAGATGGTGATGCCCGGCGACAACGTGGAGATCACGGTGGAGCTGATCACGCCCATCGCGATGGACAAGGAGCAGCGCTTCGCCATCCGCGAAGGCGGCCGCACCGTCGGCTCCGGCGTCGTCGCCGAGATCGTCGAGTAATCCTATCGGCGAGAGCAAGCGGGCCGCCGCAGCGCGAAGCCACCGCGCGCAGCGAGCCGGGCGGCTCGTGGCCGAACGAAGCAATGAAACCGAGGCGAGCGGAGATCACCAAGAATGGCGACTGAAATCGGCGCGCAGAAGATCCGCATTCGCATGAAGGCGTACGACCACAAGCTCCTCGACCAGAGCGTGGGCGAGATCGTCGACACCGCGGTGCGGACCGGCGCGCGCGTGGCGGGCCCCATCCCGCTGCCGACGTCCATCAACAAGTACACCGTGCTGCGCGGCCCGCACATCGACAAGAAGTCGCGCGAGCAGTTCGAGATCCGCACGCACAAGCGCCTGATCGACATCCTCGAGCCCACGCCCCAGACCGTGGATGCGCTGATGAAGCTCGAGCTGGCGGCCGGCGTGGACGTCGAGATCAAGCTGTGAGGTTCCCCGGAAGCATGTTCACAGAAACAGCAAGCGGCGCCGCGAAGCGGGCGCCGCGCGCAGCGAGCCGGGTGGCTCGGCGGCGACCGAGGCAAGGAAGCCGAGGCGAGCGGAGATCGTAGAGGATGGCCAGCGTCGACGTAGTGAAAGCGAGCGGAGGCAAGGCGGGCTCCCTGGAGCTCGACCCGGCGGTCTTCGAGGCGAAGATCCGCAAGCACCTGTTCCACGCCGAGGTGCGCCGCCAGCTGTCGCGCCGGCGCGCGGGCACGCACTCGACCAAGAACCGCAGCGCGGTCTCGGGCGGCGGCATCAAGCCCTGGCGCCAGAAGGGCACCGGGCGCGCGCGCCAGGGCTCGATCCGCGCGCCGCAGTGGGCGGGCGGCGGCGTGGTGTTCGGACCCGTGCCGCGCGACTACGAGCACAAGCTCACCAAGCGCATGCGCCGCGCGGCGCTGACCGGCGCGCTCTCGCTGCGCGCCAAGGAGGGAGCGCTGGTGGTCGCCGAGGGGCTTTCGCTCTCCGAGTACAAGACCAAGCGCGCCCTCGAGCTGCTCGAGAGACTCGGGGTGAACGAGCATTCGGTGCTGATCGTGACCGCGGCCAAAGAGCCGCAGCTCGAGGGCTCGATGCGCAACCTCCCGCGCGTGGACGTGATCCGCGCGGAGGGGCTGAACGTGTACGACGTGCTGCGCCACGAGCGGCTGGTGATCGAGCGCGAGGCGGTGGCCGCGCTCGAGCGCCGCCTCAAGCCGGAGGCCCAGTCGTGAACGTGCACGACGTGATCCTGCGGCCGGTCGTCACGGAGAAGAGCACCGTGGCGCGCGAGGCGCAGAACGCGGTGACCCTCGCGGTCGACCCGCGCGCCTCGAAGCAGGACGTGAAGCGCGCCGTGGAGGAGCTGTTCCGGGTGTCGGTGCTGCGCGTGCGCACCCTCACGCCGGCCGCCAAGAAGAAGCGCGTGGGCCGTTTCGTGGGGCCCCGCCGCCAGTGGAAGAAGGCGATCGTGGTGCTCGCCGCAGGCCAGAAGATCGAGTTCTTCGAGGGAGTCTGATCGTGCCGGTACGACTCTACAAACCGACCTCGCCGGGCCGCCGCAAGATGAGCGTGGCGGACTTCGCCGAGATCACCCGGCAGGGGCCGGAGCCCTCGCTCACCGAGGGCCGCAAGTCGCAGTCCGGCGGGCGCAACGCCCACGGCCACGTGACGAGCTGGCACCGCGGCGGCGGCCACAAGCGGCTCTACCGCAAGATCGACTTCCTGCGCGACAAGCCGGGTGTGCCCGCGCGCGTGGTCTCGATCGAGTACGACCCCAATCGCTCCTCCCACATCGCGCTGCTCCAATACAAGGACGGGGAGCGCCGCTACATCCTGGCGCCGCTCGGCCTCTCGGTGGGCGACGACGTGATGTCGGGGCCGGGCGCCGAGATCCGGCCGGGCAACGCCATGCCGCTCGCGAACATCCCGCTCGGCAGCGTGATCCACGCGGTGGAGATGAAGCCCGGCAAGGGCGCCCAGCTGGTGCGCTCGGCGGGCACCGGCGCCCAGCTGATGGCGCGCGAGGGCGAGCTCGCCCAGCTGCGCATGCCGAGCGGCGAGAACCGCATGATCCAGGCGCGCTGCATGGCCACGCTCGGCCAGGTCGGCAACCTGGACCACGAGAACGTGCGCGTGGGGAAGGCCGGGCGCAGCCGTTGGAAGGGCAAGCGGCCGAACGTGCGCGGCGTCGCGATGAACCCGGTCGACCACCCGATGGGCGGCGGCGAGGGCAAGTCCTCCGGCGGCCGGCACCCCTGCACGCCCTGGGGCGTGCCCACCAAGGGGCACAAGACGCGCACCAAGAAGCCCTCGGATCAGTACATCGTGAAGCGGAGGAAGTGAGGATGGCCCGCTCCGTCAAGAAGGGGCCGTTCGTGGACCCGAGCCTGCAGCGCAAGGTGACGCGCGCCGTGGAGAGCGGCTCGAAGCAGGTGATCCGCACCTGGTCGCGGCGCTCGATGCTCACGCCCGACATGGTCGGGCTCACCTTCCACGTCCACAACGGCAAGCTGTTCATGCCCGTCTACGTGACCGAGAACATGGTCGGCCACCGGCTCGGCGAGTTCGCGCCGACGCGCAAGTTCACCGGCCACAGCCTGGTGGCGAAGGCGGTCAAGCCGGCATGAGCCCCGTGACCGCCGTGCTGCGCAACTGCCGCGTGAGCGCGCGCAAGGCGCGCCTCGTCGCGGACCAGATCCGCGGCAAGCAGGTGCAGGACGCGCTGGACCTGCTGCGCCTCTCGCCCAAGCGCGTGGCGCGCCCGTTCGAGAAGCTGGTGCGCTCGGCGGTGGCGAACGCCGAGGCGAAGAACGACCGCGACAAGGCCGGCATCGACGTCGACAACCTGGTGGTGTCGCGCGTCGTGGTGGACGAGGGCGCCAGCCTGTGGCGCATCCGCGCGCGCGCCCAGGGCCGCGCCAACTGGATTCAGCGCCGCACGGCGCACTTCACCGTCGAGTTGGAGGAGCGATAGTGGGACAGAAAGTCCATCCCTACGGTTTCCGCCTGGGGACGCTCTATGGCTGGAAATCGAACTGGTTCGAGGAGCGCCGCTACAAGGACCAGGTGTTCGAAGACTTCCAGATCCGCAAGCACATCAAGGCGAAGCTCTATCACGCGGGCATCTCGAGAGTCGTGATCGAGCGGACCGGCGAGAAGTGCGTGGTGAACATCCACACCGCGCGGCCGGGCATCCTGATCGGCAAGCGCGGCTCGGAGGTCGAGGGCCTGCGCCAGGAGCTCGCCAAGTTCACCAAGCACGAGATCTTCATCAACATCAAGGAGATCCGGAAGGCCGAGCTCGACGCGCAGCTGGTCGCCGAGAACATCGCGACGCAGCTCGAGCGGCGCGTGGCGTTCCGCCGCGCGATGAAGAAGTCGATGACCTCGACCATGAAGTTCGGGGCCAAGGGCATCCGCGTGGAGTGCAGCGGCCGGCTGGGCGGCTCCGAGATGAGCCGGCGCGAGCGCTACGCCGAGGGCCGCGTGCCGCTCCACACGCTGCGCGCGGACATCGAGTTCGGGCTGGCGGAGGCCAAGACCACCTACGGCGTGATCGGCGTCAAGTGTTGGGTGTTCAAGGGCGACGTCTCGGACAAGGAGCTGCGCACGGGGTCGCTCGCCCAGCGCCTGCAGGACGAGGCCACGCGCTGACATGCTGCAGCCCAAGAAGGTCAAACATCGCAAGCAGCAGAAGGGACGCATGCGCGGCATGGCGCATCGCGGCAACACCGTGGCGTTCGGCGAGTACGGCCTGCAGGCCCTGGACCGCGGTCGGCTCACCTCGCGCCAGATCGAGGCCGCGCGCATCGCGATGACGCGCCACATCAAGCGCGGCGGAAAGATCTGGATCCGGCTCTTCCCGGACAAGCCCATCACCAAGAAGCCCGCCGAGACCCGCATGGGCAAGGGCAAGGGCAACCCCGAGGAGTGGGTCTGCGTGGTGCGGCCCGGCCGCGTGCTCTACGAGATGGAGGGCGTCAGCGACGCGATCGCGCGCGAAGCCTTCCGGCTCGCCCAGCACAAGCTCCCGATCCCGACGCGCTGCGTGACGCGCGAGGAGCTCGCGTCGTGAAGGCCAAAGAGCTGCGCGAGCTCGCGCTCGAGGAGCTGGTGGCCAAGGGTCGCGAGCTGCGCGACCAGCTGTTCAACGCGCGCATCAAGAAGGCGACGGGCCAGCTCGAGAACACCGCTCTGCTGAGCGCCCTGCGGCGCGACGTGGCGCGGGTGGAGACTCTGCTGCGCCAGAAGCGTGGAGCCGATTCGTGACACAACGAGGCCAGAGACGGACCCTGGAAGGGGTCGTCGTCAGCGACAAGATGGACAAGACCGTGGTCGTCTCCGTGGAGCGGCTCGTGCGCGACGTGACGTACTCGAAGTACGTGCGCCGCTTCGCGCGCTTCATGGCCCACGACGAGAGCAACGAATGCGGCGTGGGCGACCGCGTGCGCATCGTGGAACACCGGCCGCTCTCCAAGCGCAAGCGCTGGAAGGTGCAGGCCACCCTCGAGAAGGGTCGGCGGGTCTAGAGGAACGCACCATGATCCAGCAAGAGACCGAGCTCGAGGTGGCGGACAACTCCGGCGCGCGCCGCGTCGCGTGCATCCGTGTGCTCGGCGGCACCTACCGGCGCTATGCCTCGATCGGCGACGTGATCGTGGTGACCGTGAAGGACGCCATCCCGAACGCGCGCGTCAAGAAGGGCGAGGTGCGCCAGGCCGTGGTGGTGCGCACGCGGCGCGGCATCTCGCGCGCCGACGGGTCCTACATCCGTTTCGACGACAACGCCGCCGTGCTGATCGACGCCGCGCGCGAGCCGATCGGCACGCGCATCTTCGGCCCGGTGGCTCGCGAGCTGCGCGCGCAGAAGTTCATGAAGATCATCTCGCTCGCGCCGGAGGTGCTGTGATGGCGACCCCGCGCCTGCTCGAGCGCTACCGCAAGGAAGTGTCGCCGAAGCTGCGCCAGGAGTTCGGCTACGCGAACCCGCACCAGGTCCCCACCTTCCAGAAGATCGTGGTGAACATCGGGCTCGGCGAGGCCACCCAGAACCCCAAGCTGATGGAGCGCGCGACGGAGGAGCTGGCGGCGATCACCGGCCAGAAGGCGCTGGTGCGCAAGTCGAAGAAGGCGATCGCCAACTTCAAGCTGCGCGCCGGGCTCCCGATCGGCTGCATGGTCACGCTGCGCGGCGCGCGCATGTGGGAGTTCTTCGATCGCCTGGTGAACGTGGCGCTGCCGCGCGTGCGCGACTTCCGCGGCACGCCCACCAAGGGCTTCGACGGCCGCGGCAACTACACGCTCGGCCTGCGCGAGCAGATCATCTTTCCGGAAGTCGACTACGACAAAGTCGAGAAGATCATGGGCATGAACGTGACGGTGTGCACCAGCGCGCGCACCGACGCCGAGGCGCGGGCGCTGCTCGCGCACCTCGGCATGCCCTTCCGACGGAACTGAGCAGGAGCAGGCATGACCACCGACCCGATCGCCGACATGCTGACGCGCATTCGCAACGCGGCGCGCGCGCGCCACGGCGAGCTGAGCTGTCCGTCCTCCAAGCTGAAGCTCGCGGTCGCGCGCGTGCTCGCCGAGGCCGGCTACCTGGAGTCGGTCCAGGTGGAGGCCGAGGCGGGCCGGCCGATGCTGCGCATCCGGCTGCGCCTGGGCGCGGACGGGCGCACCATGATCGACGGGCTGCGCCGGGTCTCGAAGCCGAGCCGCCGGGTCTACGTGGCGGCGGAGAAGATCCCGCGCGTGCGCAGCGGCCTGGGCCTCGCGGTGCTCTCCACCAACAAGGGCGTGATGTCCGATGCCGCCGCGCGCGAGCAGCGCTTGGGCGGCGAAGTCGTCTGCGAGGTCTGGTAGCGATGTCGCGGGTGGGACGAAAGCCGGTCGCGATCCCGTCGGGCGTGAGCGTCGCGCAGAAGGACGGCGCGCTCGAGGTGAAGGGGCCGAGAGGCACGCTGCGCGAGGCGCTGCCCCAGCGCGTGGCGGTGGAGATCGCGGACGGCAAAGTGAGCTTCGGCCGGCCCGACGACGAGAAGCCCACGCGCGCGCTGCACGGTCTCGCGCGCGCCACCGTGCAGAACATGGTGGTGGGCGTGACGCAGGGCTTCGCGCGCGAGCTCGAGATCCACGGCGTCGGCTACCGCGCCGAGGTGAAGGGCAAGACGCTGAACCTGACGGTCGGCTTCTCGCATCCCGTGGAGATGCCCATTCCCGAGGGTCTCAAGGTCACGGTCGCCGAGAACAAGATCAAGATCGAGGGGGCGAGCCGCCACGACGTCGGCCAGTTCGCCTCGAACGTCCGCGAGGTGAGACCGCCCGAGCCCTACAAGGGCAAGGGCATCCGCTTCAGCGACGAGCACGTGCGCCGCAAGGTCGGCAAGGCCGCGGCGGGCTGAGGAGCAGGCGCGAACCATGAAGAAGAAAGCTCACAATGCGAAGCGCGGCGCCTGGCTGGCGCGCCGGGGCCGCGTGGCGCGGAGCCTCTTGAGCACCGATCGGCCGCGCCTCACGGTGTTCCGCAGCGCCAAGCACATCTACGCGCAGATCGTGGACCTCGAAGGCCGCACGGTCGCCTCCGCCTCCACGCGCGCGGCGGGCGTGGTGGGCGAGGGCGGCACGGGCAACGTCGCAGCGGCCAAGAGCGTGGGCCGCGCCATCGCGGCGCTCGCCAAGGACCGCAACATCGAAGCGGTGGTCTTCAACCGCAACGGATTCCTCTACCACGGGCGCGTGAAGGCGTTGGCCGAGGCCGCCCGCGAGTCCGGCCTCAAGTTCTGACGGAAAGGAGCTCATGAGCGACAAGCTCAACGCGAACGACTACGAGCTGAACGACCGCGTGGTGCACATCAACCGTGTGGCCAAGGTCGTGAAGGGCGGCCGCCGCTTCAGCTTCAGCGCGCTGGTGGTCGTCGGCGACGGCAACGGCGTGGTCGGGGTGGGCCTGGGCAAGGCCGGCGAGGTGCCCGAGGCGATCCGCAAGGGCGTCGAGCGCGCGCGCAAGAACCTGATGCGCGTGCCGCTGGTGAACGGGACCATCCCGCACGAGGTGCTCGGGCACTTCGGCGCCGGGCGTGTGCTGCTGAAGCCGGCCTCCTCGGGCACCGGCGTGATCGCCGGCGGCGGCGTGCGCGCGGTGGTCGAGTCGGCGGGGGTGCGCGACGTGCTCTCCAAGGCGCTCGGCACGAGCAACCCGCACAACGTGGTGAACGCGACGCTCGCGGCACTGCAGTCGCTGCGCGACCCGGAGGAGCGACGCGGGGAGCTCGCGCGATGAGCAAGCGCAAGCTGAAGATCCAACAGGTGAAGAGCGGCGAGCACTACGGAGTGAAGCAGCGAGCCACGCTGCGCGGGCTCGGCTTCCGCCGCATGAACCAGACCATCGAGCGCGAGGACACGCCCGCGGTGCGCGGGATGATCCGCTCGATCAGCCACCTCGTGCGCGTGGTGGAGGAGTAGCGCGATGCTCGACCGACTCGCGCCGCGACCCGGCGCCCGCCAGAAGAAGAAGCGCGTCGCGCGCGGCTCCGGCTCGGGGCTGCAGAAGACCGCCGGGCGCGGCACCAAGGGCCAGGGCAAGCGCTCCCGCGGCAACGAGACGCCCTACTACTTCGAGGGCGGCCAGATGCCCCTGGTGCGGCGCATCCCGAAGCGCGGCTTCGCGAACATCCACCGCGACGCCTTCGAGATCGTGAACCTGCGCGATCTCGAGAGGTTCGGCGCGGACGCGGCGGTCGACGTGGACGCGCTCGCGAAGCGCGGGCTGGTCTCGAGCTCGCGCGCGCGCGTGAAGCTGCTGGCCGAGGGCGATGCCCCGCGCGGCTGCCGGGTCAGAGTGCACAAGGCCAGCGTTGGCGCGTCGGCGAAGCTCGAGGCGGCCGGCGGCGCCGTGGAGATCCTGGCGTGATCGGCGGTGTCCGCAACATCCCCCGCATCGAAGAGCTGCGCACGCGCATCCTCTTCACGCTGGGCATGCTCTTGGTCTACCGGGTCGGGGCGAAGGTCGCGACGCCGGGCATCGACCCCAACGTGATCCGCCACTTCTTCGAGGGCCAGGGCGCCGGCATCTTCCAGCTGCTGAACGTGTTCTCGGGCGGCGCGCTCGAGAACATGTCGATCTTCACGCTGGGCATCACGCCCTACATCAGCGCGTCGATCATCCTGCAGCTGCTCACCATCGTGATCCCGCGCCTCGACGCCCTGCGCAAGGAGGGCGAGCGCGGACAGCGCCAGATCACCCAGTACACGCGCTACAGCACCGTGGCGCTCGCGCTGTTCCAGAGCGCGATGTTCGCGCGCGCGCTGGTGACGGGCTCCTTCGGGCCCGGCGCCGTGCTCGAGCCCGGCCTGAGCTTCTACCTGATGACCATGGTCACGCTCACCACCGGCACGGCCTTCATCATGTGGCTGGGCGAGCAGATCACCGAGCGGGGCATCGGCAACGGCATCTCGATGGTGATCTTCTCGGGCATCGTCGTGCGCATTCCGGGCGCGGTGGGGCGCTTGATCGAGCTGATGCAGCAGGGCGAGTTCCCGCTGCTCGAGGCGCTGCTCCTGCTCGCCTTCGTGGTGCTGATCGTGGGCGGCGTCTTCTTTGTGGAGAGCGCCCAGCGGCGCATCCCGATCCAGTACGCGCGCCGCGTGGTCGGCCGCCACATGACCCAGGGCGGGGTCAGCTACTTCCCGCTGCGCGTGAACACGGCCGGCGTGATCCCGCCGATCTTCGCGTCGAGCCTGCTGGTGTTCCCCACCACGATCGCGCAGCTCACGGACTCGAGTTCGGGCATCACGGCCTGGTTCCAGGACAACCTGTCCCCGGGCGGCCTCTACTACAACCTGCTCTACATCGCGCTGATCATCTTCTTCGCCTTCTTCTACACGGCGATCGTGATCAACCCGGACGACGTGGCCGACAACCTGAAGCGTCAGGGCGGCTCGATCCCGGGTGTGCGGCCGGGCAAGAAGACCGCCGAGTACATCGACACCGTGCTGGGCCGCCTCACGCTGGTGGGGGCGCTCTACATCTCGGTCATCTGCGTGACGCCGGTGTTCCTCTCCACGCGCGTCGGCATCCCCTTCTACTTCGGCGGCACCGCGCTCCTGATCGTGGTCGGCGTGAGCAAGGACCTGCTCGCGGCGATCGAGGCGCACCTGGTCTCCCACCAGTATCAGGGCTTCGTGCAGGGGGCGCGCATGCGCTCGAGGCTCGGCCGATGAGCGCGCGCAGGCTGCTCCTGCTGGGGCCGCCCGGGGCGGGCAAGGGCACCCAGGGCCAGCGCCTGGCCGCCGCGCTGGGCATCCCCCAGATCTCCACCGGGGACATGCTGCGGGCGGCGGTGGCGGCCGGCACGGAAACCGGCAAGCTCGCACGGGCCATCATGGACGCGGGCAAGCTGGTCCCGGACGAGGTCGTGATCGGGGTGGCCGAGGAGCGCCTGGCTCGCGAGGACGCGAAGCGCGGGTTCATCCTGGACGGCTTCCCGCGCACGGCGGCCCAGGCGCAAGCGCTGGACCGCATGCTCGCGAGGCTGGGCGTGCGCCTCGAGCGCTGCGTGGCGCTGATCGTGAACGAAGAGGAGCTCGTGCAGCGGCTGCTGCGCCGGGCGCGGCTCGAGGGCCGCACGGACGACAACGAGGAGACCATCCGCACGCGCATGCGCGTCTACCGCGAGAGCACCGCGCCGCTGATCGCGTACTACCGCGAGCGCGGCGGGCTCTGCGAAGTGGACGGCGAGGGCAGCGTGGACGAGGTGGCGAAGCGGCTCGAGCAGGCGATGGCCTCCGCGCGAGAGGGAGCATGAAGGTCAGGGCGTCGGTCAAGAAGATGTGCGAGAAGTGCCGGGTCGTCCGGCGCCGCGGGGTGGTGCGCATCCAGTGCACGAACCCCAAGCACAAGCAACGACAGGGGTAACCACATGGCACGCATCGCGGGAGTCGATCTGCCGCGCACGAAGCAGATCGGGATCGCGCTGGGCTACATCTACGGCATCGGGCGCTCGAACGCGCGCTGGATCTGCGAGGCGGCGGGCGTCGAGCCGGCCACGCGCACGGATCACCTGCGCGAGGACGAGGTGGTCCGCATCCGCGAGGTCATCGAGCGCGACTACCAGGTGGAGGGCGACCTGCGCCGCGAGGTCCAGCAGAACGTCAAGCTCTTGATGGACATCGGCTGCTACCGCGGCCTGCGGCATCGCCGCGGGCTGCCGGTGCGCGGCCAGCGCACCCACACCAACGCGCGCACCCGCAAGGGCCCGCGCAAGACCGTGGCGGGCAAGAAGCAAGCCCCCGCGAAGAAGTGAGCCCATGCAAGCCAAAGCCGGCAAGAAGAAGGTCAAGAAGAACGTCGCCGCCGGGGTGGCGCACATCCAGTCGACCTTCAACAACACCGTCATCACGATCACCGATCCGGCGGGCAACACGCTGGCCTGGGCCAGCGCGGGTGCGCACGGCTTCAAGGGCTCGAAGAAGTCCACGCCCTTCGCCGCTCAGGTCGCCGCCGAAGAGTGCTGCAAGAAGGCCGCCGAGCACGGCGTGCGCGCGCTCTCGGTGTTCGTGAAGGGGCCGGGCGCCGGCCGCGAGTCCGCGCTGCGCGCGCTGCAGACCACGGGCATGCGCATCAACATGATCAAGGACGTCACCCCGATCCCCCACAACGGCTGCCGCCCGCCCAAGCGGCGCCGAGTCTGAGAGGACCCCGATGGCACGCTACCTCGGACCCGTCTGTCGCCTGTGCCGCCGCGAGGGCACCAAGCTCTTCCTGAAGGGCGATCGCTGCTACAGCGAGAAGTGCTCCGTCGACAAGCGCAACTACGCCCCGGGCCAGCACGGCCAGAACAGCCGCGCCTCACCGAGTACGGCGTGCAGCTGCGCGAGAAGCAGAAGGTGAAGCGCATGTACGGGCTGCAGGAGCGCCAGTTCGCCGGCACCGTGGCGAAGGCCTCGCGCATGCGCGGCCGCGCCGGCGACAACCTGCTGCAGCTGCTCGAGCGCCGGCTCGACAACGTCGTCTTCCGGCTCGGCTTCGCCACCTCGCGCGCCGAGGCGCGCCAGCTCGTGCGCCACGGCCACTTCGCGGTGAACGGCGTGATGACCTCGATCCCGTCCTTCGTGGTCAAGCCGGGCACGAAGATCGTGCTGCGCGAGGGCTCGCGGCAGATCGCGCGCATCGCCGGCGCCCTCGAGACGCTGGAGAGCCGCGCGGTGCCGCAGTGGCTCGAGATCGAGAAGGAGAGCTTCACCGGCACGGTCAAGGCCCTGCCCGCGCGCGAGGACCTGACCATGCCGATCGAGGAGCAGCTCATCGTCGAGCTGTACTCGCGCTACTAGCGCGAGCCCGGCGCAGAGCCGGCTCGCGACCGCAGGCGCTCGGTCGCCCGATCGAAACCGAACTGACTGGGAGAATCGCATGCAGCAAGATCTGATCGTCCGAAACTGGCGACAGCTGATCCGCCCGCGCCGGCTCGAGACCGAGCAGGACGAGACGGGGGAGCGCTACGGCCGGTTCTGGTGCGAGCCGCTCGAGCGCGGCTTCGGGCAGACGCTCGGCAACTCGCTGCGGCGGGTGCTGCTCTCGTCGCTGCAAGGGGCCGCCATCACGTCGGTGCGCATCGCCGGCGTGCAGCACGAGTTCTCCACGGTCCCGGGCGTGCTCGAGGACGTGAGCGACATCGTCCTGAACCTGAAGGAGGTGCGGCTGCGCCTGCATGCGGCGGGCCCGCGCGCGGTGCGCATCAAGCGCAGCGGCACCGGCGTGGTGACGGCGGCCGAGCTCGCCAGCCAGGACTCCGCGGTGGAGGTGATGAACCCGGAGCAGAAGATCGCGACGCTGACCGGCGATGCGGACTTCGACCTCGAGTGCACCATCGACCTCGGCAAGGGCTACCGGCCGGCGGAGAAGAACAAGACCGAGGACATGGCGATCGGCACGATCCCGATCGACTCGATCTTCACGCCGGTGCGGCGCGTCAACTACTCGGTGACGCCGGCGCGCGTGGGCCGCGAGACGGACTTCGACCGCCTCTCCATGGAGGTGTGGACGGACGGCTCCGTGGCGCCCGCCGACGCGATCGCGTACGGCGCGAAGATCCTGAAGGACCAGCTCAGCATCTTCATCAACTTCGAGGAGCCCACCGAGGCCGCGCCCGCGGTGCACGAGGGCATCGAGCCGATGAACCCGCACCTGCTGCGCTCGGTGGACGAGCTCGAGCTGTCGGTGCGCTCGGCGAACTGCCTGCAGAACGCCAACATCCGCTACATCGGCGAGCTCGTGCAGCGCACCGAGAGCGAGATGCTCAAGACCAAGAACTTCGGCCGCAAGTCCCTGAACGAGATCAAGGAAGTGCTCGCCTCCATGGGCCTGTCCCTGGGCATGACCCTGGAGGGCTTCCCGTCGCGCAAGGAGCTCGAGCAGCGCGCGCGCGAGCGCGAGGGCTGAGATGCGCCACGGAAACCGACGCGGAAAGCTCGAGCGGCCGAGCGGGCATCGCCTCGCGATGCTGCGCAACCTGGTCACCTCGCTGTTCGAGCACGAGCAGGTGGAGACCACCGATCCGCGCGCGAAGGAGCTGCGACGCCTCGCCGATCGCGTGATCACGCTCGGCAAGCGCGGCGACCTGCACGCGCGGCGCCAGGCGCTGCGCATCGTTCGGCGCGACGAGGTCACCGCCAAGGTGTTCGGCGAGCTGGCGACGCGCTATCGCGAGCGGCGCGGCGGCTACACGCGCGTGCTCAAGTCCCGCCTGCGCGTGGGCGACGCGGCGCCGCTCTCGCTGGTCGAGCTGGTCGATCGGCCCCAGCCCAAGGCCGCGGCGAAGCCGGCGAAGGCGGAGCGCTGAGCCAGCGCCCCGGCGCGGGCCTCGCGCTCGCCGCGGCGCTGGTCGCGGCGGTGGGCTACTCGCTCTGGTCGGCGGAGGTGGTCGCGCCACCCATCGAGGCCGGCGTGGCGGCGCCCGACTTCCGCCTGCCCGACCTGGACGGCGGCGAGGTCGCGCTCGCCTCGCTGCGCGGCAAGGTCGTGCTCGTGAACTTCTGGGCGACCTGGTGCGCGCCGTGCGAGGAGGAGATGCCCGCCATGCAGCGGCTCCACAGCCGGCTCGCCGGGCGGCCCTTCGAGCTGCTCGCGATCTCGGTCGACGAGGATCACGCGGCGGTGGTGCGCTTCCGCGATCGCCTGCGCATCACGTTCCCGATCCTGCTCGATCCCGAGAAGCGCGTCGCGCGCGATTACCAGAGCTCGCGCTTCCCGGAGAGCTTCCTGATCGACCGCGAGGGCACGCTGGTCGGCCGCTACATCGGCGAGCGCGACTGGGACGCCGACGCCTACGTCCAGCGCATCGAGCGCCTGCTCGCCGACGCGGGTTGACGGGGCTTTCTCGCGGCGGGCGCGTTGCTTATGTTGCGCCGGCGGGGGGAGCGATGGCGGCGAGCGGGCGGCCGACGCCGGCGCGCGGTGCGCGCGCGGCGCGTGCGAAGCGAAGCGGGCTACGCCGGTTCGCGCGCGGCCTCGCCGTCAGCATCGGCGTGGCGCTCGCGCTGTCCGCGTTCGCGCTGCGGGGCGGAGACGAGAGCGTGTTCGCCTGGCTGCGCCTGCGCGGCGACCTGGCCGACGCCCAAGCGCGCATCCGCGCGCTCGAGGACTCCGTCGCCGCGCGGCGCGCCGAGGCGAAGAGCCTGCGCGGCGATCCCCTCGCGATCGAGTCCGCGATCCGGACGGATTTGCGCCTGGCGCGCCCCGGCGAGTGGGTCGTGCGCCCCCCCGAAGCCACAAGCCTGCGGAATCCTTGACGAATCTCGGCGCGGGGGCGAAGCTCCGGCGCCTCTCGCTCTGCCCGGGCCTGCCCCTCGCCCGCGAGAAACCACCGTGCGCGAACGACTGCTAGACGCCCTCCACTCCGCCGTGCGAGCCCTGCTCGAGGAGGCGCACGCGGAGAGCGCGCTGCCGGCACTCGCGCTCGACCCGCCGCGCCAGGAGACGCACGGCGACTTCGCCACCAACGCCGCGCTGGTGATCGCGAAGCGTCTGGGCCGACCGCCGCGCGAGGTCGCCGCCCAGCTGATCGCGCGGGTGGCCGACGCCGGCGGGCTGGTGGCGCGCGCCGAGGTGGCGGGGCCGGGCTTCGTGAACTTCTGGCTCGACCGCTCGCGCTGGCGCGGCGTGCTGCGCGAGATCCTGGCGCAAGCCGAGCGCTTCGGGGCGGGCGACGCGGGCAAGGGTCGCAGCGTGATGGTCGAGTTCATCTCGGCAAACCCGACCGGTCCGCTCTCGGTGGGCCACGGCCGCCAGGCGATCCTGGGCGACTGCATCGCGCGCCTGTTCGCGGGCACGGGCTGGGCCGTCACGCGCGAGTACTACTTCAACAACGGCGGTCGCCAGATGCGCGTGCTCGGCGAGTCCGTGCGCGCGCGCTACCTCGAGCGGCTCGGGCGCGCCGCGCCGCCGCCCGAGCAGGCGCTCAAGGACGAGAGCGCCCCCTGGCCGACGCAGATCGACGGCAAGCCGGTCGTCTTCCCGCGCGAGGGTTATCAGGGCGACTACATCTACGACATCGCGGACGCGCTGATCGCCCGGGAGGGCGAGGGCTGGGTCGACGAGCCCGGCGATCGCGGCTTCCGGCTCGAGGCCGAGCAGCGCATCTTCGCCGAGATCCGCGCGACCCAGGACGCGCTCGGCATCCGCTTCGACGTCTACACGAACGAGAGCGACCTGTACGCCCAGCAGCGCGTGGAGGCGGCGCTCGCCGACCTGCGCAAGAGCGGGCGCGTGTACGAGGAGGGCGGGGCGGTCTGGCTGCGGGCCACCGACGTCGGCGAGGCGCGCGACCGCGTCCTGGTGAAGAGCACGGGCGAGCCCACCTACCTGCTGCCCGACGTCGCCTACCACCGCTCGAAGTTCGAGCGGGGCTTCGAGCTGGTGGTGAACGTGCAGGGCGCCGACCACAAGGACCAGGGGCCCTACGTGAAGGCCGCGCTCGCCGCGCTCGGGCTGCCCGCCGAGCGGGTCGAGTTCGTCTTCCACGAGTTCGTGACGCTCTCGAGCGGCGGCCAGACCGTGAAGCAGTCGACGCGGCGGGCGACCTTCATCACGGTGGACGAGGTGCTGAAGGACGTGCCCGCGGACGTCTTTCGCTTCTTCATGATCCAGCGCCGACCCCAGAGCCACCTCGACTTCGACCTCGATCTGGCCAAGGACACGGACTGGACCAAGAACCCCGCCTACTACCTCCAGTACGCCCACGCGCGCGCTTGCGGCATCGAGCGCCAGGCGTTGGAGCGCGGCGTCGCGCTGCCGAGCGCGGACGACGTGCGCAGCGAGCGGCTGGTCCTGCCCGAGGAGATCGAGCTGATCCGCAAGCTCGCCGAGTATCCCGAGACCGTGGCGCGCGCCGCCGAGGCGCGCGAGCCGCATCACGTCGCCTACTACCTGCGCGACGTCGCCGGGCTCTGGAATCCCTACCTCCAGGACGGCCGCAACCACCGCGTGCTCTCGGACGACGCCGAGCTCACGCGCGCCCGGCTGGGCCTGGTCGCCGCCGTGCGCACCGTGATGGCCAACGGCCTGCGTCTGCTCGGGATGAGCGCGCCGGAGCGCATGTGACGGCGGAGACCGATCGCCGCCAGCGCGGACCGGGCTGGATCGCCACGCTCGCCGGCGCCGTGCTGCTGATCGGCGTGGGCTTCGTGATCGGCACGCTCGCAGGCGCCGTCTACGAGGGTCCCGGGCTCGTGGTCGAGGACCTGCGCGGGCGCGCGAGCGAGGCCCCGCTCCCGACCGCGGCGGCTCCCGCCACGCCCGACGCCGCCGCGCCGGCTCCGTCGAGCGGGCTCGCCAGCTCCTCGCCCCCGCCGCCCGCGGTCTCCACGGCGCCGCCGGCCGCCGGGTTCGCCGTGCAGGTGGGCGCGTTCGCCACCGAGCCCGCGGCCGAGGGCCTCGCGGGCGAACTGCGCCGGCTGGGCCAAGAGGCCTACGTCGCCGACGAGGGCGGGAGCGGCGCGCGCTTCAAGGTGCGCGTCGGACCGATCGCGACGCGCGCCCAGGCCGACGCACTCGCGGATCGGCTGAAGCGCGAGCAGCGCCTGCCGACCTGGGTGCTGGCGCGAGATCCGCAATGAGCGCGAGCGACCCGCGCCGCCTCGATCCGCGCACGCTGCGCAACTTCTGCATCGTCGCCCACATCGACCACGGCAAGAGCACGCTGGCCGACCGCCTGCTCGAGGCCACCGGCACGCTCACCGGGCGCGAGCGGCGCGACCAGTTCATGGACAAGATGGAGCTCGAGCAGGAGCGCGGCATCACGATCAAGGCGCAGACCGCGCGCATGAACTACCGCGCCTCCGACGGCGTCGAATACGTGCTCAACCTGATCGACACGCCCGGCCACGTGGACTTCTCCTACGAGGTCTCGCGGGCGCTCCACGCCTGCGAAGGCGCGGTGCTCGTGGTCGACGCGTCCCAGGGAATCGAGGCCCAGACGCTCGCCAACGCCTACCTCGCGCTCGACGCCGGGCTCGCGATCATCCCGGTCGCGAACAAGATCGACCTGCCCGCCGCGGACGCCGACGCCGCCGCGCAGGAGATCGAGGACGTGATCGGCCTCGAGGCCGAGAGCGTGCTGCCGATCTCGGCCAAGACCGGCGCCGGCGTGGCCGAGCTGCTCGAGCGCATCGTGCGCGAGGTGCCGCCGCCGCGCGGCGATCCGGACGCGCCCCACACCCGCGCGCTCATCTTCGACGCCTGGTTCGACCCGTACATGGGCGTGGCGATCCTCGTGCGCGTGATCGAGGGCCGGCTCTGCCGGGGCGCGTCCGTGCTCTTGATGGCCGACAAAGTCGAGCACGAGATCGCCGAGCTCGACGTGCTCGATCCCCACCCGAGCAAGGTCGAAGAGCTCGCCGCCGGCGAGGTGGGGATCGTGTTCTGCGGCATCAAGTCCCTCGACGAGGTCCACATCGGCGACACCGTGACGCTGGCCGCCCGGCCGGCGCCGGAGCCTTTGCCGGGCTTCCGCGAGGTGAAGCCCATGGTCTTCATGGGCCTCTATCCGGTCGAAGCCGAGGAGTACGCGGGCCTCAAGGCCGCCCTCGAGAAGCTGCGCCTCAACGACTCCTCGTTCCGCTACGAGCCCGAGACGAGCGCGGCGCTGGGCTTCGGCTTCCGCTGCGGCTTCCTGGGCTTCCTGCACGGCGAGATCATCCAGGAGCGGCTGGAGCGCGAGTACGGCCTCTCGCTCGTGACCACCGCACCGACGGTGCGCTACCGCGTGGTGAAGCAGGACGGCGCGGCCTTCGAGATCGAGTCGCCCGCTGCGTTGCCCGACCCCGGCGAGCTCGACCACGTCGAGGAGCCGATGATCCTCGTCACCGTGCACACGCCGCAGGAGTACGTCGGCGGGATCCTCGCGCTCTGCGAGGATCGGCGCGGCAAGCAGCGCGACATCTCGGTGCACGGCAGCCGCGTCCAGATCCGCTACGAGCTGCCGCTCGCCGAGGTCGTGGCGGACTTCCACGACAAGATCAAGAGCGCCACGCGGGGCTACGGCTCCTACGACTACGACCTGATCGGCTACCACGAGGCCGAGCTCGTGAAGCTCGACATCCTCGTGAACGGCGACCCGGTGGACGCGCTCTCGCTGATCGTGCACCGCGACAAGTCGCACCAGCGCGGCTCGGAGCTCACCGCGAAGCTGAAGGAGTTCATCCCGCGCCAGCAGTTCGAGGTGGCGATCCAGGCGGCGATCGGGTCCAAGATCATCGCGCGCACGACGGTGAAGGCGCTGCGCAAGAACGTCACGGCGAAGTGCTACGGCGGCGACATCACGCGCAAGCGCAAGCTCCTCGAGAAGCAGAAGGAGGGCAAGCGCCGCATGAAGCGCGTGGGCTCGGTGGAAATCCCCCAGGAGGCCTTCCTGGCGGCGCTGCGCCTGGGGGACGAGTAGTGCCGATCCGGCCGCTCACGGGCCTCGCGCTCGCCCTGGTCGGGGGCGCGCTCACGTTGCGCTTGCTGGCGCTCGAGCCGGTGCGCGTGATCTCCGAGTCCATGCTCCCGACGCTCCACTCCGGCGACCACGTGTTCGTGAACAAGCTCGCGCTCGGCGCGCGCCTACCGTTTCTGGGCGCGCGGCTCCCGGCCCTGCGCGAGCCGCGGCGCGGCGAGCTCGTCGTGTTCGAGCGCGCGGGCGCCGGCGGCGCGCGCGAGCGGCTCGTGAAGCGCGTGATCGCCCTACCCGGCGAGCGCGTGGCTCAGCGCGAGGGCAGGCTCTGGGTGGCCGGCGCGCCCGTCGACCAGTGGCCGACCGAGACGCTGCGCGTCGACGCCCAGGGCCACCCGCTGCGCGGCGCGCGCGAGCGGCTCGGCGACGCCGATCACGCCTGGGTGGACGACCCCGACTGCGCGCGCCGGGACTTCGACCTCGTCGTGCCAGCCGATCGCTACTTCGTGCTCGGCGACAACCGCGATCACTCCCAGGACAGCCGCGACTTCGGGCCGATCGCGCGGGACCAGCTCGTCGGGGTGGTGATGCCCCTGCGCTGGTCGCTGGCCCTGGGCTCCCGCGCGAGCGCGCCGTGAGCGAGCGCGAGAGCGCGAGCGGCGCCGCCGAGCACCGAGAGGCGGACTGGTTTCGCGACGAGCTCCCGTCGCTGCTGGTGGCGATCGCCGTGGCGCTCGCAATCCGCACCTTCTTGTTCCAGACCTTCTACGTGCCGAGCGAGTCCATGGTCTCGACGCTCCTGGTCGGCGACCACGTGTTCGTCAACAAGTTCGTGTTCGGCCCCCAGCTTCCCGGCACCGACTGGCGCCTTCCCGGCTTGCGCGAGCCGCGCCGTGGCGAGGTGATCGTCTTCCGCTTCGCCCGCGATCCCTACGGCGACATCTTTCCGCCCGACAAGGAGCCGACTCTCCCGACCGACAACTTCGTGAAGCGGCTGGTCGGCGTGCCGGGCGACCGCGTCGCCTACCACGACGGGCGCCTGATCCTGAACGGCACGCGCGCCCCGATGGAGCCCACGCCCTGGCAGTTCACCGACGAGCGCGGCGTCGTGCAGAAGTTCTGGATCGAGACGCTCGGAGATTGCCGCCACTTCGTGCTCGACATGCCGAGCGATCCGGGCCGGGAGCTCGAGGAGATGGTGGTCCCCACCGGCCGCTACTTCTTCATGGGCGACAACCGCGACAACTCCAAGGACGGGCGCTGGGCGGGCACCGTCCGGCTCGCCGACCTGGCCGGCCCCGCCGGGCTCAACTACTGGTCGTGGAACTGGAACGGCAGTTGGCTCGCGCTTTTGAATCCGCTCACCTGGGCCGACAATCTGACCGGCAAGATGCGCTGGGAGCGCATGGGGCGCTTCGTCCAGTGCCTGCCTCCTGGCCAAGAAGTCGTCCCGCCCAGTCATCCGTAGATTTCCGGCGCGCCGCTTCGTTTCCCCGGCGCGCCGTTTCGGCGGGGAGGGCGTCGCCGGCGCGGGGCAGGGGCGGGCTGCGGCTCGTGGCTCGCCCAACGGAGTAAACGTGAGCCCGCAAGTGACTCAGCGGACCCAAGCGCGTTGGACAGAGACGAGGGACCCAACTGCGCTTTACCTCGCCGCTGCCCGCCCCTGGCCGCGCCGGCGACCCCTCCCCGCCTCGCAGCGCGGCCGTCGCTGCGGCGGCGACGGGGACCGGGTCGCTTGCGGAGGACCGGTCATTCCCGAGGCTGTCGCGCCGGTCCGGGGCATCGCTGCGCGGTCAGCGCATCCCGCCGTGCGCCCGGCGTGCCTCCACTTGCGGCGCAGACCGCCGCTACGAGGTCCGGAGCAACGACCCTCCCCGGCGATCGCCGCAGCGAGCGGCCATCGCCGAAGCCCCGTCTGGCCCAGCGGGCTGGCGTCCCGGCGCTGTCCGGTTACTCTCGCGCGCCGAGAGTCCGCTCCCTTTTAACTCCGTCCAGCGAGGCGGAGAAAGGCGCAAGCGACGTGGCGAACGAATCCCCTGCGGCGACCCCTGCGCGCGCGAATCCCGACGCGCGACCGAGTGAGACGCTGCTACTCGACGACGTGGCGATCCGGCGCGCGCTGATGCGCATCGCCCACGAGATCGTCGAGAAGAACGACGACCTCGCCCGCTTGTACCTGGTCGGCATCCCGAACGGCGGCGTGCCGCTCGCGCGCCAGATCGCCGCGAACCTGCGCGAGATCGCGGGCGTGGAGGCGGTGGTCGGCATTCTCGACACGACCCTCTACCGCGACGACCTGACCTCGAGCGGCGCGCGCCCGCGGCTGCGGCGCACGGAGATGCCGTCGGCGGTGGACGATCGCGCGGTCGTGCTCGTGGACGACGTCGCCAGCACGGGCCGCACGATCCGCGCCGCGATGGACGCGCTCATGGACTTCGGCCGGCCGCGCGGCGTGCAGGTGGTGGCGCTGGTCGACCGCGGGCACCGCGAGCTGCCCATCAAGATCGACTACGTCGGCAAGAACATTCCCACGCGGCGCAGCGACCGCGTGGAGCTGCGCGGTGAGAGCGGCGCGCTCGAGGTGGTGTTGCTGAGGAAGGAGGGGGCCGGGGGATGAAGGGGCGCGGACTGCTCGGCATCGAGGAGCTCGAGCGCGAAGACATCGAGCTGATCCTCGACACGGCGTCCAAGATGAAGGAGGTCGGCGAGCGCGAGGTCAAGAAGGTGCCGACGCTGCGCGGGCGCACCATCATCAACCTGTTCTTCGAGCCCTCGACGCGCACGCGCACGAGCTTCGAGATCGCCGGCAAGCGTCTCTCCGCGGACGTGGTGAACTTCAGCCCCTCGTCCTCGAGCTTGACCAAGAGCGAGAGCATCCTCGACACGGCCAAGACCCTGGACGCGATGGATCCCGACGCGGTCGTGATCCGCCACAAGGTGTCGGGCGTGCCCAAGCGCATCGCCGACGAGCTCGACGCGCCGGTGATCAACGCCGGCGACGGCGCCCACGAGCATCCCACCCAGGCGTTGCTCGACATGATGACCGTGCTCGAGGAGAAGGGCCGCCTGGACGGGCTCACCGTCACGATCATCGGGGACATCGCCCACTCGCGCGTGGCGCGCTCCAACATCTACGGCTTCCGCAAGATGGGCGCGGAGGTGCGCGTGGCGGGGCCGCCCACCATGTTGCCGGCCGCGGTCGAATCGCTCGGCGTGAAAGCCTTCACGTCGCTGCGCGAGGCGCTGGACGGCGCGGACGTGGTGATGGCGCTGCGCATCCAGACCGAGCGCTTGACCGGGGCCGCCTTCCCGAGCGTGCGCGAGTACTCGGCCACCTTTGGGCTCGACCGCCAGAAGCTCCGCTTCGCGAAGGACGACGCGATCGTGATGCATCCCGGGCCCGTGAACCGGGGTGTGGAGCTCGCTCACGATCTGGCCGATCACCGCCCGAGCGTGATCCTCGACCAGGTCCGCAACGGCGTGGCCCTGCGCATGGCGGTGCTCTACCTGCTCGCCGGCCGGCGCAAGCCGAGCGTCTGAGAGGAAATCCGTGGCGAAGTTGCTGGTGCGCGGCGGGCGCGTGATCGACCCGGCGAGCGGACAAGACGGAGTGGCCGACGTGCTGCTCACGGACGGCCGCGTGACGGCCGTGGGCGCGAATCTCGGGGCGGTGGATGCCGAGATCGTGGACGCGAGCGGTTGTTGGGTCGCGCCGGGCTTCGTGGACCTGCACGCGCACCTGCGCGAGCCCGGCCAGGAGTACAAGGAGGACATCGCCTCGGGCGGCCGCGCCGCGGCGGCGGGCGGCTTCACCTCGGTGGCCTGCATGGCGAACACCGACCCGGTGAACGACGACCCGAGCGTCACCGACTACATCCTGGATCGCGCGCGCCAGGACTCGCCGGTGCGCGTCTATCCCGTGGCGGCGGCGACCAAAGGGCTCGCTGGCGAGGTGATGACCGAGATGGTGGCGCTCGTCGAGGCGGGCGCGGTCGCCTTCAGCGACGACGGCAAGACCATCATGGACAGCGGCATGCAGCGCCGCGTGCTCGAGTACTCGCGCCTGACCGGCAAGCCCGTGATGGTGCACGCCGAGGATCGCACGCTGGTGGGGGACGGCGTCGTGAACGAGGGGCCCGTGGCGACGCGGCTCGGGCTGCCGGGCAACCCGGCGGCGGCCGAGACGGTGCACGTGGCGCGCGACATCCTGCTCGCGGAGCTCGCCGGCGCGCATCTCCACGTCGCCCACGTCTCCACCGCCGGGGCGGTCGCGCTGATTCGCGAGGCGCGCGCGCGCGGCGTGCACGTCACCGCCGAGGTCACGCCCCACCACCTGACGCTCACGGACGCCGCCACGCTGAGCTTCAGCACCAACGCGAAGATGGCGCCGCCGCTGCGCAGCGACGCGGACGTCGCGGCTTGTCAGGCCGGGCTCGCCGACGGAACGCTCGACGCGATCGCGACGGACCACGCGCCCCACGCCGTCCACGAGAAGGACGTCGAGTTCACGGCGGCGCCCTCGGGCATCATCGGCTTCGAGACTGCCCTGGCCGTCGTGCTCGCGCTGGTGCGCAGCGGTCGCCTCACGCCTCTCCAGCTGATGGCGGCGCTGTCCTGGCGCCCGGCCCGCGTGCTCGGGCTCGCCCAGGGACGGCTCGCGCGGGGCGCCCCCGGCGACGTCGTCGTGATCGATCCCGAGCGCGACTGGCTGTACGACCCCGCGAAGGGCTTCTCCAAGAGCCGCAACTCGCCCTGGGCCGGGCAGACGCTCACCGGGCGCGTGCAGTGCACGGTCGTGGCGGGCCGGCTGGTCTACCACGCCGACCGTGGCGTGCTCGTGCCGTGACGCGACCCGCCGAGCTCTCGGCGCCGGCGGCGCTCGCCCTCGCCGACGGCACGCTCTATCGCGGCCGCGCTTGGGGCGCGCGCGGCGTCGCCGTGGGCGAAGTCTGCTTCAACACCAGCATGACGGGCTATCAGGAGATCCTGACGGACCCCTCCTACGCCGGTCAGATCGTGACGATGACCTACACGCAGATCGGCAACGTCGGCGTGAACCCCGAGGACGACGAGTCGGCGCACCCCTGGCTGCGCGGCTTCGTCGTGAAGGAGATGTTCGCCAAGCCCAGCAACTGGCGCGCGCGGCAGACCCTGCCCGAGTTCCTGGCGCGCCACGGCGTCCCGGCGATCAGCGGCCTCGACACGCGCGCGCTCGTGCGCCGCATCCGAGACCACGGCTTCCAGAACGGGGCGCTGAGCACCGATCCCGACCACCAGGATCGCGACGAGCTCGTCGGGCGCGCGCGCAGCGCGCCAGCGCTCGAGGCCAGCGACCTGGCCAACGAGGTGAGCTGCCGTCAGCCCTACGTGTGGAGCGAAGGGTCCTGGGCCGGCGTGTCGGGCGAGCTTCCGCGCCCAGCGCGGCCGCTGCCGCTGCTGCGCGTGGTCGCCTTCGACTGCGGCGTGAAGCGGAACATCCTGCGCCAGCTCGTCGAGCAGGGCTTCGAGGTGACGGTCGTGCCTTCGCGCACGCCGGCTTCGGCGGTGCGCGCGCTCAAGCCCGACGCGCTCTTCCTCTCCAACGGCCCCGGCGACCCCGCGGCGGTGCAGGGCATCCGCGAGGCGGTGCGCTCCCTCGCGAACGAGCTGCCCGTCTTCGGGATCTGCCTCGGCCACCAGATTCTCGGGCTCGCGCTCGGCGGCGAGACGCGCAAGCTCAAGTTCGGCCACCACGGCGGCAACCAGCCGGGCAAGGATCTCGCGACGGGCAGAGTCGCCATCTGCGCGGAGAATCACGGCTACGCGGTCGACGCCGACTCGCTGCACCGCGCGGGCGAGCCGGTGGAGATCACGCACGTGAATCTCAACGACGGCACCGTGGAGGGCCTGGCGCACGCGACGCGGCCGCTCTTCTCGGTGCAGTACCACCCCGAGGCCTCGCCCGGGCCCCACGACGTCGGCTACTTCTTCTCGCGCTTCCGGGAGATGACGCTGCGCCACAAGGCGGGCGAGCGCGTGAGCGGCGCGCAGATCGCGCGAGGCGACTGACGATGCCGCGGCGGGACGACCTCCACACCATCCTGGTGATCGGCTCGGGTCCGATCGTGATCGGCCAGGCCTGCGAGTTCGACTACTCCGGCACCCAGGCGTGCAAGGCCCTGCGCGAGGAGGGCTATCGGGTCGTGCTGGTCAACTCCAACCCGGCCACGATCATGACCGACCCCGAGATGGCGGACCGCACCTACATCGAGCCGATGACCGTCGAGTCGGTCGAGAAGATCATCGCGCGCGAGCGGCCCGACGCGCTGCTGCCCACGATCGGCGGCCAGACCGCGCTGAACCTCGCGATCGCGCTCGACGAGGCGGGCGTGCTCGCAGCGCTACGGCGTGCGGCTGATCGGCGCGAGCCGCGAGGCGATCCACAAGGCCGAGGACCGCGAGCTGTTCAGCGAGGCGATGCGGCGGATCGGGCTCGCGCTGCCCGAGTCGGGCTACGCGCGCTCGGTCGAGGAGGCGCGCCAGATCGCTGGAAGTGACCGGGCTTCCCGGCCATCATCCGGCCCAGCTTCACGCTGGGCGGCACGGGCGGCGGCGTCGCCTACACGCGCGAGGAGTTCGAGCCGATGGTCGCGTGGGCGCTGGCGCAGTCGCCGCGCCACGAGTGCCTGATCGAGCAGAGCGTGCTCGGCTGGAAGGAGTACGAGCTCGAGGTGATGCGCGACACGGCCGACAACGTCGTGATCATCTGCTCGATCGAGAACTTCGACCCGATGGGCGTGCACACCGGCGACTCGATCACGGTCGCGCCGGCGCAGACGCTGACCGACCACGAGTACCAGGTGATGCGCGACGCCGCGATCGCGATCATCCGCGAGATCGGCGTCGACACCGGCGGCTCGAACATCCAGTTCGCCGTGAACCCGGAGACCGGCGCGCTGGTCGTGATCGAGATGAACCCGCGCGTGTCGCGCTCGTCGGCGCTCGCCTCCAAGGCCACCGGCTTCCCGATCGCGAAGATCGCCGCGAAGCTCGCGGTGGGCTACACGCTCGACGAGCTGCGCAACGACATCACGCGCGAGACGCCGGCCTCCTTCGAGCCGACCATCGACTACGTGGTCACCAAGATCCCGCGCTTCACCTTCGAGAAGTTCCCGAGCGCGGACAACCTGCTCACCACGCAGATGAAGTCGGTGGGCGAGGTGATGGCGATCGGCCGCACCTTCAAGGAGAGCTTCCAGAAGGCGCTGCGCTCGCTCGAGATCGGCCGCGCCGGGCTCGAGCCGCCCGCGCTCGCCGCCCGGCGAGGAGGGCACGCCGCGCGCGCTGGAACATGATCGAGCGGCCGCGCCCGGGCCGGCCCTGGGCGCTCGCGGAGGCGCTCCGCCGCGGCGTCTCCGTGGAGGAGCTCCAGCGCCGCTCGCACATCGACCCCTGGTTCCTCGAGCAACCTGCAGCGAGCTCGTGCGAGCATCGAGGCGCGCGCTGCCAGGCGGCAACCGGCGCCGAGCGCGCCGCGACTGGCTGCGCGCCGGCCAAGCAGATCGGGCTTCTCCGACGCGCGGCTCGCCGCGCTCTGGGGCACGAGCGAGGCCGAGGTGCGCGCGCTGCGCCAAGCAGACGCGGCGTGCGGCCGGTCTACAAGCGCGTCGACACCTGCGCGCGCGGAGTTCGAGGCGCACACGCCCTACCTCTACTCGACCTACGAGGACGAGTGCGAGGCGCGCGCCCAGCGACGCGACGCAAGATCATGATCCTCGGCGGCGGGCCGAACCGCATCGGCCAGGGCATCGAGTTCGACTACTGCTGCGTGCACGCCGCGTTCGCGCTGCGCGAGGCCGGCTTCGAGACGATCATGGTGAACTGCAACCCGGAGACGGTCTCGACCGACTACGACACCTGCGACCGGCTCTACTTCGAGCCGCTCACGCTCGAGGACGTGCTCGCGATCGTCGACAAGGAGAAGCCCGACGGCGTGATCGTGCAGTTCGGCGGGCAGACGCCGCTCAAGCTCGCGGTGGCGCTCGAGCGCGCGGGCGTGCCGATCCTCGGCACGCCGCCCGACGCGATCGACCGCGCCGAGGACCGCGAGCGCTTCGACGCGCTGCTCGAGAAGCTCGGCGCTGAAGCAGCCCGCCCGCGGGCGTGGCGCGCAGCGTCGAGGAGGCGCGCAGCCGTCGCCGAGCGCATCGGCTACCCGGTGCTGGTGCGGCCGTCGCTACGTGCTCGGCGGGCGCGCGATGGAGATCGTGTACGACGCCGACGAGCCTGCGCGCGCTACATGCGCGACGCGGTGGAGGCCTCGCCCGAGCACCCGGTGCTCGTCGACCGCTTCCTGGAGGACGCCATCGAGGTCGACGTGGACGCGTCGCCGACGGCGAGCGCGTGGTGATCGGCGGCATGATGGAGCACATCGAGGAGGCGGGCGTCCACTCCGGCGACTGCGCCTGCTCGCTCCCGCCGTACTCGCTCTCGAAGACGGTGGTCGACGAGATCCGTCGAGTCCACGCGCGCCTCGCCCGCGAGCTCGGCGTGCGGGCCTGATGAACGTGCAGTTCGCGGTGAAGGGCGACGACGTCTACGTGCTCGAGGTGAACCCGCGCGCCTCGCGCACCGTGCCCTTCGTGTCCAAGGCGATCGGCCGGCCGCTCGCCAAGCTGGCCGCGCTGGTGATGGCCGGCAAGACGCTCGACGAGCTCGGCGTCACCGAGGAGATCTGGCCGCGCCACGTCTGCGGTGAAGGAGGCCGTCTTCCCGTTCGTCAAGTTCCCGGGCGTGGACACCATGCTCGGGCCCGAGATGAAGAGCACCGGCGAGGTGATGGGCATCGACTCGGACTTCGGCCGCGCCTACGCGAAGGCGCAGATCGAGGCGGGGAACCCGATCCCGCACCAGCGGGACGCCTGCTCGTCTCGGTGCGCGAGCGCCGATCGCGCGCGCATCGGCGAGGCCGTGCAGGAGTTCGTCGACGCCGGCTTCCGCGTGCTCGCGACGACGGGCACGGCGCGCGTGCTCGACGGCGGTCGGCATCGCGGTCGAGCTCGTGCCCAAGGTGGGGCAGGGCTCGCCCAACGTGGTGGAGCGCATCGAGGCGGGCGACGTCCACCTGGTCATCAACACGGTCGAGCTCGATCCCCAGCGCGGTGCGCGACTCCTTCTCGATCCGCCGCGCCGCGCTGAACCGCGGCGTCCCCTACTTCACGACGCTCGCCGGTGCTGCGCGCCGCCGCCGGCGCGATCCGCGCCCTGCGCAAGGGCACGATCGGCGTGCGCTCGCTGCAGGAGATGCCACGCGGCGCTAGCCGAGCTCGCAGCGCCTTCGGCCGCTTCGCCGCCGGGCTCCCGTTAGAGCTTCGGTCGTGGAGCGCGACGCCCTTCGCAGCAGCGCTGCGCGCGGTCGCGGCGCCCCTCGAGTTCGCGGCGCGCGGACGACTTCGCGCACGTCGAGCGCGTGCGCGATCTCGAGGCGACCGTCGCCGAGGCGGCGGCCTACGCGCGGCGACGCTCGCGATCCCGCCGCGAAGCGCGCGCGCGCTGCTCGAGCGCGTCGCGCGAGCGCTTCGCCGCGCCGCTCGACGGAGCCGCCGCGCGGCGTGCCGCGGTGCGCGCGCTCCCTCGCCGATCTCGCGCCGCTAAGGACGGCGCCTATCCCGACCGCGCCATCGCGCGGGCGGTGGCCTCGCTGCCGGGCGTCGGCCCGAAGCGCGCGCGAGCCGCTCGCCCAGCGCGGCCTGCGCACGGTCGCCGATCTGCTCTTCCACCTGCCGACGCGCTACGACGATCGCCGCCAGCGCGTGGCGATCGGCGACCTCGCGGTCGGCGCCCGCGCCACCTTCGCGGCGCGAGGTGGTGGTGGCGGACTTCGTGCCCGATCCGCGGGCGCGGCCGCATCTTCCAGGCCGTGCTCGGCGACGAGCACCGGCACGGTCAACGCTCAAGTGGTTCCGCGGCGGCGAGGCGGTGTCGGGCTCGCTGAAGAAGGGCGCGCGCGTGCGCGTCACCGGCGACGTGCGCCGCTACCGCTTCGGCAAGGAGCTGATCCATCCCGAGATCGACCTCCTGCGTGGAGGGCGAGGAGGGCCGCGCCGAGGGCGTGCGTGCCGGACTACACGACGCCCGAAGGCATCCCGCCGCGCACCTTCCGGCGCCTGGTGGCGGCGGCGGTGGCGCAGTACGCCGATCTGGTGCCGAGCACGCTCCCCGCGCGCCTCGCCGCCGAGCGCGGGCTCCCGGATACGGCGGCGGCGCTGCGCGCCATCCACCGGCCGGATCCGAGCGCCGACCCGACCGCGCTGCGCGAGCGCAACACCAAGGCGCACGAGCGGCTCGTGCTCGAGGAGCTCTACCTGCTCGAGCTCGGCCTCGCGCTGCGCCACGCCGAGCGCGCGAAGCAGCCCGGCATCGCGATCCCGTCGGGTGGCCCGCGCCTGCACAGCGCCCTGGCCGCGCTGCCGTTCCGGCTGACCGGCCGCCCAGCAGCGCGCGTGGGGGGAGATCGCCGCCGACCTGGCGCGGCCCCATCCGATGTCGCGCCTTCTGCAGGGCGACGTCGGGAGTGGCAAGACGGCGGTCGCCGCGCTCGCCGCGGTGGCGGTCGCGGAGGCAGGCGCCCAGAGCGCCCTGATGGCGCCGACCGAGCTGCTCGCCGAGCAGCACGCGCGCAGCCTGCGCACCCTCGCGCCGGGCCTGCGCACGGCGCTGCTCAGTGCCTCGCTCCCGCGCGCCGAGCTCGCCGAGGCGCGCGAGCGCCTCGCTGCCGGCACCGTCGACCTCGCGGTGGGCACCCACGCGCTGCTCCAGGAGGAGGTGCGCTTCGCGCGGCTGGCGCTCGCCGTGGTGGACGAGCAGCACCGCTTCGGCGTGCTGCAGCGCGCGACTCTCACGGCGCGCGCGCCGGCGGGTCTCGAGCCGCACGTGCTGGTGATGACGGCCACACCCATCCCGCGCAGCCTCGCGCTCACCCTGTTCGGCGACCTCGACGTGAGCGTGATCGACGAGCTCCCGCCCGGGCGCACCGCCGCGCGCTCGGTCCTGCTGCGCGCGGGCGAGGGGCGCCGCGTGATGGACGAGATCAAGGCTGCGCTCGCGCGCCGGGAGCAGGTCTACGTCGTCTACCCGCTGGTCGAGGAGTCCGAGAAGGTCGACCTGCGCTCCGCCACCGAGAGCGCCGAGGCGATCCAGCGCGCCTTCCCCGGCCAACGCGTGGACCTGGTGCACGGCCGCCTCGACGCCGCCGCGCGCGCCGCGGCGATGGACTCCTTCGAGCGCGGCCGCACGCACATCCTCGTCTCGACCACGGTGATCGAGGTGGGCGTCGACGTCCCGAACGCGACGCTCATGGTGATCGAGCACGCCGAGCGCTTCGGGCTCGCCCAGCTCCACCAGCTGCGCGGCCGCGTGGGCCGCGGCGCGCGGCCGGGCACCTGCCTGCTCGTGGCGCGCGCCTCGAGCGACGCGAGCGAGGCGCGCCTGCGCGCGATGCTGGAGACGACCGACGGCTTCGCGATCGCCGACTTCGATCTCCGCATCCGCGGGCCCGGGGATTTCCTCGGCACGCGCCAGCACGGCTTCCTCCCCGACCTGCGCTTCGCCGATCTGGTGCGCGACGCGCGGCTCGTCGCGCTAGCGCGCGAGGCGGCGCGCGACACCGTGCGCCGCGACCCGCGGCTCGCGCGCGCGCCTGCCCTCGCGCGCGCAGTCGAGACGCGTTGGGGAGAGCGCATCGCCCTCGTGGGAGTGGGCTAGTGCAAGCGGCGCGAAGCGCCGCGCGCAGCGAGGCGCAGCCGAGCGGAGTCGAAAAGGTGGACACCCGGCGAGCAGCGCCTCGGAGTGCGTTGTTTGGGCATCCTGAGTCAGACTCCAAAACAACGGCGCCGGGAGGCTCGATGGTCGCGAGAATGGCGCTCGGAGTCGCGCTCTGGACGGCGCTCGCCAGCGCGGCGGCGGAGAACGTCGGCGAGATCGCCTGGGCCGACTGGACGAAGGGCACGCCCGGATCGCCGGGCTCGGCAACCACCACGCCGCCGGTGGCGCGCGAGCCGTGAGCGAGGCCCTCGAGGCGCGCGTCCAGCGCATCGGCCGCGAGCTCTTCGAACGCGCTCGCGCCGAGGAGCCCGGACTCTTCTCGAGCGCCTATTGGGAGGGACAGCTCCTCGGCTGGGCGATGCGCGATCCCTCGTTCAAGGTGGACCTGTTCCGCTTCGTGGACGTGTTCCCGATGCTGCGCTCGCGCGAGCAGATCGCGCGCCACGTCGAGGAGTATCTGCTGCGCGACGGACGGGCTCTGCCCGGCGGCGATCGCGACCGCGCTGCGCGCGACGACGGCGCGGCTCACCGCGCCCGTCGCGCAGGCGGCGCTGCGCAAGAACATCGAGAGCCTCGCGGCGCGCTTCATCGTGGGCCGCGACGCCGCGAGCGCGCTCCCGGCGCTGCGCGGGCTGCACGACGGCGGGCGTGGGCTTCACCGTCGACCTGCTCGGCGAGGCGACGCTCTCCGAGCCCGAGGCCGACGAGTACGCGCGCCGCTACCTCGACCTCCTGCGCACGCTGCCCCGCGAGGTCGCGGGCTGGCCGCGCGTGGCCGCCGTCGACGGCGAAGAGGGGCAGGGCGCGCCGCGCGTGAACGTGAGCGTGAAGCTCTCCGCGCTCGACTCCCAGCTCGATCCCGTGGACCGCGAGGGCGTCGCTGGCCGCTCTGGAGGAGCGCGTCCTGCCCCTCGCCCGCGAGGCGCGCGCCCGCGGCGTCCACCTGAACTTCGACCTCGAGCAGTGGGCCAGCGCGGAGATCGCCTACGCGCTCTTCGAGCGCGTGGCGCTCCACGCGGAGCTGCGCGACTGGCCAGAGCTCGGCGTCGTGATCCAGGCCTACGCGAGTCTCCGCAGAGGCGCGCTGCGCGTGGCTCGCCGAGCTCGCGCGGCGCCGGGGCGCGCCGATCGGAGTGCGGCTCGTGAAGGGCGCGTACTGGGACTACGAGACGATCCTCGCGCGCCAGAACGGCTGGCCGTCCCCGGTGTTCGCGCGCAAAGCGGAGACCGACGCCAGCTTCGAGCGGCTGACCCGGCGCCTGCTCGAGACGCGGGCCTGGACGCGGCCCGCGTTCGGGACCCACAACCTTCGCTCGCTCGCCCACGCCTTCGCGGTGGCGGAGGAGCTGCGAGGTCCCGCCCTCCGCCTATGAGGTGCAGATGCTCTACGGGATGGCGGAGCCGGAGCGCGCTGCGGTGGGGGCGCTCGGGCGCCGCGTGCGCGTATACGCGCCGATCGGAGAGCTCCTGCCCGGCATGGCCTATCTCGTGCGCCGCCTGCTCGAGAACACGGCGAACCAGGGCTTCCTGCGCCTCGCGCACCACGAGCAGGCCGACTCGGCCGCGCTGCTCGCGGCGCCACTCGTGGCGACGGCGGCCGCGGCCGCCGCGCCGGCAGACCGGGGCGCGGAGCGCACCCCGGCCGCCTTCCACGGCTGCCCGCCCACCGACTTCGCCGATCCCGCCCAGCGCGAAGCCTTCGCCGCGCGCCGTCGCGCGGGCGCCGCAGCGCTTTCCGCTCGCCGTGCCGGTCGTGATCGCGGGGCGCGCGCGCGAGGGGCGCGAGGAGCTCGCGCGCGAGTGCCCCTCCGAGACGAGCCGCGTCGTCGCGCGCGTGGCGCTCGCGACGGCGAGCGACGTGGACGACGCGGTCGCAACCGCGCTCGCCGCGTGGCCCGCGTGGCGCGACACGCCGCTCGAGGAGCGCGCCCGGCTGCTCGAGCGCCTCGCGGATCGGCTCGCAGCCGACCGCCACGACCTCGCGGCTCTGCAGTGCTACGAGGTGGGCAAGCCCTGGCGCGAAGCCGACGCCGACGTCGCCGAGGCGGTCGACTTCTGCCGCTACTACGCCCAGCGCGCCCGCATCGAGCTCGCGCCGCAAGCGCTCGGCGAGGCGCCCGGCGAGGCGAACGCGCTCGTCTACGAGGGCCGTGGGCCCTGTGCGCGTGATCGCGCCCTGGAACTTCCCGCTGGCGATCCTCACCGGCATGGCCAGCGCCGCGCTCGTGGCCGGCGAGCCCGTGCTGCTGAAGCCGGCGGAGCAGTCGAGCGCGGTGGCTCACGCGCTCTTCGTGCGCATGCGCGAAGCCGGCTTCCCGCCGGAGGTGGTCGCGTTCCTGCCCGGCATCGGCGAGAGCGATCGGTCCCGCGCTCGTGGAGCACGCCGACGTCGCGCAGATCGCCTTCACCGGCAGCAAGGCGGTCGGCCTCGACATCCTCGCGCGCGCCGCGCGCACCCGGCCCGGGCAGCGCCAGCTGAAGCGCGTGGTCTGCGAGATGGGCGGGAAGAACGCGATCGTCGTCGACGACGACGCCGATCTCGACGAGGCCGTGCTCGGCGTATTGCGCAGCGCCTTCGGCTACGCCGGCCAGAAGTGCTCGGCCTGCTCGCGCGCGCTCGTCGTCGACTCCGTGTACGACGCGTTCGTCGCGCGCTTGGTGGCCGGTGCGGCGTCGCTCGCCGTGGGGCCCGCGCACGAGCCGCGCACCACGATCGGGCCCTTGATCGACGCCGACGCGGCAGATCGGCTGCGCGCGGCGCGCGGCGCGCCCGGAGCGCGCGAGCTCTTCGTCGGCAGCGCGCCGGCCGGGGGCCACTTCGTGGCTCCCGACGATCGTGGCCGTCGAGGACGCTCGCCACGACCTGATGCAGCGCGAGCTCTTCGGCCCGCTGCTCGCGGTCTTCCGCGCGCGCGATTTCGACCACGCCCTCGAGGTCGCCGCCGCGAGCGAGTTTGCGCTGACAGGCGCCGTCTACTCGCGCTCCCCCGCGCACCTGGACGAGGCGCGCCGCCGCTTCCGCGTCGGCAATCTCTACCTGAATCGAGGATCGACGGGGGCGCTGGTCGGCCGCCAGCCCTTCGGCGGCTTCGCGATGAGCGGGCTCGGCACCAAGGCGGGCGGTCCCCACTACCTGCTGCAGTTCGTCGAGCCGCGCGTCGTCACCGAGAACACGCTGCGCCGCGGCTTTGCCCCCGAGCTGGGGGACGTTGGTTGACCCCGCGACGTTGGCATCCGTCACCCGCGGGCGCAGCCTTTCTCTCGCAGCGTTTCACAGGGACGGGTCTCGCAAGCACTGCAAGCAAATGCTGCAGCGCCGGACGCTCTCATGGCTCCGCGCCAGTTCCACGGGCCCAGAACGCGCGCTCCGTGCGTTGCGCCGCAGCCTTTGCGGAGGGAAGATCGTCCGGGACGGCGGGCTGGGCGCCCGCAGTCCAATACAAGTTGGGCAGCGAGGGCGTATCGCGTTCGCGGGCCACCGTCCAGCGCCGGAACTGCGTAGGTGTCCAACTGGCCGTCGCTGATGCAACACCGCCGCAGTTCGCGTAGGCCAGCGCGCAGTCACTATCTGAGTTCGATCGTGCACTCCTCTCTCCATTCCCCCCTTGTCACGTGAGTTGGCCTCAGCATGGGATAGCCCTCGAACACATGGTACGTACCGGTCACGTACACGTATGCTGCGACGCAAGGTCGGTGAACTGAGACCTTCTCAAGCGGGATCGATGACATCATGTCAGCTGAGTCGGCATGATCGCGCGTCAGATAGAGTCGGTATCCCTCCGCGGGACCCTCGTCGCGCAGGTAACCGAACGTCTCCAGATTCCGACCGTCAAACCAGCGCTCATTGCTCAAGAGGAATACGAGAGACACGGCCGTGGTCCGCGCCTCATTCACCAAGGGCGCCGGCGCACATCCAGAAGAGACGGTTAGTGCCATAAGGAAGGCGCGCGGTATCGACAGCTTCAATTCGACCTGCCCCTCCCTCGCATCGCACGAACACTCTCGTATCGCCCGACTGGCTGCCACCGGCTTGGGCGCTCGCGACTGTCGAGCCGGTGGCCGGTTCAGCCTGCCCTCGGCAGCACGGTCCGGCTCTGGAGCCTCTACGCCGCCGGGTCATCCTCGCGGCCTAACACGGCGCTGCACCTGTCCGGGCGCCGCCGGTTAGTCCACAAGAGCTGGTAGCCGTCGGCCGGCGGCCCGATGCAATCGCGCGCCCGGCCTCCGGGCACGGCTATGCTGGTTCACGGCGCCCGGCAGGTGAGCGCCAATCCGTTAGGCGGCATGCAAGAAGACCTGCTCGGCGTCCGGGTTCATCTCGACTACGACGACCAGAACGAGTCGTTCGCGAACCACCTTCCTGTCGAGGGCGTCATCTCGAAGCGCTGCAGCGCCACCTCCGGACCCGGAGACTGGTACCTCGTCGAGCTCGATGCGCCGTTCGACTACCAACACAAGGCCGGTCCGCATCAGTTCAAGCGCCTGAGCATTCCGCGCGTTCTGATCCGCTCCCGTTGGGTTGCCGAGCCGATCTCGCTACGTACCTCGCCTTCCGTCTTCCTTCTGTTGGTTGCCGCCGACCAAGGCGTGCCTTCAGATCTGCTCGCGCTAGACGAGTTCATCCATGTCTGTTGGGCGCGATGTCATCTCCGCCATGCCGCCTAATACAAGTTGGGCGGCGAGTTGCGGAGGAGCGCATGAAAGTCGAAGTGATCGCGCTCGACCACATCTATATCGCGGTCCGCAATCTCTCCGCGTCCGAGGCGTTCTACGACCCAGTCATGCGATTCCTCGACTTCCGCAAGGGCACGGTGCCAGTCGCCGGTGACCCGCATCTTCACTACTACAACCGAGTCCTCCAGTACACGATCCGGCCCGCTCGCTCGGATGTGAGCCATGATCCGTATGCGGCTGGCCTGCATCACATTTGCTTTCGGGTTCAGTCGCGCGCGGAGGTCGACGCAACGGTTCGGGGTCTTCGCGATCTTGGGGTATCAGCGACAGAGCCCAGGACGTTTCCGGAGTACGACCCCGACTACTACGCCACCTTCTTCGAGGATCCCGACGGCATACGCCTCGAGATCGTGGCGGAGGTTGAGCGTCGCCGCCTCATCCGAGATCACTGGTCTCAGCTTACGGAGTTCGAGAACCCGCTCGCCAAGGCGGGTCTCTGGCATAGGCCGCCAAACAAGGACACTGGGCTTCGCAGCTGACCGTCGATCCGCTGGGCGGCATGAGAGGAGGTGGTCCATGGGGCTTCTCACCGCCGACATGAAGCGAGTCGTCGAGGAGCAACGCCTTGGCTTCGTCGCCACGGTCTGCCCCGACGGCACTCCGAATCTCTCGCCCAAGGGCACCACCGCCGTCTGGGACGACGATCACCTCGTCTTCGCCAACATCCGCTCGCCGGGCACGCTCGCGAACCTCCGACAGAACGCCAACGTGGAGGTGAACGTCGTCGATCCGTTCGTCCGCAAGGGCTACCGCTTCAAGGGCGTTGCCTCCGTTCTCGAATCCGGAGCCCTCTACGACAAGGCGATCGCCTTCTACAAGGAGCGAGGTTCCCGGGTGAGCGCCATCCGCGAGGTCGTCATGGTGCGAGTTCAAAGCGCGCAGCCGATCGATTCGCCGGCCTACGATCTCGGCCTCACCGAAGACGAGGTTCGCGCTCGGTGGGAGCGCTACTTCCAATCGCTTCGCGCCGGGAAGACCACTTCGCCAACAGGCGAGTGACTTCGGAGAGGAAGCGCCTGTCGTTCATGCCACCCAACAGCGGCTCCAGCAATCGGCCTGCTCCGCTCGAGCCGCCGCTGAGGCCACGTGCATCAGGAGACAACCGTGGATGACTCACTCGAAACCTTGAAGGCTGAGCTCGAGCGCTTCGGCGAGGCAAACGATGCCGCGACGAACGAGCGCCCTCGTCGCATGCTCAACATCACCCGCGACACCGGCGAATTCCTGGCCGTGCTCGTGCGCGCTACCGCCGCGCGGCGGGTGCTGGAGATCGGCACGTCCAACGGCTACTCCACCCTCTGGCTTGCCGACGCTGCAAGGGCGATCGGCGGCTCGGTCACGACGGTGGAGTTCGCCGAATACAAGATCGGGCTCGCCGCGGCCAACTTCGCGCGCTCCGGGCTTTCGCCGTTCATCACGCTGGTTCACGACGACGCGGGCCGCCTCCTGCAGCGAAGTGATCCGAGCGCATACGACTTGATCTTCCTCGATTCCGAGCGCCCGGAGTATCCCGGCTGGTGGCCTCACCTGCGTCGCGTTCTGCGCCCGGGAGGCTTGTTGATCGTGGACAACGCGACGTCTCACGTGGAACAGATGGCTCCTTTCGTCGCACTGGTGACGGCTGATCCCGAGTTTGCGACCTGCCTCGTTCCCGTCGGCAAGGGCGAGTTTCTTGCCGTGAAGACGTCGTCGTGAGCCCTGCTGTCGAGCGACTTCGAGTGGCGGACCGGCCTCTCGGGAGTTCGACTCATTCCTACTTCGCGCGGAGGCTCGCCGCCCAACAAGCCGCTGAAGCTGACGGCCGCGGGCTTCAGCTGCGCGTCGGGCATGCTCGACACGACTCGTAGTAGGCTGACGGCGGAGTACCTCTCCATAGCGTACTCGCTTGTGTTTTCTTTCGCGGCGATCCGCCTCGTGGCAGGTCTGCCGCACGTGGTTGCATCGACTCAGCGCTACTACGTGCATGTTTCGCATGTATTCCTCGTGCTCTTTGCCACGGTCGCGCTCTTCTGGGCGTTTTGGTCCTTTCGTGACCTCCAGTGGAATCTCTTCCGCTTCATATCCCTACTCGCCGGACCCGGAATGCTCTACTTCCTAGCGTGCACACTCATTCCCGACGAACCCTCCTCCGTTGGTTCGTGGCGCTCTTATTTCTACAGTGTGCGTCGGCAGTATTTCGTTGGCTTTTGCCTTTGGTCTGTTCTCCAGGTGATGAACACCACCATTTTGCTGAAGATGCCCCTTCTTCATCCGTTTCGGGTTGTGCAGCTTCTCATCTTCGCGATGGGCGTCGTCGGATCGACAACCGACAACCCAGAGATCCAGCGCATCATCGCGATCAGGGGTTGGGTCATTGCGGCCATCGCGAGTTTCTTCTCTTTTTACCCGGGTCGCTCGCTGCCTAACAAGCCGCTGCAGCTGACGGCCGCGGGCTTCAGCCGCGCGGACGTTCTGGGTCGACACGAGCGATGGTAGGATTTCGCGCGGCCGCAGCTTAGCGGCCAATCCGTTGGGCGGACACTGAATCAACCGCGGTGAAGCAGCGTGGACGAACCCGCATAAGAGCGAAAGATACACACATGAGCCGAGGGGTCTTCGTGATCTTGGCGCTAATCGCGTTGGCCGCGAAGGCCGAGCAGCCAGGCGTGAGGTGCACCGAAGACTCTCCAGAGCGGCGCGGGGAGGAAGGCTGCTCGATTCTGGCGAGCAGGCCCCTGGTTGGGTCGGTGACCGAGCCCGTCTATTGGCATATCGATCGCTTCGATTCGCTGGAAGCCGCGATGAAATCGGCTGGCCCAGATGGTGTCGCGGCCGAAGCGCATGGCTCCGTGTGGCTCATGACGGTCGAAGCTCAAACTCAAGGGCATCATGGCGGGCATCACGTCACCTCGATAGGTCCTCTTCCCGTGCCTGCTGCGGACCGCTATTCGATGCGAGTGCTGTCATCGCTGCTCAGGCCTGGAAGCATCACGCCTATCCACGCTCATCCCGGTCCAGAAGTGTTCTACATAGTCTCCGGTGAACAATGCCTGGAGACTCCGCAGGTCGGCCAGCGTCTTGGAGCCGGTCAATCCCATGTCCTACCGGCCGGTGCCATCCATCGTGGCCGCGTCATCGGGTCCGGGGTACGGCGGAGCGTGGCGCTCGTTCTCCATGACGCGGCGCGCCCCGGCAGCGACGAGGTAGCCGATCCGCCGCCGATGGCTCAGTGCAAGTAGTGCCCGATCGGAGTGCCGCCTAACAAGCCGCTGAAGCTGACGGCCGCGGGCTTCAGCCGCGCGGGCGGCCGTGCTCGACACGGATCGTGGTAGCATCACGCGCGGCCGCAGCTTAGCGGCCATCCGTTAGGCCGCAGGGCGAAGAGAGAGTCAGGCCGGACGTCGCTTGGCGGCCTTCCTCGCCGGAATCACTTCGCGGAGTACTCGCCTCAGCGTTTCCTCGAGCGGTTCCACCTGGTCTTCCATGTGCTCCCGGAGTGCGCGGTTCATCATTGTCTGGTAGCTCCCGCCGCCCGCCTCGTGTACCTGCTTCCGGAACCACTCGAGCACGTCGTCGTCGATCCGAATCGTGATCCGGGTCTTGCCGCGCGGCGTCCGAATCACGGGTCCGCGTCGTGCCTTGCTGAAGTCGTAGTTCTTCTTCATCGCTTTCCCTCGTACTGTCGTCGTTCCGAACGGTTGGCCTTCCGAGAAGAAATCAAGCGCACATCGTCGCCGCGCCACTCATATACCACCACGAGCAGGCGCCCCAAGGCATCGATCCCCAGGGTCACAAACCGTCTTCCTTCGGGGTCGTCATCCGGCATCGTCATCGCCATCTCGTCGTGCAGGGCGGTCTCGGCGTCGGCGAAGTCCACGCCATGCTTCCGCAGGTTCGCGGCCGCCTTCTCCAGGTCCCACTGCGCCACGTCCTCAAGTGTATGCACAAATGTGCATCCCGGCACGCTGCGGCCTAACCAGCGGCTGCAGCTGTCGGCCGCGATCGGTGGGGACCTGGTTGTTGCCCGCAGGCCGGCCGATCCGAGATGGCTCCGCGGGCGGCCTGCGGCCAGTGCTAGCTTGGTTCACGCGCGGCCGCAGCTGAGCCGCGAACCGTTAGGCGCCACATGGCCCAACCGAGTAACCATGGCTGAAAGAGAAGTCAGAATCCAACCACCCCAGATGTTCCTCATCCAGCTGCTGGTCATTCTCGCACAGTGGGTGTTTGGGGGTTGGCTTCTTCCCGTCCTGCGCACTCCCCCTTCCGCAACTCCTCTCGGCTGGGCCCTTTTCTTTCCGTGCGTCGTGGCATTCCTCGTCGGCAAGATGTGGATGTTCAAGTTCTTCGCCAAACACGGCGCAAGTGCCATGTTCAAAGAGCACGCCAAGGAACTGATCACGGAGTTTCCCTTCTCCGCGGCGCGCAATCCCTTCTACCTCCTGGACTTCCTCCCGTTCCTCGCGCTCACGCTCCTCCTGGGTACCCTCGACCCACTCCTCCTGCACGGCCCGCTGTTCTTTCTCTTCCTGGCCTTCTACATCGTCCCCAATGAGGAGAAGCGTCTCCTCCTCGCCCATGGCTCGGAGTACGAAGATTACAAGTCCCGCGTCAAGCGCTGGGGCTTTTTTTGATGATTGCGCGGCACACACAGTGCCGCCCAACAACAGCATGCAGCGGACGGCGCTACGCCCGCCGCTGATCCTGAGCGTTAGGCCGCACGAGTCCGAGTTGACGGCGCAATCACCTTGGCGAGTTCGCGGCGAGTCATCCCAACTGCCAACAACGAGCGCACAAGGAGATCGAGGCTCACGGAGCGGTCGCCAGCCTCCATCTTTGCCACACGCGACTGGCTCGACTCCAGCCGCTTCGCAAGCTGAGTCTGGGTCATGCCCCGCTTCATGCGGCGCTGCTTGAGGTTCTCGGCGAGCGTGAGCTTGAGCTCCACGAACGCCGCCTCCTCCTCACTCAGTCCAAGGAAATCGCGGGCGTCTCCCACCACCCAGCCGCGAGCCAGCAGCCGCTTTCTCTTCTTCATCCTCATTGTCTCGGTTCTCCCTTGGCCGCCGCGTCGTAGTCGCGGACCCGCCTGCGACACGCGGCCAGCACCTCGTTAGGGGCCCGCTGCTTGTCGAACACCTCGGCAATCACGATCGCGTCGGTGTCCACCCGATACAAACCCCGCCTCGATCCTGCCCTCCCTCGAGAACGGCGGAGTCTTGACTTGCCCTCCCAGCCAGACCAGCGGCTTGCCTCGGGCGGATATGGCGCGATTATATGTCCGATTCGACATTCTCGCAAGCACGCGTGGGGCCTAACCAGCGGCTGCAGCTGTCGGCGCAGTCGGTGGCATGCGCCGTTGGTCGTCCGCTGGCCGGCCGGCTCATGGTGGCCGCGCGGCCGGCCCGCGGGTGGTGCTAGCTTGCTAAACGCGCGGCCGCAGCTGAGCCCCGAACCGTTAGGCAGCGGCTCCAGCCCCTGAAGCTGCCCTGGATCGACCGTCCCGAGTGGGTCAGCCTCGAGTTCTACTTCGGGATACCGGCCCCAGCACCCACCGCTCCGACCGCGTCCAAAGGCCGCCACTTACGGCCGGTCTGTTGCGTTCCACGGCACCGCTCCCGAGATCCAGTGAGTGATCTGTTCCTGCTGGTCGTTCCGGTGCAGGTGCCGGGGCGGCTGCGCGAAAGTCTCGTACGGGTGACACCGGAGGACGACGCGGCCCTCCTTCTCGGCCGTCGCCTGCACCACCGGGCGGGCCTGCTCGGGCAGCGGCTGGCCCGACATGCGGCCGGCAACGGCCATCATGACGTCGACCACCAGGGCGGGGTCAGTCTCCAGCCTGGCGTCGCAGTAGACCTGCAGGTACGCGAAGGGCCAGCGCTCGTCGAGGATGCAGAGGCTTACCTTTCCCCGCCGCGCCACCGCCTTCGCCTTGGCACGGCCTCCCATCGTGGAAATCAGGAGGTCGTCTCCGTCGGTCGGCACGTAGTAGACCACTGACTGCGCCGGCCCGTCGGAGCGCCTCGCGTAACCGAAGATGCAGGTGCGGTGGGTGCGAACGAACTCGCGGCGCTCAGACGGGAACATGTCGCGGTCGGTCGGAGCGGCGAACGGGGAGGGGGAGAGCGGGAGGATCTGCATCGACTTCTCCTCGTGAAGAGTTTTGTTATCGGTCGACAATAGACCACGGTTCGCGGAGTTCCGTCGCGCCATGGAAGGGCTCGATTTCGGAGCAGACTCCGCTCGGACCAGCGCGGTCGAAACGCTCGCGGACGGGTTCGCCGAGCTGATCCGGCGCGATGCTGCAGCTGCCGCATCCCAGCGTGGCCGGATCGCGGCGTGGTACCGTCTGGCGGCGAACGTCGATGCTGCAGCCGGGGGTCAGGCAGCGCTGGGCTGCGCAGCTGAGCATCGGTCCGTTAGGCCGCACACACGCTTCACGACCGACATCAATCCCCAAGAGAAGAAGCACCATGGCCAAGTACCTGATTTCCTTTCCCAGCGCGGCGATGGTCGTGCCCGCCGGTGAGTGGGAGGCGGTGGGCCGCGACTCGCACGCCGTGATCGACGAGGCGAAGGCCGCCGGCGTCTACGTCTTCGGCGGCGGCATCGACGAAGACGTGCCGCCCGCGCTTGTGTCTGCCGACCGCGCAGTCGCCGAGGGTGGCTACCCGTGGGCGCCCCCGCTCGACGGCGGCTTCACCGTGCTCGAACTGCCCTCGCGTCAGGAGGCGGTCGCGTGGGCCGCGCGAATCGCGAAGGCCTGCCGCTGCGACCAGGAGCTGCGCGTCTTTCAGTTCGACCCGCAGTCCTGAGGGGTGGGGGGGCGGGCAGCGTTCGCTACCACCGTTACGGCCAGCATCGCTCATGTGTTGAGCGTCTGTAGCGCGCCCGTTTTCGTCTTTTGTCTGCCGAGCGCCGGGTAAGCATTCCTGTGGCCTGCGCTGGCAACCCAGGACATCCGCGCGGTGTTGTGGTTCGGCGTGCGCGGTGTCCCGTACCTGGCAGCAACCGTAGCCATCGTCCGGGCCCACAAAATCGCGTCCAAACCGCCAAGCGCCGCCTAACACGCGGCTGCAGCTGTCGGCCGCGGTCGGTAGCGTGCTTGTTGGTCGTCCGCTGGCCGGCCGGTACCGGGTCGTCACGCGGCCGGCCTGCGACCGGTGCTAGGTTGGTTCACGCGCGGCCGCAGCTGAGCCGCGAGCCGTTAGGCGCCACGGATAGGTCCTGCCATCAATTGGGAAGCGGCATCGATGAGAACCGCAAAGAAGAAGCGATTGATGGCTCAGGGTTGGGCCGTGGGAGACGCCGCCGAGTTTCTGGGACTGAGCGGGGTCTCGGCTCTCCCTTCGCCGCGGCGTCGTAGCCGCGGAGTAGCCTGCGGCACGCGGCGAGCACTTCCTTCGGCACCTGTTGCGTCTTCTTGTCTGAACACCTCCTCCGGCCGCCGCTCACAGGCTTGCCCTAGCCTCGCCCGTCGGCCGGCCGGCCCCGGGTCATCGCGCGGCCGGCCTCGGGAGCACGGTAGGCGCACGGGCGGCCGGGAGCTTATTGCCGGACCGTTGGGCGGCAAGCACCATCGGCCCAAGGTTACTAGTCAACAGGAGTAGAACCCATGGAACTGAAAGTCACGACCGGCCACTTCAAAGACAAACGCGAGGCTATTCAAGAGATATCGGACGCTGGTTGGTGGCCCGTCTCGTGGCGAGATGCTCCAGGCGAAGTGTATGAAGCGCATAAGCATGACGCGGATCAGACTCTCTACCTAGTTGAGGGCTCCATCGAATTAGGGGTTGGCGCCAACATTCATCGCCTAAACCCCGGAGACAAGCTTGAGCTACCCGCATTCACGGTGCATTCAGCCAAAGCTCCAAGAGGTGCCGCCTACATCATCGGGATGCCCAAGGTAGACCTTCTGTCGGAGCACGCGCTTGCACCTGATGCGTGAGTCAGGCCCGCCGCACCGGGCATCGACTACTGCGCCATTGCGCAAGGCTATGGTGTACCGGGAGTTCGCATCGCATCCCGCGACGAACTCGCCTCCGCCCTGGTGCGCTCCGTTGCCTCGGACTCCCCTTCATTGATCGAGGTCCCCATCCGCGCCGTAGGCTAGACGCCCGGTTGCCGACCAACCGGAGGTGTCAGGTCGCAAGGCGACGGGGAATCACGGCTCCGCGCCCCGCTTCTTGAAGTCGTAGTTCTTCTTCTCGCTTGCCCTCGTACGTACGAGTTAGCCGCTGCCCCGCTCAGCGCGGATCGAAGGCGCTCTCCGGGGGAGTCTCGCCGGCCACGATCGACGCGATCCGGGCGCCACCGCTGATCGCGGGGAGCAGCCCGACTCCGTTGCAGCCGAGGTTGTAGAGCAAGGCGGGGTTGCGCGGCTCGCTGCCGATGACGCGGACGCCCCCGCGCGTGTACCCCATCAGGCCGTGCCACGCCCACCGGAGCTCCGGGCTGCTCGCGGCGTCGACCCGGAGGACCCGTCGCAAGAAGCCCTCGAGCTCGGAAATGACACCCCGATCGACGGGCTCGCCCGGGTCGTAGTCCGCCCAATCCGCGAGCTCGCGATCGGGCCCGCCAATGGCGACGAGCGTGCCGCGAAATCCGGCGTGCTCGAAGGGGCGACGCGTGACGTAGAAGTAGGCATGGCCCTCACCGATGCGCGGGCTCGCGAGGTAGCTGATGGCGCTGGACGGCAGCTCCTGCGGCACGAAATACGCGCCCATGAACGCAACCGTACCGTGAAGCTCTTGCTGCTCGGCGAGATCGATGGGCGCGCCGCACCGGTTCTCGACCCGAAAATTGCGGTAGCCGTTGGTGCAAAGCGCGACGTGGCGCGCCGTCACACGGAGGCCGCCGGCCTGGAGCGCGGCCCCGTCCGCGCCCAGCACGATCTCCTCCACGGCCGCATGCTCGGCGACCTCGAAGCGCGCCGGATAGCGGTGCCGAAGCGCGACGACGAGGCTCTCACAGAGGGCGACGGAATTCACTGTGCCCTTCCGGAACGAGAGCACGGCGCGGTAGCGCTCGTCGCGCGTCTCGAGCAGCTCCTGGATGCGCGATTGGGGAACCACCTCGAACAGATCCGCGTGGTCGCGCGCGAGGTTCCGCACCGGCATGCGCTCGGACACCACGCAGCGCTCCAGCTCGAGCCCAGCCCGCTCTCGGATGCGATTGCTCGCCAGGTGCACGGCGAGATGGTTCTCGCTCCACATCCCGAGATGACCGGTGAAGCACTGCACGGAGGCAGCAGTGCCGGCGAAGGAGCAGAGCTCGTCGAGCAGCCTCCAGGCCCCGTCCACCTCGCGCTGGGCAGTCGCGGCGGTCTGGAAGCCGAAGCTTTTCGCCAGGGCCGCCAGCGGGCGCTCGAAGTAGGTCACGAGCTGCCCGGCGTTGTGGCCCGACGCGCCGCACGCGATGCGACCTGCTTCCAGCAGAACGACGCGTGCCGCGTTGCGCTGCAGAAGGAAGAACGCCGTCGCAATCCCCGCGATGCCGCCTCCGACGATCGCGACACCGGCCTCGAGCTCGGCGGCCTTCGCCCGATAGGGGGCGCGAGGCGGAAGCGTCTCTGTCCAGGGCGCACGGTTTCGCCAAAGCTCCGCGCTCACGATCGTCCACCTCGTGGTGGTGTCAGCCCCTCGCGCCGACGCTCGCCAGGAACTCGCCCACCACGCGATTCCAGGCCTCGGGCTCTTCGAAGTAGGGCGAGTGGCCGGCGCGGGGGATCCGCGCGACCCGCGCGTTCGGCAGGAGCCGCGCGCTGGCCTCGATCAGGGCTGGCGGGAAGAGGGCATCGCGCTCGCCGACGATGAGAAGCACGGGGCAGCGCAGGCGCGCGAGCTCCGCGGCGCCGTGGCGCGTGCTGGCCAAGCTCGGGACGATTCGGGCGAGCTCCGGCTCGCCGAAGCCGCCCAGGTACTGGTAGAGGGCCGCCCGCTCGGGATGGCGCTCGAAGAAGTCCGGCGCCAGGGCTGGATGGCGGCCGAGCTCGGGAATGCCCTGGAGGCTCGGCGCATTGCGGTCCCAGAGCGCCGCGAGCTCCGGCGTGTCGATGCCGCCGGGCGTGTCCGCGAGCACGAGCGAGCGCACGCGCGCGGGCTCCGCGAGGGCGAAGCCGAGCACCGCCCAGCCCCCCATCGACTGGCCGACCACGTCCGCGTGCGGGATCGCGAGCCGATCCAGGAGCGCCGCGAGATCGCCCGACGCCCGGGTCGGGTTGTTGGGGCCGCCGCGCGCGCTCGAGCGGCCGAAGCCGCGCTGATCCCACGTCACCACCCGCCGCGTGCGTGCGAAGACGGGCACCTGCTGGAACCACGCCGCGTGGTTTCCCCCAGCGCCATGGCAGAGCACCAGCGCGGGCCCCTCGCCCGCGCTCTCGAAGTAGATGCGCTCGCCCTCGCGCTCCAGGAACCCGCTCTCGCGCTGCACGCGAGGACGGTACCACGCGCGTTCCCGGCGAGGATCAGTAACATCGCGCCGATGTCCGCCGCGCCCGATGAGTACCGCTTTGCCCTCACGCGGGCGGTCGCGCCCGCGGCCGCCATCCTGGGCGCCTGGAGCGCTGCGCTCGTCCCGCTTCAGCTGACCACGCTACCGCCTGGTCCCGCCCGACCGATCGCGATCCTGGCGGGCGTCTCCGCGCTCGTGCTGCTCGGCCTGGCCGCAGTCTGGCGCCGGCGGCCGCCGCCCGCGCGCGAGGTCGACCGCTGCATCGCGCTGCTCTGCGCGATCGTGCTCGCCAACAACGTGAACGTGCTCGCCCGGCTGCCAACCCCCAGCTCGACGACCGGCCTCTTCCTGCTGATCGGGGCGCTCGGCCTGGTAGGCATCCGCGGGGCCTGGTACGCCGGGTTGCTCGGGCTCACGGTGCTGGGCTTCGCGGTGGGGCCGCTGCGCAGCGGCTTCGCAACGGAATGGATCCCGGCCTCGCTCGCGCTCTGCGGAGCGTGCGTGGGGGCCACGGCCGTCCACGTCGTGAACGCGCGCTTTCGCCGCCGCATCAGCGAGCTCTCCCACCAAAGCGAGGAGCGCCGCCGCGCGGTGGAGGAGAGCCTGGCGCGCTTCAAGGAAGAGGCGGAGCAGCGCGAGCGCCTCCAGCAGCGGCTCGCGCGCACGGCGCGCCTCGAGAGCCTGAGTCACCTCGCGGCGGGCGTCGCCAACGACTTCAACAACCTGATGGCCGTGGTGGTCGGGAACGCCGACCTCGGTCTCGCCCACGCCCGCACGCCGGAGCGCCGCGCCGAGCTCCAGAACGTCATCGACGCCGCCGAGCGCGCGAGCCTGCTCGCGGGGGAGCTGCTCACCTACGCGGGACAGCGCGAGCGCAAGCTCTCGACGCTCGACCTCTCCTTCCTGGTGCGCGACGCCTGCGAGTTCGCGCGCGAGTCATCGCCCGGCGGCGTCTCGATCGCGCTCGCCATGATGCAAGGCGCCGTGCGCGTGGCGGGCGATCGCGCGCAGCTGGAGCGCGTCGTGCAGGGCCTGCTGCACAATGCGATCGAGGCGAGCGCGAGCGCGCGCTCGGAGATCCGCGTCTCGGTCGGCACGCGCAGCCTCGACGCCGACGCCGCGAGCGCGCTCGAGCCGCCCGCCAGCCGGCCGGGCGGCGAGTACGCCTTCCTGCGCGTCGCCGATCGCGGCGCAGGCATGGCCCCGGAGACCCTCGCCCACGTGTTCGACCCGTTCTTCACCACCCGGGAGGCGGGGCGGGGCCTAGGCCTCGCGGCCGCGCTCGGCATCGTGCGCGCTCACGGCGGGGGCTTCCAGGTCGCGAGCGAGCTCGCCCGCGGCACCGTCTTCACCGCCTACTTCCCGTTGCACACGCCAACCCCGGCGCCGCCCGCGCCCGCGCTCGCATCGGGGGAGAGCGTGCTCGTGATCGACGACGAGGACGGGGTGCGCGCGATGGCGGCTGCAACCCTTCGTGAGGCCGGCTACCGCGTGCTCGAGGCGAGCAGCGGGAGTGCCGGCCTCGGGCTCCTGCGCCAGGCCGCGGGAGCGATCGGGGTCGCGGTGCTCGACATGACCATGCCCGACCTGTCTGGCCGCGACACCTTCAACGCACTCCGCGAGCTGCGCCCCGGTCTCCCCGTCGTGCTCTCGAGCGGCTTCGAGGCGCAGCAGATCGCCGCGTCGCTCCTCGAGCTCCCGGGCGTGCGCTTTCTCGCCAAGCCCTACCGGACGAGTGAGCTGCTGCGCGCCATCGCCGAGTCGCTCGACGCCGGCGCGCAGGCCCTGCGCCCGCGCGCTTGACGATGCGGGAGCGGCTGCGCTAACCCCGCGAGCGATGCAACGAGATTCGCAGCGCGCGCTCCCCTCGAGCCTGCTCCTTCGACGGGCGGGAGAGGGGTAGCGTCCAGAAAACGCTGCGATCCCAAAACAGCCCTCTCCCGCCGCACCGGCCGGAGGGGGCTTCGTGTCTCGAGCGCGCGTGAGCGCGGTTCTCCGGAGGGCGGCGGCGAGGGCCCAACCCAGGAGAACCCATGAGCCCGTCCGATCCGCGACCCCGTCGCAGCGCGCCGCGCCGCATCACCATCTTCGACACCACGCTGCGCGACGGCGAGCAGAGCGCGGGAGTCTGCTTCTCGGCGCACGACAAGACCGAGATCGCCGTTCGCCTCGAGGCGCTCGGCGTCGACGTGATCGAGGCCGGCTTCCCGGTGAGCTCGCCGGAGGAGGCCGAGGCGGTCGCCGCCGTCGCGCTCGAAGTGCGCGACGCGAGCGTCTGCGCGCTCGCGCGCGCGGTGGCGCGCGACATCGCCGCGGCCGGCGAGGCCGTGCGGCGCGCCCGCGCGCCGCGCATCCACGTGTTCGTGAACGCGAGCGACATGCAGCTCGCCCATCAGCTCGGCAAGTCGCGCGCCCAGGTTGCGGAGCTCGCCGCTGCCATGGTGCGCAACGCGCGCGAGTTTACCTGCGACGTCGAGTTCTCGCCGATGGACGCGACGCGCGCGGACCCGGCCTTTTTGGCCGAGCTCGCGCGCGCCGTGCTCGCGGCGGGAGCGCGCACGCTGAACCTACCCGACACGGTGGGCTGCGCGACCCCGGACCAGGTGGGCGCGCTCGTGCGCGAGCTTCGTGAGCGCGTGCCCGAGCTCGAGGCGGCGTCGATCTCCTTCCACGGCCAGGACGACCTGGGGCTCGCGACCGCGAACGCGCTGGCCGCAGTGGCGGCGGGCGCCTCCCAGCTCGAGCTCACCGTGAACGGCATCGGCGAGCGCGCGGGCAACACCTCCCTCGAGGAGGTGGCGGCCTCGCTGCGCGTGCACGGCGAGCGGCTCGGCGTCACCACCGGCCTGCGCCTCGGCAGCCTCTACGAGCTCTCGCGCGAGGTCGAGAGGCGCTCGGGGATCGCCGTTCCCCCCAACAAGGCGGTGGTGGGGCGCAACGCGTTCCGCCATGCGTCGGGCATCCACCAGGACGGCGTGCTGAAGCAGCGCGAGACCTACGAGACGCTCGACCCGCGCTGGATCGGTCACCCGATCGGGAGCGAGATCGTGCTGGGGAAGCTCTCCGGTCGGGCGGGCTTCGCGAGTCGCGTGGCAGCGCTCGGGGTCGCGCTCGACGAGGCCGCGCTGGAACGAGCCTTCCGCTCCTTCCAGCGCGTCGCGGTCACACGCCGTGAGGTCAGCGACGCGCAGCTCCGGGCGCTGCTCGGCGCGGGCGAGGCGTGACCCGCGCCGAGCAGGGACATCAGAGCGAGTCCAGGAAGGCGAGCAGCTGCGCGCGCGCGGTCGGCGAGAGGCGCGCGTAGGCCATCCGTGCGGCCGCAGCCTGTCCACCGTGGCGGTTGATCGCGTCGATCGGCGTCTGCGAGAGGCCGTCGTGCATCAGGCGGTTGCGCGTGCGCAGCCCCCAGAGCGGCGCGGTGCGGAGCTGTCGCGCCGTCGACGGCTGGTCGGCCAGCGCGGGGATGCCGTCGCCGGTGCCGACGTCGTGCAGCAGGAAGTCGCTGTAGGGATGGATCACCTTGTTGCCGAGCGCGTGGGGAACGACGAACGCGCCGGCGTTGATGACGGTGCCGGGAGGCGCCGTGGTGATCTGCGCCGTGTGGCAGACCGCGCAGCCCAGGCTCGCGAACACCTCGGCGCCCGCCCGCGTGTCGGCCGTCTCGGGTCCGCGCGCAGGCGCCTTGGTGGCGCGCATGAAGTTCGCGAACGAGACCACGTCGACGCCGTCGTCCTCGGGATCCGGGACCGGGTCGTAGCCCGAGTCGGGACCCACGTACTTGCCGTTGGCGGTGTTCTCCTGGTTGAGCAGCGGCGTCGTGATGCCCATCTCGTTGAGATAAGCGTCGGTCGCGAACGACTCGAGGCTCGCGTGCTGCGTCTTCCAGCCGAAGCGGCCGATGCGCGGCTTGCTCCCCGCCTCCAGCACGGGAACGCGGATGGCCGTGCCGCGCTGCGAGAAGGGCTGCGCGTTGCGCAGCGCCAGCAGCGTCTCGTTCGCGATCGACTCCACGAAGCCCGCGCCGAGCGTGTTGGTCGAGATGCGGAAGGTTCGCACCGCGTCGGCCGGACCCGGGCGCTCGACGATGTCGGGTGCCGTCGCGCGCGAGTGGATCAGCGAGCCGCCCTGCGACTCCTGAAACACACCGTTCACCAGGCGACCCGAGCGCTGCTCGGCGATCTGGCTCGCGCCGCCGGTGACCACGCTCTGGTGGCACTCGCGACAGGCCTGCGCGTTGTGCGTCGGGCCGAGGCCGTCGTCGACGTCTTCGGCCTCCTCGAAGATGAAGCGGTCGTCGTTGAACGAGCGGCCCGGCTCGACGTTGTCCTCCTCGAGCGTGTCGAAGTCGGGGCCCTGCGGCATGAAGCCGTTGGTCAGATTGTCGAAGCCGGTCGGCGCCTCGCTGGCGGCCCCGGCGGCTGTCAGGCCCGCGGGCGGCCGTTCCGGATCGAGGCCGCTCGAGGCAGATGCCCGGAAGCGGCTCACGCGACTGTCTTGGGCGCTGGCCGCCACGGCCACCGCGGCGAGCGCCGCGGCTCCCAGAACCTAACAACTCCCAACCGGAGAAGATCGGAACCAGTCTGCACGGATCGTCGTTGCATCGCCCACCTCGAATGACGGTGAGCTATTAATGGCATTGGACGCAGCGACGTGCAGTGCCGCGAGTCACGCGCCGTGCGTGACGCTTCGTACGGCGAAAACGTGAGCGTGACCCACGCCGGCGGAAGGCGTGCGCAGGTGGGGCGCAATCCGGGGCTACGGACGGTGCGAGGGCTCGGCGCCCGTTGCCGGCGCGCCGAGCGGCTTCTGCTCGGCCTTCCAGCGCATCGCCATCAGGATGCGGCTGCGGCCGGACGGGTGATCGAACAGCAGCGCCTCCTCGAGCGGGCCCGGCGCGAGCTTGCGGTAGCTGCCGAGCTTCAGGACCACGGTGGCGAACGCGTCGGGCTCGCGCACGGCGTTCAACGCGAACAGATCCGCCTCCGCCTCGTGCTCGCGGACAACCGTGTTCTGGAGCGGCGTAGTCGCGAGCCCGTAGACGATGAGCGCTGCGTAGAGGAGCGGAAGGCTCGCCGGATCGGAGATCCCGCGCACACCGAAGCGCGCGCCCGAGCGCGCGTGGATCGCGCGGAAGGCGCGATCGGCGAGGAACAGGCCGAGCGCGGCGATCGCGCCGAGCTCGATCAGCAGCATCGCGGGGTGACCCAGCGCGTAGTGGCCGATCTCGTGGCCCATCACCGACCGAATCTCGGCAGGGCTGCACTGGCGGAGCAGGTTGTCGTTCAGCGCGATGCGCGCGGTGCCGAGCAGCCCCGAGACGTTCGCGGAGATGCGCGTGGTCTGCCGCGAGGCGTCCACCACGAAGACGTCGTCCGCCGGCACGCCGTTCGCGCGCGCGAGGGAGAGGATCTCGTCGCGCAGGGCACTCTTCGGGAGCGCCGTGTAGGCGTTGAACAGCGGCTCGATGAACACGGGCGCGATCAGCAGGCCGAACACCATGAAGCCGAGCGTCAGCACGCCGACCCACGCCCACCAGGTGCGCTCGTTGCGGCGCGCGATCGCGTAGCCCAGCGCGAGCGCGGGCGTCAGCAGCACCAGGCTCACGCCGAGCGAGAGCGCCCACTCGCCGAGCCACGCGGCGAAGGCCTGGTTCGAGAGGCCGTACTGGTGCTCGCGCACGAAGTCCGCGTAGATCGACCAGGGCAGCTCGAGCGCGCGGATCGCGGCCAGCAGGAGGGCTACGCAGAGCGCGGTGGCGAGCCAGGGGCGCCGCGTGCGGCGCCGCGGCCCAGTCGCGCACGCGCGCCGCGATTCCGAGGCGGAGCAGCAGCCAGGCCGCGGCCACCGAGACGAGCGTTCCCCAGAGCAGGAGCCAGTAGCCGCCCTCGAAGTAGGCGTTCGAGCGCGCGACGTCCGCCGCGGGCACCGTCGCGAGGAACGCCTGGGTCGCGGCGACGGGGTCGAAGCGCTCACCCAAGGGCGCGGGCTCCTCAGCCGAGCACGGCTTCGATCGAGGGCCGGGCCCGGCTCGGCGAGCGCGCGGCGCAGTGCCTCCGCGAGCTCGACCTCCGTGCGCACCGCGCAGCCGGGCACGCCGAAGCCGCGCGCGAGGGAGACCCAGTCGAGATCCGGGCGCGCGAGCTCGGTGAGCGCGCGCGCTTTCGGGCCGGGCTCCGCCACGCCAGCGCGCGCGAGCTCGGCCTGCAGGATGCGGTACTTGCGGTTCGAGCAGATCAGCACGGTCACGTTCGCGGCCTCGCGCGCGAGGGACCAGAGCGCCTGCACGGTGTAGAGCCCGCTGCCGTCGGCCTGGAAGGCGATCACGCGCCGGTCGGGGCAGGCGAGCGCAGCGCCGAGCGCCGTCGGCAGGCCCTGTCCGATCGCACCGCCCGTGAGGCCGAGCACCGTGTGCGGCAGCGCGCTCGCCGAGTGCGTCGCTTGCCACGGGAGCCCACTGGTGGCGGCCTCGTTCACGACGATCGCGTGCTCCGGGGTCGCCGCGGCGAGCGTGCGCCCGAGACCATTGAGATCGAGCGGGCCGCTGCTCGGGCTCGCCGGCGCGAGCGCTCGCGCGGCGAGCGGGACGGCCGGGGCGGAAGCTCTCCTCCACGAGCGCCTCGAGCGCCGCCACCGCGTCGACTCCCGCGTCGGGATCCGCGAGCGGGAGCACCACCGCGCCCTCGGGCGCGAGGCGCGAGGCCTGTCCGGGATAAGCGAAGAACGCCACCGGATCGCGCGCGCCGACGAGCACCAGCGAGCGCACGCGCGCGAGCGCCTCGCGGCCCTGCTCCGGGAAGTAGGGGAGGCCGGCGAACGCCGGGAGATGGCGGCCGCGCTCGAGTCGGGCCGGGAAGGTCTCGACGAAGACGCCGCACGAGGTGGCCGCCGCGAGCCGCGCCGCTGCGGAGAGGCCGCGCTCCCCGAGCGCATCGCCCCCCAACAACAGAGCCGCGCCCCCCGCGCGGAGGCGCGCGGCCGCGTCGCGCAGGGCGCTCGCGGAGGGCTCGCGACGCCGCGGCTCCGGGCGCGCGACGTTCGCGGCCGCCGGGCCTTCTTGCCACTGGCAGTCGGCGGGCAGAATCAGGGAGGCGACGCGGCCCGGCGCGCCGAGTGCGGCCTCCACCGCGGCGAGGCTCGCCTCGGCCATCTCGGCCGGGGACTTCACGCTCCGCGACCAGCCCACGCTGCCCGTCAACGCCTGGATGTCGGAGGTGAGCGGGGCGTCGAACTCGAGGTGATGGGTCGCCTGGTCGCCGATCCAGTTCACGACAGGCGAGCGTGCACGGCGGGCGTTGTGGAGATTCGCGAGACCGTTCGCGAGGCCCGGTCCCAGGTGGACGAGCGTCGCGGCGGGCCGACCCCGCATGCGCGCCCAGCCGTCCGCGGCTCCCGTGCAGACGCCTTCGAACAGGGCGAGCACGGCCCGCACGCCCGGGGTCCGGTCGAGGGCCGCCACGAGCGCCATCTCGGTGGTCCCCGGGTTGGCGAAACAGATCTCCACGCCGGCGCGCTGCGCCGTCTCGACCAGGCTGTCGGCCCCCGTGCGCACGGGTGCTCCTTCGCCCCCCGGGCCGACGTTAACTCGGAAAACCCCTGGAACAACGCGGGCTAGGCCCCTATCGTGCCGCCGCCGCGACCCCCTGGCGAGCGCTCTCGCTGCGCCGCGCCGGCGGGCTCGCGGATCCGCTCTCGCTCGCCGAGGCGACTGCCCAGGAGATGCCATGTCCGTGACCACCCTCGCCGTCGCCGCGAGCCTGCTCGCGATCGCTGTCGCCGGCGTCCTCTACCGCGCGGTGCTCTCCGCTCCGACCGCCAGCGAGCGCGCCAACCAGATCGCCGCCGCGATCCGCTCGGGCGCCGAGGCCTTCCTGAGCCGGCAGTACCGCACGGTCGCGCTCGTGGGCGTTCCCATCCTGCTTGCGATCGGGCTCTTGCCCTCGCTCGGCTGGTGGTACGCGGGCGGCTTCGCCGTGGGCGCGCTCGCGAGCGCGGCGGCGGGCTTCATCGGCATGAACGTCTCGGTGCGCGCGAACGTCCGCGTCGCCCAGGCGGCGCACCAGGGCTTCGGCCCCGCCTTCGATCTCAGCTTCAAGGGCGGCGCGGTGACGGGCCTGATGGTCGTGGGCGCGGGGCTCCTCGCCATGACCGCGCTCGTGCTCGCGATGCAGAGCGCGGGCTACGAGCGTCCCGACGCGCTGATCGGGCTCGCCTTCGGCGGCTCGCTGATCTCCGTCTTCGCGCGCCTCGGCGGCGGCATCTTCACCAAGGGCGCCGACGTGGGCGCCGACCTGGTCGGCAAGCTCGAGGCGAACATCCCCGAGGACGATCCGCGCAATCCCGCGGTGATCGCCGACAACGTCGGCGACAACGTCGGCGACTGCGCCGGCATGGCGGCCGACCTCTTCGAGACCTACGGCGTCACCGCCACCGCCGCGATGCTGCTCGGTCACATCCTCTACCCGGGCACCGCCATGTTCCTCTACCCGCTCGCGATCGGCGCCGCCGGCATCGTGGGCTCCCTGGTCGCCATCCCCTTCGTGCGCATCAGCGAGCCTGCCCCGGGCGGGACGCCGGCGGTCATGCGCGCGATGTACACGGGCCTCGCGATCGCATCGATCGCGATGCTCGCGCTCGTGTTCGTGCTGAATCGCACCACGCCGCTGCCCGAGGAGCTCTCCGGCAACGCGCTGTGGGTGTGCGCGCTGCTCGGCGCCGTGGTGACCGGCGCAATGATGTGGGTGACCGACTACTACACGGGCGGCCGTTCGTCGCACGTCCTGCAAATCGCGCAAGCGAGCGAGGGCGGGCACGCCACCAACATCATCGCCGGGCTCGCCGTCGGCATGCAGTCCGTCGTGATCCCGGTGGTGGTGATCGTCGCGGCGATCTGGATCTGCAACGCCCAGGCGGGGCTCTACGGCGTCGGCGTGGCCGCCATGAGCATGCTCTCCCTCGCCGGGATCGTGGTCTCGATCGACGCCTACGGGCCGATCACCGACAACGCGGGCGGCATCGCCGAGATGGCCGAGCTCGGGGATGCGGTGCGCAAGGTGACCGACCCGCTCGACGCGTTCGGCAACACCACCAAGGCGGTCACCAAGGGCTACGCGATCGCGTCGGCCGGCCTCGCGGCGGTGGCGCTATTCGCGACCTTCCTGCAGGACCTGAGCAGCGCCGGCGTGCAGGCCAGCTTCGATCTCTCCAACACCGCCGTGCTCGCGGGCCTCTTCATCGGCGCGATGACCCCCTTCGTGTTCGCCTCGCTCGCGATGAGCGCGGTGGGCGAGGCCGGCGGGAAGGTCGTGGACGAGGTGCGCCGCCAGTTCCGGGAGATCCCGGGCCTCATGGCCGGCACCGCGCAGCCCGACTACCGCGCCTGCGTCGACATCGTGACGCGCTCCGCGCTGCGCCTGATGATCGCGCCGGCGCTGATTCCGGTGGTGATCCCGGTGGTGGTCGCCGCGGCGCTGGGCGCGCCCGGTCTGGGCGGCCTCCTGATCGGCTCGATCGTGACGGGCGTCTGCCTGGGCATCTCGATGACCACCGGCGGCGCGGCGTGGGACAACGCCAAGAAGTACATCGAGAGCGGCGCGCACGGCGGCAAGGGGAGCAACGCCCACAAGGCCGCCGTCACCGGCGACACCGTCGGCGACCCCTACAAGGACACCGCGGGGCCCGCGATCAACCCGATGCTGAAGCTCGTGAACATCATGGCCCTGCTGCTGATCCCGTTCCTCGGCTAGCGCCACGTCGGAGCGCGACCCGCGCGATCGCCTGCGCCCGGAGCTCTCGCTCCAGGACGCGGTCTTCCTGGTGGTCGCGTCGGTGGTGGGCTCCGGGATCTTCCTCACGCCGGCGGCGATCGCGGACCGGCTGCCGCACCCGGGCTTCATCTTCGCCGTGTGGATTCTGGGCGCACTGCTCTCGCTCGCGGGCGCGCTCGCGAACGCGGAGCTCGGCGCGATGTTCCCGCACGCGGGCGGCGACTACGTCTACCTGCGCGAAGCGATCCATCCGATGGCGGGCTACCTGGTCGGCTGGATCACCTTCTTCGCGATCTTCGCCGGCACCGTCGCGACGCTCGCGGTGGGCTTCGCCGCAGGAGTAGGGGGAATCCTCGGCTGGTCTCGCGCGGGCACGCTCGCTCTCGCCGCGGCGACGATCGCCGCGCTCTCGTGGGTCAACTACCGCGGCGTGCGCTACGGCGCCTGGGCGAACAACGCGACGGGCTGGGTGAAGGTGATCGCGCTGTTCGCGTTCGGCGCGCTCGCGCCGTTCATCGGCCACGGGGATCTCGGGCAGCTCGCGCGACCCGGCAGCGGCGCCGACCACATCACGCTCGCCGCCTGCGCGCTCGCGATGTCGCCGGTGCTGTTCAGCTACCTCGGCTGGAACGCGACGGTCTACGTCGCGAGCGAGATCCGCGACCCCGCGCGCAACCTGCCGCGCTCGCTCTTCGTGGGCCTCGCCGTCTGCGCCGCGATCTACCTGCTGATGAATGCGGTCTATCTGTACGCGCTGCCGATCGACGAGCTGCGCCACGCGCCCAACGCGGGCGAGGCCGCCGCGCGCGCTCTCTTCGGCCCGGTGAGCGGGAAGCTCCTCAGCGCCTTCGTGCTGATCTCGATCCTCGGCACGCTGAACGCCACGGTGATCGTGGGGCCGCGCGTCGCCTACGCGATGGCCCTCGACGGGCGCTTCCTGCCTGGCGTCGAGCGCGTGCACGAGGTCTACGCGACGCCGGCCATCGCGATCCTGCTCCAGGCCGTCGTGGCGATCGTGGTGGTGGGCGTGCTCCAGACGTATCCCGGCGCCCTCGACTTCACCACCTTCGCGATCCTGCTCGCGACGAGCGCCGACGTCGTCGCGCTCTTCGTGCTGCGCCGCCGGCGCCCCAGGCAGCCCCGCCCGATCCGGGCGCTCGGCTACCCCGTGGTCCCCGCGCTCTACATCGCGGCGAACCTCGCCATCGCGACGTACCTCCTGCTCGGCAGCACCACCCCGGCGTTGCTCAGCCTGCTGGTCTCCCTGATCGGGGTCCCCTTCTACTTCCTCTTCGCGCGGCTGCGCGCCCGCCGCGCAGGCTGAGGCGCGGGAGGGCCTGGCGCGGCTTGCTTGCCGGGCCTCCGAATCGCCCGTAAGTTGCCGTACCTGCGCCGGTTTCCTACCGGCCCGAGGGCTCCGTGTCCGCCATCCGCCACGACTTCGCCAAGCTGCGCCGGCTGCCTCCCTACGTGTTGGCCGAGGTGACGCAGCTGAAGCACGCGGCGCGCCGCGCCGGCGAGGACGTCGTCGATCTCGGCATGGGCAACCCGGACATGCCGACGCCGCCGCACATCATCGAGAAGATCACCGAGTCGGCCCAGGACCCGCACACGCACCGCTACTCGGCGTCGCGCGGCATCCCGAACCTGCGCGCCGCCGTGTGCGAGTGGTACCAGCGCCGTCACAACGTCGAGCTCGATCCCGAGAGCGAGGCGATCGCCGTGATCGGCGCCAAGGAGGGCCTCTCGCACTTCGTGCTGGTGACGGTGGGCCCCGGCGACGTCGTGCTCGCTCCCGACCCGACCTATCCCGATCCACCAGTACGCGGTGGTGATCGCGGGCGGCGACCTGCGCCACGTGCCGATCGGTCCCGAGACGGACTTCATTGCGAACCTCGAGACGGCGGTGAAGCGCACCTGGCCCAAGCCGAAGCTCCTGATCGTCTCGTTCCCCCACAACCCCACGACGATGGTGGTGGACCGGACCTTCTTCGAGCGCCTGGTGGCCTTCGCGCGCGAGAACCACCTGATGGTGGTGCACGACTTCGCGTACGCGGAGATCTCCTTCGACGGCTACAGGCCGCCCAGCATCCTCGAGGTGCCGGGCGCGAAGGACGTGGCGATCGAGTTCCTCTCGCTCTCGAAGAGCCACAACATGGCGGGCTGGCGCGTGGGCTTCTGCGCCGGCAACCGCGACATGGTCCACGCGCTCACGCGCATCAAGAGCTACCTCGACTACGGCATCCCGACGCCCATCCAGGTGGGCGCGATCGTCGCGCTGCGCGGTCCACAGGACTGCGTGCAGGAGACCGTCGAGGAGTACCGGGCGCGCCGCGACGCGCTGATCGACGGCCTCGCCAAGCCCGGCGCGGGCCAGTGGAAGATCGAGAAGCCGATGGGCACGATGTTCGTGTGGGCGCCGCTGCCCGAGCCTCTCCGCTCGCTCGGCTCCCTCGAGTTCTCGAAGCAGCTCCTGCGCGAGGCGCAGGTCGCCGTGGCGCCGGGCGTTGGCTTCGGCCAGAACGGCGAGGGCTTCGTGCGCTTCGCGTTGGTCGAGAACGTGCACCGCACGCGCCAGGCCGTGCGCGGGATCCGCAAGTTCCTGCGCGGCGTCGGGGCGTGAGCGTGGCGGGCGGTGTCGGCGTCGGCCTGATCGGGCTCGGCACGATCGGCACCGGCGTGGCCAAGGTGCTGCGCAGAAACGCCGCCGTGATCGCCCAGCGCCTGGGCTTCCCGCTCGAGCTGGTGCGCATCGCCGATCTCGACCTGGAGCGCGCTCGCGGCGTGGATCTCTCGGGCATCCAGTTCGACCGCGACGCCGACGGCCTGGTGGCCGACGCGCGCGTCCAGATCGTGATCGAGCTGGTGGGCGGCACCGGCGCCGCCAAGCGCTTCGTGCTCTCCGCCATCGAGGCGGGCAAGCACGTCGTCACCGCCAACAAGGCGCTGCTCGCGCTGCACGGGCGCGAGATCTTCGAGGCCGCGGCGCGGCGCGGCGTGGACGTCGCCTTCGAGGCGAGCGTCGGCGGCGGCATCCCCATCCTGCGCTCGCTGCGCGAGGGCCTGTCGGCGAACCGCATCCTCTCGATCCACGGCATCGTGAACGGCACCACCAACTACGTGCTGTGCGAGATGGAGAAGACGGGCGCGCCCTTCGAGGCCGTGCTGAAGCGCGCCCAGGAGCTCGGCTACGCCGAGGCCGATCCGAGCTTCGACGTGGACGGCATCGACGCCGCGCACAAGCTGACGCTGCTGGTCGCGATGGCCTACGGCGCCGACATCACGCCCAAGGACATCCCCACCGAGGGCATCCGCGGCATCGTCCCGCTCGACTTCGAGGCGGCCGAAGAGTTCGGCTACCGCATCAAGCTGCTCGCGATCGGGCGCGCGCGCGAGGATGCCGAGGGGCGCGAGTGCATCGAGGCGCGCGTGCACCCGACCATGATCCCGGCCGACTCGCTGATCGCGAAGGTCGAGGGCGCGATGAACGCGATCGCCGTGCAGGGCGACGCGGTGGGCCGCACGCTCTTCTACGGCGCCGGCGCGGGCGAGCTCCCCACGGCGAGCGCCGTGGTGGGCGACCTGATGGAGATCGCCCGCGAGATCCGGCGCGGGAGCGCGGGCCGCGTGGCGCCGCTCTCCTATCGACCCGATCACCTCGAGCGCAAGACCCTGGTGAGCCTCGGCGAGCTGCTGGCGCGCTGCTACCTCGTGTTCACGGTGCGCGACGAGCCGGGCGTGCTCGGTCGCATCGCGAGCGCGCTCGGCGAGCACGGCATCAGCATCGAGTCGGTGCTCCAGAAGGCGCGCAACGTCGCCACGGGCAGCGTGCCGATCGTCGTCTTCACCCACCCGGCCCGGGAGGATGCGGTGCGCCGCGCGCTCCAGCGCGTGGACCGCATGCCCGAGGTGGCGGCCCGCACGCGGCTCGTGCGCATCGAGGAGGACCTCTGATGGCGCCGAAGCCGCGGCACACCGCGTGGTTCCAGAGCCTGAAGAACCCGAGCGAGCGCTACCCGCTCGACGAGGTGGTCTACACCGATCGCGACGGCGGCCTGCTCCAGGTGGTGCACGACATGGACGCGCTGCGGCGCACCTCGGGCAACCGCTGGAAGGAGCTGTTCGAGGCGCGCGCCCACAAGACCGAGTGGCCCTACGGATCGGGCGTGTGGGGCAAGAAGGAATGGGTGCTGCCCGAGCTCGAGGCCGACAACGTGGTCTCGATGTACGAGGGCCACACCAACCTGTTCTGGGCCGAGCGCTACGGGCGCGAGCTCGGCCTCGACGAGCTGTGGCTCAAGCTCTGCGGCAACACGCACTCCGGCTCCTTCAAGGACCTCGGCATGACCGTGCTCGTGTCGATGGTGAAGGAGATGCGCAAGAAGGGGAAGCCGATCCGGGCGGTGGCCTGCGCCTCCACGGGCGACACCTCGGCCGCGCTCTCGGCCTACGCCGCCGCCGCGGGCATCCCGGCGATCGTCTTCCTGCCGCGCGGCAAGATCTCCCTCGCGCAGCTGATCCAGCCCGTCGCGAACGGCGCGGTGGTGTTCCCGCTCGACACGGATTTCGACGGCTGCATGGAGGTCGTGAAGCGCATCGCCGAGAAGGACGGCATCTACCTGGCGAACTCGATGAACAGCCTGCGCATCGAGGGCCAGAAGACCGTCGGCATCGAGATCGTGCAGCAGTTCGACTGGGAGGTGCCGGACTGGATCATCATCCCGGGCGGCAACCTCGGGAACGTCTCGGCCCTCGCGAAGGGCCTCGACATGCTGGTCGAGCTCGGGCATCACCACGCGCCGGCCGCGCATCGTGTGCGCCCAGGCCCAGAACGCGAACCCGCTCTATCTCGCCTACCAGCGCGACTTCCAGACCTTCGAGCCGATCGCCGCGCGGCCGACGCTGGCCTCGGCCATCCAGATCGGAAACCCGGTGAGCTACGAGAAGGCGGTCGATGCGATCGTGCGCTACGACGGCATCGTGGAGCAGGCGAGCGAGGCCGAGCTCGCCGAGGCCGCCGCGCGCGCCGACCGCACGGGCCTGTTCAACTGCCCCCACACGGGCGTGGCGCTCGCGGCGATGGAGAAGCTCGTCGCGAAGGGCACCATCCGCCCCTCGGACCGCGTGGTGGTGATCTCGACCGCCCACGGGCTCAAGTTCATCGACTTCAAGGTGAGGTATCACGAGATGCGGCTCGCGGACGTCGACTCGCGCTTCGCGAACCCGCCGCTGGAGCTCGCCGCCGACTACCCGACCGTGCGCGACGCGATGCTGCGCGAGATCGAGCGCCGCTTCGGCAAGCACGCGGCCTAGGAGCCCGACCCAAGATGGGGAACGAAGCATTCGCCGCCGAGACGCGCCGCCAACAAGGCGCGCGACTGAGGCGTAGCGAGTGTTACGCCGCAGGGAGCGCAACGCAGTTGGCGGCGATGGATCGGCGGCGAGGCGAGTTCTCCCATCTTGGGTCTGGCTCCTAGCCCGTGTTCACTGGCATCGTCGAGGCGGTGGGGGAGGTGAGCGCGATCTCGCCGCGCGGGGCGGCGACGCGCCTCGCGGTGCGCGCGCCCGCGCTGGCCGGCGCCGTGCGCCTGGGCGACAGCGTCGCCGTGAACGGCTGCTGCCTCACGATCGCCGAGCCCGACGCCGTGGAGCTGCGCTTCGACGCGATCCCGGAGACGCTCGCCCGCACGGCCCTGGGCGACCTCGCGCCCGGGGCGCGCGTGAACCTCGAGCGCGCGATGGCGGCCTCGGCGCGCTTCGACGGCCACCTGGTGCAGGGCCACGTGGACGAGGCCGGGCGCGTGCGGCGGCTGGTGAGGAGCGGTGAGGACGTTCGTCTCCACGTCGAGACCTCGCCGGGCTTCGCCGAGCTGCTCGTGCCGAAGGGCTCCGTCACGGTGCAGGGCGTCTCGCTCACCGTGGTGGGCGTGGCGCGCGACGGCTTCGACGTCGCCCTCATCCCCCACACGCTCGCGGTGACGACGCTCGGCGGCCTGGCGGAGGGCGCGCGCGTCAACCTCGAGGCCGACGTGCTCGGCAAGTACGTGCGCGTCTACCTCGAGCGCATGCTGCCGCGGGCGAGCGCGTGAAGCTGCTCCGCCTCGCGCGCGTCCCCGTGCTCGCCCTCGCGCTCGGCGCGGCGCTCGCCGCGCGCGCGCGCGCCGACGAATGGGAGGAGACCATCGACCGCGTGGCGAAAGCGGTCGTCGCGCTGCGCATCTCGGGCGTGCGCTCCTTCGACACCGAGAGCCCGGCCACCTCGCTCGCCACGGGCTTCGTGGTGGACGCCGAGCGCGGGCTGATCCTCACCAACCGCCACGTCGTGCAGCCGGGACCCGTGAAGGCCCACGCGATCTTCCTCAACCACGAGGAGGTCGAGGTGGTCCCCGTCTACCGGGACCCCGTGCACGACTTCGGCTTCTATCGCTACGACCCCAAGCAGCTGCGCTTCATGCAGCCCGTGGCGCTGCCCCTCGCCCCCGATGCGGCGCGCGTGGGCGTCGAGCTGCGCGTGATCGGCAACGACGCCGGCGAGAAGCTTTCGATCCTGGCCGGCACCCTCGCGCGCCTCGACCGCGACGCCCCGAACTACGGGCGCGGCGAGTACAACGACTTCAACACCTTCTACTACCAGGCCGCGTCGAGCTCCTCGGGCGGCTCGTCGGGCTCGCCCGTGGTCGACAAGCGCGGCCGCGTGATCGCGCTGAACGCCGGCGGCAGCCTCGGCAGCGCGTCGAGCTTCTTCCTGCCGCTCGATCGGCCGGCCGAGGCGTTGCAGCGTATCCAGGCCGGCCAGCCGGTGACGCGCGGGACCCTGCAGGCCGTCTTCCTCCAGAAGCCCTACTACGACCTCGCGCGCCTGGGGCTGCGCGAGGAAACCGAGGCGCGCGTACGCCGCGCGCAGCCCGGCAGCCGTGGGCATGCTGGTGGTGAGCGAGGTGGTGCCGGGTGGGCCCGCCGAGGGTCTCCTGCAGCCCGGCGACATCGCCGTCGCCCTCGATGGCAAGCTGATCGACGGCTTCGTGCCGCTCGAGGACGTGCTGGATGCGCGCGTCGGCGAGCGCGTCGCCCTCGACATCGAGCGCGGCGGCGAGCCGATGACGGTGCAGGTGCCCGTCGGCGACCTCCACGCCATCACCCCGGCGAGCTTCCTCGAGTTCGGGGGCGGGGTGCTGAACCCGCTCTCCTTCCAGCTCGCGCGCTCCTTCGCAATTCCCGTGCGCGGGGTGTTCCTGGCCGCGACGGGCTACGCGTTCGGCCGCGCGGGCATCCCGGCGGGCGTCCTGATCGAGGCGCTCGACGGGGCGCCGGTGCGCACGCTCGCCGACTTCGAGCGCGAGGTGGCGGCGCGACCCGACGGCGCACTCGTGCGCGTGCGCTACGAGGAGCTGGGCGACAAGGGCAGCCCGCGCGTGGCGGCGTTGCGCGTGGATCGCCGCTGGTTCCCGATGCAGCGCTGCGACCGCGCCGCGGATGGGGGCAGCTGGGATTGTCGGGAGTCGCCGCCTCCGCCTCCCGCACCGGCGCCGACCGCGGTCACGCTGAGCCTCCCCGAGGAGCGCGGGGAGCCGATGGCGCGCGTGGCGCGCTCCCTCGTGCAGGTGCGCTTCGACGTCGCGCTTCCCGTCGACGGCGTGCAGGGCGGTCAATTCACCGGAGCGGGGCTCGTGGTGGACGCGGCGCGCGGGCTCGTGCTCACGGACCGCGACACCGTGCCCATCCTATTGGGCGACGCCGACATCGTGGTGGGCGGCTCGGCGATCGTGCCGGCGCACGTCGTGGCGCTCCATCCCGAGCACAACCTTGCCCTGGTGCAGTACGACCCGCGCCAGCTCGCCGGGACGCCGCTCCTCTCCGCAGAGCTCGACACCGATGAGCTCGCGCCGGGCGACGACGTCTGGCTGGTGGCGATGACGTCGCGCCAGCAGCTGCTCTCGCGCGCGACCCAGGTCGAGCGCGTGGACGCGCCGCTGATCCCGATCCCCGATACGCCGCGCTTTCGCGAGACCAACGTCGACCTGATCTCGGTGAGCGACGAGCTCGCGAGCGTGGGCGGCGTGCTGACCGACAAGCGCGGGCGCGTGCGCGCGCTGTGGGCGTCCTTCTCCACGGACGCCGGGGGCAAGGCCAACTCGTTCTTCGCGGGGATTCCGGCGGCCGTGCTGCGCGAATGGCTCGATGCGGGGGATCGACCGTGGCGCGCGCTCGGCGCCGAGCTCGAGGCGCTCCCCCTGTTTCGCGCGCGCGAGCGCGGCCTCCCGCCCGCCGTGGCCGAGCAGCTCGAGCGCGTGGGCGGGTCCTCGCGCCGCGTGTTCGCGGTGCGCGGCGTGACGGCCGGCACGCCCGCCGCCGGGCAGCTCCAGGTGGGCGACCTGCTCGTGCGCCTCGACGGTCGGCCGCTCAGCAAGCTCTTCGATCTCGAGCGCGCGGTGCAGCGCGGCGCGGTCGATCTCGAGTGGGTGCGCGACGAGGCGCTCGCCGAGGCGAAGCTCGAGACGCAGCCCGCGCTCGCGCCGGCGACGGACCGCGTGTTGCTCTGGAGCGGTGCGCTGCTGCAGCCGGTGCCCGCCTCGCTGACGCTCCAGCGCGGGCTTCCGCGCACCGGCGTCTACGTCGCCGGCCGCTGGCGCGGGACGCCCGCCGAGGCGCACGAGCTCGCGCCGACCTGGCGGATCCTCGCCGTCGACGGTGTTCCCATTCCCGACCTCGACGCCTTCCTCGCCGCCGTGCGCGGCAAGCCGGACGGTTCCTCCCTGCGCCTCTTCGTCGCCGACCTCGAGGGCCGCGAGCGGCTGCTCACGCTCGAGCTCGACCTCGCCTACTGGCCGACCGTGGAGCTCTTGCGCAGCCCCGACGGGCAGTGGCGGAGGGCGCCGGTCCAGCCGTAGGCTCGCTCCGTGGCAGGCCTTGCGCGCTCCCTCGATCTCGCGAGCTCCGCGCTCGCTACCTGGTCGCGGGGCGGGGCGGGCGGTCGCGTCGGTGCGCTCGGAGCGCGACCCGAGCGCGAGCTCGTGCTCTATGAGTTCGAGGCTTGCCCCTTCTGTCGCAAGGTGCGCGAGGCTCTGACGCGGCTCGACCTCGACGCCGAGATTCGCCCGTGTCCGCGCGGCGGCGTGCGTTTCCGGCCGGAGCTGGTCGCGCGCGGGGGCAAAGCCCAGTTCCCCTACCTGGTGGATCCGAACGCGGGCCTCGAGCTCTACGAGTCGGGCGACATCGTGCGCCACCTCCAGAGTCGTTATGGCGCGGGCCCGGGCCCCAGCGCCGCGAGCACCCTGGGCGTGGCGCTGGCGTCGGCCCTGCGCGGGAGCGCCGGGCGCGTCGCGCGCCCGGCGAAGCAGCCCGAGCAGCTCCTCGAGCTCTGGGGGAGCGAGGCGTCGCCGGGCGCACGCCTGGTCCGCGAGGAGCTCTGCGAGCTGGAGCTTCCGTACCGCCTCCACAATCTCGGTTCCGGGAGCCCCCGCCGTGGGGCCTTCGCCGCGCGCTTCGGCGAGGGTCCGCTGCCTGTCCTATGGGACCCGAACCAGGGGCGCACGCTCGGCGCCTCCGACGACATCCCCCGCTACCTGCGCGAGACCTACGCGGCCTGACCCCCCGGACCCCCGCCTCAAGCGCCCCGTCTGGGCGGACGAGACGACCGGGCAGGGGAGGGGGCCCCATGCAGCGCAATCGCCCGCGCGAGGAGCGCGGGAGCCGGGAGGCCGGGCCAGGTCGGATCGCGACCTGGCTGGAGCGCGGCCCCGTCGAGATCGAGGCCCGCGGCGACGCGATGGCACCCCTGGTCCTCCCCGGCGACCGTGTCCGGCTCGAGCGGCGCGCCCCGCGAGCGGGCGAGGTGGCCTTGGTCGCCCTCGAAGGTCGGCTGGTCCTGCAGCGCCTGATGCGCCGGCGCGGGGGCGTGTGGCAGGTCCACGCCGAGCGGCCCACCGTGAAGGACGCCTGGGTCCACGAGCGCCAGGTGGTCGCCATCGCCACGGGCCGTCTCCGCCGGGGTCACTCCGAGTGGGTCCACCTGGCGGAGGACCGCTCCCGGCTGGCGAGCGCCCTCGATCGGGTGATCGGCCGCTTGCGCCGACCGTCGGACGCCTCGCGCTGAGCTCCGCACCGACGGGCGAGGGCGCGCGCAGGGCGGGCACGCCCCCGGCGCTTTTCCTGCCCGCAGCCCGGCGGGTTGGGCGTACACTGACCGGCAGTGGTGGCAACGGATCCTCGCGCGGCTGTTGCAGGAGGCGAATTCGCGAGGCGAGATGCGGCTACGGCCGAGAAGGATGCGGCTACGGCCGACAAGGCAGGAAGCGGCATGAAGCAGCTCATCGAGGCGATCGTCCGCGCCCTGGTCGACAAGCCCGACGAAGTGCAGATCAAGGAAGTGATCGGGGAGCACGCGCACGTCCTCGAGCTGCGCGTCGCCAAGGACGACCTGGGGAAGGTGATCGGCAAAGGCGGCGCGCACGCGTCGGCCATCCGGACGATCATGGCGGCGGCCAGCGGCAAGGAGAAGAAGCGCTACATCCTCGAGATCATCGAGTACTAGCGCCGAGCGCAGCGCCCGCCGTACCCCGCGCGGGCCGAGAACGAATTCGAGCCTCGGGTTTCGAATCCGTGCTCGTGGGGGCTTCCCTACGAGTCGGCGCCGAGGACGCGGTCCCCTCGTCGTCACGCCATCTTCGCGCCGTCGTTGCGCATTCGTGGGCTCGCGGCACGAGGCTTGCCACATCGCCCAAGCGGTGAGGCTCATCACGACGCAGCGTGGGCAACGAGGAGCGACGCAATGCAGGGCACAGTGAACGCAGACGACCACTTCCGGCGCGGCCGCGAGGCCCTGGCGCGCGACGACCAGGCCCAGGCGCTCGAGTGCTTCCGGCTCGCCCACCAGGTCGATCGCGCCAACCCGCGCTACCGCTCCTTCTACGGCCTCGGCCTCGCCCTGGTCGAGCGCCGCTTCGATCGCGCCCTCGAGCTCTGCCGCTCGGCGGCCAAGGAGGAGTTCTTCAACCCCGAGCTCTACCACAACCTGGCGCGCGTCCACCTCGCCTTCGGCTTCAAGGCCGAGGCGATCCGCTACCTGCGCCGCGGTCTCATGATCGACCCGGCGAACCAGGCGATGCACACCGCGCTCGCCGAGCTCGGCGTGCGCAGTCGGCCGCCGCTCGGCTTCCTGCCCCGCCGCCACCCGCTGAACCGCGCGCTCGGGCGGCTCAAGCGCTGGTGGGCGCCCGACGAGTCGGTGCCCGAGCACGCGACCGCGTAGCTAGGGTCGAACGCGACTTCCCGCGAGCCAGTCCAAGCCGCTCAGCTGCGCCGCGAAGCGGCGTCAGCTGCAGCGGCTCTCCACCGCCGCCGCGACGACCTCCCTCGATCGCCGCGCTCCCCTCGACTAGCGCTTCTTGTGCCTTGACCGCTTCAGCATCTTCCTCTTCTTGTGCTTCCGCATCTTCTTTCGGCGCTTCTTGATGACGCTGCCCACGGTCTCCCCTCGCGCGAAGCGGGACGGATAGAAGCGCTGCGCCAGCGCGTCAAGCCGGAAGCGCTCGGCTACCCGCAGCTTGGAATCGCACTCGCTTGATTCTTTTGCATTTCTCCCTTGACGTCGTGCGACGTGAGGGGTTAGCCTGACTCGCAACTCATGCCGTAAGGGCAAAGAGCAGCGACGGAAAGAGGGCGCTGTTGCCTTCGAACCTCCGGTCGCGGTCGCCGATGAGGCGGCAGTCCATCAACCAGAGGGGAAACCCGCGATGGCAGCTAAGAAGAAGGCGAAGAAGAAGGCCGCGAAGAAGCGCGCTCGAAAGAAGTAGTCCTTCGGGACGCTTTCGAGGCTTTCTTCAGGAAAGTCTTCGGACCCCGGCCGGACTCTTCCGGCCGGGGTTTCCTTTTCCACGCGCGCTCGGCCTGTCATTTCGAGGCAGTTCCGGTAGGCTCGCGCGCCTCCGCAACCCCGAGGGTGTCGCATGGCTCGCATCACGATCGAGGACTGCACCGCGCTGGTGCCCAACCGGTTCCACCTGGTCCAGATGGCGGCGATCCGCGCGAAGCAGCTGAAGAAGGGTGCACGTCCGCTGGTAGCGACGGCGGAGAACAAGGAGGTGGTGACGGCCCTGCGCGAGATCGCGGCCGGCCACATCCAGCCCGACTACGGGCAGACCGAGGGCGCGGAGTAGCCGCTACCCGATCGGCTGCACCGGGAGCGCGAAGGTCACGGTCGTGCCCTGGCCGACCTCGCTCTCGATCTCGATCTCGCCGGCGAGGAGCTGGAGCAGCTCGCGCACGAGCGTGAGACCGAGGCCCGCTCCGCGGTAGCGGCTGTCGCTCGGGTCTTCGACCTGGAAGAACTCGTCGAAGATGTACTGGCGGTCGTCCGCGCAGATGCCGACGCCGGTGTCGGCGATCCGGCAGCGCAGCCGCGCTCCGCTCACCTCCGCCTCGATCTCGATGCGCCCGCGCGGCGTGAACTTCACCGCGTTGTCGAGCAGCAGGAACAGGATCTGGTTCACCTTCGCCAGGTCGGTGCGGATCTTCGGGAGCGGCTCGCTGACGCGTCGCTCGATGGCGACGGGCTTGTCGCCGAGCGCATCCTGGACGCTGAAGATCGCCTCCTCGATCACCTCGCGGAAGTTCACGTCCTGGACCTGGACGGGCAGCTCGCCCTGCTTGATGCGCCACAGGTCGAGGATGTTCTGCAGCGTGCGCAGGAAGCTCGTGCCGTCGTCGAGGGCGGCGCGCAGGCTCGCCTTTGCGGCGTCCGAGAGCTGCTCGTTCTCGCCCGCCAGCACCGCGATGATCGCCTCGATGATGCCGTTCAGCGGCGTGCGCAGCTCGCGCGACATCTTCTCGATGAAGTCGCTCTTCAGCTTCTCGACCTTGCCGAGCTGCTCCTTGCTCTGCAGCAGGGCGATGTCCTGGGCGAACAGCGCCTCGGACAGCTTCAGGATCTCGTCGCTGGAGTTGTCCTCGCCGCGCTCGCGCTCCGCGACGCACTTCTCGAGCTCGAGCAGGCGCGCCTGGGTGTGGGCGTGGTCCAGTCGCAGCGCCGCCACGTCCGCGACGCCGCGCAGCGCCGCCACCACGGACTCGCGGAGGTCGCTGGCGCCGCCCACGATCAGCGCGCCCCAGTGGCGGTCGCCCACCACGAGCGGGATGCCGAGCGCGCCCTCCACCGGGCGGGGGCCGAGGCTGCGCGCGGAGCGCGCGTGGACGATCTCGCGAGCGCTCGCGAGCTCGCGCACCCAGCTCTCGAGGGCGCGGGCGGTGGCGCGCGCCTCGTCCGGATTGGCGAAGCCCGCGGCCGCCCGCAGCGTGAGGCTCTGGGCGCTGGGCTCGCTCGGGCTGCGCGCAAAGAGGAGTGCCACGCCCCGCACCACGTCTGCCGCGCGGCCGGTGCGTGGCGCGCAGCGCGCTCGCCCAGGCGGCGCCCGCGGAGCCGTGCTCGGCTTGGAGTGCCTCGCTCACGGCTAGAACCGCACGTCGGAGCCGGGCTCGAAGGAGTCCGGCTTCTCGGTCTCCTCGCTCGGCTCCTCGCCCTCGAGCTGAAGCTTGGTCTGGAAGTCGGTCGGATTCGAGGCCGCCGCCAGCGCCGTCTCCACGGAGATCTTGCTGGCCTTGAGCAGGTCGAGCAGGTGCTGGTCGAAGGTCTGCATGCGGTCCGAGCGGCTGCGCGCCAGGTAGTCGGTGATCTCGGCGGTGCGCAGCGGGTCGCGGATGCACTCCTGGATGGTGCGCGTCGAGCGCAGCACCTCGACCGCCGGCACGCGCGCGTCTTCCTTCTTGTTGACGAGCAGGCGCAGCGACACGATCGCCTTCACGTTGTCCGCCAGGCGCGCGCGCACGTTCGGCTGCTCCTCCACCGGGAAGAAGGAGACCAGCCGGTTGATGGTGGAGGCGACGTCGGAGGTGTGGATGGTGGAGAACACCAGATGGCCGGTCTCGGCGGCCTTGAGCGAGGTGTCGACGGTCCCGTGGTCGCGCATCTCGCCGACCATGATCACGTCGGGGTCCTGGCGCAGCGCTGCGCGCAGCGCGTCCTGGAAGCTCGCCGTGTCGGTGCCGACCTCGCGCTGCGTGATCACGGACTTCTCGTGCGTGAACACGAACTCGATCGGGTCCTCGATCGTCACGATCTTGCACTTCCGCGTGCGGTTCACCTCGTTGATCATCGCGGCGAGCGTGGTGGACTTGCCCATGCCCGTGGCGCCGGTGACCAGCACGAAGCCCCGTCGGAGCTGCGCGATGTCGCGCAGCACGCCGGGCAGGTTCAGCTCCTCCATGCCCTTGATCTGCAGCGGGATCACGCGCAGCACGATGTTGTGCGTGTGGCGCTGGCGGCTGATGTTCACGCGGAAGCGGCCTTCGCCGGGCAGCTCGTAGGCGAGGTCGATCTCGTTGAACTCCACGCGCTGGCGCGGGTCGCCCTCGAGCAGGAGCGCGGAGATCGCCTCGGTGTCCTCGGCGCTCAACACCTTGTAGCGGAGCTCGACCAGGTTGCCGTTGAAGCGATAGAGGGGGAGATGGCCGACCTGGAGGTGGACGTCCGATGCGCCCTTCTCGATGCCCAGGCGCAGCAGGCGATGGAGCTTTTCGCGATCCATGTCCAGGACTCCTGGCGCGAGCCGGGCTGATCTCTCCGCTGCCTATCGGCCGGCCGCCCCTCGGCTTGAAGTCCGAACGCCGCTCCGGCGACGCTATTCTCCGAGGTCGTTGCGCGGCGAGGAGGCCATCGATGCGAGCGCTTCTGGCGAGTCGAGCTCTCCTCTCGGCCGGCCTCGCGGCGGGGCTGGGGCTCGCGGCGCCCGCGCTCGGCCAGGCTGCGAGCGACCCGCAGGCGACCGGCAACGCACCGGCAAGTGAGACCGGGCCCGGCGACAGCGCGGGCGCGACGCCCGCGCCCGAGGCTCCCGGCGCGAGCGTCGGCCTGGACCAGCTGCTCACGCTGCCGACCGGGCGACAGTACTCGGTCGAGCGAAAGGGGGGCCTGACCCGCGGCGAGTGGCGCGCGCGCTACGCCGAGGTGCGCGGCGAGCTCGCGAAGGAGCACGCCGCCCTCGACGCCGCCGAGTCCAAGCTCGACGGCGCGACGGGGGGCCAGTGGAAGGTGAACCCGATCCCGGGCGCCGACACGAGCCAGAGCCAGGACGCGCCCGTCGACTTCTCGCTGCGCAGCGAGCTGCGCCGTCACCGCGACGAGGTCGAGCGCCTGGAGCGCAAGCTGCGCCAGCTCGACATCGAGGCCAACCTCGCCGCGGTCCCGCCGGAGTGGCGCCAGTAGCTCGCGCGCTCGCGCCCGGCCCTGGGCTACGCGGGCCGCGCCTCGCCGAAGCGCACGGCGGCGCGCACCCAGGCGAGCGCGGGGAGCCCGAAGCAGCGCCGAGGTCGCGAACCACGCGACGTAGCCGGCGGTGTCCACGACCTGGCCGGACACGCCGCCGATCAAGCGGCCGGCCAGGGCCGCGAGCGCGGTGAGCAGGGCGAACTGGGTGGCGGCGTGGGCGCGGTCGCTCGCGCGCACCAGCAGGCTCACCAAGGCGACGCTGGCGATCCCGCCGCAGAACGACTCCGTGAACGAGGCTGCCACCATCCAGGGGAGCGGCGCGCCCCGCCACGCGGCGAAGGCGTAGACGAGATTCGAGAGCGCGGAGAGGACGCCGCCGACGAAGAGCGCGCGCGGCAGCGAGCGCGCGACGATCCAGCCGCCCAGCGCGGCGCCGGCGATGCCCACCAGCGCGGAGAGGCCGGTCGAGAACGTGCCGATCTGGGTCAGGCTCATGCCGCTGTCGCGCCAGAAGGGGCCGATCATGGGGGCGATCGCGAGATCGCCGATGCGGTAGACGAGCAGGAACCCGAGCGCGCCGCCCAGCCCCGGGCGGCGCAGGCTCCCGAGCGCCTCCCGCCAGCGAAAGCGCCCGACCGGCCCCACCGGCTGGACGCGCGGCGCAGCGAGCACCGCGAGCGCGAAGAGCAGGGCGCCCGCCGCGATCGCCTGATGGGTGGCGGCCCAGCCGAGCGCAGCCGCCGCGTACAGCGCGCCCGCGCCGAAGGCGAGCTTGCCCAGCCGATACGCGGTGACGCGCACGGCGCTCAGCGGGCCCTCTTCGCCCGTGGCGGTGAGCGCCACCGCATAGGCGTCGATCGCCATGTCCTGCGTCGCCGAGGCGAGACAGAAGGCGCCGATCGCGAGGGCCAGTGCGAGCTGTGTGTGCGCGGCGAGGCCCGGCACCGCCAGACAGGCGAGCGCCATTACCAGGAGCGAGCTCGCGATCCAACGCCGCCACTCTCCGAAGCGGTCGAGCAGCGGCGCCCAGAGCGCCTTCACCGACCACGCGAAGCCGATCACGGAGACGAAGCCGATCGCGCTGCGCGAGAGTCCGCTGTCGCGCAGGAAGACCGGCCAGACGTCGGCGTAGACGCCCATCGGGAAGCCCTCCACGAAGTAGAGCCCCCCGATCAGCGCGAGCTTGCGCCGCAGCGTCACGCTGTCCTCCCCGCCCAGCCCGCGCAGGTTGTATGGCAAGCGGCTCCTCGACGCGAGCGGGCGCCGTCGCTAGTGTGCGCGCCCGTCGGTCCCAGGAGGCCTTGCATGTCGGGCGAGCCGCCGAAGAGAAACGTCGATCGGGTTGCAATCCTGTACATCCTCGGCGGCATCCCCGCGATCGTCCTGTTCGTGATCATCCTGTTCGCGCTCGTGCGCATGGGCGCCCCGATCCCCGCCTAGCGCTCGTTCAATTCGGGAGCGCGTTCGACCGATGGGAGCGAGGTCATGCCTCGCCCCCCGCACCCCCTGCGAGTCTCCGGAGCCCTGCTCTGGGCGGCGCTCTGCGCAGTCGCGTGTGCGCGCGGGCATGCGCCCGAGGAGCCGAGCGGCTTCGCCTACTTCGCCGCGCCGGCAACGCAGGACCCGTGGTCGCCGAAGATCTCCGCTTGGCAGGCGCGCGAGCGCGCCCAGCAGGCGCCGGATGCGCTGGCGCCCGCCTCGGTGTCCGGCTCGGGCGTCGATCCCTCGGCCTCCCACACCGAGGACCTGCGCGAGAAGTACCAGGAGTTCCGGCGCGAGCAGAAGCGCGCCCAGGCCCGCGAGACCGCGAGCTGGATCCAGGAGACCTCGCGCGCCCACTACCGCCCGGACGGCGCGGTCGACCACTGGGCCACCCTCGAAGAGACGCTCGATCACGACGGCGACGACTGCGACGGCCTCGAGCTGCTCGCCTTCTACGCGCTGCGCGATCTCGGCTTCCGCGAGAGCGAGGTGTTCCGCGCCATCGTCTACCGCCCCCAGGACGGTCAACACCACATGGTGACGCTCTGGTTCGAGACGCCCGAGGATCCCTGGGTGATCGATCCGACCGGCGCGATGACGCGCGGCATGCCCCACATGTCCGAGGTGCCGGGCTGGCTGCCCCTCAAGATCTTCAGCGACACGCACGAGTTCACCCCGCACGAGCTCGCCGCGCGCGAGTGAGACGGCGCCGCGTTTGATACCGTCCGCGCCCTCTTGTTGGGGGGAGCGGTGGCCGATCGACGCGAGGGCGAGGGCGAGAGCAGCCGGCACGAGTCGGGCCTCTTGCCCGTGATCCAGAAGAGCTCGGACCACCCGTGCTTCGACTGCGCGAAGTGCTGCCGCTACGTGGCCATCGAGATCGACGACCCGAGCAGCAACCGCGAGTACGACCAGATCCTCTGGTACCTCTACCACGAGAACATGGCCGTGTTCGTCGACTGGGAGAACGCCTGGCACGTGCTGTTCTGGACGCGCTGCGAGAACCTGTCGGACGCCGGCCTGTGCAAGATCTACGAGCGCCGCCCCGCGCTGTGCAAGGACTTCGACTGGCGAGAGTGCGAAAACCACTTCACGCCCGAGGACGGGCCGCCGGACAAGTGGCTGTGGAACCGCGCCGACGAGTTCCTCGCCTGGCTCTGCGAGCGCCGGCCGCGCGCGCACGCGCGCTATCAGGAGTTCATGCGCAAGAAGCACGCGAGCGGCGAGGAGAAGGAGCTCCTGCGCGTCGCCCCCGCGCAGGTGCCGCGCCGCGCGCGCTGAGCCATGCTGGCGGGATGGAGACCCCCCGCAAGCTCGACCCGGAGCGCCTCAAGGACTACGCGAAGCACCTGTTCGGACTCTTGAACGGCGCCGTCACCTCGGCGCTCGTCTATCTGGGCGACGACCTCGGCCTCTACCGCGCGCTCGCCCAGGGCGCCGCGACGCCGGCGGAGCTGGCAGCGCGCACCGGGCTCGCCGAGCGCTGGGTGCGCGAGTGGCTCTACAACCAGGGCGCCGCCGGCCTGCTCGAGGTGGACGCCGGGGAGCGCTTCTCGCTCTCGCCCGAGGCGCGCGCCGTGCTGGCGGACGAGAACCACCCGGCCTTCGGCGCCGGCATGTTCTCGCAGCTCCCCAAGACGCTCGCGGTCGCCGATCGTCTGCGCGAGGCCTTCCGCACCGGCGTGGGCCTCCCGTACGACGCGTTCGGGCCCGAGGGAGCGCGCGGCATCGAGCGCGGCTTCGCACCCTGGGTGCGGAACTTCCTGGTGCGCGCGGGCGTGCCGGCGATCCCGGGGCTGCGCGAGAAGCTCGAGAGCGGCGCGCGCGTGGCCGACGTGGGCTGCGGAGCGGGCGCGGCGCTGCTCGAGCTGGCGCGCGCCTTCCCGAAGGCGGAGCTCCACGGCTACGAGCTCTCGCGCTTTGCGCTCGCGCGCGCCGCCGAGAACCGCGAGCGCGCCGGCGCGGCGAACGTGCACTTCCACCACGTCGCCGAGGAGAGCCTGCCCGAGGACGGGAGCTTCTCCCTGGTGATGACCTTCGACTGCCTGCACGACATGACCGACCCGGCGCGCATGCTCGGCCGCATCCGCCGCGCGCTGGCCGACGACGGCGTGCTGTGGATCGCCGACATCAAGGCGCTGCCGACCTACGCGGAGAACGTCGCGAAGAACCCGATGGCGTCGCTGATGTACGGGTTCTCGGTGCTCACCTGCATGTCTTCGGCGCTCTCGGAGCCGGGCGGCGCCGGGCTCGGCACGCTCGGCTTCCACGAGGGGCGCGCGCGCGAGATGACGCGCGCGGCCGGCTTCACGCGCTTCCGCCGCCTCGACATCGACCACGCCGTCAACGCCTTCTACGAGGCGCGGCCGTAGGGGGACGCTCAACGTGTCAACTTGGGGACGCTGGTTGAAACGCAAGGCGTTTCAACCAGCGTCCCCAAGTTGACACGTGGTCAACCAGCGTCCCCGGCTGAGTCCCGTCAGGGCTGCTGGTCGTCGTCGCTGCCCTGGGCGTCGGGGTCGCGCTCGATGCGGAGCTGCTTCTGCTGTTTGTCGGCCTCCGCCTCGGCGGTCGCACGGTCCTTGTCGATCTTGATCTCGAGCTGCTTGCGCGCCTCTTCGGCGGCCTCGCGCTCGGCCTCGATGCGGCCGCGCTTGAGCTCGATCAGGCGCTTCTCGAGGAGCCGGTTGCGCATGGCCATCAGCTCGCGCGGGAGGTGCGGCGAGGGCGCGCCCGGCGCGTAGCTCACGGTCACCTCGGCGGTGGTCTCGGTGCCGTCGGTGGCCTTGGCGGTCACCTGGAGCGGTTCAGCCCCGGCTGCACCGGGACGAGGGCGCCGAAGGAGCCGTCCGCGTTCACGACCATGTCGTTCGACGTCTTCTCGATGGTGAGATTCTTCACCTCGAGCTTGTCGAGGTTCGCGAAGTTCACCGTGTCGACGACCTGGGGGAGATCGCCCGGCGAGCTCACCGGCGTGAAGTAGCCGCCCGTGTAGGCGGCGAGCTGCACGCAGGCGATCGGGCCGTCGAGCGCCTCGGGGCCGATCGCGAAGGTGTGGACCTGGACGTCCGCGCGGCGCGCCTGGGAAGCGGCGCGCAGCACCGAGTTCACGTTCTGGCGGCTGTAGGTCTGCGGATAGGGAGCGGTGGGCTGCCCGTCGGTGAAGAAGAGCACGACCTTCTGGCTGCCCGGATCGGGCTTCGACATCGCACCACGGAAGCCCTTCAGCTCGCGCACCGCGAGCCGCACGGCCTCGGTCATGTTGGTCGCCCCGTCGGGGCCGCGCTCCATCACGCGATCGAGCGCCTTCCCCACGCGCTCGTAGGCCGTGGTGAGCGGCTCCTCGGTGATCGCGTCGGGCTCGTAGCTCGCGCGCACGGGGTAGCCCGAGTAGGGGTCGATCTGCTCCTGCGTCCCGGCGAAGGTGACGAGCCCGACGCGCGTGTTCCGCGGGTCGAGGGCCTCGAGCACCTTGCGCGCCGCCGCGACCTCGGCGGCGAGGATCGAGTCGCCCGGGTCGGTCTGCTTGAAGATGCCCGAGAGGCCGCTCGACCCGACGATGCCGTTGCCGTTGATGTCCGCGCCCGAGGCGGCGCTGGTCGACCCCGACGTGTCGAGCACGATGATCACGTCGAAGCGCTTGAACTCGCCGAGCAGCGCGAGCGCGCGGCCGGCCAGGAAGGCGCCCTCCGGCGTGCCGACGATCGAGCCGTCGGTGGGCTCCTCGATCTCGAGCTTCAGCGTGGTCGACACCGCTCCGGCCTGGCCGAGCAGCGCCTCCCCGGGTGCGAGCTCGCGCACGTCGTCCCCACCCACGTCGACGTCGTTGGCCGCAGCCACCTTCTTCTCGCCGGATTCGGCGGGGACCGCGGAGGCGAACGCTTTGAAGGGCTGCCCCAGGCCGCCCGCGAGCGGCTTCCCCAGCGCCGCGAGCACGCCAGCGATCGGCGCCACGCCCAGGCGCAGCGTGCCGGCCGCCTCGTCGTCGGGCCAGGCGGCCTCGAGGATCCCCACCACCGTATCGCCGGGGAAGCGCAGCACCGGGGCGCCGCCCCAGCCGCGCAGGTCCGCCGGCACATCGAGCCGCACCTCGATGCGATTCTCGTCGGCCACCTGGATGGTGCCGAAGATGTCGTCCTCGTCGGCCGGGCTCGAGGCGGGCACGCCGAGGATGCGCACGCGCGCACCGCGCAGGCTCTGGATCGGCTGCGTGTCGGCCTCGAGCACCTTCGTGTTCGTGGGCTTCAGGTCCAGCGCGAAGACCATGAAGTCGTCCTTCAGCGAGCCCTCCCGCGAAGAGACGAACGGCTTGCCCGGCGCCGCGAGGAGCCGGCTCGACACGGCGACCCTCTGGCGCGTGTGGCCGGTCTCGAACACGACCTCCTGGGTCGCGACGAGCTTGCCGAGCTCGAGCGTGTGCGCCGCGGAGACCGCGACGGCGCCCTCCTCGCGCTTCGCCGCGAGGAAGAAGGCGGTACCCGCCCCCGACATCTCGCGCCCCGCCGCGAAGCGAGGGCGCGCGACCGAGGTCTCGGCCCCCGCCGCGAGCGGGGCGACGAGCAGAGCGAGGGCAAGCCAGGGGGAGAGGCGCGCGCGCGTCATGGCCGAGCCAGCATACGCGAGGGGGTTCCTCCTGCCACGAACGTGGTTCCGCCGGCGCCTGGGGCGGCGCAGCGCGTTTGATACGTTCCGGCGCCAGGGGTGGGTGTTACGTGAGGGGAGCGGTCCTCGTGTGTGCCCTCGCGCTCGCGCCGGTCCTGGCCCGCGCCGAGCCCGCCACCCCGCGCTTCGATCGGGTGGTGATCGACCCCGGCCACGGGGGCGACGACCAGGGCGCGCGCGGGCCGGCGGGTCTGCTCGAGAAGGACGTGTGCCTCGACCTCGCCCAGCGCCTGGCCAAGCAGCTCGCGAGCGCGGGGCTCAAGGTCGTCCTCACGCGCAGCGACGACACCTTCGTGCCGCTCGAGGAGCGCCGCCGCGCGGCCAACGCCTCGGGGGGCGACCTGTTTCTCTCGATCCACGCCAACGCCTCGCGCGCGCGCTCCGCGCGCGGAGTCGAGACCTACTTTGCGTCGGTCTCGGCGAGCGACGAAGCCGCGCGCGCCCTGGCCGCCGCCGAGAACGAGGCTTTCGGCCCCGCCGCGCCGCTGCTCTCGGAAGGCGATCCCCTCTACGCCATCCTGGGAGACCTGCTGGCGACCCAGCAGCTCGCGGACTCGCAGGAGTTCGCGCGCTCGGCGCTGCACGAGCTCGCCGGCCGCGAGGCGGTGCGCGCGCGCGGGGTGAAGCAGGCGCCGTTCGTGGTGCTGATGGGGATTCAAATGCCGGCGGTGCTCGTCGAAGTGGGCTTCATTACGAACCCGCAGGAGGAGCGCGTGTTGCGCCGAGATCAGGAGCGCGAGCGGCTGGTGGCGGGACTGGCGCGGGCGGTGGCCGCCTTCCGGGCCCGCCAGGACGCGCGCCTGGGGATCGCGAGCGCGGGGACCGCCGAGTGAAGCGCCTCGACGGCCGGGGACCGGAGGAGCTCCGCGCGGTGCGTCTCCTCACGGACTTCACCGAGAACCCGCTCGCCTCGGTGCTGTGTGAGTTCGGCGCCACCAAGGTGCTCTGCACGGTCTGCAGCGAGGACAGCGTGCCCCGCTTCCTGCAGGGGACGCGCAAGGGCTGGGTGACGGCCGAGTACTCGCTCCTGCCGGGCTCGACCGATCGGCGCACGGAGCGCGAGGCGGCGCGCGGCAAGCAGTCGGGGCGCACGCTCGAGATCCAGCGCCTGATCGGCCGCAGCCTGCGTGCGGTCGTGGATCCCACGGCGCTCGGCGAGCGCACGCTCTGGGTGGACTGCGACGTGCTCCAGGCCGACGGGGGCACGCGCACCGCGGCGATCACCGGGGCCTACACCGCGCTCGCGCTGGCCGCGTTCCGCCTGCGGCGCCGGGGCGCGATCGACAAGCCGGCGCTCCTCGACAGCGTCGCCGCGGTGTCGGTCGGCATCGTCGGGGGCGAGGTGCTGCTCGACCTGCCCTACGAGGAGGACTCGCGCGCCGAGGTCGACATGAACGTGGTCGCGACAGGGAGCGGCCGGCTCGCCGAGGTGCAGGGGACGGGCGAGGGCGCCACCTTCTCGCGCGAGCAGCTCGAGCGGATGACCTCGCTCGCGCTCGCCGGCATCGCGCAGCTGACGCGCGTGCAGCGCGAGGTGCTGGCTGCGGCCGGCGCCATGGAATGACACGCGCCGCGCGAGAGGCCGGCCGCGCGCGCCTGCTCGTCGCCACCGGAAGTCCGGGCAAGCTGGCGGAGTTCCGCGCGCTGCTCGGCGCCGAGTTCACGCTCGAGGGCCTGGCGGATCACCCCGGCATCGCGCTTCCGCCCGAGGGAGACGACTACGCCGCGAACGCGGCCGCGAAGGCGAGGGCCGCGGCGGACGCGAGCGGTCTCCCGGCGCTGGCCGACGACTCGGGCATCGAGGTCGCCGCGCTGGACTGCGCGCCCGGCCCCCGCTCGGCGCGCTACGGAGGCGCGGGCCTCGACGATCCCGGGCGTAGCGCTCTCCTGCTGCGCGAGCTCGCGAGCCGCGGCGCCGACGCGCCCCGCGCCGCGCGCTTCGTGTGCGTGGCCGCGCTCGCCTGGCCGGGCGGGGAGCTCGCGACGGCGCGCGGGGAGTGCGCGGGCCGCCTGCTCCTCGCGCCGCGCGGAGCGAGCGGCTTCGGCTACGACCCCGTCTTCGCGCCCGAGGGCGAGGAGCGCTCCTTCGCCGAGCTCGCGCCGCGCGAGAAGGACCGCATCTCGCATCGCGCCCGCGCGCTCGCAGCGCTGCGCCCGGCGCTCGAACGCCTCGCCCGCTCCCCATGATCCTCGCGCAAGTCCGGGCCCTCGCTTGGGCGTCTATCGCGCTGCTCCTCGCGCCGGCGTGCGCCAGCCGCCCCGAGACCGAGCGCGTGGGGCGCCGCACGCTCGCCCCGCTCGTCGTGCGCGTCGAGCGAGCGCGCGAGCGCACGTTCCTCCACCCCGTGGATGCGCGCAGCGTGGCGCCCGCCGAGGTGCACGCCTTGCTCTCGCACGAGCTGGACCGCGCCGTGCCCCCGGAGCTGTTGGTGCGCGAGCAGGCCCTCGCCGTCGCCGTCGGGCTGCTTCCGCCGGGCGTGGACCTGCGCGCCGCCCTCCTGCGCCTGCAGGCGGACAGCATCGCGGGCTTCTACGCGCAGAGCGACGCGCGCCTCTACGTCGTCTCGGGGGTCGCGGCGCTCGCCGGCGCCGACGAGGGCAGCGTGCTGCTGCACGAGCTCGCGCACGCGCTCCAGGACCAGCGCACGCCGCTGCTCGGCGTCCTGCTCGGTCTCGACGGCCAGGACGATCTCGGCTTCGCGATCTCGGCCCTGCTCGAGGGCGACGCCGTCTACACCGAGCTCCAGGACTCGGCGCTGCGCACCGGGAAGCCGCGCCTCGCGCCCGCGGTGCTCGCCGCGCGCGTGGCCGCCGACACGCCCGAGGCGGCGGCCGAGGCACCACGCTTTTTGCGCGAGCCGCTCGTGCGCGCCTACCCACTGGGCTACGCGCTCGCCGATGCGCTCGCGCAGCGCGGGGGCGCCGCCGCCCTCGACGCGGCGCTCGCGGATCCCCCCCTCACGAGCGAGGAGCTGCTGCATCCCGACCGCTATCTCGACCCCGCGCGCCGCGTGCCCCTCGCACTCTTCCCCGAGGAGCTCGCGCTTCCGGGCTGTGCGCTCGACGCGTCGAACAGCTACGGCGAGCTCGGGCTCTCGATCTGGCTGGCCGACGCGGGCCTCGACGAGCACAGCGCTGCGAGCGCCGCCGACGGCTGGGATGGGGACCGCGCCTGGCGCTTCCAATGCGGGGGGCGGGAAGCCAGCGCCTGGCTGGTGCAGCTCGACGCCGAGGGCGAGGCGCTCGAGCTCGAGGCGGCGCTGAAGGGGCGCCTCGAGTGGCGCGGCGAGCTCGCGTTGCGCGTCGATCGCGCGGGGGTGCGCGTGCTGCTCTCGTCGGGCCTTCCCGTCGCCGAGCGCCTCCACGTGCTGACGCTCCCCGAGCCGCCGCGCATCGCGACGCTCACCGAGTTCCTGCGCGAGCATCCGGCGGTGCTCGAGCGCGCGCGCGCCGTGCGCGGCCGTTAGGAGCGGGGAGCGAGCCGCGCCAGGCTGTCCGCGAGGCCGCCCGGGCGGCTGCGTGCGAGCCAGCAGGTGCGCTGCTCCTCGGTCGCCTCGGCGAGGAGCGCTGCGAAGTCGGGCGCTCGCGCACTGAGGCCAGCGGCGCGCGCCAGGGCGAGAGCGCCGAGCTCGCAGAGCCGCGCGGCCTGGGCGAGCTCGCGGACGACGAGGGCTCCGTCGGCGCAGCGCGGCCTCGCCTGGGCGAGCGCGGCGCGCGCCGCCGCGAGCTCCGCGTCCACGCGCTCCAGGCCCTCGCTCTGGAGCGCACCGAACGCGCCGAGCCCGGCGCGGACGAGCGCGCCGAAGAGTGGGCTCGCATTGAGAGCGCGCGGGCCCGGCCAGCGGTAGAGCTCGGCGAGGCGCGTGAGCGCGCCGCCGAGGGCTCGCTCCTCGTCCTCGAAGGCGAAGGCGTCGAGCGCGGGCGCCGGATCGAGCTCCGCGTTCGCGTCGAGGCCCCAGGCGACGGCGGCGCCGAAGGCGAGCGGCAGCCAGCTCACGCTCGGCGGCTGGAGGTGGCCGTTGTCGCCCCAATCGGTGATCAGGTAGCCGCGCGCGCCGTGGGCGCGGCCCGCGCGGGCGGCGTCGAGCAGGTTCGCGCGCGCGTTCGACCAGCGCCCTGCGAACGAGTTCCAGCTGGAAGTTCCCGGGCACACCCAGAACGGGAGGCCGGCGTCGACGAACGCCTCCACCTGAGACTCGAAGCCCTGCAGCGAGCGCGGGGTGATGCCGTACTCGGCGAGCTGGCCGATCCACGGGCCGGGCGGGAGCGCGAGCTCGCGCTGCGGCGCCTCGTAGTGCCAGACCAGCGCGGTGAGGCGCTCGCGCGGGAGCTCGCGCAGCAGCCCGGCGTGGTCGCGCAACACGTCGCCCCAGAAGAGGACGTCGCAGCCCTCTTCGCGCAGCGGATCCACGATGCGGCGCAGGTGCTCGAGGTAGACGCGCTCCCGGCCCCGACTCGCGGCCTCGGCCTGGCTCGCGCCGCGCCCGAGCTCGAAGGTCTCGTCCCCGTTCACGTTGATGCGGCGGCTCGTGTGGGCCGCGAGCAGCTCGCGGCAGAGCGAGAGCGCAAAGGCGGCGTTCTCGGGCGTCGGCGCGAGGCAGCCGGGCGGCCGCCGCGCGCCCGAGCGGGTCGCGTAGCCGTCCGGGCACTCCGCGCGCCCACGGTACGCGGCGTGCTGGAGCCAGCGGCCCATGTGGCCGAAGGTGCTCTGGTTCGCGGCGAGCTCGATGCCGTTCTCGGCGCAGCGCGCGTCGAGCCAGCGCACGTCGTCGGCGTCGAGCGGGGAGGCGTCGCGCCAGACGCGCTCGTGCGCGCGGTAGGCGAAGGTGTGCTCCGTGTAGAGCTGGAGGTGATTCAGCCGCAACAGCCCCAACAGCTCGACGAGCCGCGCGAGGGTCTCGCGCGTCGGCACGCGATCGCGCGAGACGTCGAGCAGCAGGCCCCGCACCGGAAAATCCGGCGCGTCCTCGATGGCGAGCGCCGGGAGCCGCGCGCCGCTCTGGCTGCGCAGCTGTCGCAAGCACGCGCGCCCGTAGCGCAGGCCCTGGGAATCGCCGTGTGCGAGCACGCTGCCGCGCGCAGCGAGCACGAGCCGAAAGCCCTCTGTGGGGAGCGACTCCATCGAGTCGTTCGCTCACCGGCTCGTCGCGGAGCGGCCCCGCGCCGGGCCGGCGCTCGAGGCGCTTCGGGCGCGGCAGCAGGATCCACTCGTCAGTGGGAGACATAGTGGAGCGGGCCCGCCGGCCCGAGCGGGAGACCGAGCGCGAGCCAGGCGACCAGGAGTGCGCTCCAGACGACCAGGAACGAGACGGCGTACGGGCAGCATCAGCGCGAGCAGCGTTCCGATACCGCTCTGCGGTGCGTAGCGCCGCATCAGCACGAGCGCGATCACGAGGTACGGATTCAAGGGCGTGATGCAGTTCGTGACGGAGTCGCCGATGCGATACGCCGCCTGGGTGAGCTCCGGGCTGATGCCCACCTGCATGAACATCGGGATGAACACCGGCGCGAGGAACGCGTACTTTGCCGACATCGACGCGATCGCGAAGTCGACCGCGGCCACCACGACGATGAACGCCACGAGCAGGAGCGGCGTCGGGAGCGCAGCGCGCGCCAGGAGCTGGCCCCCCGAGATCGCGATCATCTCGCCGAGCCCCGACCAGCGAAAGTACTCGATGAACTGGGCGGCGAAGAAGGCGAGCACGATGTAGGCGCCCATCGCCGCCATCGTCTCGCTCATGAAGCGCGCCGCATCGCGGTCACTGGAGAGCGTGCCGGCGCGCACGCCGTAGGCGAGCCCGGGCACGAAGAAGACCACGAACAGCAGGGGAACGATCGCGATCAGGATGCGAGAGCCGGCGGCCGTGCTCCCGTGAAAGGGCGCCCCCGGGATCAGCGTCCCCGCCGTGAGCGCGGCCAGCAGAGCGGCGAGCGCGAAGAGCCCCGCGCGGAGGCCGCGGCGCTCGCTCTCCGCGAGCTGCGTGCGCTCCTCCGGCGGCGGAGCCGCGCTGACCCGCGCGAGACGCGGCTCGACGAAGCGCGCGGTCACCGCCCAGCCCACTCCCGTGAGCACGACCGTCGACGCGGCCATGAACCACCAGTTCGCGGTGGCCTGGACCTGATAGGTCGGGTCCACCAGCCGTGCCGCGCTGGTCGAGAAGCCCATCAGCAGCGTGTCGAGGCCCGTCGGGAAGAGGTTCGCGCTGAAGCCCGCCGCCACGCCGGCGATCGCGGCGGCGATGCCTGCGAGCGGCGGCCGGCCCGCAGCGGCGTAGAGCGCCGCTGCAACGGGAGGCAGCACCACATAGCCGGCATCCACGGCGAGCGAGGACATCACGCCGAGGAAGACGACGACGGGCGAGAGCAGGGTCGGAGGGGCCGAGGCGAGCGTGGCGCGCAGGAGGGCTCCCACGAAGCCGACCCGCTCGGCGAGGCCGATCCCGAGCATCCCGACCAGCACGATGGCGAGGGGAGGGAAGTTCTTGAAGTTGTCGACCAGGCTCGAGACGGCGAAGTAGACGCCCTCCGAGCTCAACAAGCTCTTCGCGGCGAGCAGCTCGCTGGTCCCCGGCTTCTCGACCTGCCAGCCCGCTCGGGCGGCGACGTCCGAGAGAGCGACCACCAGCAGCGCGCCCACGAAGAAGATCGTGGCCGGATCGGGGAGCTTGTTGCCGAGGCGCTCGACGCGGTCCAAGAGGGACATGCCGAGCGCAAACTACTACGGTTTCGCGACCGTGAGGGCCCCGCTTCGCATCGGCCTGGTCTTCGACCTGCTCGGCACGGCCCCGCCCGGCGGACCGCCGGACGCCGACGCCGAGTACGAGCCCGAGGAGACCGTGCGCGTGCTCGCCGGCGCCATCCGCGCCGCCGGTCACGAGCCCGTGCGCCTGGGTAGCCCGCACGCGCTCCTCGCCGCGCTGGGCAAGGGGGAGCTTCCGCGCCTCGACGCGGCCTGGAACATCGCGGAGGGCTTCGGCACGCGGAACCGCGAGGCGTGGGCCCCGGTTCTGCTCGAGCTGGCCGGCGTCCCGACGCTCGGCTCGGATGCGCTCACGCTCTCGCTCTCTCTCGACAAGGCGTGGACGCTCGACGTGGTCGCCGCCGCCGGCGTCGCGACGGCCGGCCACGTGAGCGCGGCCTCGCCCGACGCGCTCCCCGGGCTCGCCCTGCCGGGCCCCTTCCCGCTCTTCGTGAAGCCGCGCTGGGAGGGCACCGCCAAGGGCATCGGCGCGCGCTCGCGCGTGGCCGACGCCGCAGAGCTGCGCGCGGCGGTCGAGCGCGTGACGCACCGGTATGGCCAGCCCGCGCTGATCGAGCCCTTTCTGCCCGGCGCGGAGTACACGGTCGTGCTGATCGGCAACGATCCGCCCCGCGCGCTGCCCGTGCTCCAGCGCGCGCTCGAGCGCGAGACGCGCATCGGCCTGCACGCGCTCGAGCGCGAGCCGAGCAGCGCGCCCCTCGCCCATGACACGCCCGGCGTGCTCGACGCGGCGCTCGAGCGCGAGCTCACCGATCAGGCGCGCCGCGCCTTCGCGGCGCTGCGCTGCCGGGACTTCGCGCGCGCGGACTTCAAGCTCGACGCCGGCGGACGCCCGCGCTTCCTCGAGATGAATCCGCTCCCGACCTTCGCGCGCGACGGCTCCTTCGGCATCCTGGCGGAGCTCCTCGGTCGGGAGCTCGAGAGCCTGCTCGCGGAGGTGCTCGCGCTGGGCCTCGACCGGCTCGGGCTGCGATGAGCGCGACCCGCGCGGACGTCGGCTCGCCCAGCTGGTCGAGCTGGACCTGGCAGATGCAGCAGCGCATCCGCACGGCGGCGGACCTCGCCCGCTGGATCGAGCCGATCCCCGACGAGGCCCGCGCGATCGAGGCGCTCGCGGAGCGCTTCCGCTTCGTGATCACGCCCTACTACGCGTCGCTGATGGATCCTCGCGACCCGGCCTGCCCGGTGCGCCGCCAGGTGGTGCCGCGCCTGGCCGAGCTCGGCGATCCCGACGGCCTCGCGGATCCGCTCGACGAGGTCGCCCACTCGCCGGTCAAGAACGTGGTGCGCGTCTACGAGGACCGCATCGCGTTCTGCGTGAACAACGAGTGCGCGCTGTACTGCCGCTACTGCCTGCGCAAGCGCATGGTCGGCGACGAGGACTGGACCATGGCGCGCCGCGAGCTGGAGACCGCGCTCGCGTGGATCCGCGCCACCCCGGCGATCCGAGACGTGCTGCTCACCGGCGGCGACCCACTGGTCTTCTCGGACGAGCGGCTCGGGTGGCTGATCGAGCGACTGCGCGCGATCCCCCACGTCGAGATCATCCGATTGGGGACGCGCCTGCCCGTGACGCTACCGATGCGCGTCACGCCCGAGCTCTGCGAGATGCTCCAGCGCCACCATCCGATCTGGCTGAACACGCACTTCAACCATCCGAAGGAGCTCACGCCCGAGGCCGCGGCCGCCTGCGATCGCCTCGCGCGCGCGGGCATCCCGCTCGGCAACCAGAGCGTGCTGCTCGCGCGGCGTGAACGACGACGTCGCCACGATGAAGGCGCTGTGCGAGGGGCTCGTGCGCATGCGCGTGCGGCCCTACTACGTCTATCAGGCCCAGCTGCTCGAGGGCACCGCGCACTTCCGCGTGCCCATCGAGCGCGGGATCGAGATCTTCCGCGCGCTGCGCGGTCGCACCAGCGGCTTCGCGATCCCCCAGTACGTGCTCGACACGCCTCGCGGCAAGGTCCCCCTCGACTACCCCTACGTGCGCGGCCGCGAGGGCGACGAGATCGTGGTGGAGACCTTCGACGGCGAGCTCTGGCGCGAGAAGAATCCGCGGTGAGCGCGCCGGGCGCCGCGCGCCGCATGGGGCTCGCCGCGCTGGTGCTCGCGGCGAGCCAGCTGCTCTCGCGCGGCCTCGGCTTCGTGCGCGAGGCGGTGATCGCCGGGCTGATCGGCCGCGAGCGCCGAGACCGACGCCTACAACGCCGCGTTCCAGCTGCCGGACCTGATGTTCTATCTGCTCGCCGGGGGCGCGCTCTCGATCGCCTTCATTCCGCTCTACCAGCGCGCGCGCCAGCGCGGCGGCGAGGCGGAAGCCGCGCGCTTCCTCGCCACCGTGCTGGGCACCATCACGACCTTCGCGGGCGTCACCACGGTGCTGCTGTTCGTATTCGCGGAGCCGCTCGTCGCGCTTCAGTTCCCCGATCTGCCGCTCGGCGTGCGCGAGCTCACCGTGCGCCTCACGCGCATCGTGCTGCTCGGGCAGGTGGCGTTCATCGCGGGGGGCGTGCTGCGCGGCGCGCTCATGGCGGAGGGGCGCTTCGGCGCCCAGGCCGCGGCGCCGCTCGTCTACAACCTGAGCATCATCGCGGGCGGCTCGTCGGCCGCGACCTCGGCGTCGAGGGCTTCGCCTGGGGCGCGCTGTTCGGCGCGTTCGCCGGAAACCTCGGCACGGCGCTCTTCGAGGCGCGCGGTCGCCTCGCGCTCGGCTTCCGCGTCGCGCCGCGCGACGGCGCGTTCCGCGCGTACCTCGTGGTGGCGCTGCCCCTCATGCTCGGCGCGACGCTCATCACGGTCGACGAGTGGTACGGGCGCTGGTTCGGCGGCCTGCTCGGCACCGGCGCGATCGCGACGCTCGCCTTCGCGCGGCGCATCATGCAGGTGCCCGTGGGCCTGGTGGGGCAGTCGGTCGCCACCGCCTCGCTTCCGACGCTCTCGCGGCTCGCCGAGTCGAGCGGCGACGGGGAGATGGAGCGCACCGTGCAGCGCACGCTCGAGACGAGCGCGGCGCTGGCCGTGCTCTGCGCCGCCGGCGTGGCGGCCTTCGCCGGCCCGATCGTGCGCGTGGTCTACGTGCGCGGCGCCTTCACGCTCGCCGACGCCGAGCCCGTGGCGGCGGCCCTCCAGCTGCTCTGCCTCGGCGTCCCGGGCTGGGTGCTGCAGACGCTCGCGGTGCGCCCCTTCTACGCCCGCGCCGACATGTGGACGCCGATGGGGCTCGGCACCGCCGTCGCGCTCGCGGCGATCCCGCTCTATTGGTGGCTCGGCGCGCGCGACGGCGTGCCCGGCCTGGCGCTGGCGGGCAGCGTCGCCATCAGCGCCAACGCCCTCGCCACCCTCGCGCTCGCGCGCCGCATGCACGGAGCGCCGCGACTCCTCCGGCTCGCGGGAACGCTCTTGCGCGCGCTGCTGGCCGCGCTCCCCGCCGCCGCGCTCGCCTGGCTCGCCGCCGACATCGCGGCGGTGCGCAGCGGCCTCGGCATGACGGGCCAGGCGCTGCTCGCCCTCACCCTGGGCGGCGCGCTCTATCTGGCTCTCGGTCTCGGGCTCGCCGCACTCCTGCTGGACCGTCGGCTCTGGGCGCGAGGGCGGTAACGTTTCGCCATGCGCATCCACGGGCCGGAGCGGCTGGGCGGGCAGGGGCTCGACGCCGAGCAGGAGGAGTCGGGCAATCGCGCGATCCACGCGCTGCTCGCCGATCCGCGCGTCGGGCCGCAGGTCGATCTGGTCTTCACCTGGCGGGCCGGCGCGAACGGCGCCGAGGGCGCCTACGAGGTGTGGTCGGCGCGCGGGCTGGTGCGCTTCCAGCGCGTGCTGGGCGACGACGGCGACTTCGCATACCCGATCCTCGAGGTGTTGGGCGAGAATCCCGTCGCGAATCAGGATCCGCTCGCCCTCGCGACGCTCGCCGAGGAGAAACGGGCCGCCGCCGCCAGCGGCTTCGCCGCCGAGGACGCCGCGCGCCGCTTCATCGCGCCGAGCGAGCAGAGCTATCCGTTCGCCTACGAGCGCATCGCCCAGCTGTTCGACTCGCCCAACGCCCCCGATCTCGCCGTCTCGCCGCGCGATTGGTGTCAGGGGCTCCAGCCCGGCACGCACGGCGGCCTCCACGTCCGGCAGGCGCGCGCGCCGCTCTGGCTCTCGGGCCCGGGCGTGCGGCGCGGCCGCCACGCTCTCGCGGCGCGCGCGGTCGACGTCGCGCCCACCTGCCTCGCCGCGCTCGGCTTCCCGCTGATCGACGGCGCCGATGCGAGCGGCCGCACCGCGCGCGAGCGCGGCTGTGCGCCGGACGTGCTGCTGCGGCGCCAGGACGGCCGCGTGCTCCGCGAGCTCCTCGACCCCGCGGCGCCGCGGCCCCAGCGCCTGTACATCTTCCTGCTCGACGGCCTGCATCAGACCGAGCTCGAGGATCGCCTCGCGAGCGACCCTGCCGCGCTCCCGAATCTGCGCCGGCTGCAGGGTCGCGCGGCGGTGCTCGCGGGCGGCTCGATCGTCAACTTCCCCTCGATCACCTGGCCGAGCCACACCACGCTCGGCACCGGCACCTGGTGCGGCCACCACGACGTCGTGAACCCGACCTATTATTTGCGCGCGAGCCGCGAGACGCTCTCGCCCCAGGGCCGCCAGGTCGCCACCGAGGGCTGCGCGAATGGTGCGGTCGAGAGCCTCTACGAGGCCTTCGCGCGCGTGCGCCCGGGCTGCATGACGGCGGCGATCCACGCGCCCTTCGGCCGCTCGGCCCGCCACGCCGTGCTCGAGCGGCGCAACCTGTGCGAGCGCGGCCGCGTGAGGCAGCTCACGGCGGAGCTCAGCGTGGACCAGCATCCGCGCTGGGCGCGCGAATTCAAGGCCGTGGCCGACGAGTCGGCCCTGGACACGCGCGGCGTGGCGCAGGTGATCGAGCTCTTCACGCGCGAGGACCTTCCGCCGCCCGAGCTCGTCTACCACGAGCTGGCGCTGACCGACGGCGCCGGCCACGACTACGGTCCGCACGCCGAGGGGCTGCGCGACGCGCTCGACGAGACCGACCGCCGCATCGGACGCGTGCTCGCGCTGCTCGAGCAGGCAAAGCTCTTCGAGGAGACCCTGTTCGTGATGACGGCCGATCACGGCATGGCGCCCCAGGACGTCTCGCTCCGCGCCAACCCGACCGCGCACGTGCAGACCGCCGGGCTCGAGGCCGTGGTGGCCGAGCCGATGATCTGGCTGCGCGACCTCGCCGTGACCGTGGAGCGAGCCGCCGACGGCCGCAGCGCCCGCGTGCTGGTCGCCGACAACGATGCAGAGGAGAGCGGCGAGCGGCGGCCCGTCGCGGGTGCGGAGGTAATCGTGGAAGGCCGCCGAGTGGGCAGCGCGCCGCGCGTGCTCGCGCGCGGAGCGACCGGCGCCGACGGCATCTTCGGCTTCTCCACGCCGAGCGATCTCGAGTCCGCGCAGATCGCGCTCGTCGTGAGCGCGCCGGGCTTGAACGCGCGCCACCTGCGGCTCGACGGCGAGTCCCTCGCCCTCGATCTGCGCGCTTCGCTCTTTCCGCGCGCGTGAGCGCGGGCGCCGAGCGCGTCTTTCGCTTCTGGCTCGACTGCGGCGGCACCTTCACCGACTGCATCGGCCTGGCGCCCGACGGACGCCTGCGCACGCGCAAGCTCCTCTCGAGCGAGAGCGCTCCCGTCGAGGGCGTGCGGGCGCTGCTCGGCGAGCTCGCGGGCTGGCGCGAGGGCGAGCCGCTCCCGCCCTGCGAGGTGCGCCTCGGCACGACGGTCGCGACCAATGCGCTCCTCGAGCGGCGCGGCGCGCGCACGCTGCTTCGCCACCTGCCGTGGGCTCGGCGACCTGCTCGAGATCGGCACCCAGGAGCGTCCGGAGCTCTTCGCCCTCGAGATCGTGAAGCCGAAGCCCCTGTACGAGCGCGCGGTCGAGCTCGCCGGGCGGATCGACGCCCGGGGGCGGGAGCTCGAGGCGCTGGACGAAGCGCAGGCGCGCGCCGCGCTCTTGGCGGCGCGCCGCGCCGGGCTCACGAGCGTCGCGATCGTGGGCGCGCACGCCTACCTGGATCCGCGCTGGGAGGAGCGCATCGCCGAGCTTGCGCGCGAGGCCGGCTTCGCGCAGGTGAGCGCCTCGAGTGAGGTGGCCCGCGAGCAGGGCATGCTCGCGCGCGGGGAGACCGCGGTCGTGGACGCGGCGCTGACCCCGCTCCTGCGCGCGCACGTGCGCGCGCTCGAGGCGTCGCTCCCGGGTGCGCGGCTCCGCTTCATGCAGTCCTCGGGCGGTCTCACCAGCGCCGCGCGCTTTCGCGCGCCCGGGGCGCTGCTCTCGGGACCGGCAGGCGGCGTGGTGGGCGCGGCGCGCGTGGCGCGCGAAGCTGGCTTTGCCCGCGCGATCGGCTTCGACATGGGCGGGACCTCCACCGATGTCTCGCTCGTGCTCGAGGGCGAGCCCGAGCGCGCGTTCGAGACGGTCGTCGCGGGCGTGCGCGTGCTGGCGCCGATGCTGCGCATCCACACCATCGCCGCCGGCGGCGGCTCGCTCTGCCGCTTCGACGGCACGCGCCTGCTGGTCGGCCCCGAGAGCGCTGGCGCCACGCCCGGGCCCCTCGCCTACGGGCGACCCGAAGCGCGCGCCCTCACGCTCTCGGACGCCAACCACTGGCTCGGCCGGCTCCCGGGCGATCGCTTTCCCTTCGCGCTCCATCCCGAGCGCGTGGAGCGCGGCTTCGGCGAGCTCCGCGCGGAGCTCGCCGCCGCGGGCCTCGCGCGCAGCGCGGACGAGCTCGCCGCGGGCTTCGTGGAGATCGCCAACGCGGCGATGGCCCAGGCGATCGCCGAGGTGTCGATCGCGCGGGGCGTCGATCCGCGCGAGCTCGCGCTGGTCGCGTTCGGCGGCGCCGCGGGCCAGCACGCCTGCGCGGTGGCGCGCAAGCTCGGCATGCGCAGCGTGCTCCTGCATCCGCTCGCCGGCGTGCTGAGCGCGTACGGCATCGGGCTCGCCGCCCAGAGCTGGGACGGCCAGCGCGATGCGGGGCGCGCGACCCTCGCGGGCGACGGCCGCGCCCCGGCGCCGGTGCTCGCGCTCCTCGACGAGCTCGAGCGCGAGGGCCGCGCGCGACTCTCGGGGGAGGGCGCCGACGCCGAGCTCGACGCCGAGCGCAGCCTCGACCTGCGTTATCAGGGAGCCGAGGCGGCCCTCACGCTTCCGGCGCCGCCCGACGGCGACTTCGCCGCCGCCTTCGCGCGCGCGCACCGCGCGCGCTTCGGCTACGAGCGCCCGCGGCGCGCCGTCGAGGTGACGACGGCGCGCGTGCGGCTCGTGGCGGGCGGCCGGTCGCCGGCGAGCGGGCCGGTCCCGAGCGCCGCGCGTGCAGCGGGAGCGCCCGCGCCGCTGCGCTTCGAGAGCGTCTGGTTCCCGGGCGTCGGCCGCGTGCGCGCTCCGCTCTACGCGCGGGAGGCGCTCCCGGCGGGCGCGCGCCTCGCGGGCCCGGCGCTCGTGCTCGACGCCGCCGGAACCCTCGCGCTCGATCCCGGCTTCGAGGCGCTCCAGCGCCCGGACGGGCTCCTGATCGCCACCGATCGCGAGGGGGTCGCGCCGAGCGCCGCGCGTCCGAGCGCGGCCGCCGAGGGCGCGCCGCCGGATCCGGTGCGCATCGAAGTGCTCGGCAACCGCTTCGCCTCCATCGCCGAGATGATGGGCGCCGTCCTCCGCAAGACGGCGGTCTCCGTCAACATCAAGGAGCGGCTCGACTACTCCTGCGCGGTCTTCGACGCGCAGGGCGGCCTGGTCGCAAACGCCCCCCACATTCCCGGTCCACCTGGGCGCGATGAGCGCCACGGTGCGCGCCGTGCTCGCGCGCGTTCCCGGGCTGCGCGCGGGCGACGCGATCGCCACCAACGACCCGGCGGAGGGCGGCTCGCACCTGCCGGACGTGACGGTGGTCTCGCCGGTCTTCGTCGCCGGCGCGCTGCGCTTCTTCGTGGCGAGCCGCGGCCATCAGGCCGATCTCGGTGGAACGGCGCCCGGCTCGATGCCCGCCGACTCGACCACGCTCGAGGACGAGGGCGTCGTGATCCGCGCGTTCCCGCTCGTGCGCGACGGCCGCTTCGCCGAGGCGGAGCTGCGCGCGCTCCTCGCGAGCGGGCGCCATCCCGCGCGCAGCCCCGACGACAACGTCGCGGATCTCGAGGCGATGGTGGCCGCGAACCGCGCCGGCGCGCGGCTGCTCGAGGACTTCGTGGCGGAGGAGGGGGCCCCTGAGCTCGCGCGCGCGATGCGCGATCTGCAGGCCGCTGCCGCCGCCAAGGTGTCGCGCGAGCTCGCCCGGCTGGGCGATGGCGAGCGCGTGTTCGAGGACGCCCTCGACGAGGGCGCGCCCATCCGCGTGCGGATGCGCATCCAGGGCGGCGCCGCCGAGCTCGACTTCGCCGGAACCGGCGCAGCGCTGCGCGGAAACCTGAACGCTCCGCGAGCGGTGGTGGAGGCGGCCGTGATCTACGCGCTGCGTTGCCTGGTCGCGGAGCGCATTCCCCTGAACGGCGGTTGCCTGGCGCCCGTCTGCGATCTCCGTGCCGGCGGGCTCCCTCCTCGACCCGCCGCCGGGCGCGGCGGTGGTGGGCGGGAACGTCGAGACCTCCCAGCGCCTGGTCGACGTGCTGCTCGGGGCGATGGGGGTCGCGGCCGCGAGCCAGGGCACGATGAACAACCTCGCCTTCGGCGATGCGCAGTTCGGCTACTACGAGACGATCGGCGGCGGGGCGGGCGCGACGCCGCGCGCCGCGGGCGCGTCCGCCGTGCACACGCACATGACGAACACGCGCATCACCGATCCCGAAGTACTCGAATCGCGAACCCCCGTGATCGTGCGCACATTCGCGGTTCGGCGCGGCTCGGGCGGCGCCGGGCGCTGGCCCGGCGGCGACGGCATCGTGCGCGAGCTCGAGTTCACTGCGCCGGTGACGGCCTCCATCCTCTCCGAGCGGCGCGCCCGCGCGCCCTTCGGCCTCGCCGGCGGCCGGAGTGGCGCAGCCCGGAGTGAACTGGTGTTTGCGCGCGGACGGGCGGCGGGAGCGGCTCCCCGGCCGCGCCACGCTCGCGCTCGCGGCCGGAGACCGCCTGCGCATCGAGACTCCCGGGGGTGGGGGCTATGGGTCCCCGTAGGGGCGCGGGACCCCTTGCAGTCGGGCGCGAGATTCGCGAGCGAATGCAGTCAGATGGGTCACCGGGTAGGCGCGGAGAGCCACCCACTCCGAGCAGTTTCGGGGCACGCCCAGGGTTCTCGCCCCAGCACACTCGCAGCGCAGCAAAATAAGAGGGGTCCCGAACGCATGCCCAGCTCTAGCGCCATCGCGACCGCGATCATTCCGCAGGCGCCGACGCGCCACGCGAAGCTCCTCGCCTGGGTGGACCAGATCGCCGCGCTCACGCAGCCCGACGCGATCTACTGGTGCGACGGCTCGCAGGCGGAGAACGAGCACATGCTCGCGCTCATGCTCGCGAGCGGCACGGCGGAGCGGCTGAATCCCGAGAAGCGCCCGAACTCCTACCTGGTGCTCTCGGATCCCGCCGACGTCGCGCGCGTGGAAGACCGCACCTTCGTCTGCTCCGAGCGCGCCGAGGACGCGGGCCCCAATAACAACTGGCGGGCGCCGGCCGAAATGCGCGCCGAGCTCCAGCGCCTGTTCACCGGCTCGATGCGCGGCCGCACGCTCTACGTGGTCCCGTTCAGCATGGGTCCGCTGGGCTCGCCGCTGGCGCAGATCGGCGTGGAGCTCACCGACTCGCCCTACGTGGTGGCGAGCATGCGCATCATGACGCGCATGGGCGCGGGAGCGCTCCAGGCGCTCGGCGAGCGCGGCTCCTTCGTGCCCTGCGTGCACTCCGTGGGCCAGCCCTTAGCGCCCGGCCAGAAGGACTCGCGCTGGCCCTGCAACGCCGAGTCGAAGTACATCGTGCACTTCCCCGAGACGCGCGAGATCTGGAGCTTCGGCTCGGGCTACGGCGGCAACGCGCTGCTCGGCAAGAAGTGCTTCGCGCTGCGCATCGCCTCGACGATGGCGCGCGACCAGGGCTGGCTGGCCGAGCACATGCTGATCCTGAAGCTCACCTCGCCGGCGAGCGAGGTGCGCTACGTGGCGGCCGCGTTCCCGAGCGCGTGCGGCAAGACGAACCTCGCGATGCTGCGGCCGACGCTGCCGGGCTGGCGGGTCGAGACTGTGGGCGACGACATCGCCTGGATGAAGTTCGGCGCCGACGGGCAGCTCTACGCCATCAACCCCGAGGCAGGCTTCTTTGGCGTCGCGCCGGGCACGAGCGCGACCTCGAACCCCAACGCGTTGCAGACGGTGAGCGCCAACTGCCTCTTCACGAACGTCGCCAAGACGCAGGACGGGGACATCTGGTGGGAGCAGCTGAGCGCGCCGCCGGAAGGCCTCACCGACTGGCGCGGCAAGCCCTGGACCCCGGGCGGCGGGACGCCGGCGGCCCATCCGAACTCGCGCTTCACCGCGCCGGCGAGCCAGTGTCCGGTGATCGCCGCGGAGTGGCAGGACCCGGCCGGCGTGCCGATCAGCGCGATCCTGTTCGGCGGGCGCCGCGCGAGCGTCGTGCCCCTCGTGCACGAGGCGCGCGGCTGGCAGCACGGGACCTTCCTCGGCTCGATCATCTCGAGCGAGACGACGGCCGCCGCCACGGGCACGGTGGGCGCGCTGCGCCGCGATCCGATGGCCATGCTGCCCTTCTGCGGATACGACATGGGCAGCTACTGGGCGCACTGGCTGCGCCTGGGCAAGCGCGAGGGCGCTCAGCTCCCGCGCATCTACTACGTGAACTGGTTCCGCAAGGGCGAGAACGGCCGGTTCCTCTGGCCGGGCTACGGCGAGAACAGCCGCGTGCTGCGCTGGGTGTTCGAGCGCTGCACGGGCAAGGCGGAGGGTTGCGAAACGCCGATCGGCGTGGTGCCCACGCCCGAGGCGCTCGACCTGCAAGGCCTCGAGATCTCCGAGGCGGACGTGCGGGCGCTGCTCGACGTGGACGCCAAGGCCTGGCTCGCCGAGATCCCGCTGATCCGGGAGTACTACGCGCAGTTCGGCGCGCGGCTCCCGGCGGCGCTCCTGCGCGAGCTCGCCGAGCTCGAGCGGCGCCTGCAAGCCTAGGTTTGCCCTGCTGAGAACAGTGCTTGCCGTCGCGGTCTGCGCCGCGCTGGGGCAGGCACTCGGAGCGCGCGCCCAGCCCAGCACCGCCGACTGGCCGTACACGGAGGGCGCGCCCGGAGGCGGACGCTACTCGCCGCTCGCGGACATCACGCGCGAGAACGTGGCGAGCCTGCGCGTGGTCTGGACGCTACGAGCACGGCGACTTCTGGGAGGGCGGCCTCCTGCTGCCCGTGAACGGAGGCACCGCCGCGGAATCGACGCCGATCGTGGTGGACGGCCGCCTCTTCGTCACCACGCCGGCCAACCGCGTGATCGCGCTCGATCCCGAGACCGGGAGCGCGAGCTCTGGACCTTCGACCCGCAGCTCGAGCGCGGGCGCACTACGCGAACATGTGGATCAACCGCGGCGTCGCCTACTGGCCGCGATCCGAGCCGCGAAGGGCGCCTGCGCCGCGCGCGTCTTCCTCGCGCACGCTCGACGCGCGGCTGATCGCCCTCGACGCGGCGACCGGCAAGCCGTGCGCCGACTTCGCGGCCGCGGGCACGCGTCGATCTGCTCGCCGGCATCGCGCCGCTGCACGACGCCTGGGAGTACAACGTCACCTCGCCGGCGCGGTGGTCGGCGACGTGATCGTGGTCGGCTCGTCGATCGCCGACACGCTGCGCCCGGACGCGCCGCCCGGCGACGTGCGCGCCTTCGACGTGCGCAGCGGCGCGCTGCGCTGGACCTTCCACACCATCCCGCGCGCGGGCGAGCCGGGACACGAGACCTGGGAGAGCGGCACCGCGCGCACCGGCGCCGCCAACGTCTGGTCCACGATCACCGCCGATCTCGCGCGCGGCCTCGTGTTCCTGCCCGTCAGCACGCCGAGCCCCGACTTCTACGGCGGCGACCGCCCCGGCGCGAACCTCTACTCCGACTCGCGTGGTCGCCGCTCGACGCCGCGCACGGGCCAGCTGCGCTGGCACTTCCAGACCGTCCACCACGATCTCTGGGACTACGACCTCGCCGCGCCGCCGGTCCTGGTCACGCTCCAGCGCGAGGGCGGCCCGCGCGACGCGGTGGCGCAGGCCACCAAGAGCGGCTTCGTGTTCGTGCTCGACCGCGAGACCGGCGCGCCGCTCTTCCCGGTCGAGGAGCGGCCGTTCCCCACGAGCGACGTGCCGGGCGAGCGCAGCTGGCCGACGCAGCCGTTCCCGAGCGCGCCGCCGCCGCTGGTGCCGCAGCGCCTCGGCGAGGAGGACCTCTACGCGCCGACTCCGAAGCATCTCGCGGCGTGCCGCGAGGAGCTCGCGGGGCTGCGCAACGAGGGGCTCTTCACGCCGCCGAGCGAGCGCGGCTCGATCCTGTACCCGTTCACCGGCGGCGGCGCGAACTGGTCGGGCGCGAGCTGGGATCCGGAGCGCCAGCTCCTGATCGTGCCGGTGCAGAACCTCGCGCACGTGATCCGCCTCGATCCCGTGGCGCCGCACGAGGACCGGCGACGTGAAGCCGCTCCACGGCCTCTCCTTCGGGGCGCTCTGGTGGCTGCTCACGGGCCGAGGCACCGGCGAGCGCTACCGGCTGCATCCCATGAACGGCCGCACTGTCTTCGCGGTCGACGGCGTGCCCTGCAACCGGCCGCCCTGGGGCATGCTCGTCGGCGTCGACCTCGCGCACGGCACGATCGCCTGGACTGCTTCCACCTCCACCGCGGGCGACGATCCCGGCGAGAACGACTACGGGCCCGCGCTCGCGACCGCGAGCGGTCTCGTCTTCCACAGCGGGACGCGGCGCCCGGTGCTGCGCGTGCACGACGCGCGGACCGGCGAGCGCATCGCCACCTTCGCGCTGCCCGCCGGCCTCCACGCCGGCCCGATCACCTACAAGCTGCGTCCTGGCGGCAAGCAGTTCCTCGTGGTCGCGCCGGGCGGCCACGTCGGCATCGGCTCGCCCCTCGGCGGCAGCGTGATCGCCTACGCGCTCCCCTGAGCTGGCTCTTGCCCCGCACCGACGAGGTCCGTACGTTCCGCCGCTTCGTGGGCGCGTAGCTCAGCTGGTAGAGCAAGGGACTCTTAATCCCTAGGTCGAAGGTTCGATCCCTTCCGCGCTCACCACGATTTATTGATGCGAGAGTCGCTAGCGTCGGGTGAGATCGCAGGCTCGAGCCGGTCCATGGGGGCGGTGGCTGCATGAAGACGACGCTGTTGCTTGCTCTCCTCGCGCTGGCCTCGCCCGCATGCGCTCCCCAGACCGGGCCCGGGGACCAAAGACGCCCGCCTGAAGCCTGCTCCGAAGCGGGCAAACCGTGCAGTGCCGACGCCGATTGCTGCAACAGTCGCTGCCCGGAAGCGACAAAGGTCTGCGAGAGTCCGACAGAAGGCGAGCCCTCTTCCAAACCCTGAGTGCGGGTGGCCATGCGAGCGCCCGGTGGGGTTTGGTGCTCGGAGCTCGAACCGCGCTCCTGTCCAAGGACCTCGGCTTCCGCCACGAAGCGGTACCCGAGCCCCTTCAGCGTGCGGATCACACGCTGCGCGTCGCTGTCGTCGCCCACGGCGCGGCGCGCCTCCATCAGCGCACGGGTGAGCGCGTCGTCGCCGACCACGACCCCGGGCCACACGGCGTCGAACAGCTCCTGGCGCGAGACGGTGCGCCCACGCTGCTCGGCGAGATGGAGGAGCACGCGCAGGGGAGTCGGTTGCAGCGCGACCAGCGCGCCCGCGCGACGGAGCTCCTGGCGGGCGCAGTCGAGCTCGTAGTTCCCAAAGCGCAGCGTGATCGGGGAGGACGGCTCGCGCCTCGGGCTCCCCGTGCTCATGGCGCCACCGGGTCGATGGGGACGGCAGCCACGCGCCCGCGTGGTCGCTCGACCTTCGTCGAATCGCGCATCCCGCGTCCTCGCTCGCGAATTCTGCGGGCACCCGCACCTGAGGATTCTAGGCCTGCGCGCCCGGGAAGCGCCCAGCAATCTCGTGATCGCGAAAGGTCAGTCGCGGGGCGCGAGTCGGGTGATCACCGGGAAGGCCTCTTGCCCCGCTGCGACGGGGTCCGTACTGCCCGCCGCTTCGTGGGCGCGTAGCTCAGCTGGTAGAGCAAGGGACTCTTAATCCCTAGGTCGAAGGTTCGATCCCTTCCGCGCTCACCACATCCCTGGCGGATTCGCGAGCTTCCAAGCTTGCGTGCGGCCTCTGGTGCCCAGCCACGTGCAGCTGCCGTGTCCCTCTGCCCGTCGAGCCCTGCCTGCCCACGCGCTGCGAGACCCACAATAACTCTTCGCGAGCGTTCGGGTGCGTCCCTGCTGCAGCCCACCCGCGCGTCCCCGGCTGCGAACGGCAGCCGGCAAGGACAGTCAGAAAGCTGAGCCAGTCGAGCGCCTTACACCTGGATGCAGCGTCCCGCGGTAGGGCATCCGCGAGGGGCGCGCCGCAGGAATACCGGCAAGTTGCGTCTCAAGCGCGCGGCCCGCGTGGACGATTCTGCTTGCCGGTAGCCCGCCCAAACGAGCGGGCCGCCGTGCTGCGCTGGGGATGAGCGAGGCCGAAGGTCCGACGATGTCTCTGAAGTACAAGGTCAGCCTGTTCGTTTCTGCGCTCTTCGTCGTGTCGGGACTCGCCAGCTTCGCGGTGAACCAGTGGGTCATCATGCCGAGCTTCCTCGAGCTCGAGCACCAGCAGGCCGAGCGAAACACGGGCCGCTCGGTCGAGGCGATTCACCGGGATCTCGCGGTGCTCAGCACGAACGTCACCGCCTGGGCTCAATGGGACGAGTCCAAGCTCTTCGTGGAGGGCAAGAACGACGCCTTCGTCGAGCGGGAGCTCAGCGCCGACGCGTTCTCTAGCGCCGAAGTCGATTTCATGGGGTTCTATCGCACAAACGGCGAGCAGGTGATTCACCGCAAGCTGGAGGCCGCCGACCCGAAGCACCTCGGGTTCGGCGTCTTGGAGCGGCCTGCGCTGCCGGCCGATCACCCCCTGCTGAGTCATGCCGACATCCTCAGCGATACCAAGGGTCTGCTCGGCACGCCGACCGGCCCGATGCTCGTCGCCTCGCGCCCGATCGTGAGCTCGAGTGGGGCGGGGCCAGCGGCTGGTGTCCTCGTCTTCGGCCGACTCCTGGACGACCAGACGCGGCTCCGTATCGCGGCGCAGTACAAGCTCGACCTCGAGATCGTGCCAATGACCGCGGCTTCGCCTCCGGGGTCGTCGAAGGGGCCGGCCGCGGGCTCGGCTGCGGGCGAGCCGCAAGGGGTCACCGATGTCCGGATCGACGCGTCGGGCGACATGCTCGTCGGTGAGACGACCATCGCCGACCTGCACGGTGAGCCGATCGTCACGCTGCACGTACGAACGCCTCGCGACATCTCCGCGCGCGGCAAGGAGGCCTCACGCTTCGCTCTCGCGACCCTGGGCGGGGTCGCGTTCGCCGTGCTCGCGACCCTGCTCATGTTGCTCAACTACACCGTTCTCAGCCCGATCGCGAAGCTGACGGCCCACGCGGTCGACGTAGGCAGGAACGACGCCCTGCACAAGCGCCTCGCGATGGATCGCCGGGACGAGCTCGGCGTGCTCGCTGCCGAGTTCGATCACATGACGAATTCGCTCGCCGAGGCACGTCAGCGCCTGATCGACCAGTCGTTCGTGTTCGGCAAGGCCGAGATGGCGAGTGGAATGCTGCACAACCTCGGCAACGCAATCACGCCGTTGATGGTGCGACTCAACACGCTGAGCGATCGCATCAAGAACGCTCCCTCCGAGGATCTCGAGCGCGCGGTCGCGGAGCTCCAGAGCGCCCCGGGGAGCCCCCAACGGCGCGCCGATCTAGAACGCTTCGTCCAGCTCGCCGGAGCCGAACTCGTCTCGCTCCTGCGCGAGGCGAGCGAGCACGTGCGGGGCGGAATCGTGCAGGTCGAGCACATCCAGCAGATCCTGGGCGAGCAAGAGCGTTACAGCCACGCTGGGAGCATGACGGAGAACGTCGAGATCGAGCCGATCGTTCGCCGCGTCGCTGCGGGGCTGAGCCCAGAGCTGCTCAGCGTCGTCCAGATCGAGATCCATCCGAGCGTGCAAGCCCTCGGGCCCGTACGCGGCATGCGGGTCGAGATCCAGCAGATCATCGGCAACCTCGTGTTGAACGCGGCGGAGTCCATCAAGAGCCACGTCATCTCCAACGGCCGCATCCTCGTGCAGGCGCGGAGGGAGGAGGAGGGCGGCGTAGCGCTCGCGCACGTCGCCTTCGAAGACAACGGCGCGGGCATTACGCCCGAGGCGCTCGCCGAGATGTTTCACAGGCGCTTCTCCACCAAGAAGCGCGGCTCCGGCATCGGCCTCCACTGGAGCGCCAACAAGGTCTCGGCCATGGGGGGCCGGCTGTTCGCCGAGAGCGCGGGCGCCGGCCAAGGCGCGACCCTCCACCTGATGCTGCCGCTGGCGAAAGGAGCTCCCAACGGTGCCTCCCCGCCGGAGGCAGGCGCGTGACGTACGACGATCCGATCCGCGTGCTCGTCGTCGACGACGAGCAGATGATCCGCGAGGCCTATCGCGAGGTGCTGTCCTCCGGCCCGCGGCAGGCGTCGAGCGAGGTCGAGAGCTTGCGCGCGCGGCTGTTCGAGGAGCAGACGGGCGCGCAGGCGAAGCCCGCGGCGTCCTTCGAGCTGCACTCCGCGGACCGCGCCGACTCGGGCGTGGACGCCGTGCGCGCGCGACTAGCGCAGGGCGAGCGCTTCGACGTGATCTTTCTCGACATGCGCATGCCGCCGGGGCGCGACGGCGCCTGGGCGGCCACGGAGATTCGCGCCCTCGACCCGAACGTCGACATCGTGATCGCTACGGCCTACTCCGACATCGATCCGTCCGAGCTCTCCACGCGCATCCCGCCCGGGGAAAAGCTGTTCTACCTGCAGAAGCCCTTTCACCCGCACGAGATTCGCCAGCTCGCCTTCGCGCTCGGGTGCAAGGCGCGCGCCGAGGAGCGCATCCGGCGCCTCGCCTACTTCGACACGCTCACCGGTCTCGCGAATCGAGATCAGCTGCGAGAGCACCTCGCCCGCGTGCTCGCCCTCGCCGAGCGCTACCAACGCTCCCTCGCCGTGATGTTCATCGATCTGGACAACTTCAAGCGGATCAACGACACGCTCGGCCACAGCATCGGCGACGAGGTGTTGCGCGGGACCGCTCGAAGGCTGCGGGACGCCGTGCGCGAGACGGACAGCGTCGCGCCCGCAGGCCGCCTGCTCGGGCGCCTCGGCGGCGACGAGTTCATGGTCGTGCTGCCCGAGATGAGCCGCTCCGACGACGCCGCCTTGGTGGCGAAGCGGATCGCGAAGTCGCTGACGGTGCCGCTGGCCGTGGCCGGACACGAGTTGTTCGTGACGCCGAGCATCGGCATCGCGGTCTTTCCGGGGGACGGCTCGGACGTCGAGACGCTGCTGCGCAACGCCGACCTCGCGATGTACTTCGCGAAGAGCAACTCGCGCGGCGGCTTTCAGTTCTACGACGCCGCGATGAACGCCTCGGCGCTGAAGACCCTCACGATCGAGCACCAGCTGCGCGGTGCGCTCCTGCGCGGCGAGCTGTCGCTGCGCTTTCAGCCCCAGCTCGATCTCAGAAGCGGGCGAGTGAGCGGGATGGAAGCGCTGCTGCGCTGGGAGAACGCCGAGCTGAATGGCGTGCCGCCCATGGAGTTCATCCCGGTCGCGGAAGCGTGCGGCCTGATCGTTCCGATTGGCGATTGGGTGCTCCACACCGCGTGCGCACAAGCGAGCGCCTGGATCTCGGCGGGGCTCGATCCCGGCAGAATGGCGGTCAACGTGTCCGCGGTTCAGCTGGCTCACCCGGAGTTCGCGGCGTGCGTCACCCACGCGCTCAGCGAGCACGGGCTCGAGCCGAGCAAGCTCGAGCTCGAGATCACGGAGACCGCTCTGATCGCGAGCCCCAGCGCCGCGCGCGAGGTTCTGACGCGCTTGCGCGCGCTGGGCGTGCGCATTGCGATCGACGACTTCGGCATCGGCTACGCGAACATGAATCACTTGAAGCAGATGCCGGTCGACCGCTTGAAGATCGACCGCTCCTTCGTCTCCGAGATCGACTCGAACCCACGCGACCGCGCGATCTCCGAAGCGATCATCGCGATGGCGCGGACGATGGGCCTGCGGGTCACGGCGGAAGGAATCGAGGACGAGGCGCAGCTCAGCGTGCTCGACACCCAGGGCTGTCACGACGCGCAGGGCTACTTCATCGCTCGGCCGATGACGCCGGCGATCGCCGAGACGTATCTGCGCTCGTTCGGCCGGCAGCGGAAGAGCTAGGCGTGGCTGCGAGACACCTCGCCATCGTCGTCGCCGCGAGCCTCGCAGGCGTAGGCGTGCTCGCGGATTACTTCCTGAAGCGCGCGAGCGATCACGCGGCGAGCGCTCGCACCGGCTGGTTCTGGCTCGGCCTCGTGGTTTACGCCGCCATGGCGGGTGGCTGGGTCTATGTCATGCGCCATCTCTCCTTCGCTGAGCTCGGCATCGTCTACTCCGCGACCACGTTGCTTCTGCTCACGGGCGTGGGCGTGGTCGTGCTCGGGGAGACGCTGCGCGGGTCCGAAGCTCTGGGAGTCGCGATGGCGCTGGGCGCCATCGCGCTGCTGGGGAGATTCGGGTGATGCGCGGCGTGCGCACTGCGGAAGTCCGCATCGCGAAGAGTCGGCACGGGCTCGGCTTGTTCGCGGCCGCTCCCATTCGTGCTGGCGCCGTAATCCTGTTCTTCACGGGTGAAATACTCTCGCTCGAGGAAGTGCTTGCGAGCGGAATCGACGAGTCTTACCCGCTCCAGATCGGACGCGAGGTGTACCTCGACCTCGATTCCCGCAGCCGCGTCGCCAATCACAGCTGCGTTCCGAATGCCGGGCTGCGCTCGGATCGCGTGTTGGTGGCGCTACGCGATATCGAGCGCGAAGAAGAGATTCTCTACGACTACTCCACGACGATGAGCGAGAGGCGCTGGACGATGCAATGCCGATGCGGAGCGCCGAGCTGCCGCGGACTCGTCGGCGATTTCCACGATCTGCCGCTCTCGCTTCAGCAGCACTACCTCCAGCTCGGCGTGGTTCAGTCGTTCATCGTTCGTGAGGTCTGGGCGGCTCTCACCGGGCGCTCGGAGTCAAAGGAAGACCCGCTGCGCGCGGAAGGCTGAAGCGGCGGGCCACTCGACCTGCTCCTCGCGTTCGGAGAGGGCTCCCGACGCGTGAGGCCGCTGCCACCACAGCTCCCGCACCGCTCGACGCGCGGTAAGCGGCGGTACCCCCAGAAGGCCGGGTCCGAAACGCAATCCCTAGGTCGAAGGTTGGATCCCTTCCGCGCTCACCACCCCTTCGTCGGCCCCATCAACTCCGAGGGCGCCTGGGGCGTGCCGAGCAGGTCCTGCGCTGCCTCGCAGACCTTTGTGTGCTTCGAGCACTGCGTGTTGCAGCAGTCGGCGTCCACCTCGCACGGCATTCCTTTTTCGTGGCACGCCTCCGGCGGCCGCCCGGACTCGCCCACGGGCGGGCCCGCCCCGAGATCCTGCGCGCATGCGAGCGAGGCCAGCGCGAGCAGAGTGGCCAAGGAGATCGACTTCATCTTTCCTCCTTTCTAGGTTTCGTCAGGCCCCACGAGGACGGACGTGCATCGGACGCTCCCTCGGCGGTCCGTCCGCCACCGCTCGGGGCTCCCCCGGGGCCGAGCGCTGCTATTGCCCTCGTACACTTCTACAAAGGGCGCACGCGCGAACGCTCGGCGAACGGGCGCTCGACCCCTCGAAGTGTCACCAGGGCGCGTCACGTGGCCTCCGTTGAACAGCTCGCAAACTGCATGCCGGAAGCGCACCGGGCGGCGCTGCGGCCGTTCGGGTCGTCACCGTCGCGCCGTGGCGCAGATCGGACGTTCAACGAGCGCCCGCTGCACCGCGCGCTGCTCAAGCGTCCGCCGACCGCCTCGGCCGAGGGCCGCTCGATCGACCTCGCGGCTACGTGATCGACGTGATGCGGGCGCGACGAGCGCATTCGACATCCAACCGGGTCGCGTGCGGATTTCGCCGGGGTGTCGGTGGCTTCCGATCGCGCGCCGGCCCGCGTCGCTCGCAGCCTCGAGCGATTGACGACGCGTGCGCGCGACGGAAGAAGAGCGCGAGCGCGTGTGATAGGGTGACGGCCCGCTGCGCCGTCCGTCTCGCAGCCAACCGGGAGATTTCGATGATGGCGGTGGCAACCCTGCGGATCCTCGGGCTCGCAGCGCTCGTCGGGCTCTCCGCACTCGCCGCCTCGGCACAGGAGTCCCCCGCCGCCTCGGCACCCGCGGCGACGGCGCCTGCGGCGGCATCCGCGTTCTCGGCCGGGCAGCTGGAGCAGATGGCGGCGCCGATCGCGCTCTACCCGGACTCGCTCGTCGCCCAGATCATGATGGCCTCGACCTACCCGCTCGAGATCGTCCAGGCCGCGCGCTGGCTCAAGGCGAACCCGAAGCTCGAGGGCAAGGCGCTGGAGGAGGCGCTGAAGGACCAGGACTGGGACACCAACGTGAAGGCGCTGTGCGGGTTCCGGGACGTGGTCGCACGCATGGACGAGAACCTCGATTGGACCCAGGACCTCGGCGACGCCTTCCTCGCGCAGCGCTCGGAGCTGATGGACGCGGTGCAGCGCATGCGAGGCAAGGCCTACGACGGCGGGAACCTGAAGACCACCGAGCAGCAGGTGGTCACGCAGAAGCCGGACAAGATCATCGTGATCGAGCCTGCCAATCCCGAAGTGGTGTACGTGCCTACCTACTCGCCGCAGGTCGTCTACACGGGCTGGTCGTATCCATACTGGTACTACCCGCCGATGTACGCCCCGTATCCGTACGGGTACGGAATGATGGCCTTCTCGGCAGGCGTCTTCTGGGGCGCCGCGCTCTCGGGAGGCTGCGGCTGGGGCTGGGGTCACAGCGACGTCGACATCGACATCGATCGAAACACCAACTTCGATCGGAACGTGAACCGGGATGGGAACCGCGGGGACCGCGGTCAGGCTTCGCCGAGGGACCGGACCGGCGGCAAGGGGAAGTTCCAGCACAACCCCCAGCACCGCGGCGGCGTGAACTACCGGGACAACAAGACGGCCCAGCAGTTCGGCGCCCGGGAGGGCTCCAACCGCGTGGGCCGCGACCAGGCGCGCGGGTTCGATCGCGGTGCCGGCGGGCGCGGGGGTGCCAGCGCGACGAACCGGGCGGCCGGCGGCGCCGGACGCGGGCAAGTGGGCGCGAGCACGCGACCGGGGAGCAGCGGAATCGGCAGCCAGCGCCCCTCGAGCAGCCAGCGGCCGAGCTCGGCGCGCAGCGCTGGCTCCTCGGCTCGCAACAGCGCCTACAGCGGATCCCGCAACTCCGGCTTCGACCGCGCCTCGAGCAGCCGGGGCAGCATGAGCCGTAGCGGTGGCTACAGCCGCGGCGGTGGCGGCGGCATGCGCGGCGGGGGCGGCGGGCGCGGCGGCGGCGGCGGGCGGCGGCGCTAGAAAACCGGACGGGAGAGAGGGAACGATGGACGCCAAGAATTCGCGAGCCGCCGTACTCGCGCTCGTGGGGCTCGCAGCGGCGCTCGGGCTGCTCGCGTGCTCGCGCGCGCCGAAGGGGACCTTCGAAACGCCAGAGCAGGCGGTGCAGGCGCTCGCTGAGATCGCAGGGAAGGGCGACACGGCGAGAGTCGTGGAGATCTTCGGCCCCGATGGACCGGAGCTGCTCGACTCGGGCGACGCGGACGACGACCGCGAGGATGCACAGCGCGTGAAGTCGATGATCCTCGAGAAGGTTGCCTTCGAGGACGTCGACGAGACGACGAAGGTCGCGTTGCTCGGGAACGACGCATGGCCTCTTCCCATCCCGTTGACCCTCGTCGAGGGCCGCTGGCGCTTCGACACCGCCGCCGGTCGAGAGGAGCTCTTGACTCGGCGCATCGGCCGCAACGAGCTGCTCGTGCTGGCGAGCCTCCACGCCTACGTCGATGCACAACGGGAGTACTTCGCGAAGGCTCCCAACGGAAGAAGCCCGCATACGCGCGGCGCTTCCTGAGCAGCGAGGGTGCGAGGGACGGGCTCTATTGGCCGGTCGCCGAGGGCGAGGAGGAGAGCCCGCTCGGGCCCTTGCTCGCGGACGCCGCCGCCGAGCACCAGGGCGAGCCGGGCCCGATTCCCTTCAACGGCTACCACTTCCGCATTCTGGAGGTCAGGGCAAGCACGCGCCCAAGGGCGAGCTGAGCTATCTCGACGAACAGGGCGCCATGACCAAGGGCTTCGCCGCGCTCGCTTGGCCGGCGAAGTACGGCAACTCGGGGGTCATGTCGTTCGTGGTCAACCAGCAGGGGCTGATCTTCCAGAAGGATCTCGGGCCCGACACGGATTCGCTGGTCGCGACCATCACCGCTTACGACCCCGACGATAGCTGGGAGCCGACGCCCGACTGAGGCGGTCGCTCGCGGCTCGCGAGCGCGAGCGCTCGGGGTAAGCTCCCGCCGCCTTGGTCGACTTCTTCATCGCGCGTCCGATCTTCGCTTCCGTGCTGGCGATCCTGATCACGCTCGCGGGGGCGGTCTCGCTGCCGCTGCTGCCGGTCGCCCTCTACCCGCACATCACGCCGCCGACTGTGCGCGTCACGGCCTCGTACCCTGGCGCGAGCGCGGAGGTGGTGGAGAACAGCGTCACGATCCCGCTCGAGCAGCAGATCAACGGCGTGGAGGGCATGCTCTACATGTCCTCCAACAGCTCGAACGACGGCAGCTCGTCGATCATCGTCACCTTCGACGTCGGCTACGACCAGAACATCGCCGCCGTCGACGTGCAGAACCGCGTGGCCGTCGCCCAGGCCCAGCTCCCTGAAGAGGTGCAGCGCGCGGGCGTGACCGTGCGCCGCGTCTCCACCGACCTCACGCTGGTCGTGAACCTGATCTCGCCCGACAAGTCGCGCGACGACCTGTTCCTCGCCAACTACGCGGGCATCAACCTGAGCGATCGCTTCAAGCGCCTGCCGGGTGTGGGCGACGTGAACATCTTCGGCGAGCGGCGCTACTCGATGCGCATCTGGCTCGACCCGGACAAGCTCGCGAAGCTCGGCGTCTCGGCGCAGGACGTGATCGACGTGCTGCGCGAGCAGAACCAGCAGGTGGCGGCCGGCGTGGTCGGCCAGCCGCCCGCGCCGCCGGGCCAGCAGTTCGAGTACGCCCTCACCACCAAGGGTCGCCTCTCGGTGCCCGAGGAGTTCTCGGCGATCGTCGTGCGCACGCGCCCCGACGGCTCACTGCTCCGCCTGGGCGACGTCGCGCGCATCGATCTCGGCGCCCAGAGCTACGGCGCCTTCAGCCGGCTCGGCCGCAGCCCCTCCACCGGCGTGGCCGTCTTCTCGCTGCCGAGCGCCAACGCCATCGACGTCTCGCGGGCCGTCCACGCGGAGATGGAGCGCGTCGCGCCGCACCTGCCGAGCGGGGTCGAGTACCGGATCGTCTACGAGCCGACGCGCTTCGTCACCCAGTCGATCCGAGAGGTGCTGTTCACGCTCGTCGAGGCGATGCTGCTCGTGTTCGCGGTCGTGTTCGTGTTCCTGCAGAGCTTCCGCGCCACGCTGATCCCGGCGATCACGGTGCCGGTCTCGCTGATCGGGACCTTCGCCCTGGTGAAGCTGCTCGGCTTCTCGATCAACTCGCTCACCCTGTTCGGGCTCGTGCTCGCCATCGGCCTCGTGGTGGACGACGCGATCGTCGTGGTCGAGAACGTCTCGCGGCTGGTGCAGGAGCGGGGGCTCGGGGCGCGCGAGGCGACCACCCTCGCCATGCAGGAGGTCACCGCGCCGATCGTGGCGATCTCGGTGGTGCTGATGGCGGTGTTCCTGCCCGTCGCGTTCCTGCCCGGGACGAGCGGCGAGCTCTACCGCCAGTTCGCGCTCACGATCGCCTGCTCGGTGGCGATCTCCGCGCTGAACGCGCTCACGCTGAGCCCGGCGCTCTGCGCGCTGCTGCTCGGGCGGCGCTCGCGCCGCACCGCCTTCGGCCTGGCGCGCTTCGACGAGCTCTTCCATCGCTTCAGCGAGCAATACGAGCGCGCCGGTACGCTGGCCGTGGCGCATCGCGGAGTCGTGCTCGGCGCCTTCGGCGCGCTCGTCGCAGGGACGATCTGGCTCTACGGATTCCTGCCGACCGCCTTCCTGCCCGAGGAGGACATCGGCTACTTCGCGGTCTCCGTCCAGCTGCCGGATGGCTCGTCGCTCGAGCGCACCGAGACGGTGACGAAGGCGGTGGTCGAGAAGCTGCTCGCGATTCCGGGTGTCGCCAACGCCGTGGTGAACGGCGGACAAGACTTCCTGACCCAGGCGGCTGCGTCGAACGCGTCGTCGTGCTTCGCCATCCTCGAGCCCTGGGACCAGCGCAAGAGCCGCGACAAATCGCTGCGCGCGATCATGGACCGGGCGCGCAGCGAGCTCGGCGCGATGCGCGAGGCGGTGATCGTCGTCTTCAATCCGCCGCCGATCCGCGGCCTCGGCAGCACGGGCGGCTTCCAGCTCCAGGTCCAGGACGAGACGGCCGGCGACTACGCCCAGTTCGGAAGGACCGTGCGCACGCTCGTCGACGAGGGCAATGCGTCCGGCAAAGTCCTGGGGCTCGCGACTGGCTTGCGCGCCAACGTGCCCCAATACGCCGTGGACATCGATCGCACCAAGGCCAAGACGCTCGGGCTCTCGCTCAGCGACGTCTTCGGCACGCTGCAGGCCTTCCTGGGCGGCTACTACGTGAACGACTTCAACCGCTTCGGGCGGGTCTTCCGCGTGATGGTGCAGGCCGAGCCGAGCGCGCGTGCGAGCCCGGAGGACGTGGCGCACCTCTACGCGCGCAGCTCTGCGGGCGAGATGGTTCCCCTCGCTGCGGTGGCCTCCGTCCACGCGATCGTCGGGCCCCAGACGATCGCCCACTACAACCTGTTCCGGACCGCGGGCATCACGGGCACCGCGGCCGCGGGGCGCAGCTCCGGCCAGGCGATCCAGGACATGGAGGCGCTCGCCAACCGCGTGCTGCCCGACGGCATCAGCTACGAGTGGACCGGTCTCTCGCTGCAGGAGCTGCGCGCGGGGCGCTCGGCGCCCATCATCTTCGGCCTCGCGCTGATCGTCGTGCTGCTGGTGCTGGCCGCCCTCTACGAGAGCTGGATCCTGCCGCTCCCGATCATGCTCGTGGTGCCGCTCGCCGTGTTCGGCGCGCTGCTCGCGCAGCTCGTGCGCGGCTACGCGAACGACGTCTTCTGTCAGGTGGGCCTGGTGATGCTGATCGGGCTGGCCAGCAAGAACGCCATCCTGGTGGTCGAGTTCGCGAAGCTCTTGCGCGAGCAGGGCGAGTCGATCGAGCGCGCCGCGATCCACGCCGCCCGCGTGCGCCTGCGCCCGATCCTGATGACGTCGTTCGCATTCATCCTGGGCGTGTTGCCGATGGTGGTCGCGAGCGGCGCCGGCGCCGCGGCCCGTCACTCGCTCGGCACCACGGTGTTCGGCGGCATGCTGCTCGCGACCTTCCTCTCGCTCGCGGTGGTGCCGGTCTTCTTCGTGGTGATGGAGCGGCTGCGCGAGCGCTTCGTGCGCCCGCCGCGCGTGGCGCCCCGCGAGATCTAGGAGGCCGCGGGCGCCCGAACGGAGACCCGCGTGCCCGGGCGCAGCTTCCCGAGGTTGTCGACCGCCACGCGCTCGCCGGCCGCGAGGCCCGACTCGATCACGCGCGAGGTGCCGCTGCGTTGTCCAGCCACCACCGTGCGCGCCTCGACGGTGCCGTCCCCGCCCACCACGAAGACGGAGCTTCCGCCCTGCTCCTCGACGATGGCCTCGGCCGGCACGAGCAGCACCGGCACGTCGCGGCCCACCAGGATGCGCAGCTTCGCGTACTCGCCGGGCAGCAGCGTCTTGTCCGGGTTCGGGAACACGGCGCGCGCGCGCAGCGTTCCCATCGCAGGGTCGACGGCGTTGTCGACGAAGTCGAGCTTGCCGACGTGCGGGTACTCGCTCCCGTCGGCGAGCACCGCGCGCACCTCGATCTGGTCGCGCTGGACGTAGCGGCCTTCCTTGCGCAGGCGCAGTACGTCGAGGCGTTCCTTCTCGCTCGGGCTCCAGTAGATGTCGATGGGGTCGAGCTGGACGATGGTCGCGATCACGGTCTGGTCCGTGCCGCCCACCAGGTTGCCCTGGTCGACCAGGATGCGGCCGATGCGGCCGGCGAGGGGCGCGCGCACCTCCGTGTAGCCGAGGTCCAGATCCGCCTGCTCGACGGCCGCGCGCAGCGACTGCACCGAGGCATTGCCCTCGTTGCGGGAAGCGCGCGCATGGTCGAGATCGGCCTGGCTCGCGACCTGCTGCTTGGTGAGCTCCTGCGCGCGCGCGTAGTCCGCCTCGAGGCGCTCGAGCGTCGCCGCGGCGCGCGCGAGGTCCCCCTTGGCCTTGTCGAGCGCGGCGCGGTAGGGCGCCTGCTCGATCACGAACAGGAGATCGCCCTGCTTGACATCGGCGCCCTCCTGGAAGAGCACCCGCTCGAGCACGCCGCGCACGCGCGCGCGCACCTCGACCGTGTTCACAGCCTCCGTGGTGCCCACGTGCTCCAAGTAGACGGGGATCTTCCCGACTGCGGCCTCTGCGACGGTGACGTCGAGGGGCGGAGGCGCAGCGGGCCCCGCGTCGCGGCCGCACGCGGCTGCGATCGGGAGCAGAAGGATCGCAGCCCAGCGGAGCATCGCGTCCGATCACCCTCCGCTCGCCAAGCGTAGCAGGGGAAGGCTGCGAGGCCGGAGGGTCCGCGATTAGACATATTTATGTCTGTCCCATATGCTTCGGTGTCATGCGGACCACGATCCGGCTGGACGACGACCTGCTGGCCCGGGCGAAGGCCCTCGCGGCTCACACCGGCCGCACCCTCACCGCGGTGATCGAGGACGCCCTGCGCGCGGCGCTCGCGCGACGGAGGCCGCGCAAGGCGCGCGCATCCGCCGACCTCCCCACCTACGGAAGGGGCGGGCTGCGGCCGGGAATCGACCTCGACGACGCGGCGTCGCTGCTCGACGCGATGGAGCCGGATGCTCCTTCCTGATGTGAACGTGCTGGTCTATGCCCATCGCCGCGACGCGCGGGATCACGAGGCGTACCGCGAGTGGTTGGCGCGCGTCGTGGACGGTCCCGAGTCGTTCGGCGTGTCCGACCAGGTCCTGAGCGGATTCCTGCGCATCGTCACGCATCCCCGGGTTTTCCTGAACGCGACGCCCCTGGATCAGGCTCTCGCATTCACGGCCGCCCTGCGCTCGTGCTCGAACGCCGTCCCGATCCAGCCGGGCGATCGCCACTGGGAGATCTTCGAGCGGCTCTGCCTCGACGTCGCCGCTCGCGGGAACCTGATCCCCGATGCATGGTTGGCGGCCCTCGCGATCGAATCCGGCAGCGAGTGGATCACGACCGACCGCGACTACGCGCGCTTCCCCGGGCTCCGTTGGCGCCATCCGCTGCGCGACTGAGCCGAGCCTCACGGTTTCAGCCGTTTCGCGAAGAAGGCGAGGATCTCGTCGAGCGCGGCGCGCGTCGGCTCTCCCGCCCGGTCGATCAGGTGGAGCGTCACGACGCTGTGCGGGCGCATGGGGGTACCTGCAAGGGCGGCCGAGTCCGGCAGCACGCGCCCCTGGAAACGGTCGCCCAGGGCGTTCTCGTACGCCGCGAAGCGCTCGGCCCGGCAGAAGCTGTCGCCTGCGAAGCGGTAGGCGAGGACGGTCAGATCCTCGCGCTCCATGCGCGCCTTCACCGCGTCGAGCTCCTCGGGGGCGATGTGCATGCCGCCGGCACCGAACATCGGGAGCGAGGGCTGGGAGAGCACGGGCGCGAGCATCGCAGGCTCGAGCATCATGGAGAGCGCGAAGTTCCCCGTGAAGCACATGCCGATCGCGCCGACCCCTCTCCCGCCGCAGAGCGGATGCGCGTGCGCCGCGAGCCCGCGCAGCCAGTCGATCACCGGACTCGAGCGGTTGGCGGCGAACGCTCGGAACTCGCGGCTGATGCAAGCGCGCGCCATGGTCGCGATGGCGGCGGGCATCGAGATCGGGCCGCCCTCGGTGCCGAACAGCGCTGGCATCCAGACCGTGAAGCCCGCGTCGCGCACCGTGCGAGCGAAGCGCACCATGTGGGCCGAGATGCCGGGCATCTCGGCCATCACGATCACCGCCGGGCCCTTGCCAGCGACGTAGACCCGCTTGGTCTTGCCGAGCAGCGTGATCTCGCGCCGCTCGAAGTCCTCCATGGCATCGCGGTCGGTGATCTTCGGACTCGTGTTCGCGTACGTCGGGCTCACCATCTCGCGACGATAGGCTGGCCGGGGCGCCGGCGCCCTAACGCCCGGCGGCGCGCAGGAAGCCGACGAGCAGCTCGTTGAACAGCTCGGGCGTCTCGGCGTTCGGCGAATGCCCGGCGTACACGGTCTCGACGCGGAGCATGGGCATCGACGCTCGCGCGAAGTCACGCGCCTCGCTGAAGGACGTCTCCCGCTCGCCGGCCACGAGCAGACAGGGCGAGCGGTTCTCCTGGACGCGCTCGCGCACCGACGAGGACGGCACGGTGTGTCGCATCGTCATCGCGACGCCGCGCGGGTCGAGCAGCGGCACGTCTGCGGCGAGCGCCTCGCGCACAGCCGGTACGATGCGCGTCACGCGCGCGGGGTTGATCGGATGCGCGGCGAGTGCCTCGCGGCCGGCGGCCTCGAGCCGGCGCGCCTCGGCGTCCACCATGGCGCCCACCCGCTCGCGCCATGCCTCGTTCGCCAGCGCGGAGGCCGAGTTGCTGAAGGCGTGCGCGATCACGCGCTCGGGGTGCTCGAGCGCGTAGCGAAGCGTGAGCGCGGCGCCGAGCGAGTGTCCCATCAGGAACCAGCGCTCGGCGCCGAGCTCCTCTCGGAGGCGCTCGAACGCCGCGACGTAGGACGCTGGTGTGTAGGCAACGCCCTCGTCCGGTGTGGGTGAACGGCCATGGCCATAAAGCTCCACGACGACCGGCGTCGCGACTGTTCGCAGGGCCTCCATGTTTGCGCCCCAGAGCGCGCGCCCCGCCATGATGCCGTGCACCAGCAGCAGGGGCGGCCCGGCTCCGGCGTGGACCTCGACGTTCAGCCGCGCCGCGCACATGCAGAGAGCATGGGGCGGCTTCGGAAGCGGCACCATGGACTGAACGCTGCTCGCCCTCGAGTCGAACGCCCCGCCTTGTCGGGCACGAGAAATGGAGTAACTACCACATGCTCAAGCAATGGAGGGCGAACCCATGAGATTTCTGCGCCTTGGTTTCAGTACCGCGGTTGCGTGCCTCTGCGCGGCGGGCTCCCTCGCGAGCGAGGCGGACGACCTTCGGGCTCTGAAGGACCAGGTCGCGGCCGAGCGAGCCGCGCTCGCCAAAGAGCGCGAGGCCCTGCAGGAGCAGCGCGTCCGCGTGGACGCCGCGCTACGCAAGCTCGAGGAGGCACAGGCGCCGCCGGAAGTCATCGCGAGAGTGGTGCCACAGCCGGGTCCGCGCCTCGAGGTGTACGGCTACGCGATGATGGATGCGACCTATGACTTCAACCGATCCGATCCGCAGTGGAAGGCGGCGCTGCGCCCCTCGAAGATTCCGGTCAACTGCCCGAGCGACCCGGGCTGCGGCGAGGAAGGCGAGACGAATCTCTCCGCTCGCCAGTCGCGCTTCGGGGTGAAGGGATTCATTCCGACCCCGATGGGCGAAGTCAAGACCCGATTCGAGTTCGACATGTATGGCGTCGGAGGCGACGCGGGCGAGACCACGATCCGCCTGCGCCACGCGTACGGAGAGTTCGGCCCGATCCTCGCGGGCCAGACCAACAGCTTGTTCATGGACGGCGACGTCTTCCCCAATACCGTCGAGTACTGGGGACCGATTGGCATGGTCTTCTTCCGCAACGTCCAGCTCCGCTACACGCTGATCCATAGCGAGAACAGCAACTTTGCATTCGCGATCGAGCATCCCGGGTCCGCGATCGATGCGGGCAAGGTGAGCCAGGTCGATCCCAGCTTCGGCGCCCAGTTCGGGAGCTGGAACCAGTTCCCGGACTTCACGGCGCAGTACCGTTTCGGCGGCGACTGGGGCCACTTGCAGGCGGCGGGCATCCTGCGCTCCCTCGGCGTCCAGGGGCCCGGGGGCTTCGACGAGAAGGAGCTTGGCTGGGGCATCAACCTGAGCGGCGCCCTGAACCTGTTCAAGAAGGATCAGCTCATGGCGCAGGTGGTCTACGGCGAGGGCATCTCCAACTACATGAACGACGGCGGCACCGACCTCGCTCCAAGCCAGACTCCGCCCGGCGCCCACGCCGAAGCCGTCTCGACCCTCGGCTGGCTGCTCTACTACAACCGCACCTGGAGCGATCACTTCACCAGCTCGTTCGGCTTCAGCGAGAACCGGCAGGATACGATCGCCGGGCAGACCGGCGATGCCTTCGAGGTGGGCCAGTACGCCTCGGCGAACCTGCTCTACCAGCCGGTCCCGGACTTCTTCATCGGGCCGGAGTACATCTGGGGCCGGCGCGAGAATCGCAACGGCAACGACGCGACCGACAACCGGCTCCAGGTCTCGGCCAAGTACAACTTCGGTGGAACCATCGGCGGCGACGCCCGCTGAGGGCCGAGGAGAGCAGCATGACGACTCGACGGACACTCACCGGATTCGTCGGAGGGTTGGCTGCGCTCGCGCTCGTCGCGGGCGCGCAGCCCGCGGCGGCCCAGGCACTGAAGCCCAAGGCGGTGCAGAACGCGATGGACGCTGCCTACGCGCAGGTCAAGCCCGTGACCGAAGGCAAGAACGCCGACTACATCCCGGCGCTGGCGGAGGTCGACTCGAACCTGTTCGGGATCGCGCTCGTCACGACCGACGGCAAGACGTACACGAAGGGCGACGTCGACGCGCGCTTCTCGATCCAGTCGATCTCGAAGGTCTTCACCCTCGCGCTCGTGCTCCAGGAGACCGGGGAGCAGGCCGTCCTCGACGGCGTCGGCGTGGATGCCACCGGCCAGGTGTTCAACTCGATCGTGGCCGTCGAGCAATACAAGGGCCATCAGATGAATCCGCTCGTGAACCCGGGCGCGATCACCACGACGGGCATGGTCAGGGGCGCGACCGACGCGGAGAAGTGGTCGAAGATCCTGAAGATCCACAGCGACTTCGCGGGGGCGTCGCTCGGCGTCAACGAGCCAGTCTACAGGAGCGAGGCAGAGACGAACCAGCGCAATCAAGCGATCGCGGCGCTGATGCTGGCGTACGGTCTCATCCACGACGACCCGAAGATGGTCACCGACGTCTACACGCGGCAGTGCGCGATCAACGTGAACGCGAAGGATCTCGCGAACATGGCCGCGACGCTCGCCAACGGCGGCATGAACCCGGTGACCGGCAAGCAGGTGATTGCGCAACAGCACGTGTCGAAGATTCTGGCGGTGATGGCGACAGCCGGTCTCTACGACGACTCGGGCATCTGGCTCTTCAACGTGGGTCTCCCCGCGAAGAGCGGAGTCGGCGGCGGCATCATCGCCGTCTCCCCGGGCAAGTTCGGGATCGCCTCCTTCTCGCCGCCCCTCGACGCGGCGGGCAACAGCGTGAAGGCGCAGAGAGCGATCCAGGCCGTCTCGAACGCGCTCGGCGGCAACCCCTACAACGTCCTGCCGCGCTGACCGCCCATGCAGGGGACACCGCGCGCTCGGAAGAGCGTTATCGCGCTGAGCCTGCTCGCGATCGTCCCGTTGGCTGCGACTGCGGCGGAGGATCTGTCCGCGCTCCAGCACCAGGTCGACGCGCAGAGCGAGGTGATCCGCAAGCAGGAGGAGTCGCTCGCGAAGCAGCGCGAGATGCTGGAGACGCAGTCCCAGCAGATGACCGAGATGGCGGATCGGCTGCGGCAGGTCGAGGATGGACAGGCTGAAGCAAAGCTCGCCCCCGTCGCGGCTGCTCCGGCAGGGCCCGCGCCGGGTATCACCGACGAGGAAAGGGAGCTCCATTGGGGCTCCTGGGTCGGCGGGCGGGGGTTCGTCGTCGGCGAGACCCCCTACGGCAGCCTCGACATCAGCGCCTATGCCCTCGTCCGCTACGTGAACCAGCTGCCGCCCCAGACGGAGTTCACGACCCACCTCGGCGAGACGCGCGACGTCAACACGCGCAACGACCTGTACTTCCACCGCTCGCTCATCTGGTTCCGCGGCTGGATGTACTCCGAGAAGCTCCGCTACAACCTCACGCTCTGGACCGTGAACGCGATCCACGGCACGGGCGACGCCATCGCCCTGATCGGTTCGCTCGGCTACGAGTTCAACGACCACTTCGCCATCTATGCGGGCGTAAACGGGGTGCCCGGCGTCCGCTCGCTGCACGGATCCCATCCTTACTGGCTCGGCAGCGACCGGATCATGGCCGAGGAATTCTTCCGGCCGGGCTTCACGAACGGGGTCTGGGTGACCGGCGAGATCGTCGATCGGCTCAACTACATCCTGATGGTCGGCAACAACATCAGCACGATCGGCATCAGCGCCTCCCAGATCTCGCGCGACCTCGCCTTCTCCGGGAGCCTCACCTGGATGCCGACCACGGGCGAGTTCGGGCCGCGGACCGGCGTCGGCGACTTCGAGGATCACCAGGATGCGGCCACGCTGTTCGAGCTCTCCTTCACGCACTCGCGCGAGTTCCGCGGCAACCAGGCGACGATCAGCTCGCCCGAGGCGACGCAGATCCGCCTCTCCGACAGCACGCTCCTGTTCGAGACGGGCTCGCTCGCGCCAGGAGTGACGGTCGACAACGCCGACTACGACATGCTCTCCGGGGCGGCGGGCTTCAAGTACAAGGGCTTCTTCCTCCAGGGCGAGTACTACTACCGGCGCCTCTCGGAGTTCGACACGAGCGGCGGGCCGCTGCCGATGTCGGACGTCGTGGACCACGGCTTCAACGTGCAGGCGTCCTACATGCTCCTGCCCAAAAAGCTCGAGACCTACGCCTTCACGTCGTACATCTTCGGCGAGTTCAACGAGCCCTGGGAAGTTGGCGGCGGACTCAACTACTACCCGTTCGCGACGCGCGACGTGCGCCTCAACCTGCACACGCTGTACGTGGACCGCTCGGCCGCGAGCAGCTCGTTCGGGTACTACATCGGCGGTCTGCGCGGGACGATCGTCGCGCTCGGCGCGGGGATGATGTTCTGAGGAGAGGACCGATGAGACGCGCGGCCCTGGGAGTCGCCGCATCCGTCGCCTGGGTCGCCGCGAGCGCTGCCAGCGAGCCCACGCTCTTCAACGACTCGCACTTCCATCTGACGAACTACGTCCAGCAAGGGCCCGACGTCCACGACTTCCTGAAGCTGATGGGCGACCGGGTCGGGCGCGTGGCGCTGTTCGGGATTCCGCTCCAGCAGACCTGGTCCCACGAGAACTCCGGCGACTTCGGGCCGACCTACTACCTCCAAACCGACGCGCCGCTCTACTACTACTCCTTCACGGACGCCTGGATCGCACACGAGTACCTCTCGCTCACGAAGGCAGAGCGGGCGCGCTTCGATCCGATGATCACGGGCTTCAACCCGGCGGACATGTACGCCGCCGATCACATTCGCCGCGTGCTCACGACCTTCCCCGGCGTCTTCGAGGGCGTCGGCGAGTTCACGATCCACAAGGAGTTCGTCTCGTCGAAAGTCGCGGGCGACACCGCGAGCCTCACCGACCCGGCCCTCGACCGCATCCTCGACCTGTGCGCCGAGGTGGGGCTCGTGGTCCTGATCCACAACGACATCGACGTGCCCTTCGCCAAGACGGACCAGGAGCCGGTCTACCTGACGCAGATGAAGGCGCTGCTGCGCCGCCATCCGAACACCGTGACGATCTGGGCGCACACCGGGCTCGGACGTGTCGTGCAACCGACCCAGCTCAGCGCCAGTGCTGCGGCGGCTGAACGGAGCCCGAACCACCTCGAGATCGTCGAGGCGATCCTCGACGATCCCTCGCTGGCGCACGTCTACTTCGACATCTCCTGGGACGAGGTGGCGAAGTACGCCGTGGCGACGCCCGAGACGACGAAGCGCACGGCGGACGCACTGAATCGCCACCCCGATCGCTTCCTGTTCGGCACCGACGAGGTCGCGCCCTCGAGCTGGGAGGGCTACTCGAAGGTCTACGTCATGTACGAGCCGGTCTGGAAGCTGCTCACGCCCGAGGCGAGCGAGAAGAGTGCGCAAGGGAAACTACGAGCGGCTCTTCGACGCCGCGCGCGTGCGCGTCCGAGCGTGGGAGAAGGCTCACTCCGCGAATTGACCACGCTTCGGGGGTGAGGCAACGTGCCTGCCTCGCGCACCCCGGGAGAACTGCATGTCCGCGAAGCCGCTCGTGCCGCGAGCGACCTGGCTGGCTCTGCTCGCTCTCGTGGTCGCAGCGCCGGCGCTCGGCCAGTCTCAGGCCGCGCCCGCGAGCTCGGACGGCTGGCACGTCTCGATCGCCCCCTACTTCTGGGCCTCCGGAATCACGGCGACGCTGGAGGACCAGGGCGTCACCACCGACTACGACGTCGATTTCTCGGAGCTGTGGGATGCGCTCAAGTTCGGAGCTCTCGGGGCCGTCGAGATCCGCTACGACAAGGTCTCGCTGCTCACCAACCTGATCTACATGGATTCTGGAGCCCGAAGGAGGCCGCCCCACCGGCGCCCTCCCGAACTTCCCGCCCGGCTCCCTGAAGGCGAACGCGGACGTGAAGCAGTTTCTGCTCGAGCTGCTCGGCGGCTATCAGGTCGGCGAGCTCGCGAGCGAGAGCAGCGCCCGCCGCGTTGCCTTCGATGTGACCGGCGGGCTCCGCTATACGCGGCTCGAGAGCGACGTCCACATCAAGCTCAAGCCGGGCGTCCCCCTCGGGCCCTTCAGCCTTGATACGCACAGCAAGGACACCTGGGTGGACCCGTTGATCGGCGGTCGCATGCGCGCGGCGTTGACGGAGAAGCTCGGCCTCGAGCTGATGGGCAGCGTGGGTGGCTTCGGCGTCGCCGACGCCGCCCACCTGACGTGGTCGGTGACGGGCGTGCTCGGCTATCGCTTCGGAGAGCATTGGCAGGCCCTCCTGGGCTGGCGCACGCTCGATACCGACCGGCACGGCACGGACATGCGCAACTCCGGCCCGCTCCTCGGCGCCTCCTACGTCTTCTGAGGGCCGGGCGGGACGGCAGGCGCGGCGAACCAGCGCTCCTTCGGGACCACCTTCGGCTCGGCCGGGTCGCCCTCGTAGGCGGGCGTCATGATCTGGATGCCGTGCTCGTTGAAGACGTCGAGCACGCTCTTGTGGATGCTCGTGTACTGAAGGAGCGCTGTGGTGGGGTCCTCGGTGTACACGTTGAGCTCGTAGGTGACGGCGAAGTCTCCGAGCGCCCGCAACAACACGAAGGGCGGCGGCTCGCGGAGCACGCCCTCGGACCGCCCCGCCGCCTCGATCAGCATCGCCTCCACCTGGCGCCAGGAGGTCTCGTAGCCGATGCCGACGGTGGTGTAGAGGAGCAGCTTCCGCGTCTTCGCGAGCGAGCTGAAGTTCGTGACGCTGTTCGAGAGGATCTCCGAGTTCGGGATCACCACCTCTTCGTTCTTCGGCGTGCGCACGTGAGTCACCAGCAGGCGCGAGTCGAGCACCTCGCCGCTCACGTCTCCCACCCGGATGCGGTCGCCGATCCGGAAGGCGCGTCGGTAGGTCATCGTGTAGCCGGCGATCACGTTGCCGATCACCGACGAGGAGCCGAGCGAGAACACGACGCCGATGAAGAGCGAGAGACCCCGGAAGGCCTGGCTCTCGGAGCCGGGCACATAGGGGAAGGCGACGACCAGCGCGAAGACGATCGCGAGCATGCGCACGATCCGATAGGTCGGCGCCGCCCACTCGGGGTCGAAGCCTCGCAGCGTGACGTTCCCGCTGCCCAGCGCTGCGAAGAAGATGCGCGCGAGGGTCAGCAGGTAGCGCACGAGCAGGAACCAGATGAGCAGGAATACGAGGTTGTCGAGGATGTCGACGAAGCCGCCCGCCAGCGTCGCAACCGGATCGACCGTCCAGCGCGTCACGTGCATGCCGAGGCTGCGCGTGGCCGGGTAGAGCCGCAAGCCGTAGGTGAGCAGCGCGACCCCCAGGACCAGCGCCGGGACCACGCGGAAGGCGTTCACCAAGGCGAGCAGTGCGCCCCAGAGCTGCTCGGCGCGCAGGATGTGGAAGGCTCTGCACGCCGACGTCGCGCAGCATCGGCCGGTAGCGGCGCTCGAAGCGCCGCTCGAGCCAGCTCGCGAAGCGCAGGGCCAGCCAGAACGCCGCGGCAGCAGCGAGGGCTGCGGCGACGAGCTTCCCCGAGCTCGCGAGCAGCCGTCGCGGCGTGCGATCCTCGCGGTAGGCCGTGATCGCCCTCTGGATGCGAGCGGCGTAGGCACGGGCGAGGGTCTCGGGCAGGACGACCTGCTCGAGCTTCGCGTCGGCCGGGCACGATCTCCATCAAGCGGCTGACCGCCGGCTTCGATGACGAAGAACGGACCCGCCTGCGCGGGCCTGGACGGCGTCGGCAGCGACGGACCCGTCTCGCGCGACCTCGACGATCCGCTCTGCGATCCGCTCGGCGCGCTCCTCCGCCGGGAAGGCCGACACGCCGCGCACTCGGAAGAGCTCGACGCCGTCGACGGTGACGGCGCCGTGGCCGGCTCTCTCCGGCGCGGCCGAGGCGCGTCGTTCTCCTGGCCGCGCCGGCCGCGCTGCGCAGGCGAGGAGCAGCGCGAGAATCGAGAGCTTCGCATCAGAAAGTCTGCCCGAGGTAGAGATAGAACGAGTCGCGCCCGCCCTCGGCGTAGCCGTAGCCGAAGTAGATCGGGCCGAGGGGCGTCTCCATGCCGACGAAGGCGGCTGCCCGCCGCGATGAAGTCGTCGAAGAGCTCGTCGCGCGTTCCGCGAGACGTTGCCCGCCCTCGGCCGACAGGCCGGCGTAGATGGGATACTGGAACGAGAGCGCACCGGGCATCGCGACGCGCCGGTACGCCATGATGCGACCGAACGCGGAGTTCTGGCCCGCGAGCTGGAAGCGATCGAGCCCCGAGAGCTGGAGGAAGCCGCCCAGGACGGCCAGATTCCCCGGCGGGGCTCGCATTCCAGAGTGCTCTGCCCGGCCAGAGCGAGCAGAGCGTATTGTCGCGGTACGTGAAGGCGTGGCCGAGGCCTGCCGTACCAGATGTCGTAGGAGTCGTCCGCGCCGAGGGACTTCCGCACGAAGCCGTAGGAGGTGCGGACGAAGCTCCCGTCGCGCGGGAAAGTGGACGCCGTCGAGCGTGTCCACCGCGAAGCGCGCGAAGGCGCCGCCGGCGCGGAACGACTCCGCCTGGTCCGGGGTTCCGACCACCGTGCGCGCGTGGCCGAAGTCGTAGACCACGCCGAGGCGCAGCTCGCCCCAGTTCGAGAGCTGGCGACCGAGGTCGAGACCGAAGTTCGTCTGGCGCACGAGGAACTCCCCCGTGCGGTCGTCTCCGTCGTAGATCGGGAATCGCTCGCGGCGGAACTCGAAGCTCGGCGCCACGAAGTAGCGGCTCTCCGACGTCGAAGGGCTGCCAGAGCTCCGTGAAGCAGCCGAAGCGTGCTGCCGACGATCAGGTCGTTGCGCCACTCGCCGCCGAGCCGATCGATCGGGCGCACCGTCGAAGTTGAAGGCCAGGTTGTAGTCGCTCGTGTTCTCGAAGTTCTCCTCGAGATTGAGTCCGAAGCGCAGATAGGCTGGTCCCCAGGACTTCTCCCTCGCCTCGATCGCGAGGTCGGTGCCCTGCGCGCCCTCGTCGAGGCGGTAGTCGACGCGCTCGAAGGCATCGATGCCATAGATTTGCTGGAGGTCGTTCTCGAGGCGAGGCACGTCGAGGGGCTCGCCCGGCGCTGCGTCTCGAGGCGCGCTTCGAGCACCCGGTTGTCGAGCCGCGAATCGTTGGCCACGTCGCACGGTCGGCGATGGTCGGCAGCACGGTCGGACCTTGTCGCTGGAGCGCGAGCCAGCGCGCGTGCTCGTCCGCCGGCACACCGAGCCGGTCGAGCGCCGCGAGCTGCGCGCGGGCCGCCTCCTCTCCGCGCGGCGCGACGCTCGAGCCCATCTCGAAGGACGCCGTCGACACGCCCTCCAGATCCGGTCGGATCAGGATGTCCTGCGGGTCGCATCAGCGCGAGCTCGCGCTGCGTCGTGCTCACGACCATGAGCGAGGTCAGCTGGCTCACGACCGCGGCGGCGTTGGTGATCTTGTCCCGCCCCGCGAGCGGCGTGCCCACGTCCACCACGATCAGGACGTCGGCTCCCATCTGGATGGCCAGATCGACGGGCGTGTTGTTCGAGATGCCGCCGTCGATGAGCAGCTTGTCCTCGAGCTCCACCGGAGCGAACACGCCGGGCAGCGACATGCTCGCCCGGATCGCGGTCGCGAGATCGCCGGACGCGTGCACGACCGCCTCGCCGGTCACCACGTTCGTGGAGACCGCCCGGAACGGGACGTGCAGGCGATCGAAGTCGTGAATCTGCGCCACGGGCAGGAAGAGGCGGCGCAGGATCAGGTTCAGCTTCTGGCCCTGCACGAGGCCCCAGGGCAGCGCGATCCCGCTCTTCTTGACGCCGAGCTTCAACGAGGTGAGGAAGTTGTAGTCGTCCTCCTTGCGCCGGAAGGATCGCTGGCTGCGCGGCGGCGAGTCGTCGAACGCGTCGGCCCAGTCGATGTCGTCCACGATCTTCGCCATCTGGTCCGGCGAGTAGCCCGCCGCGTAGAGCCCGCCGATGATCGAGCCCATGCTCGTGCCGGTGATCAGGTCCACGGGCACGTGACGCTCCTCGAGCACGCGGATCACGCCGATGTGCGCGATGCCTCGCGCGCCGCCCCCCGAGAGCACGAGGCCGATGCGCGGTCGCGTCTTCGGCTCGGGAGGCGCCGGCGGCGGAGCCGTCTGCGCGAGCGACTGCGAGGCGCCCAGCCAGACGATGCCGGCCAGCGCGATGAGTGTTGCGAGCGGACGACGAGCCATGGGATTCTCCCCCGCGACGGCGGGCGGGCACACGATAGCCAGTCACCCGCGGGAGGATGGCGATGCGAGCCCTCGGAATGTTGTGGATCGCGCTCTTGCTCGCGGTGTCAGCGGCTGCGCAGACCCCGCCCGAGCGTCGAGGACAAGTCCTGCGACGTGCAAGGTGCGCCTGCGCGGCCCGCTCTACGACCTCGAGAACGCAGCGCTGCAGCCCGGGCTCGCGGAGACGCTCGATGTGCTCGCGAAGACCTTTCTCGAGCGCTGCGCCGGGAAGCTCCTGATCATCGAGGTGCACGCGGTGGAGATGCCGACCCCGGAGCTGAACCAGCGCCTCTCCGAGCTCCGCGCGCTGCTGGTGCGCGGACGAGCTCGCGAAGCGCGGCATTCCCGAGAGCCGCACCATGCCGGTCGCGATGGGCGCCTCGAAGCCCATGGTGCCGCCCGACGACCCCGATGCGCTTGGGCACAACCGCCGCGTCACCTTCCGCATCGTGGCGACCAGCGGCTCAGTGCAGCCAGTCGGTCTCGTCGCCCTCGAAGCTGTAGTCGAGCTTCACGACGTAGCGGAGGTCGTTGTTCTTGAGCACGCCCGGCGCGGGGTCGCTCGCGTAGTCCCACTCCACCTCCAGCTTCAGGTCGAAGTCGTCGAACAGGTCGAACTTCACGCCCTGCGTCGTGCTCAGGATCAGCTGCTTCTCCGTATCGCCTTCACCAGCAAGTGATCGTGGTAGAGCGTGACGTCGTCGCCGAAGAAGTCGCGCTCGAAGTCGAAGCGCCAGATCGCCGCCGGAAAGCTGCGGTCTCGCGACGGGGCGGAGAAGTTCTCGCGCACGTAGCCGGCGCCGAGCGAGACGGAGAGGTGGGTCGGGTCGGTCTCGTAGAAGCGATAGCCGCCGCCGGCGCGACGGCGCTGCGCAGGTCGAGGTTCTGGAAGGGATCGCTCTCGTTCAAGTTGACGAGGAACGCGAACCACTTGCTCGGCAGGTCGCGCTCGTAGCAGAGGCTCGCCTGCCAGTCCTTGGCGTTGAGCTCTCCGTTGGATTCGCGCCGCTCGAGCTCGCCGCTGAGCTTCACGGTGTTGGGTCCCCAGATCGGCTCCAGGGCAGCGCTGAAGTCGAGGGAGGAGGAGTCGGTGTTGCCGGTCGCCGCGTTGAAGCCGAGGCCGACCTCTGCCTCGTAGCGGTAGTAGGCGATCTCGAGCTCCTGGACGGCGTCGAGCTCGCCCAGCGGCACCTCGGAGCCGACAGCGGGCACGCTCTCTCGGTTGCGCCGCAAGAGCCACGGATCGTCGGCGTGCTCGCGCTCCCAGCGCGAGGCGGTGACGCGCACCTGCATCTTCCCGTTGCTCGTCGAGCTCCACCAGCCCCGTCGTCTCGCGGCCATCCTTGAAGGTCACCTTGACCGGCCGCGTCGTCTCGATCTGCGCGATGTACTTGAGCTTGATGTCGATCGGGTCGGCGAAGGGCGGGTCGATCGTCAGCTCGTTGTCGTCGATCTTCTCGATCTTGCCCGAGACGACGTCGCCGCTCTTCAGGCGCACGACGTCGGCGACCGCCGCCGGGCGAGCAGCCCGCTCGCACCCAGCAGGCGAGACGCCGTGCGAGGCTACGCATCGGCAACGGGCTCGTCGGCGAGCCAGCCCCGCCAGAGCTCGTAGCCGAGCACGAGGCCCACGGCTCCGACGAAGAGGCCGAGAATGCCCTGCGAGATGAATCCTCCGATCGCACCCAGGAAGATCACCACGACCGGGACCTCGAGTCCGCGCCCCATGAGGAGCGGCTTCAGGACGTTGTCGAGGGGCAGCAGCACGATCGTCCAGATCAGGAAGAGCACCGCGGGAAGCGTCTCCGCGTGGGCGAAGACCCAGATCGACGCCGGAATCATCACCAGACCGACTCCGACCTGGATGACTGCGAGCACGAGCGCACAGAGCGTCCAAACGCCCGCGGCCGGAACGCCCGCGAGGAAGAGCCCGGCTCCGCACAGGATCGCCTGGATCACGGCGACGCCCAGGATGCCCCGCGTCACGCCGCGCACGGTCGCCGCCGCGAGCTCGACGAGCGCGGGGCCGCGTGCCCCGACCAGGCGGCGAGAGAGGGCGCCGCAGCGTCGACGAGCCATGGCCGGCATAGGCGAGCAGCACGCCGCTGATCACGATCGCGAACAGGAACTGGAGCACGCCGAGCAGGAGGTGGCCGGCGGCGCCGAGCAGCCAGGTCGCCAGCGACTGCAGCCGGGGCCCGCCTGGGTGAGCGCGCCCTCGAGATTCTGCGGAAGCGAGCTGCCAGAACTCGAACAGCTCGCTTCCGACCACGGGCCAGTGCGCCACCCGCTCGGGAGGCGGTGGGACGCGCAGGTCGCCCCGCCCGGAAGGCCTGCGCGGCGCGCTGAAGATCGTCGGAGAGCGAGCCGACGACGAGCAGACTCGGGACGATGATGGCGGCGAGCAACGCCAGGCTGGAAAGCGCGGCGGTGAGCCTGCGTCCGGTTTCCGAGCCGCCCCGCGAGCGCGTTGAAGGGCCCGTACAGGGCGACCGCCAGGATCGCGCCCCATACGATCGGCAGCAGGAAGGGCGCCAGCACCGCGAGGCACCAGCCGATCAGCACCGCGAGCGCGCCGAGCCGGATGGCGATGTCGGTCGCGCGGCTCAGGGTCTGCTGGCGGTCGCTCTCCTCCACGCTCCGTCGCCGTCGGAGCTCAGTCCGGCGTGCAGGCGCCGAAGATCGCGAAGGTGCCCTCGGAGTCCGCGATCGAGGCCGAGAGCAGTCCGGTCACCTGATCGATGACGATGCTCCAGGCCCGCCCGGTCTCTGCGCCCTGCAGGATCGTCATGCCGTCGAGCTGCCTCACGCTCTCGATGGGCGTCGTGCGCTGGGGGCCGCTCACGCTCGCGAGGCGCTTCTTCTTGAACTCGACCCGGATGAAGGCGGGGACGTCCGCCATCACGGGAGACACCCGCTCGCACTTCGCGGCCATGTCGCACTCGACGACGTCGCGCGGCACGCAGAGCAGCTCCTTCGAGCCGTCGTAGTCCGCGCCGAGGGCCGGCGCGCCCAGGAGCGCGCTCGCGGCCACGCCTGCCAGAAACCTACGTCGCGATTGCCGGTTCATTGGACGGTGTACCCCCGCGCGCTGAGACACGCCTTGACTGCGCGCATGTAGCGATCGTTCGACGCCGCCCACTCCTGATAAGCCGGGTTGGGCTGCTCCACGGTGTCGGGCGTCGCGCGATTCTGCTGGCGGTGTTTCATGCCGCCGACCATCGCGCCGGCGGCAGCGCCCTTCGCGGCGCCCTCGCCGGCGTCTCCGCCGATCGCGCCCGGCCGTCGCGCCGACCGCCGCGCCGCGCGCCGCACCGCGGGCGCGCGCGCCAGAGCCGGTGGTCGGCTGCTTCGCGACCTGCTGTGTGATGGTCTGCGGCGGCGCCTGGGTCTGGGTGGGATCGAAGCCGGCTTCGTTGGTCGCCCAGACGTGGCACTCGCCCTTGTCTTTGTTCTGCTGCTCCGGGCTCTGGCCCTGCGCGGGGTACACGACGTCTTGCGCGAAGCCAGGGCCGCACAAGAGCAGCGCGGCCAAGGTGAGGAGGCGAGGTCGAGCTCTCATCGGCGAACCTCCGTTCGTGCGCTCCGAGAGCCAGAGTATGGCACGTCCTCGCGCGCGGCTCTCGTGGACGTCGATTCCGTGCGATGCTAGGTGCGCCCGCCAATCGAAAAGGAGCCCCCATGGTGTCCCCTCTCCGCCGACGCCTGTTGCTCGCCGTCCCGTTCGTGCTCGCCGCCGGCGCCGTGGTCGCCGCGCCGCCGCCGAGCGTCCCGACGGGACCCGACGCGGAGCTGAGCTTCGACGGCCTCGTGAAGGTGAAGAACTCGCGCTTCCAGGCCGCCTGGGTGAAGCGCGGGACCGACTTCTCCAAGTACAAGAGGCTGATGGTGCTGCCGGCCGAGATCGCCTACAAGAAGCCGCCCACCACCAACAAGTTCGCCGACGACAACTTCGCGCTCGACGAGCGGCAGACGAAGAAGCTGCGCGAGATCCTGCGCGACGTCTTCCAGGACGAGCTCGTCGAGAAGGGCGGCTGGCAGATCGCCGACGCCCCGGCGCCCGACGTGCTGCTCGTGCAGGGCGGCCTGCTCGACCTGATCGTCCACGTGCCGCCGTCGAAGAACGTCTCGGCGCGCGGCGGAACCTGGGTCTCGTCCTACGGCGAGATGACCCTGGTGGTGCAGTTCTACGACTCACAGACGCACGAGATCCTGGGCCGCGTGGCCGAGCGGCGTGAGGCGGAGCCGCCCGGAGGCCAGAGTTTCTCGAAGGTCGACGTCATGGCCAGCTCGGACATGCGCATCTTCTTCCGTCGCTGGGCGAAGAAGTTGCGCGAGGGCATGGAGCTCGCCCGCGAGTACAAGCCCGAAGCCCAGTGAGCGCGCCGGGGCTCCCGGCTACTGGATCAGGCCGCGCTTGCGCAGGTCGTCGCCGACCGCCTTCGCGACTCCGCCCACCAGCTCATCGATCCTGCTCGGGTTCATCGTCTTGCTGACGCCCGACCAGAGCAGCTTGTCCTCGCGCAGCGAGTAGATGCTGATCTGGAGGCGCAGGATCGTGTCGGTTCGAATCGTGCCCGGGTCGTAGTAGCCGGCGCCAGGGCCGTACACGTAGCCGTAGTGACCCCAGAAGCCGCCGTAATAGCTCGGGCCCGTCGAGGTCACGCGCTGCTGGGTCGAGACGAAGGAGATCAGCACGGCGCCGTCGTAGCCAGCCGCTTCGACCTTCGCCTTGGCGGCGTCCTTGTTGAAGAGCTCCCGGTCGTCCAGGAGCGTGTACGAAGGGTGGGCGTCGCAGCTCGCCGCTCTGCCCGCGCGGCCCGCTGTTGAGTGCGTTGGCCAGCGCATCTTCCGCGGCCCGACGGACCGCGCCATCGCGGGACATCGCGACGGTCAGCACCTTCTTCATCGACGAGAACGACTCGGGCGTTGCGGTGGGATCCACCCACGCGTTCTCGATGTTGGAGGTGGCGCAACCGCAGAGGGCTGCCAGCGAGAGCCCGAACAGCGCGGCACGAGCGAAGTTCATGTGATCCTCCTGGGAATTCCTCGGGAGGGGCGTCGGATCGCCCCGAGATGCAGGCTCGTGGTAGCATGCGCGCTTCGGCCGCGCCTCGCGCTGCGGCATCGAGAGGTCCTGCATGTTCATTCGCCTTCTCCGAGGCGCACTCGCACTCCTCGCACTATCGACTCTCGTCGCCGCGAGCCCGCTCGAGGCGCAGACCGCCGCGCCGGCCGCCGGAGATCTGGAGGAGCTCGTCGGGCCGATCGCGCTCTATCCCGACGATCTGCTCTCGATCACACTGCCAGCCTCGACCTTTCCTCTACAGATCGTCGAGGCGGATCGCTGGCTCCAGGCGAACAAGGGCAAGCAGGGGGTCACGCCGCCGGACGAGTGGGACGACTCGGTGAAGGCGCTCGTCAACTATCCCGACGTGGTCACCAAGATGAGCACCGATCTCGACTGGACGTCGGCGCTCGGCGAAGCGGTCGCGGCGGACCAGACCGCGGTGATGGACGCCGTGCAGTCCTTCCGGCGCAAGGCGTATGGGGCCGGCAACCTGAAGACCGACGAGAAGCAGATCGTAGAGGTCGAGAAGGAGGTCGTGAAGGTCGTCCAGGCCGACCCCGAGGTGATCTACGTCCCGCAGTACCAGCCGCAGACGGTGGTCGTACAGCAGGCGGCGCCCTACTACCCGACGTACTACCCGACGCCGTATCCGTCCTACTACTACCCCTATCCGCCGGGCGCCGCCCTCGCGACGGGCCTCATGTGGGGCGCCACGATGGCCTACGCCTTCGACTGGCACGGCGGCAGCATCCACAACGACATCGACGTCGACATCGACCGCAACACGAACATCAACAGCAACCGGAATGTGAATCGCAACGACATCAACAACCGCGCGACGAACATCGACAACAAGCGCTCGCAGCAGATGCGGCAGAGCGGGCAAGGCGGCTGGAAATCATCGCAGAAGCCTGGCGACGTCGCGCGCGGGCGCGGCCAGACGGGCGCGAGCTCGCGGGTCGGCGACCGGCCGGGCGCCTCGACCGCCAACCGGGCGGGCGCGGGGGGGAACCGACCCGGCGCCTCCGCCGGAGCTTCGAATCGCGCCGGGGCGAGCGCTTCGAATCGAGCGGGCGCGTCGGCAAGCAATCGCGGCACCAGCGCGAGCGCGAGCAACCGCAGCGCCGGGGCGTCCTCGCGTGGCAGCGCCTCGAGCTACAACAGCCGCGCCTCGAGCGGAGGCGGCAGCAAGTACGGCAACGCCTCCAAGTACGGGAGCTCGGCGCGCTCCTCGTCTCCCTCGCGCAACTCGATGTCCGGCATGAGCAGCGGGCGGTCTGCGAGCGCCTACTCGAGCCGTGGGTCTTCCAGCCGCGGTGGCGGTGGCATGAGCCGCGGCGGTGGTGGCGGCGGGCGCGGCGGCGGTGGCGGGCGGCGACGCTGATGCGCAACACGAACGGGAGAAGCGTCCGTATGAGTCGCATGCTCGGCGTCCTGCTCGCGCTGCTGGCGATCCCGGCGCTCGCGCAGGAGAAGTTCCGCACGCCCGAGGCCGCCGTGGACGCGTTGACCAAGGCCGCCGCGTCGGCCGACAGAACGAAGATCCGGCATCTGCTCGGCCCCGAGTACACGGAGTTCGGCGAGGGTCAGCAGGAGGCCGACCCCGCGCTTGCCAAGAGTCGCGGCCAAGCTTTCGCGGCAGCGATGAAGGAGTTCCACGCCCTCTCGGTGGACTCCGACGATCGCCGCACGCTGATCGTCGGCTCCCAGGGCTGGCCCTTTCCGCTCCCGCTCGTCCGCTCCAGCGGAAGCTGGATGTTCGACGGCAAGGCCGGGGTCGAGGAGCTGCGCAACCGAATCATCGGCGCCAACGAGCTCAACGCCATCTCGGTGCTCGACTACTACGTGAGCGCGCAGCGCCAGTACGCCGAGGACGACATGGACGGCGACGGCGCCGTCGAGTACGCGCAGAAGTTCACCAGCAGCCAGGGGAAGCACGACGGCTTGTACTGGGAGGACGCCGAGGACGATCCCAACGGCATGAAGAGCCCGCTCGGGCCTCTGATTGCGTTGGCGGAGGCCACGGTCGGGGAGCAGCGCAAGGGCGGCGAGCCCTTCCTCGGCTACCGCTATCGCATCCTCACCGGGCAGGGCGCGAGTGCCAAGGCGGGAGCCTACGACTACGTGATCAATGGCCACATGGTGGCCGGATTCGGCGCGGTGGCGTGGCCCTCGGGCTACGGCGATACGGGGGTCATGAGCTTCGTGGTCAACCAGGACGGCGTGATCTACCAGCGCGACCTCGGAGAAGACACCGAGAGCGCGGCTGCGAAGATCACGAAGTTCGACCCCGGTGAGGGTTGGGCCGCCGTCGATGACGACAATGTGTTGGGGGAGGGGACTGCGGCGGCGGACTGAGCGCTGGCGCTGGCTGCGCGCCAGCCCCTCAGTGCACGAGCGGCATCGTCTTCGCGATCTCGATGTCGAGCAGCGTGTCGATCTTGTTGTCGATCTGGTAGAAGCGGGCGAGCTTCTTCCCCGGAAGCGTCTTTTCGAAGCGCTTCAGGTAGTCGCGGCGCAGCTTCGCGCGGCCCTCTCGGATCGAGAGGCTCTCGTCGAGCAGCGTGCGCGCGCGGTCGTCGGTGAGCGTGTCGTAGTCCGTCAGGAAGGACTCGATCAGGACGACGAGGCGGTCGTTCAGCTTGCGCTGCTCCGCGGCGTAGGCGTCGAAGACCGGCCAGAAGGCCGTGCCCTCGCTCTCGGTGAGCGTCATGTTCTGAGAGACCACGAGCTTGCGCTGAGCCTGGAGCACGTCGCGCGAGAGCTCGAGGTCGCTCTTCGCCTGGGCGAAGGCCGGGACGGAGACGGCAAAGGACGCGAGCAGGGCGAAGCCGGCGAGGACACGCATTCGATTCATCTCCTGGGTTGGGTGAGGGGCGCAAGGGATAGCACGGCTCACTGATCCGCGAGCTCTCCCACGTGGAAGAGGCCGTAGCCCGAGAGCACCACGCGAGGCAACGCCATGCCGACGATCTTGCCGTCGGCCTTGGCGCGGAGCTCATGCACGACGTCCGTCTGCGGGTCGATGATGGTCCCGAGCAACTGGCCCGCCTTCACGCTGTCTCCTTGCGACACGCTCGGGAAGAAGAAGCCGCCCTGTCCGCGCGGTGCGCGCACCCAGTACGACTTCCGCAGCACCTTGCTCGGCGTCCGCTGCGTTCCGCTCTCGAACATGCCGAGGTGGTCGAGGACGTTGCGCACGCCCTCCGTGCCCTGGGCGATCTCCTCCTCGCGAAAGATGTACGGCGGTCCGGCCTCGTAGATGATCGCGGGAATACCCGCCTTCATCGCTTCCCGCCGCAGGCTGCCGCTCGGGCCGGCGCCGCCGATGATTACGCCGACGCCGAAGGCGCGCGCGAGGTCGGAGGCCGGGCCGCTCTCCAGATCCGCGCGGATCTGGGGATAGTTGCTGCGAAAATCCGACGCGGTGTGGAGATCGATCAGATAGCTGCACTGCGCCTTGATCACGCCGAAGACCGCATCTGCAAGAATCGACGCGACGCTCCCGCCCCGGCTGCCCGGGAAGGCTCGGTTCAGGTCGCGCCGATCCGGCAGATAGCGATCGGAGGTCCGCAGGCCCATGCTGTTGATCGCGGGCAGCATGAGCAGCGTCCCGGACAGCGCGCGCGCGTCCACCGACCGCGAAGACCCGGCGCGCGATCTCGACACTGTTGAGCTCGTCGCCGTGGATGCCGGCTGTGATGCAGAGCGTCGGGCCCTCCCCGGCGCCCCGGGCGACGAAGACCGGGAAGTCGAGGAAGCCGCACTCGAACGAGCGGGTGGTGCACGCGGTGAACTTCCGTTTCTCGCCGGGCTCGATGTGCTGGCCGTGGAGGTCGAGCGCATCCCACGTGGAGGAGGGCGGAGCTCCGGCGACTGGAGTCGTCCAGGTGAAGAACGCGAGAGAGGCGAAGAGAGCGGAGAGGAAACCCGTGCGCATCATGTCCGCATGGTGACAGGGCCTTGGCTACGCGGCGACCTGGAGCTCGATCTGCACCCAGCGGTCGTCCTTCAGCTTCACGTCGTGGGGCTCGACGCGCGTGACGCGCTCGGCGACGAGCCCTCGGGCGGCCAGCTCGGCCGCGATCGCATCCGCGCGCGCCTGGGCGAGCGCTGCCAGGGTCTCGTCGCTCACGGGCTCGCGCCCGACGAGCTGCTTGCGCAGCTCGTCGGCGTAGGCGACCTCGTCGATGGCCTTCCCGAAGAGCTTGCGCTCGCCGGGGATCTCGAAGCGAGCGCGCAGGGCGTCGAGATCGGCGTCCGGAAGCGCGGCCGCATAGAGCTCCTCGAGCACCTCGCGCGTGCGCTGCGGCAGCTTCGCCTCGCCGCCGCGCTTGCCCGCGAGGCCTTGCTCGACGCTCGCGTCGAGCTGAGCAGCCTGAAGGGCGGCGCGATCGGCGTCGCGCGCCGTCGCGCCGGAGATCTGCACCCTCAGGGTCGGCCGTTTCGCGAGCGCCTCCACGAGCTTCGCGATCTTTTCCTGCTCCGGGGGCGAGAAGATCCGAGCGGCCCGGCGCGAAGGCGACGGCGCCGAAGTCCTCGGAGTCGATCCCGACCAGGCTTCGCGAGCAGGCGGAAGGGCGCGGTCACCGCCTTGGTGATCAGGTTCACGAACACCTTCCAGACGATGGCACCGATGCTGAAGTGGGGATCGTCCATGCTGCCCGTCACGGGCAGATCGAGGTCGATCACCCCGTTGGCGTCCTTCAGCAGCGAGAGCGCCAGGCGCAAGGGCAGATCGCAGCGTCGGGATACTCGACCTTCTTGCCGAGCTCGAGCTGGTCGATCACGACCTTGTTGTCGCCCTGGAGCTGGCGGTTCTCGATCTTGTAGTGGAGGTCGAGGTCGAGCTTGCCGCTCGCGATCTCGTGGCTCGCGAACTTGATCGTGTAGGGCGAGAGGGTCGGCATGTCGACGTTGCGGAAGAGCACCGAGAGATCGGCGTGCTGGTCGGGGGCCTGGGGCAGGAGCTCTCCGGAGATCTGCGCGGAGCCGAACTCGCCCACCCGCCCCTCGAGCGCGACGCGCGCGGGCGCGCGGCTCGCCGTCGAGAGCGCGGTGATGCGACCGGAGAGCTGCTCGATCTTCGCCTCGAAGGGGAGCGGGAGACTCAGGTCGGCGAAGTCGACGGTGGCGTTCTGCACGTCGACGCGCCCCACCGAGAGCGCGAGTGGCTTCTCCTCGGGCGCCGCCGGGGCTACCGCCCCCGTGGACGCGCCGGCCGCTTTTGCGGGCGGCGTCTCGATCATCAGATCGTCGAGGTTCGTGCTCTGATCCTGCGCGATCCGGATGCGCGCGTAGGGACGCACCGTCTTCACGCGCGAGATCTCGATCGCGCTCTTCGCCAGGGAGAGGGAGAGCTCCTCGGCCGCCAGCGAGCGCCAGCCGACCAGCGACTCGCGCTTCAACGTGTCGCGCACGGCGAGCTCCGCCACGGCCACGGACCCGTCGAAGGCGAGGTCTTCATCCGGCCGAATGGCGAGCTGTCCCTTCGCGTCGACGAAGCCGGTCTGGATCTCGATGTGGGCGAGCGCGGCCATGTACGGCTGAGCGAGCGCGACGGGCACCTCGGTAGCGTCGAGCTCGGCGCGCAAGGTCAGGTCGGGCAGGAGGCCGAGCTCGCCCGCGACGTGGACGCGACCGCCGCCCTCGAGCGCCAGCGTCGCGTCGAGCTGGGAGTGGGCGCCAGGCTCGCTGGAGACGTCGCGCAGCGTCGCATCGAGATCGCTCACGGCGACTTTCGCCGGCGGGGAGAGGGAGCGGTCCTCGAGCCGGAGCGCAGCGTCGGCGAGCTCGAGGTCGGCGATCGAGACGACCAGCTCGCGCTCGCTCGGCGCCGGCGCCGCGCCCGCGGGTCTTCACCGGCAGCAGCTTGTCGATGCTGAGCGATCCGTCGGGATTCCTCCAGACGAGCGCGGCGAGTCGCGAAAGCCGCAAGTGGTCGATCGTCACTCGATCGGACGCGAGGTCGAAGCGGCCGCCGGCGACCTCGAGCTCGGGCAGGCGCAGGATCTCCTGCTGCTCCGAGACCAGCACCACGTTGCGGACCGACGCATGGACGTTCTCGACGCGCGCGTCGAGCTTGCTGCCCTGCGGCAAGGCCAGACGATAGTCGGCGTCCGCGTCCATTTCGCCGTTGGCGAGCTCGAAGGCGAACATGGCCTTCAGGTAGCGGTAGGTCAGAGGCATCTGCGAGTGGCGCAGCTCCAGATGCCCCGTGGACGCGAGCGGATTCAGCGCGAGCGTCCCGTTCCAGGAGAGCTTCGCGCCGTCCTCGGTGGTGATCACGACCGCCTGAGCGCCGGAGTCGTCGGGCAGCGTGGAGATGCCCTGGAGCGCGACGCCCACGGGCCCGAGGCGCGTCTCGAAGGGTGGGGCGAGCGTGCGATCGACGAAATCGACGAGGCCGGCGGAGAGCACCAGGTTGCGAACCAACAAGCGAGGGAGCGAGCCCTCGTCGGCGGCGGGCGGCTTGCTCGCGTCCTCCTCGAGCAGGAAGTCCCAGTTCGTGGTCCCGTCGGCGTTGCGCACGAAGCGCACGTAGGGGCCGGCGAGCTGGAACTCCGCGAGCGTCGTGGCCCAGTGCACGACGCTCGAGAGCTCGAGGTTCACGAACAGGCGGTCGAAGCCGATCGAGCGATTGCCCTCGGCGTCGCGCGCGCCGAGCTCGTCGATCTCGAGGGTCAGCGCGAAGGGGTTGATTGCTACGCGCTCGACGCTCACAGGCCCCCGCAGCAGCTCGGAGAGGCGCGAGACGAGCTGCTGCTTCACCAGCCAGGGCGCGAGCAGGAAGCCCGCGGCGGCGTAGACGGCGACGGCGAGCGCGGCTCCCGCAAGGGGGCGCCAGTGACTCGTCGCGTAGCTGCGCACCCGCACCAGGCGCTTCCGCTCGCCCGTCATACGCGCGTCCGAGCCTCACCTCATTCCGACCACCGTGACGTCCGCCTTGCCGTGCCCCGAGCCCTTTGTGTCGTACCAGAACTCGATCTTCCGGATGCTGCCCGCAGCGCGCAGCTCGACCACGCGGCTCTCGCCGCCCTGCGGGATCATCTGCCGCACCGAGAACGTCGTACTTCGCACCGTTGCCGTAGGTGACGACCAGACGCTCGAGATTGAGCGGAGCATCCTTCACCTTGAGCTTGATGCGGCGGAACTTGTCGTCCGGGCCGCTCACGACGATCTCGTCGTGGTCGGCCTTGTGGCTCGCCTGGGTCTGACCGATCACGCGCCAACTCCCGGCTCCGGCTGCGCCTCCGCCCGAGCGGCGGCCGTGGGGGTCAAGAGGCAGCGAGAACGGCGAGCAGGAAAGCGGAGGCTCGGGGCACGGGGACCTCGGATTCCGGTACGCTAACACCGCGCCTGCCCGCCTGCGCTCTCCGTCGGAGAAGCCCGCGTGCTCAGACCGCGCGCGCCTCGTGCCGTTCCGCGGGCCAGTGCGCGAGCGTGTCGAGGAAGGCCTGGCGCACCTCGGCGATGCGCTTGTCGAGCTCGCCGAGCGTCCAGTCGCCGGTCGAGATCGGCGGCAGCACCGCGACGTCGACGACCGCGGGCCGCAGCAGCAGCGACGTCTTGGGCAGCACGTCGTGGGCGTTGCGGATCACGATGGGAACGAGCGGCATGCCGGAATCCATCGCCATGCGGAAGGCGCCCTTCTTGAAGGGGCCGAGGGTCGGTGTGGGCGAGCGCGTGCCCTCGGGCGCGATCAGGATGGACTTGCCCTTGGCGGCGACGTCGCGCAGCAGCTCCTTCAGCGCGGCCACCGACGCCTGATTGTTCGAGCGATCGATCAGCACGGCGTCGCTCCACTTCGCGATGCGCTTGCTGATCGGATCGCGCGCGAGCTCGCGCTTGCCGACGCCCGTGTAGTCGCGCCGGATCAGATTCATCGCGATCAGCGGGTCCACGCCGCTCTGGTGGTTGAAGATGAAGATCGCGGGCCGCTGGGACCAGAGATGCCCGCTGCCCGACACGACCAGGCGCACTCCCAGCGTCGCGAGCACGAGATCGCTCGCGACGGAGCCGACCGTGTTCAGGATGACGTTCTTGTCCTGGTTCGCGAGCGCGAGCCCCGCCGCGAAAGCCAGCGTGCCCAGGAAGCTTCCCGCTGCGATCAGGTTTCGGGCGACCAGCGGCAGCGTGACCGGGCCGCGGCTCGTGAAGCGATGCTGCGGCCAGCCGCGCCGCTCGGCGATCTCGGCGAGCTCGCGGTTGGGATTGGTCGGGCGCGGGTTCCCGACGCGCTCGAGGAGCTTCGCGTCCTCGTTGCCGTCTGCATAGGCGAAGCTTCGCCCGAGCTCGACGCCGTGCTCCCACGCGAACTCCTCGACCGCGCGCTGCTTGCCCTCGCCCCACAGGTGCGGGAGCACCGGTCGGCCGGTCAGGCGGCCGCGCAGCACCTCGAAGCGCGTGCAGATCACGTCGTTCACGCCGAGGTCGCGCGCCAGCGGCGCAACCTGGTAGCTCGTCGCCGAGGAGGCCAACACCACGCGGTGTCCGCGGCGCTGGTGGGCCTTCACGAGCGCGCGCGCCTCGGGGTAGACGCGCGCGGCGAGCCTTCGGACGAAGAGCCGCTCGCCGAGGGCGTGGAGGTCGTCGTCGCGCCGGTCCTTCCAGGACTCGGCGAGCAGGCCGATGAAGTCGCCGAAATCGGCCCGCCCGCGGCTGTAGGCGAAGAGGGTCTGGGCGGAGCGCACGATCTCGTCGGCCGTGAGCTCCCCGCGGCGCAAGCGCTCACGCGTGAGCGCCAGGGCCGAGTAGCCGTAGATCAGGGTCCCGTCGAAGTCGAAGAAGGCGCCGACTCCCGGCCCCCGCGGGCTCTCCTCGACCTCGGCCAACAGCTCGGCGACGCTCATGCCGGTTGGTGTATCACGGAGACGGGGCGGGGTGGGGCCGTTCTGAAGGAGGAAGCGCGATGCTGGAGCTCACGCAGGTCAAGCTGACGCAGCAGGGCCGGGTGGCCACGCTCACCCTCGCGCGTCCCGAGCGTCTGAACGCGATCACGCCGACGCTACTGGCCGAGGGCTGCGCCGCGCTCGAGTCGGTGGCCGCCTCGGAGAACGTCGAGCGTGCTCGTCCTGACCGGCGAGGGGCGGGCCTTCTCGGCCGGGGTCGACTTGAAGGCGCTCTCGGTGCCGGGCTTCGCCCGCGGCGAGGGCCGCGACTTCAACGAGCGCGCGGCTCGCTTCACGCACCTGCTCGAGACGATTCCGCAGGCCACCCTGGCGCGCGTGCACGGCCCTTGCTTCACCGGGGGCCTCGAGCTCGCAGTCGCCTGCGATCTGCTCGTGGCGGCCGACGAGGCGGTCTTCGCGGACACGCACGCGAAGCTCGGCTTCCGGCCCACTTTCGGGCTGACCCAGCGCCTGCCGCGCCGCGTGGGCGTGATGCGGGCTCGCGAGCTCTCCTTCACCGCGCGGCGCTTCGGCGGCCGCGAGGCGGCGGCGATGGGCCTCGCGCTCACCTCCGTCCCGCTCGCGGAGCTCGACGCCGCCGTCGCGGCCCTGGCGGCCCAGATCGCCGAGAACAGCCTCGGCTCGATCGCGGCCTACAAGTCGCTCTACCGCGACTCGTTGAACCTCGGGCTCGACGCGGGCCTCCTCCACGAGCGCACGGCGCAGATCGAGATCAAGGACCGCGCCGAGCGCCAGGCGGCGATGGTGGCCTCGCTCGGCAAGCCGCGCGCCTGAGCCTTGGCCGTTGCGGATGCAGACGAATCTGCAAGATTGATCTGCATGAGAACCACGCTCAACCTCGATGATCGATTGCTCGAGGAGGCGCGGCGCGTGACGGGCGTGCGCGAGAAGACGGCGGTGATCGAGCTGGGCCTGCGGCGCCTCGTCGAAGAAGCCGCGCGCCGGCGCCTCGCAGCGCTCGCGGGGACGCTCCCGCGCGCCAGGGCGGGCCGCCGTCGCCGGTCGCCGGGTCGCCGGGCGTGATCCTCGTCGACACCTCGGTCTGGATCGACTTCTTGCGAGGCGGTGGGGCCGCGGCGCCGCTCGCCCGCTCGCTCGCCGACGACGAGGTCTGGACGCACCCGTTCGTGATCGGTGAGCTTGCGCTGGGCAGTCTCGGGCGGCGGCGTCGCCGAATGCTGGCCGATCTCCGGCTGCTCCCGCAGGTCTCGGTGTTGTCGGAGAGCGAGGTCCACCGGTTGGTCGAAGCTCGCTCGCTCGCGGGGACGGGAATCGGCTGGGTGGACGCTCATCTCTTGGCCAGCGCGCTCGCAGCAGGCGTGGAGCTCTGGACCCTCGACCGCCGCCTCTCTCGTGTCGCTGTTGCGACCGGAGCCGTCACGTAGTCAGCCAGCGTCCCCGGACCGGCCGAGCCGGATCTTCGCGTTGTCCCATGTGATCGGCGGCTGCACGGGGTCGATGCGCAGCGTGGAGAAGGGCACCGCGTAGTGACGTTGCGTGGCGGCAGGAAGCGCGACCTCCGGCCCGCGGAAGGCGCGGTACTTGGCGTCGAGGGCGGCGCTGGCGCGTGCCGCCTCCTCGGGCTGGTCCACGAAGACCGCGCGCCCCGTAATCACCACGGCCTTGAGCTCGGCCCAGCGCAGCCCAGCCTCCACCAGGAACGAGACGCGGTCGTCCTTGCGCAGACGCGCGATCTTCTTGCTGCGCTCCGGCGTGCGCACGTAGACGCGGTCGTCCAGCGTGGCGAACCAGAGGGGCAGCGACACGGGCCAGCCGTCCGAGCGCAGGCTGGTGAGGATGCCCGTGTGCGCCTTCGCCAGGAATTCCCGGATCTCCGCGTCGTCGAGCCGTACGCCCATTTCCGCCTCCTCAGATCGCCCGCAGTCCGGTCACGTGCTCGCCCAGGATCAGCGTGTGGATGTCGTGCGTGCCCTCGTAGGTGTGCACCGTCTCGAGATTCATCATGTGGCGCATCGCGCAGTAGTCGTCGATGATGCCGTTGGCGCCCAGCAGATCGCGCGCCATGCGCGCGATCTCGAGCGCGATGTCCACATTGTTGCGCTTGGCCATGCGACACCATCCGGTGCTCGAGGCGGCCCGTCGTCCTTGAGCTGCCCGAGGCGCAGCGCCAGCAGCTGGCCCTTGGTGATCTCGGTGAGCATGTCGACGAGCTTCTCCTGGGTGAGCTGCTTGCCCGCGATCGGGCCGCCGTCGCACGATGCGCTCGCGCGTGTACTGGAGCGCCTCGTCGTAGCAGGCCATCGCCGCGCCGAGCGCGCCCCAGGCGATCCCGTAGCGCGCCTGCGTGAGGCAGCGAGAGCGGGCCGCGCAGCCCTTCGGCCTTCGGCAGCAGGGCGTCCTCGGAGACCTCGACGTCCTGCAGGATGAGCTCGCTCGTGACGGAGGCGCGCAGCGAGAACTTGCCCTTGATGTCGCGCGCCTCGAAGCCGGGCGTGCCCTTCTCGACCAGGAAGCCGCGCACGCCCGTCGTCCGTGCGTCGGCCCAGACCACGGCGACGTCCGCGAGCGTGCCGTTCGTGATCCAGCGCTTGGTGCCGTTCAGCACCCAGCCGGCGCCCTTGCGCACGGCGCGCGTGCGCATGCCGCGAGAGTTCGAGCCGAAGTCCGGCTCGGTCAGGCCGAAGCAGCCGATCGCGCGGCCCGCCGCGAGCCGCGGCAGCCAGTGCTCCTTCTGCGCCTCGGTGCCGTAGCGTATGGATCGGGTACATCACGAGCGCGCCCTGCACCGAGGCGAAGGAGCGCAGGCCCGAGTCGCCGCGCTCGAGCTCCTGCATGACGAGCCCGTAGGCCACGTTGCTCATGCCGGCGCAGCCGTAGCCCTTCAGGTTGGCGCCGAACAGGCCGAGCTCGGCGATGCGCGGCACGAGCTCCATCGGGAAGGAGCCGTCCTTGCGCACGTGCTCCTGGATGCGAGGCAGGAAGTCCTTCGTGACGAAGGCGCGCACCGTGTCGCGCGCGAGCAGCTCGTCCTCGCCCATCAGGCTGTCGAGCTGCAGGAAATCGATGCCCTGGAAGTCGGCCATGGGTTCCCCTCGGCGGGTCGCGCTCTATCGTGAGAAGGGCGAAGGTACACCTTCGCGACCGGGAGGAGCCGATGTCGAGGTCCGATGCGACCGACGTGCTGCAGCAGGCTCGCGCGTGGCGGGAGGGCGGCCTCGGGGTCGCGCTCGCGACCGTGGTGGAGACGTGGGGCTCGTCTCCGCGACCCGCCGGGAGCCTGCTCGCGGTGAACGAGCGCACGGCCTTCACGGGCTCCGTCTCGGGGGGCTGCATCGAGGGCGCGGTGGTGCACGAGGCGCTCCAGACCATCGCGGACGGAAAGCCCCGCACGCTCGAGTTCGGCGTCACCAACGAGATGGCCTGGGAGGTGGGACTCGCCTGCGGTGGGCGCATTCGCATCTTCGTGGAGCGCGTCGAGTGAAACGCGACGTCCTCGACGCCGTGCTCGCCGCCTGGCAGGCCAAGCGCGCGGTCGCCCTGGTGACGGACCTCGCCTCCGGCGAGCAGCGCCTCGCGCATCCCGACGCCGCGGAGCTCCCGGGCGCGCTGGCCCGCGCGGTGCGCGACGCGCTCACGCGCGACGAGTGCAAGACGCTCGCGGACGGCGGGCGCTCGCTCTTCGTGCAGCCCTTCAGCCCGCCGCTGCGCATGATCGTCGTCGGCGCGGTCCACATCGCGCAGCCCCTCGCGCAGATGGCCGCGCTGGCGGAGTACGCGGTGGTGATCGTGGATCCGCGCGAGGCCTTCGCGACCGAGGTGCGCTTCCCGGGCGTGGAGCTCACCAGCGCGTGGCCCGACCAGGCCCTCGCGGCGCTCGCACCGGACGCGCGCACCGCCGTCGTCACGCTGACCCACGATCCCAAGCTCGACGACCCCGCGCTCGCGGTGGCGCTGCGCTCGCCGGCCTTCTACGTGGGCGCGCTCGGCAGCCGGCGCACGCACGAGGCGCGCCTCGAGCGCCTGCGCGAGCGCGGCCTCGGCGACGCGGAGCTCGCGCGCATCCACGCGCCGGTGGGCCTCGACGTGGGCGCGCGCTCGCCCGCGGAGATTGCGGTCTCGATCCTCGCGGAGGTGACGCTCGCGCTGCGCGGAGAGCGTCGGTGAAGTTCGCGACGCTCGCGCTCGCCGACGCCGAGGGCGCGATCCTCGCGCACACGCTGCGCCTCGGCCGCGGCCGCGCGCTGAAGAAGGGGCGCGTGCTCTCCGCGGCGGACGTGGCCGCTCTGGGCGCAGCGGGGCGCGAGCGGGTGGTGGCCGCGAAGCTCGAGGCCGGCGACGTGCACGAGGACGCGGCGGCGCGCGCCCTCGCCGAGCGCGCGGCTGGGCCGGGCCTGCGCGTCGCCACGCCCTTCACGGGGCGCTGCAACCTCCACGCGCTCGCGGCCGGCGTGCTGGTCGTGGACCCCGCGCGCATCGACCGCATCAACGCCGTCGACGAGTCGCTCACCATCGCGACGCTCGCGCCCTACGCGCGCGTGGCGCGCGGTGAGCTCGCGGTCACGGTGAAGGTGATCCCCTTCGCGGTTCGCGAGGAGCAGCTCGCGGCAGCGCTGCTAGCCGCGGCGGGTGCGGAGCCGCCGGTGCGCGTCGCGCCCTTCGCCCGCGCGGCGGCGGGCGTGATCCTCACGCAGGTCCCGGGCCTCTCGGCCCGCGTGCTGGACCGCGCCGCCGAGAGCCAGCGCGCGCGCATGGAGCGCCTGGGCGGAAGCGTCAAGCGCGAGATCCGCTGCTCACACGACGAGGACAGCGTCGCGCGCGCGATCGAGGCGCTCCTCGCGGCGGGCTGCTCTCCCATCCTGATCCTCGGCGCCTCGGCCATCGTCGATCGCCGCGACGTCATCCCGAGTGCGGTCGAGCGCGCGGGCGGGCAGCTCGATCAGCTCGGGATGCCCGTGGATCCCGGCAACCTGCTGCTGCTCGCCCGCCATGGCGCCACGCCGGTGATCGGACTCCCGGGCTGCGCGCGCTCGACCAAGGCGAGCGGCGCCGACTGGGTGCTCGAGCGCACGCTCGCCGGCATCCCGGTCGGGCCGCGCGAGCTGCGCGCGATGGGTGTGGGCGGCCTCCTGAAGGAGCTCCCGCGCGCCGCAGCCCCGCGAGCGCAGCACGCCGGAGCGGCGCCCGCGCGTCGGTGCGCTGGTCCTCGCCGCGGGCCTCTCGCGCCGCATGGGCGCGAAGAACAAGCTGCTCGAGCCGATCGAGGGCGTGCCGATGGTCGCGCGCTGCGTGGACGCGGTGCTCGCGTCGGCCGCGCGCCCCGTGGTCGTGGTGACCGGCCACGAGGAGGCGCGCGTGCGCGCGGCGCTCGCCGGGCGCGAGCTGCGCTTCGTGCACGCGAGCGACTATGACGAGGGTTTGGGACGCTCCCTCGCCGCCGGCGTCGCGGCGTTGGCCGGAAGCGCCGACGCGGCGCTGATCTGCCTCGCCGATATGCCCCGCGTGCGCCCGGAGGACCTGGACGCGCTGATCGCCGCGTTCCAGTCCAGCGGCGGGCGCGCGATCTGCGTGCCGACGCACGCCGGCCAGCGCGGAAACCCGGTCCTTTGGCCGTCACGCTTCTTTGCCGAGCTCGAGGCGCTGCGCGGCGACGTGGGCGCTCGCTCGCTCGTGGATGCCCACGCACGCGACGTGCGCTTCGTCCCGGTCGAAGGCGCCGGGGTAACCTTCGACATCGACACGCCCGAGGAGCTGCCGTGAAGCTCGAGAACGAATTCACCGTGCGCGCCGCGCCCGACGAGGTGTGGCGCCTGCTGACGGACCTCGAGCGCGTGGCGCCGTGCATGCCCGGCGCCGAGCTCATCGGACGCGAAGGCGAGACGTTTCGGGGCCGCGTGAAGGTGAAGGTGGGCCCCGTGCAGGCGCAGTACGAGGGCAAGGCCACCTTCATCGAGAAGGACGAGGCGGCGCGCCGCGGCGTGCTCCTCGCCGAGGGGCGCGAGACGCGCGGGCAGGGCAACGCCAAGGCCACCGTGACGGCGTCCCTTTCGGCGGTTCCGGAGGGCACCCGCGTCACCGTCGAAACGGACCTCGCGATCGTGGGGCGCCTCGCCCAGATGGGCCGCGGCCTGATCGGCGACGTGACCGAGAAGCTGCTGGGCGAGTTCGTCGCGAACCTCGAACGGAGCTTCCCGCCCGCGGAGGCGGCGGCGCCGGCCCCCTCGAGCTCTGCGCCAGCGCCGGCCGCCGCGGCGCAGGCCCCTGCGCCCCGCCGAGAGGTGGCGCCCGTGGACCTGCTCGCGGCGGCGGGGGTGCCGATCCTGAAGCGTCTGGTCCCGCTGGTGCTCGCGCTCGGAGCGCTCGCGGTGCTCGCGTGGTGGCTCCTGCGGAGCGGGGCGTGAGAGCCGCCGTCTCGCACCTGGGCATCTGCGTGGCGGATCTCGCGCGCTCGTTGCGCTTCTACTGCGAGGGATTGGGGTTCGTGCCGGCCGCGCGTTATCAGGTCGGGAGCGACTTCGCGCGCACGCTCGAGGTCGAAGGCCCCGTGGACCTGGTCTCGCAGTTCATCGCCAAGGACGGCTTCCAGATCGAGCTGCTCTGCTACGCGACCCCGCGCCCGCACGGCGCGCCGTCCCGCTCGCGCGGCGCGCTCGGCTTCACGCACCTCTCGGTGCTGGTGGCCGACGTCGATGCGGCGGCCAAGCAGCTGGTCGACTGCGGCGGCACGCTGCTGCCCCACACGCGCACCAGCGCGACGGTCGCGGGTGGGACGGCGGGCGAGTTCGTGTTCGTCGCCGACCCCGACGGCGTGCGGGTCGAGCTGATGCAGGGACTGGCCGAGAGCTAGCGCTCCGCCACGACGCCGTAGCGCGCGTCGAGCTCGCCGTGCTGGGGATCGTCGGGCTGACGGGCGTAGTCCCAGCGCCAGCGCTGCACCTCGACGGCAGCGAGGCGCGCGCCCGGCGCGGCGCCGGCGTTGTAGTCGCGCAGGAAGACCGCGAGCAGCGCCTCGGCGCCCGGGCGCGACGCGGGATCGAAGCCGTGGCGCAGCGCGCGCCGATAGCGCGAGTCGCGCAGCGCGGGGATCGTGCGCTCGAGCGGCGCGCGCTCGGTCGCGCCCGACTCGCGCGTGGCCACGACCGCGTACCACTCGATGACGCCCGTGCGATTGGGCTTCGAGTACATCTGCATTGCGGTGAACGGATACTCCTCGATGCGGATCGCCCAGCAGAAGAGCAGCAGGCCCGCGAGCACGCGCAGGCGCCGCGGCCCGTTCCAGGGCGCCGGGGTCGCCCGCTCCGGGTTCGCCGCAGCGGCAGGCCAACGGGCGCGCAGCCAGCGCAGCGCCGGGCTCCAGTCGTAGAAGATCGCCTGGAGCAGGATCAGATCGAAGAAGAGCACGTTCTGGAGCAGCCAGATGCCGAGGTGCATGCCGGCCATGAGGGCCGGCAGCAGGCGGCGGGCCCGGCGCGAGCAGAGCACCAGCCCGTAGCCGACCTCCGTCGCCACGGTCGCGACGCCGATCGCCGTGAAGAGCGCGTCGGGCGCGTGCACGAGGCGCAGCGTCACGCCGAAGTCGAACTGCATCGGGTTCAGCGTGTCGATCAGCAGGATCGACTTCAGGTTGGCGCCGTCCATCCAGGCGAGCCCGCCGCGGCGCAGCTTGCTGAGGCCGGCCTCCACGTAGGGCAGCGCGAGCGCGGTCCAGAGCAGATAGCGGCTCCAGCCATAGGTCGCGGTCGCCCCCTCGGCGGGCACGACGGGTCGCCCGCGCCGGAGCGCGAGCCAGCGGTCGAGCGAGAAGCCGTCGCCGCAAGGCGTGAAGGCGAGGGCGACGAGCAGGTACAGCGGAACGAGGCCCGTGTGGTAGAACCACGCGTACTGGCGCAGGATGCCCGCCAGGAGCGCGTAGGCGGCCGCCGCGAGCGGAACCGTGACGCGCGTGCGCAGGCCCAGGGCCGCGCAGCCGAGCAGGAGGGTCGCCCCGAGCTGGAGGAGCGCGAGCGCCGCCTCGCTCGCGACCAGGCGCTCGAAGCCGATCGGCAGCGCGTAGAGCAGGGCGAGCGCGCCCTCGCCGTGGATCAGCTCGCGCGGAATGCGCGCGCTGCTCGGCAGGTGCTCCCAGAGCGTGCTCGCGAGCAGCAGGCTCGCCACGAGAGCGCGCAGCGCGCCGAGCTGCCCGGGCGTCGCGGCGCCCACGCAGCGCTCGACGAAGCGGGGAGAGCGGCAGGCGAGCGAGATCGCCTGATAACCCAGCAGCGCGAGCGGCGCCCAGCGGGCGTTCTCGCGCCAGTCGGCGAGGTAGTGCGCGAGGGGATGGCGGGCGCGCGCTCTGGCGATGAGCGCCACGCCGGCGAGCGCCTCGCTCTCGTACAGGAAGCGGATCAGCGCGGGGGCCAGGAGCTCGGTGAAAGCGACCAGCGCGAGCAGGGCGAGGAGCGCCCGGGCGAGGCGCCGGCGGAGCGGCGTCTCGCTCACGAGAGGAAGCGGGCGGAGAGCTCGGGGCTGGGCACCAGGCACGCATCCTTGCGCCCGAACCAGCGGTAGCGGTTGCGCGCGATGAAGCCGTATACGGGGTCGCGCAGCCAGCGCGGCAGGACGTGCAGCTTCAGCGCGAGGATGGCCCACGAGCCGCCCAGACGGCGGAGCACCTCGACGCCCGCGTCGCTGCGCAGCCAGTGGCGGTCGCCCTCGACGAGCACGACGGTCTCGAGGGCGTCCACGGGCAGGCCGTGGCGCGCGAGCAGCTCGCGGCCGATCGCCGACTGCAGTGAGGCGAAGCGGAACTGCGCGGCCGGGTCGTGGCGGATCACCCACTGGACCGATGCGTCGCAGAGGTTGCAGACGCCGTCAAAGAGCAGGATCGGCGAGTCCGGAGTCGGCACGGCGTCACGATAGCCGCCTCGCTACGAGCGCTCGAAGTACCGCTTGCGCGTGCTCGAGAGCGAGCGGTGCTCGCGGAAGCCCTGGGACTCGATCAGGCGCACGAGCTCGCGGCAGCGCGCGGCGCCGATCACGTCGGGATGCAGCTCGAGCACGAGCTTGCGGACGCCGGTCCAGTCGATCGCCGGCAGGAGCTCGGACTCGCCGCCCTCCACGTCCATCACGAGGAGGGTGGGACGGCGCTCGCGCAGGAGGTCGTTCACGGCGATGCGCGGGACGAGGACGGCGGTCGCATCGCCGCGCGGGTGGGTGGAGGAGGCCGTGAACTGCGAGGTGACGAAGAGCTGGGCGCTGCCCGCGCTCTCGGCGACCACGCCGAGCACGAGAGTCGGGGCGACGCCGTTGCGCGCGAAAGTCGCCCGCAGCGCGGGCAAGAGGGCGGGGTTCGCCTCGCAGGCGGTGACGCGGGCGGAGCCCACGCGCTGCGCACAGAGGGTTGCGAGGAAGCCGATCCCCGCGCCGATCTCGAGCACGACGTCGTCGCGTGCGAGCCGGCGCAGCAGGCAGCGCGCCTCGCCGCGCTCGTAGCGCTCCGCGTAGACCGCGCGCTGGAGCTCCGGGGTCGCGAAGTCGTCGAGCGCCAGCCGCACGCCGTGCAGCTCGACCTCGCGCGGCCGCAGAAGGAGGCGCAGCGCGTAGCGCAGATAGCGCAGCAGCGGGGACGTTCCTCCTTCATCCGAGCTTCGGGGACACCCCTGGACATGCTGACCCAGGGGCCGAATGCCTCGGAGTGTCCCTCAAGTTCGGATCAAGGAGGAACGTCCCCCTACTTACGCCGGAACGGCCTCGGTCTTGCGGCTGTGGGACGGGACGGCGCGGCTCACCAGGCCGGTGGCGTCGTCGAGGCCCGCGAGCATGCGGCCGTAGAGACGGATCTTCAGCGACTCGAGCACGATGAAGCCGAACAGCGCGCAGATCGACTTCGAGACCGCGCCGGCCAGGCCGACCATCGCGAGCATGTCGTCGCCGCCGTCCTTTGCGAGCACGAGCACGACCAGGCCGAACAGCGTCCCGATGAAGCCGATCGGCGGGAGGATGTTCGAGAACATCGTGATCGGCTTCACGTAGTTCGCCTCGTACTCGTTGGTCACGTACTGGCGCGAGGCGTCGATCATGAACGCCATCGGCATGCGCTCGGCGCTCTCCTTCTGCGAGGAGCGCAGCACGCGCAGCACCTGGAGGGCGATCGGCTCGTGCTTGGCAGGCACGTCGCGCTCGAGGCCCTTCTGGATCTCGGCGACCGAGAGGCGGCGCGTCACCGCGAAGCCGCGCAGGCAGGCGCGCAGGCCCCACCAGAACGGGAACCAGACGGCGATCAGCGCCACCACCGTGACGATGAGCGCCGCGATCGATCCGGCATGCCACTGCGATTCCATGGGGGTCTCCTTCGACTCAGGCGTTCAGCCGCGCCACTTCTGGTCCTCGACGATCTCGAGGGCCTCGCGCAGCGTGCTCTTCTTGCCGAGCGGGTAGTCCACGAGCACGTCCTCGCGCCCCGCGTAGCGGTGCATCACGTCGTCGATCATGTACTGCGCACGGTGGGGCGCGCGCAGCTTGCTGAGCAGCTCGATCGAGAGGAAGCGCACCGAGAGATCGAGCCCGATCAGCTCGGGGTGATCGCTGGTCCAGTCGCGCGAGATCAGCGGATCGACGTGCGTGCCCAGGTACTCGTCCACCGTCTCCTTGAGCAGCACGAGGCCGTTGCGGTCCCTGCGGGCCTGCAGCGAATCGAGCGTCTTCAGATAGCGGGCGAGATCGTCCTGGCTGCGCTTCAGCTCGCGCGCGTGCTCCGCCAGCGTCTGCCCGCCGAGCGGCTTGCTCGGGCGCGCGAGCTCCGCGTCCTCGAGCGGGACGGGGTCCAGGCCGACGCAGCCGGCGAGGCCGAGCGCCAGGAGCAGCGCCGAGAGCGTTCTTTCGAGAGCTCGCATGGCGGTCTCCTACTGCGCGTCGGTCTGGACCTCGCCGTCGCTTTCGCCGACGCCGAGATCGTGCTCGTGATACATGCGCCGGAGCAGCGCGTGGACCGGGTGATCGCGGCGGGCGCGCAGCTCGTCGGCGAGCCCGTCCGTGGCCAGCGTCGCGGTGTAGAGCGGGAGCGTGCGGCCGCGCGCGTCGATCTGCAGCTCGAGCTTCTCCTTGAGCGCGCTCGCCTCCGCGATGTCGCGGTTCAGCTGGGAGAGCTCGGCGGCGTCGAGAGACCCCTTGCCGGCCGGCGTCGGAGCCGGGTCCGCGTTCTCGTCGCGGGCGGCCGGCGGCGCGGCGCCGTGCGTGCCACTCGCGAGCTTCGCCTGCAGCGAGGCGAGCCGGCCCGACGCCTCGTCGCGCTGGGCCTTGAGCTTCGCGAGGCCCTCCTTTAGCTGCTCGACGCCGGTGTTGTCCGCGTAGCCGAGGTACATCAGCACGAGGCTGTCCGAGAACGCGTGCAGCAGCGTGGTGAGGCGTTCGGACTCGGGCTCGCCCGCCGCGATCCAGCGCGCCAGCGCGCGCGATTTCACGGCCGCCTCCGCGGCGGGGCGCACGAGGTCGAGGTATTCGCTCTCGCGGCCCTGGCGCTGGAGCGCGGTGGTGAGCGCGGGCCAGATCTGGCGATCGAAGGGGAAGATCTTCAGCGCCGCTCGGTACTGGCGGATCGCGAGGTCCACCTCCGTGATCTCCGGATGAGCCGCGTACATCAGGAAGGCGTCGCCCACGCCGCGCGCAGCCTCGTGCGCCGCGAAGTACGCGGAGTCGGGGACGCCCGCCGCGCCCTCGGAGGTGGCGTAGGTCAGGAACAGCTCGAGGTAGCGCGTGTAGAGGCGCGCCGCGTTGCGCGCGTAGTCGTCCGCCTTGTGCGGCATCGCCTGGCTGCGCGCGAGGTAGTAGTCGGCGATGTTGAGCGTCGCCTCCTGGATCTCCTCCCACAGCCCGCGCATGGCGAGCACGTACTTGTCCTTCTGCAGGTAGCCGAGCCTCTCCCAGCCCATCTTCTCGGCGTTCGCCATGCGCGTGTAGACGCCGACGGCGTCCTCCAGCGTGAAGGTGGTGGCGATCTCGGGGTCGACGCCCAGGCGCTGCTTGGCGGCGTAGATCTCGCCCAGCAGGCGCAGCGTGCGCGTGTGCACCGCGCACTGGCCCGACAGCGTGTCCGCGCGGTCGAGCGCCGTCTGGTAGGCGCCGCTCGCCACCTGGAGCGCCTTCACCGTCGCCTCGGAGAGGCCCTCGGAGGCGAGCTTGCCGCGCGCCACGTCGTGGAGCTTCGAGGCCTCGAACAGCGCGAGCGTGAAGGTGAGGCTCCCGCTGTCCGACTCCGGGCCCTCGAGCCGCTCGAGGATGCGCGTCAGGTACTCCTTCGACGAGGCCGACACGGGGATCACGTCGGGATGCCCGCCCACGCGGCCGTCCGCCAGCATGCGGACCACCGCGGCGAGCGGGTCGAGGCCGCTGTCGATGCCCATCTCCTGGCTGCGGATCAGGATCAGCCGGGCGACGTTCTCGTAGAGGTAGGGGAGGGCGGCGGCGAAGCCCGCGGCCGGCGAGTCGTTCAGCGAGAGCGACTGCATCGTCTCGTAGGGCTCTTCGAGCGGCACCACCACGCGCTGCCAGAGGTCGAGCACGTGGCCCACGAAGTCGTGCTCGCGGCCGAGCTCGAGCGCCTGGTGGGCGAGGATGTAGTGGTACCAGTAGTTGTTCTCGTGCCGGCCGAGCTGGTCCTCGAGCATCTCGATCGTGTCGACGCTCTTCTCGAGGGCGGCGGTGTCGCCGTTGGCGAGGTACTGGAGTAGGTGCGCGATCGCCTGGCGGCGCAGGCGCACCTCGTCGTCGGGCCCGGGCTTGCCGTCGTCCACGACGGTCTCGAACTGCTCGGTGACGTAGCGGTCGAGGGGGATGCCGGCTTCCTTGCCGTACTGGTCGATGCGCGCCTTCAGCGCCGCCGGATCCGCCGACGAGTAGACGTAGGCGTAGTCGAGGTAGCCGTCCCACGCATTGCCGCCGGCGAGCGCAGGGCCGCCCACCAGACCGGCGAGCGCAGTGAGCGCAAGCCAGAGAATCGAGCGCAGGCTTCGATGTCGCATGGTCAGCCCCCCAGGCAGTCGATCGCGAGACGCAGCTCGATGCAGCGGTCGACCGCGGCCCGCGAGGGCGCGCGCTCGATCCACATCAGGAATGCGTTCAGGTTCTTGGTCTCCACGAAGCGGTATCGGCCAGCGCGGCTCCGACATTCAGTGCGCTTTCCGATGTGCTGCATGAGCTCGAGCTTGAGGCGGTCCTCCTCGCGGTCGGACATGCAGGCGGCCAGCGAGGCCAGCGAGACCGGGGCCAGGTTGTCGTCCGGGGCGGCCGCGGTGGCGCGCGCGGGGCCGGCGCGCTCGCTGCGGTTGCTGGCGGGGGCCGACTCGTCCGCGGTCTCCCCCACCACGGGGGCCCTGGCCGAGAAGCCCACGCTGGACGGCCGCGCCGTGCTCGTCGGCGCACTCTTCACGCGCTGGACGGGCGCGCGCGAGTTCAGGGCGGGCTCGGTCGCATCCTCGTCGTAGGAGGCGGGCGGGGCGGCCGGCGCGAGCGCCGCAAAGGCGACCGGCTTGGAGGCGCTTCCGGGCCGCGCCACCACGTTGGTGCGCACGGCGCGCGCCGTGACGGGCGCTGCCTCACCCGGGCCGGCTGCGGTGTCGCCGATCGGTGCGAAGTCGACGGGCGCGGGCACGGGCCGGTGGCTCGACGCTGTGGTGCGGGCGGCGACGCGCGTGGGCGGTGGTGCGGGCGCAGCCTCCGTCGCCGCGACCGGCGGCGGCGGCGAGAGCGGGTCGATGCTCACCACCGGCGGCGGGCGCTTCACCGGCTCGCGCGCGACACGCACCGGCGCCGGGACCGGCTCCTGCTTGAGCGGAGGCGGCTCGATGGGCTCGGGCATCTTCGGGGGCGGCGGAGGCGGCGGCGGGGTCTTCGCCACGCGCACCGGCTCGGGCTTCGGCTCCGGCTTCACGACGGGCGGGGGAGGCGGGGGCTCCTCGGCCACCTTCACCGGCTCGGGGGGCGCCGGCTCCGGCTCGACCACCGGCAGGGGCGGCGGCTCGGGCACGAGCTCCTCCTCCGGCTCCGGCGAGGTCACCAGCACGATCTCGGGCTGGGCCTCGTCCTCGGGCTGGGAGAAGAGCGGCGCGAGCGCGAGCGAGAGCACGAACACCGCCGCAACCGCGCCCGAGCCGAGGCCGAGCACGCGAGCGATCAGGTGGTGGGGCTTCGAGGCCTGGAACTCGACGAAGCCGTGCGAGGCGGTCTCGTCCAGGTCCTCGGCGCTCGCGTAGGGGCTCGGCGAGAACACGGGCGCGAGGGGCACCCGGGCCGCCCCGTGGCCGTAGCTCTGTCGCAGCCGCCAGTGCGCCATCGCGGGCGCCTACTGCGCGAAGCCGGGGATCGGCGCGACCGTCGCCCGACGGCGCTGCGGCCAGCCCTCTTCGACCAGGTTCACGGCGGTGAGGAGGTCTTCACTGCGCGAGTCCGCGTGGGGCGCGAGCACGGGCCGCGGCGCGCCGGACTTCGCGAGCCCGACGAGACGCGCGCGGAGCGCGTCCTCGGAGATGCGCGTTCCGTCGCCGCCCGGCGAGGACGGGGCGACCAGCTCGAAGGGGCTCGCCTTCCCCTCCTCCTTCGGGTGGACGCGCAGCTGCCAGGCAACCGGCGCCGAGGCCGGCATGCCTTCGGCCTCCGCCTTGATCTTCGGAATCACCAGCTCCCCGAGATCCACCGCCGCCTTCTGGGCGGACTGGGCCTGGGTGAGGGCGATCAGCAACAAGAATGCGAGATCGACGAAGGAGAACAGCCAGACGGGCGCACCGTGAGCGGATTGGTCGCTTGCGGACATGCGCCACTACAGCGGAGAAACGGGCCGGAAGATTAGTGACGGCTCTCACAAAGTCGGCGTCCTGCCGATGCGATAGGCACCCCGCAGCTCGAAGGCAGGGACGACAGGGAGTGCAGCGCATGCATCGCGGAGCTCGACTCGCCGGTCTATGGGCCTGCGTCTGTCTGATCGCCCACGCGGCGAGCGCAGCCGATCTCTACGCGTCGAGCAATTATGTGAACTCCGCGGGCGGCGGCGTGGTGGACGGCTCGACGCCGGGCATCGTCGGCAGCAAGCCGATCCTGGGCGACGACTACGACTCCTCGCAGGGCTTCGGGCTCGCGCTCGGCTTCGGCTACGGCCTCTCCGAGGTGTTCCCCAAGGAGTGGGAGACCTGGGACACGCGGCTGCGCTTCGAGCTCGAGGGCGTCTACGGGCGCAACTACGAGATCGTGAGCAAGAACGGCGCGACGAACCGCTACGTGAGCCAGGTCGAGATCTGGACGCTGATGCCGAACATGGCGGTGGACATGCCGCTGCACCGGCCGATCGCGAAGCTGTTCGGGCGCATTCCGATCCTCGACCCGCTCACGCTCAGCGTCGGAGGCGGCGCCGGCATCGCGCACGTAAATCTCGACGCCTTCGACAACTCGTCCACGGCGAAGGAAGACATCTACAAGTTCGCGTACCAGGCGAACGTCGGCCTCGGCTACCAGCTGTCCGACACGATGAACCTGGTGTTCGGCTATCGCTATGCCTTCCTGGGCAAGTTCGACGCCGACGTGAAGCAGGTGAACAACCAGGCGATCGGCGAGGTCGAGCACGACATGCACGCGCACGAGTTCAACCTCGCGGTGCGCTGGTCGTACCTCGAGCGTCCGCTCGAGGACTTCGCGCCCTGGAACTGGGGCCGCCCGAGCTGGACCAAGGACGGCCGCTGGAAGCCCACCACCTGGAAGCGGCCGAGCTGGTCGCGCTGGAGCAACCGCCCGCGCTGGCTCGGCGGCAGGAAGTGGTGATCTTCGGGGACGTTCCTACTTGGCGATGACTATGGACCCGGACACCCTGACGACAGGAGTGTCCCCATAAGTCACCGCCAAGTAGGAACGTCCCCTCGCTACCCTCCGGCGATGCGGGGTCTGGGGGGGATCGCGCTGGGGGTCGCGCTCGCGGCGGCACCGGCCTCGGCGCAGCAGGCGGGCGAGCCGCCGCCCGAGGGCGTGCGCGTCTACGGCATCACCGTCGAGCGCGCGGCCGCGGTGGATCGCCTGCTCGTCTTCGCCGACGAGCCGCTCACGCCCAAGCTCGAGGAGCCGAGCGCCGAGGAGATCGTGCTGCGCTTCCCGGGCGCGCGCCTCGACCCGAGCGCGCCGCGCCAGCTCGTGCCGGGCGTGGGCAGCGCGATCCGCGGTGTCACCGCGAGCGACACCGACCCGCCCAATCCGGAGGTCTTGATCCGCGTGCAGCGCGCGCCCGGCGCGACGCCGCAGCTCTCGCGGCGCGAGACGATCGTGGCGCTCGAGCTCGTGCGCCCCCGCCCGGGCGAGGAGCGCGTGACGCTGCGCCTGAAGGATGCGCCGCTCACCACGCTCGTGCGCGAGGTCTCGCGCCTCACCAAGCAGGCGTTCGTGCTCGACGAGCGCCTCCAGGGCCAGGCCACCGTGATCGTGAACGAGCCCGTCACCACGGCCGAGGCGCTCGAGATCCTGCATGCGACGCTGCTCTCGAAGGGCTACGCGGCCGTGCCGGCGCCGGGCAACGTGCTCCGCATCCTCCCGCTCGAGGACGCGAAGGCTTCGGCGCCGGTGCGCACGAAGCGCCCGCCCACGGCCGAGGGTGCGGCGTTGATCACCGCGCTCGTGCACTTCCAGACGATCGACGTCGAGGAGCTGGTCGCGCTCCTCCAGCCCTTCACCGGCACGTCGATGAACGCGGTGGCCCACCCGCCCACCAACGCCGTGATCCTGGTCGGCAGCGAGGCGCAGCTCCAGCGCTGGATCGGCCTCGCTCAAGCCCTCGACGAGGGCGCGGGGGCGGAGCTCGCGGTGATCCAGCTCCGCCACCGCGGCGCCGAGGAGCTCGGCGCGATGCTCGCGGAGTCGCAGCGCGATCCGCTGAGCGGTCGCATGCGCGCGGACCTCTGGCCCGACCCGCGCACCAACTCGCTCATCGCCCGCGCGACGCCCGAGCGCATGGAAGCGCTGCGCGAGCAGATCGCGGCGCTCGATGTCCCGCCCGAGACGGGTGGGTCCGTGCTCGTGCTGCGCCCGCGCTTCATGGATCCCGAGAAGCTCGCGACGCTCCTGCGCGGCATCGCGGCCGGCGACGACGCGTCGCTTCCGCTGGATTCCGGTGCGCGCGCCCTCGCCGGCCGGACGCTGCAGGTGGAGGTGCACCCCTCCACGCGCTCGCTCCTGGTCTCCGCCGATGCCGGGACCCGGCGCCTGGTGCGCGACGTGGTGGAGCAGCTCGATCGGGAGCCCGCGCTGATCGCGCTCGACCTCCACGTGGTCGAGGTGGAGAGCGTCGGCGGCCTCCAGCTCGGCTTCGACGCCTTCATCCCGTGGACGGATCCCGCCGACCCTGGGAACTCGGTGGGCGGCATCCAAGTGAACGACCCCTTCGAAGGCGTCGGAACGGGGATCGTGCGCTGGGCGCGCGACCCCTTCGCGATCACCGTGATCGGGCCCGACGGGCAGCCCGTGAACGTGCTCCTGCCGCGCGACATCGTGCAGGTGCGCGGCACGGCCGGGCAGGTCTCCGCCCACATGCTCGCGCGGCCGCACCTGCTCGCGGCGAGCGGCGAGGAGCAGGAGATCACCCTCGGAAACAACGTGCCGATCCCCACTTCGCCCACGACCTCGGCCGCGGGGACGGTCACGGATGTCCTGGAGACGACGATCTCGATCGAGCGCAAGGACGTGGGGCTGCGGCTGCGCGTCCTCCCGCTCGCCGGGCTCGAGGGCGACGTGAAGCTCACCGTCGACGTCGAGCTCACCAACCTGATCCCCTCGACAGGCCTCGCGGAGTTGGTCGGCCCGGTGATCCGCCAGCGTCTGCTGCACGCCAACACCGCCGTCGCCTCCGGCGGCGTCGCGCTGCTCGGCATGATGCTCGAGGACTCCGACGCCGCCGAGGAGACCGGCGTCCCCTTCGTGAAGGACGCGCCCGTGGTGGGTCAGCTCGCGAAGGTGACGGGGGCGCAGCGCACGCGCCGCCATCTCCTGCTGGCGATCCAGGCGCACATCGAGCGCAGCAGCGAGGAGCGCGTCGCCGACTCGATCCGCATGCGGCTCGCGAGCGAGCGGGCGCTCGCGCGCCGCGGGACCCTGCGCGCCGACGGCTCGCGCTGGGCGCTCTGGGTCTCGACGCGCAGCCAGGAGGCGGACGCCGCGAGCCTCGCAGCCACGCTGCCCGCGGAGCTCGCGCCGCGCGTGGTGCCGTGGAAGTGGGAGGGCGCCCAGCGCTACGACGTGATGGTCGGAGGCTTCCCCTCCCTCGAGGCCGCGGACGCGGCCTCGATGCGGCTCGCCGCCGCGGGCTACCGCGCGCAGCTCGTCGCGCTACCGGGCGATCACTAGCGGCCTGGCCGGCTCCGGGCGCGCGCGGCCCGCGAGGCTCCCGCTCACTCGGCCGTCGTCGGCCACGACGACACAGCGCGCCCCCATGCCCTCGAGCCACGCGGCACCGGCGCGACCCTTGAGCATCGCCAGCGTGCTGAGCGTGCCCGCCACGAGGCACGCGCTCGCCGCGACGGTGACCGACGCGAGCCCGTGCGCGGGCCAGCCCGTGCGCGGGTCGAGGATGTGCCCGTAGCGCACGCCGTCGACCACCATGCAGCGCTCGTAGTCGCCGCTCGTGGCGATGCCGCCGCTCGGGAGCGCGATGTGGACGAGCGCTCGCTCGGGCGCGCGCGGGTCTCGCACGCCGATCCGCCAGGGCGAGCCGTCGGGATGCGGCCCCACCACGGCGAGGTCTCCGCCCAGGTCCACGAGCCCGTGTCGAACCCCGTGCTCCCGGCACGTCGCTGCCGCGAGGTCGGCGGCGTACTCCTTCACGTAGCCGCCGAAGTCGATCTCCATCCCCGCGCGCGGGAGCGCGATCACCGGCGCGCGCCAGCGCAGCTGCTGCCAGCCGATCGCGGGCAGGAGCGCGTCGAGCTCGGCCTGGCTCGGGAGCCGCCCGTCGCGGAAGTTCCAGGCGCGCCGCAGGATTCCCGAGGTCACGTCGAACAGGCCGCCGCTCTCGCGGTGGGCGGTCGCCGCGTAGTCGAGCAGGCGCGCGGTCTCGTCGTCCACCTCCACGCCGCTCGCGTCGCCGGCCGAGCGATTGATGCGCGTCGCCAGGCTGTCGTCGCGGTAGCGCGAGTACTTGGCCTCGAGCCGCTCGATCTCGGCGCGGGCCGCGCGCTCGGCGCGCTCGGCCTCGGCGCCGCCGTAGAGGCGCAGCTCGCACGGGCTCCCCATCGCGCGGAACGACGTGCGGCGGAGCTCCACGCGCGCTGCCTAGAAGCCCGCCTGGAGCGTGACCATCAGGACGTTGAAGTCGACGAGGGCCGGGTTCTCGACCTTCACCTGGCCGAGCGCGAAGCCGCCGTCGCTCAGGTAGCCCTCCCACTGCACCCCGACCTTCCAGTTGGCGTGCAGCTTGTCCGGGAGGCGCGCCTCGGCGCGCAGCGTGTACGAGATCGCGCCGAACGGCGAGAGGCGATAGTCGCTCGAGGCGTTGTGGCCGGTGGGCAGCGTGGGCGCGAAGAAGGGGGCGTAGAACTTCGCGGCGCTCTGCGTGTAGTAACGGAGCGTCGGCGAGAGCGTGATCGTGTCGAAGAGGGTCTGGTACCAGCCCAGCTCGATCGTGTGCGAAGACACTTGCCAGGTGTCCCAATAGAAGCGGTAGTCCGCGTGCAGCGAGCCCTTCCAGGCCTTGAAGTGGTGGCGATAGCGCGTGAGCCACGAGAACTGGCTCTTCGTGCCCGGCCGCGTGTCGGGCCGGTTCACGCCCCCTGCCGAGACGAGCTTGTAGGGATCGTCGAGGTAGCCGTCGCTGTACTGGTAGACGAGCGAGGTCTGGATCGCCGAAGCGCGGTCGATCACCTGGGCGAAGCCCACGGAGAAGATGCCCGCCTGCTTGTGCTCCTTCTTCGGATCCGGGTTCGCCGAGGTCGAGGTGGGGTCGCTGGTGTCGTTGTTCAGGCCCAGGCCCCAGCTGAACGTCGTGTTCTTCTGGTTGAAGCTCTTGTCGCGCGCGAAGCCGAAGTTGATCGAGGTGTAGTCGTCCTCGATCGAGACTCCGCTCGAGAGCGTCGAGAGCGAGGTGTCGCCCGCGTAGCTGATGGCGCCCAGGAAGTCGGTGCGCGCGTCCTCGATGCTGGCGCCGGTCATCACGACCTTCGGGTCGCCGTTCAGGTCCTGCTCGATGAACCAGGGCGAAGCGCCGGTCATCTGCTCGTAGGTGACGTCGGCGTCGAAGGAGAAGCGCGATCCGATCGGCCCGTGCAGCGCGAGCTGATGCGTGTCGATGTCGTAGCGCTCGCTGCTGCCGGCCGCGACCTTGCTCTTGGCGATCTCGCCCTCGGAGTAGAGCGAGTAGCCGTACGACATCGACCAGCGGTCCTCGCTGCCCTGGGCGGCCGCGCGCTCCGCGAGCCCGGGGATCAACGAGAGCGCGCTGCCCGTGAGCAGCGCGAGCGTGCGCTGGGCGCGCCGGTCGCGCTTCCACGCTCTGCGCTCGGCCGCGCGCCGCTCCCTGCGCCTGGTTCGCACGCTCGCCATCACCCCTCCTGTGCTCGCGGCCTCAGTTGCAGCCGCAGCCGCCGCCGCCGGCGCCACCGCCGGGCAGCGAGCCTTCCTTGCTGAAGTAGATGTGGTTGGTCTGGCCGGCCGTCAGCTCGTCGACTTCCCAGGCCATGTCCGGGCGCGCGAGGTCCGCGCGCTCCCACGCTTTCACGTTCGCGCAGCCGCTCGCGAGCAGCGTCAACGCCAGAGCGGCGGCGAGCCCGAGCTCTCGGCGCATGGTCACTCCTTCTCGGCGAGCAGGAGTCGCACCTGCTTGCGCAGCTTCTCGATGTCGCCGTTGCGGAAGCCCTTGTGCACGTACCGGATCACGCCCTTGCGATCGACGAGATACGTGGTGGGCATGGTCGAGAGGCCGAAGCGCGCGGGCAGCTTCCCGCTCGGATCGCTCGCGTTCGGATAGGCAACCGGACGCTTCGCGAGATAGCGGCGCGCGTCGTCGGGGTTCTGGTCGACGTTGATCCCCACCACCTGGAACTTCTCGGCGGGGAACTCCTTCGCGAGCTTGTCGATCTCCGGCATCGCCGCGTTGCAGGGCGCGCACCAGGACGCCCAGAAGTCGACGAACACGACCTTGCCGCGCAGCGCGTCGAGGGAGACCTGCGAGGAGCCCGCCAGGCTCGGCGCCTTGAACTTGGGCGCGGCGTCGCCGGCGTCGAGCGCGCTGGCGCTCGCGCCCACGAGCAGAGCGAGCAGAAGGGGGAGGACGCGAAACCCAGACCTCATGGAAATCGACCTCCGAGACAGCCGCCTACGCATCGGCGGACCGACGAGTGAACCTGTGAGCCGCATCACGGGGCGGCCCTGCGCAGGGCCTCGAGCAGGCGCGCCTCGCTCAGCAGCTCGGGGAGCACCTCGGGCGCCGTGGGCGCGCTCGGCGAGTACACCAGATAGAGAGGGACGCCCGCCTTGCCGTGGCGCGCGAGCTCCTGCCGGATCGCCTCGTCGCGCAGCGTCCAGTCGCCGCGCAGCACGCGGAAGCCGCCGCGCGCGAGCTCGCGCTGCACGGCGTCGGTCTCGAGGGCGGTGCGCTCGTTGAGCTTGCAGGTGAGGCACCAGTCCGCCGTGAAGTAGGCGAGCGTCGGGTGCCCGGCGGCCAGCGCCTCCGCCACGGCGCGCTCGCTCCAGGCGCTCCCGCGCTCGCCCGCCTCGCGAGCCGGCGCAGCCACGCTGACCCAGTTCATGCCGACCACGAGCAGGAGCCCGACCGCGAGCGAGGCGCCGAGCGAGAGGCCGCGCAGCTCGGCGTGCTGGAGGCGCCCGTACACGAAGGCGACGCCCGCGCCGCCGAGGAGCACCGCGAGGAGCGCGATCACGGCGTCGGCGCCCGCGCTGCGGCCGAGGATGAAGAGCAGCCAGACGACGCTGCCCAGCAGCGCGAAGCCGAGCCCGGCGCGCAGCTCCCCCATCCACGGGCCCGAGCGCGGGAGGAAGCGCGCGAGCTCGGGCGCGGCTGAGATCGCCAGGAAGGGCGCGGCGAGCCCCAGGCCGATCGCCGCGAAGGTCGCGAGGATCACGGGGGCCGGGCTCGCGAAGGCGAGGCCGAGCGCCGTACCGAGGAAGGGAGCCGAGCAGGGCGTCGCCAGGGCCACGGCCAGCAGGCCCTCGAAGAAGCTCCGCCGGGCGCCGGTCGCCTCGGCGCCCACGCTCGCGAGCCCACCGCCCACGAAGCCGATCTCGAAGACGCCGAACAGGTTCAGCGCAAAGGCCACGAGCAGCGCCGAGATCCCGGCGACGAAGGCGGGCTCCTGGAACTGGAAGCCCCAGCCGACGGCGTGCCCCGCGGCGCGCAGCGCGAGGGCGGCGCCGGCCAGGGCGAGCATCGAGGCCAGAATGCCCGCGGTGTAGGCGCCGCCGTGCGCGAGCGCCTCGCGCCGGCTCTGGCCGCCGAGCTCGCTCACCGCGAACACCTTCATCGCGAGCACCGGCAGCACGCACGGCATGAGGTTCAAGATCAAGCCGCCGAGCAGCGCGAGGCCGAGCGTCGTCGCGAGCTGCGCGAGCGAGAGGGCGGGAGCGGGCGCCGCGGGCGGACTCGACTCCGCTCCGGGGCTCGCGGCCGAGGCGCGCGCTGGGCAGCGCGACCTCCAGGTGGCGCAGCACGCCGGTCGCGTCGCGGAGCGCGAGCACGCCGGCGAGATTTGCCGGCAGCGCGTCTCCGTCGCTGCGCAGGAGCACCGCGAGCGCGCCGTTCTCGGCGCGCGCGGAGACGGCGCGCACGCCGTCCGCCTGGGCCGCGGAGAAGAAGGTGGGATCGTCGCCCGCGGGCGAGAGCGCGCGGCACTCGGGCTTGGCGTCGCAGGGCGCGACGCGCAGCAGCGCCTCGCGCGGATCGCCGCTGCGCTCGAGCGCGAGGCTCACGCCGAGCGAGGCCGCCGGGCGCGGCAGCGTCGCGTCGTGAGCGGCGAAGAGGCCGCGCAGCCCCACCGCCTCGCCCGGGGAGCTCGCGGCGAGAGGCGCCTCGAGCGCGAGCTTCGCGGGGATGCAGGAGCTGTGACACACGAGCACGTCGACGTCGGCACCGATGCGGCGACCCGAGGACGGCACGCGGAGCCAGCTCGTGAGCAGGACCTCGCCCGCGTAGCCGAAGGTGGTGATCTCGCCGTCGGCCTCGCGGAACGCGCTCGGCGCCGGCCACGAGAGCCCTTCGGCTTCGCCCCCGGTCCACGCGACACGGGTCGGGAGGCCGGTGTCCCCCGGGTTTCGCCAGTAGAGGTGCCAGCCCGGGTCGAGGCGCAGCTGGACGCCCGCGCGCACGCGCGACGCCTCGCGATCGGGGTGGACCACGATGCGCGCAGCCAGACGCGCCTCGCCGCCGTCGTCCGCGCCCTCCACCCAGGGCCCCGTCGCCGCCCGGGCACCCCCGACGCCTCCGGTCAGAGTTAGGGCGAGAGCGCAGGCCGCGAGCGACCAGCGCCCGGTCTTCGGAGGCATCGTCCGGCAACTCCTGGGCGCCGAAGGGTCGCGCCGGACTTCTCCTCGGCTGCGTACGGGCTGCGACTTGTGACCAAGATCGCAGCAACTGGGGCGCATAACCCACGCTCTGCCGGCCTCCTGCCGTAACTGAGATCACAACGCGCTGGAGACACCCCGCCGATGTGCTCAGTCAGCCATTTCCCCACCCGGGAGGTCAGGACATGCGCGTCGCTGCTCATACGGCGGTCTCCGCTGCCTTCGCCGCCCTGCTCGCGCTGCCCGCGCTGGCGGGGCCCCGCGAGCAAGCCCGCCGCATCCACGACCGCCTGGCCGGCGTCCCGCCGTCCGAGGCCGTGCTCTCTCAGATGGCCAACGAGATCTCGACCGGGAACCCGCTGAACGCGGCCGCTCTCGCCATGCAGAACCCCGAGTTCTACCGGACGGCGCTGAAGAACTGGATCACGCCGTGGACCAACGTGGACCGCAGCGTCCACGCCCCGCTGAACGACTACACCGCCACCGTGATCGGACTGATCCGCGACGATCGCCCCTTCACCGAGGTGCTGACCGCCGACGTCATGTACGTGGGCGCCGCGGGCGTGGTCGCGACGCCGTACTCGCAGACCGACAACCAGCACTACATGGAGCTCGAGGCGCAGCGCGTACCGCTCGGCGATCCCGCCCAGCTCGTGCCGGTGGCGCAGTCCTCGCTGCCCGGCTCCCAGCTCCAGTCGAACGACGCCGCCGGCGTGATCACCACGCGCGCCGCGGGCGAGGCCTTCTTCAGCGGCGGCACCAATCGCCGCATGTGGCGCTTCACGGGCATCAACTACCTGTGCCGCGACATGGAATCGCTCCACGACGTCACGCGCCCGGTGGATCGCATCCGCCAGGACGTGACGCGCAGCCCCGGCGGCGACAGCCAGATCTTCCACAACACCTGCAGCGGCTGTCACAGCGGCATGGACCCGATGGCGGGCGCGTTCTCCTACTTCGAGTGGGACGCGACGGCGATGCGCGTGGTCCACACGCCGGGCAGTGTGCAGGGCAAGTACCTGATCAACTCGAACGTGTCCCCGTACGGGTACGTCACCACGGACAACCGCTGGGACAACTACTGGCGCGAGGGCGTGCACGCGAACCTCGGCTGGCGCGGCCCCAACGCGGGCGGCTTCGGCCCGAAGACCCTGGGCGAGGAGGTGGCGATGAGCCGCGCCTTCTCGGTGTGCCAGGTGGAGAAGGCGTTCCAGTTCGCCTGCTTCCGGCCGCCCAACTCGCAGGCCGACTCCGACGCGGTGGAGCACATCGCCGACGTGTTCGAGCAGAACAACTACAGCATGAAGCGCGTGCTCGGCGAGGTCGCCGTCTACTGCATGGGCAATTAGGGGGCTCGAGGAGGGTGCGAGCTCGGAGGGGCTCGAGCAGCGAACGAAGCGATCGAGGCGAGCAAGGTTCGAAAAGGCTGAGGAGCACGCATGAGCGTCGCCAATCCGTGGATTCGACTGGATCGCGCCTCTCCGTCCGCCCTGTGGCGAACGGCAGCGCTCGCGGCGCTGCTCGTCTCGGCGACGGCGTGCGGCGACTACGGCGGCGGAGGCGTCTTCCGACGCCATCGTGCCCGCGCCTCCGCCGCCCTCGAGTACGGGGGGCCCGACCCAGGCGGAGCTCGAGGCCGCCTTCGCGACCACCGTGCACCCGGTGCTCACCAACCCGAACTACCCCTGCGTGGACTGCCACGCGTCGGGCGGCACGGGCTCGCCCCCGATTGCCGACGCCAACGTGAGCACCGCGTTCCGCGCGGTCTGGGACAACGGCAAGGCGAACCTCACCACACCGGCGAACTCACGGCTCGTGCGCCGCCTCGACCCCGACCAGCACCACTGCTGGAGCAGCGACTGCGTCGCGGACTCGAACGTGATGGAAACCGCGATCTCGCAGTGGGCACAGCTCGTGAACTGGGGCGCCGGCAGCGGCGGCGGCGGCCCGACACAGCAGGTGAGTGGGCTCGTGAGCCAGAATCTCACGCTCGCCGACGGCTTCGAGGACCAGGGCTCCGAGCGCTTCTCGGGCAACAACCTGATCGCCTTCTACGACTTCAAGGACGGCACCGGCGGCGTCGTCGCCGACAAGAGCGGCGTGGCCCCGGCCGCCGATCTCACGCTGAACGGCCCGACCCTCATGTCGAGCTACGGCATCTCGGTCGACACCGGCGTGGCGATCGCGCCCGCGACCACCAGCCGCAAGCTCTACGACGAGATCGCCGACGTGAACACGGGCACCCAGCAGTACTCGATCGAGGCCTGGGTCACGCCCGCCGACACCGTGCAGGAAGGGCCGGCGCGCATCGTCTCGTACTCGGCCAACGCGGGCAACGCGAACTTCATGCTCGGTCAGGTCCAGTACTTCTATCACATGCGCAATCGCTCGACGAACACCGACGTCGGCGCGAACGGCCGGCCGGAGCTCGCGAACCTCGACCAGGATCTGCAGGCGCGCCTGCAGCACGTGGTCGTCACCTACGACCGCTACCGCGGCCGACGCATCTACGTGGATACGCGCCTCACGCGCTCCAAGGCGGGCGAGGGCGACATGGACGCGGACAACGTCGCCGCGCTCCCGCTCTGGAACTGGAACCCGAACTTCAACCTCGCGCTCGGCAACGAGCCCAGCGGCGATCGCCAGTGGAAGGGCCAAATCCGCCTGCTCGCGATCTACAAGGCCGTGCTGACGGACGAGCAGATCCAGCAGAACTTCGACGCCGGCGTCGGCAAGCGCCTGCTGCTGCGCTTCGACGTGAGCCAGTGGGCGGGCCCGGGCGCCTTCCTCGAGTTCGTGGTGACCGAGCTCGACAACTACAGCTACCTGTTCTGCCAGCCCGCACTGGTCTCGACGACGCTGAACGCGCGCGTGGGCGGCATCCGCCTGATGGTGAACGGCCAGACGCCGGTCACCGGGCAGGCGTTCCCCAACCTCGACAAGGTGATCACGCAGAACCGCGAGCCGCTCTCGCCGCTCTGCTCCGTGGTGCCGAAGGATCTCGGCCCGGCCAGCGACGTGTTCACCGTCGACTTCGAGTATCTCGCCGGGTACAACGACCCGGAGCCGCCCACGCCGGTGCCGCCGCTCCCGCCGCGCCAGTTCGGCGCTGCGCTGCCCAGCGAGGGTCTGCGCGACTTCGCGCGCGTGAACGCCTCGATGGCCGCGGTGACGGGCGTGGACGCGCTCACCCCGAACGTGGACGCGACCTACCAGTCGCTGACCCAGCAGATGCCGCCCACCTACGACCTGCGCACCTTCGCGTCGGCGCAGCAGGTGGCGATCACGAAGCTCACGCTCGAGTACTGCGACGCGCTGGTGGAGTCGCCGCAGCTGCGCAGCGCCTTCTTCGGCAGCTTCGACTTCAGCCAGCCGCCGGCCACCGCGTTCGCCAGCCAGGCGGGTCGGGACCAGCTCACCCAGGCGGTCGTCGACCACATCCTGGGCTCGAACCTGACCACGCAGCCGAGCTTCGCGGAGACCGAGCCGATGCTGAACCAGCTGATCACCGACCTGACGCTGCAGTGCAACACCACGCCCTGCGGCGCGGACCGCACCCGCACCGTCGCGAAGGCGGTGTGTACCGCCGCCCTCGCCAGTGCGGCCGCGACCGTCCACTGAGCCAGAGCTCCGAGCCCAGATCGCGAACCGCGGGACAAGGGGAACGACGATGAGTCGCAACCGAGAGAAGAAGTCGAACGAGCCGCTGCGCCACCCGGATCACAGACGTCCGGTCACGCGGCGCGACTTCCTGTCGCAGGGCTTCCTGACCGGAGCCGCGATGGTGATGTCGCCGACCCTGTTCGGGTTGTTCAAGAGCGAGTCGGCCTACGCCCAGGCGCAGATGTGCGGCATCGGCGGCGGCGCCAACCGCATCCCGTTCGTGTGCTTCGACCTGGCCGGCGGCGCAAACATCGCCGGCTCGAACGTGATGGTGGGCGGGGCCGGGGGCCAGCTCGATCTGCTGCCGCCCAACGGCTACACGAAGCTCGGTCTGCCCACGACCTTCGCGCCGAGCCTGCCGGGCCAGCTGAACAGCGAGTTCGGGCTCACCTTCCACGCCGACAGCGCGTTCGTGCGCGGCATGCTCACCAAGACCTCCGTCACCACGCGCGCCAACACCAACGGCATCGTGATCTGCGCGCGCTCGGAGAACGACACCGGCAACAACCCGCACAATCCGATGTACGGCATCAACAAGGCGGGCGCCGACGGCGCGCTCGTCACGCTGATCGGCACCGAGTCCTCGGAGTCGGGCGGCAACTCGGCCGCGCCGATGAGCATGATCGATCCGGCGGAGCGGCCGGTGAAGGTGGACAGCCCCCAGGACGTGACGGGTCTGGTCGACACCGGGCGCCTGGTGCAGCTGCTCTCGCCCCAGGACGCCGCGACGGTGATGTCCGCGGTCGAGCAGCTCTCCGAGATGAAGCTGCAGAAGATGACCGAGGACGCGATCGTCGAGCAGCTCGTGCGTTGCGGCTACGTGGAGAGCAGCTACCTGGTCAGCACGTTCGGCAACCCGGCGCTGCTGGATCCGTTGCAGGATCCGGAGATCACCGGCCAGGCGACCAGCATCTTCACGGCGGCGGAGCTCAACAACAGCAAGTTCCGCAAGACGGCGAGCGTGATGAAGATGATCGTCAGCGGCTTCGCCGGCGCCGGCACCATCGAGATGGGCGGCTACGACTACCACGACGGCACGCGCGCCACCGGCGAGGTCCGCGACTTCGAGGCGGGCCAGTCGATCGGCGCGGTGCTCGAGTACGCGGCGCGCCGCGGCCAGCAGGTGATCGATCTACGTGTTCAGCGACGGTGCGCTGGACAGCGACAACTCGATCGACAACTCCGTGAACGGCCGCGGCAAGGGCTCGTGGCGCGGCGACAACTCGAGCGTCGCGGCCACCTTCATGCTGGTGCACGACCCGGCGGGTCGCCCGCCGGTCACCAAGCCCGGCCAGCAGCTCGGCTACTACCGCCCGAGCGGCGACCTCGAGACGAACGCCCTGCGCATCAGCAACAACGTGGAGCTGCTCGCCGAGGCGATCGTGCTCAACTTCATGGCGCTGCACAACGACGTCGGCCGCTTCGCCCAGGCGCTGCCCAATCACCGCCTTGGCGCACAGCTAGACCAGTTCATTGGATTTGCGCCGATTCGGCCGACCCCTCCGTAAGTCACTTCGGGGACGTTCCTACTTCTCGGTGACTTTCGGGGACAGCCCTTGTTCGAGGGGTGTCCCCACAAGTCACCGCCAGGTAGGAACGTCCCCGCACGTGACTTGTCTCAGCGGCCCACCTTTGGGAGCACCTGGTCGGTGAAGAGCTGGAAGCTCTTCTCGGAGAGCGGCGCGAGCAGCAGGTAGTCGAGGAACATCTCGCTGCGCAGTCGCTCGAGCTCGTCCACTACGCGCTCCGGGCTGCCGTGGACGACCACGCCGCTCAGGTAGCGCTCGACCGGATCCATCGCCGCGCTCGAGGCGCTGCCCAGCCGCATCTCGCCGAGCGCCTTGGGGTTCGCGTAGGCCCCGACGGTCCAGCGCGCGCCGCGCCGGGCGACCTCCTCGGCCTCCGCGTCGGTCGGGGCGACGGCGACGAGCCGCGCCATGGGCAGCGTGCGGCCGGCGAGAGAATGGCCGTGCGAGGCGAGGCCCGTGCGGTAGGCCTCGCGCTTCTTCGCGATGTCCGCGTGGGACGCGTGCGGGTCCATCAGGATCGAGTGGCCGCGCTCCGCGGCCCAAGCGATCGCCCCGTCCGACGTAGCGGCGACCCAGCTGGGAAGCGGGTTCTGCAGCGGCTTCGGCAGCACCTCGACGCCGTCGAAGCGGTGGTAGCGCCCCGCGTAGCTCAGGCGCTCCTGGCTCCAGGCCGCGAGCACGATCTCGACCGCCTCGCGGAAGCGGTCCTGGCTCTCCTCGATCGCCACGTCGAAGGTCGCGAACTCGGTCTTGTCGAAGCCGCGGCCGGCGCCCCAGTTCACGCGCCCTCCGGAGAGGACGTCGAGGAGCGCGATCTCTTCGGCGATGCGCAGCGGGTGGTAGAAGGCGGCGAGCGTCACCGCGGTGCCGATGCGCAGGCGCTGGGTGCGCGCCGCCACGTGCATGCCCATCAGGTGGACGGAGGGGCACACGCTGTAGCTCGTGAAGTGGTGCTCGGCGAGCCAGATCGCGTCGTATCCGGTCCCCTCCATCACGTCCACGCGCTCGAGCGCGCGCCGGTAGACCTCCGGCAGCGGGACGCGTCGGTCCGGCCAGGAGAAGAACTGCAGCACGCCGACGCGCATGGCGGGAGCATAGGTGGGGGCCGGCGCCGCTCGCGAGGGGCGAGCGGCGGGGTGCCATCCCGCTAGGATTTCCCGCTCGCGCCGGGGTGGCGGAACTGGCAGACGCAGAGGTCTTAGAAGCCTCTGTCCCTAGGACGTGCAGGTTCGAGTCCTGTCCCCGGCACCAGCACACCGAGGGTTTCCATGAGTCAGAGCGACAGCGCGGGGATCAGCGTCTCCACCGCCGAGACGAGCCCGATCACGCGCACTCTCACCGTCGAGGTGGACGCCGAGCGCGTGCGGCGCGCCTTCGATCGCGCCTACCGGGACCTCGGCCGCAGCGTGAACGTGAAGGGCTTCCGGCCGGGCAAGACCCCGCGCATGGTGCTCGAGAAGCTCTACGGCGCCTCGCTGCGCGAGGAGATCGAGCGCACGCTCGTGAACGAGACGCTCCCCGTGGCGGTGGAGCAGAGCGGCCTCTCGCCGGTGGCCGAGCCGCAGATCGAGGCCGAGCCGCCCGCGCCGGATCGCGTGTTCAAGTACACGGCGGCGATCGAGGTGCTGCCGCCGATCCGACTGCCCGAGTGGCGGGGCCTGCCCGGGACGAAGCCCGCCGTCCTCGTCCAGGAGAGCGAGGTCGAGCAGGAGCTCGAGGGGCTGCGCGCGCGCCGCGCGCCGCTGGTGGACGCCGCGGGCGAGGCGAGCAAGGGGAACGTGCTCACGCTCGATTATCAGGGCACGATCGACGGCAAGCCCTTCGAGGGCGGCTCGGCCAAGGGCGCCCAGGTGGAGATCGGCTCCGGCGGCTACATCCCCGGCTTCGAGGAGCAGCTCGAAGGCGCGCGCGCCGGCGAGGAGCGCCGGCTCTCGGTGCGCTTCCCGGACGACTACGCGGCGGAGGACCTGCGCGGCAAGCAGGCCCGTTCGCGGTGAGCGTGCAACGCGTGCAGCGCCGCGACGTGCCGGCTCTCGACGACGCCTTCGCGAAGTCCCTCGGCGACGCCGGCGTCGAGACGGTCGACGCGCTGCGCGAGCGCGTGCGCAGCGATCTCACGGCGCGCCGCGAGCGGGCCGCGCGCGAGGAGCTGCGGCGCAGCGTGATGGACCAGCTGATCGCGCGCAGCGAGTTCGACGTGCCGCCCGGCATGGTGCAGCGCCGCCTCTCCCAGCGCATCGAGACGGCCCACGAGCAGCTCGCCCAGTTCATGTCCCACGACGAGCTGCACGAGCGCCTCCACCAGTGGGAGGAGGACTGGCGCAAGGACGCCGAGCGCGAGGTGCGCGAGAGCCTGCTGCTCGACGCGATCGCCACCCAGGAGCAGATCGCGGTCGGGGACGAGGAGGTGAGCGCTCGCATCGCGCAGCTGGCGCGCGAGCAGGGCATGGCCGCCGAGCGGCTGCGCAAGAGCTTCGAGGAGCGGGGTGGGCTGGTCGGCCTGGCGGCGCGCCTGCGCAGCGAGAAGGCGCTTGACCGGCTCCTCGCTGAGGCTAAGGTCGCCGAAGCTTCGAGCACTTAGCGCGCCGGGCTGCGCGCCAAGTGCGTGCGCGGTCCTCGGGGGGTGGCTGCGGCGCGCGGGCTCGTGGAGACTACCCTCTGCGAGACCGGAGATGCGCGGGCCCGCCCGCAAAACCAGATGCCCCTGATCCCCTTCGTCGTTGAGCAGGACCACCGCGGCGAGCGCAGCTACGACATCTACTCGCGCCTGCTGCGCGATCGGATCATCTTCCTGGGGGGCCAGATCCACGACGAGGTTTCGAACCTCGTGATCGCGCAGATGCTGTTCCTCGAGGCCGAGGACCCGGACGCGGACATCAACCTCTACGTGAACTGTCCGGGTGGCTCGATCACGGCCGGCCTCGCGATCTACGACACCATGCAGTACATCCGCCCCGACGTGTCCACCTTCTGCGTGGGCCAGGCAGCCTCGATGGCGGCCTGGCTGCTCGCCGCCGGCGCGAAGGGCAAGCGCAGCGCACTGCCCAACTCGCGCGTGATGATCCACCAGCCCTGGGGCGGTGCGCAGGGACAGGCCCAGGACATCAACATCCAGGCCCGCGAGATTCTCAAGCTGCGCGACCGCCTGAACGAAGTCCTGGCGAGGCACACCGGGCAGAGCGTCGACCAGATCGCTCGGGACACGGAGCGCGACTACTATATGGATGGGAACGAGGCGCAGCGCTACGGCCTCGTGGACCAGGTGGTCGCGCATCGTCCGCGACCGGCGAAGGTGGCGGGGACGACGGCGCAGCGCGCGCTACGGGGGGCGGGGAAGACGTGAAGAAGCGGGACGACAACGGCAACCTGTCGTGCTCCTTCTGCGGCAAGAGCCAGCGCGAAGTCCGCAAGCTGATCGCGGGCCCCACCGTCTACATCTGCGACGAGTGCATCGAGCTCC
>CAVQTC010000009.1:0-8448 GCA_963716275.1 uncultured delta proteobacterium | reverse complement strand
TCGTCGCGAAGGTGCTCCAGGACACCGCGAGCACGCTCTACCAGCTGACCTGAGCGAGAAGGCTCGACGCGGCGGCTCATTGGCTGGACAGTGCGGCGAGCTCTGCCTCGATGGCGCGCGCCACCTCGTCGCTCATCTCCGGCAGGTAGGGCTGCATCGCACGCAGCGAGGTCTGCGAGGCGAGGCCGATCTGGCTCGAGGAGGTCAGGGTCGGGAGGTGCTTCTCGAGGATTGCCCTCGCCCGCGGATCGCGCAGCAGGTCCCCGAGCAGCGAATCGAGGCTGAGCTTCGCCTCGGGCGCCCACTGCGTAGCGGGCGCCGCGAGAGGCGGTAGATCGCCGATTCGCTCCGCGTGAACCGTTGCCTCGACTGCGCCGGGATCAGCGTGTACGACGAGCAGCGGCGCGTTCGGGGCCGAGAGCACGCGCGCGCCCCGCACGTCCACGTGATAGCCACGCGGGAAGCTCGGCGGCGGCATCCGGATCTCCGTCTCGAGCCGCGAGCGGTCGACTCCATGCGGTCCCTGCGTCGACCACCGGTAGTCGAGGACGCCGGCGTCCGCGTCGAAGGCGAGCGCCAGCGGCGTCCCTGCCGTCGCCGCCGGATACGGCCGCGCGTACGCCCGCAGCACGGCTTCTCGATTCACAGCCACCGTGTCCGCTGCCGGGTTCACCAGCGCCTCGAAGGGCCCCCGCGCCCACGCGAGCCATGGGATCAGAAGCGTGTCGAAGTCCTGCGCTTGCGACGCCAGATCGGCCGCGTCGTGGCTGAAGCCCCACTCTGTGTTCAGGATGGCAGCCCCTACCTCCGTCGCGTGCGCGAGGGCCGCGCGGCTGACGGCCTCGCGGGTGGGCCGAAACGGGCCGTAGTTGTGGTAGGAGAGGCCCCGGAGCTCGATCTCCGGCGCGGGCGTGTGGATCGGAATGCCGAGGGCGCCCTGCAGCATGAAAGGCTCGACGAAGAGGATCGAGCGCGGCGCGACGGCAGCGAAGGCCCTCCCCGCCTTGGAGTAGAACGGAGCGAGCAGCTCGTGCTCGAGGTGCGGGCAGTCCGCCAACTTCGGATCCGGCTGGCTGCAAGGTGTCCCGGTCGCTGGCTCGTTCATCAGATCGAATCCGAAGACGCCGGGGTCGTTTGCGAAGCGCTCGGCGACCGCGGCGGCGGCAGCCACGTACGCATCCTGCACGCCGACTCCCGCCGATGTCTCGCGGTTCGCCCAGAAGCTGTCGAAGGCGATCTGAACGGCGCGATCGCGGAAGTAGCCGTTCGGGAAGCGGAGGGCGCGGTCGCGGCGGTGACCGTCGCTGAGCGTCATCCACGCCGGCAGACCGCGCACTCCGACCTCGGGACCGAACTCGTCCTGATGGAAGTCGATCAGCGTCACCACCCCCTGGTCCGCATAGGCCGTTACGGTGGCAGCCACTGCGTCGAGATAGCCGTGGTCGATGCGGTTCGGCTGGGGCGCGACGCGATCCATGAAGACGATTAGGCGAGCTCCGTTGAAGCCGGCCTGGGCCAGGAGCCGCGGCGTCTCGGGGCGCCAGCGATCCCGGCCCGCGCCTGCGCCCGCCAGGTGCGCGTCGCCCACGAGCTGGATGACGTTACCGCCGTGGAGCATCACCACGCGGCCCAGCGAGTCCGTCAACCAGCGCCCCTCGTGGCGCAACCGCGGCATCCGCGCTTCCGCTGCGTCGAGCACTGGCCTGGGGGCCGCGCTGCCGCCACAGGCCATCAGGATCAAGCCGAGGAGCGCAGCGGACCTCAGGCGGCGAGCCCGGCGACCGGGGCCTCGGGCGGATACGTCGCCGGCCCGACGTCGTAGGTCTGCGCGAGCAGCGCGATGAAGCGCGGATCCCGCATCGGATCCGTCGGCATCTCGAACGGGATGCCCTTCTGCTCGCAGGTCGCGCACGAAAGTCTCGAAGACGCGCTCGGGCGTCAGGTCGTCGAGGTGCTCGACGTGGTGCTTCAGGTCGTCGATGTCGCGTGTAGAGCTCGGCGTCCCAGTGCACGAGCAGCCGGAGCTGGTCCGTGCGTGTAGCGCGCGATCACCTCGTCGGCGGTCCGGCAGCTGCCAGCGGTCCGGATCCGACGGGTCGACGGCGAACACCGAGTCGAAGGTGAGGCCGCTTCGGGTTCGCGCGCTGGTCGAGCGGGCCGTTGGATTCGCCGCGGTGGTACATCGCGGTGTTCTGCGTGACGACGCCGCGGTTCCACATCGGCGACGTGAGCCGCTTCGGCGGCGCGAGCGGGCCGTCCGGCCAGTAGGTGAAGCCGCCGCCCTCGGTCCCGCGATGGAACCACGTGATCACCTCGGCGAGCTTGATCGCCCAGCGGCGGAACAGCCCCGACTTCCCCATCACGCTGAGCAGCCAGGTGGGCGTGTTCACGAGCCCCATGCCCCGGAAGCGCGGAGAGTCGAGGTGGCCGGGGTCGCGGTTCGAGCGTCGGCCCGCCCACGTTGAACAGGATCTTCATGGGCTGCGCATACTTGCGCTCCGAAGTAGTCGCGCGCCCAGGCGAGCAGGCGCGAGTCGTAGAAGAGCGACTCCGCCTCCGGGTAGAAGCAGACCCCGCCGTTGGCGAAGAAGCCGCGGAACACCGGCGTGACGAACGAGTCGAGCGTCGTGCCCGGCGGGAGCGGTCGGCCGCCCGAGGTCGTCGCGACCAGCTCCTCCAGCGAGCTGAAGTGGTGCTTGATGATCAGATCCCAGGGTCCATGCGCGCGAATCAGCCCGAGCACCGCTCGGACCTGCTCGTCGCGAAGCACGCCATCGATCACGCGCGGCGCCGCCACGGGCCGCAAGCGGCGCGAGATCTCCTCGCGGTGGCCGTTGTCCATCGCTTCTCTCCTCGAGCGGCTAGCGAGCGCTACCAGCGCCGATCACCGGCGCGCGGGTCTCGCAGAACGTGTGACAGAGGTGCGGGTCGACGAGCCAGTCGGGATCCTCGGGATCGAACCAACGGTCGACGCTCGACCAGTGACAGGGATGGAGCATGTACGGGCGCATCAGGCCCGCGAGATCGTCGTACTCCTGCTCCCAAACGTGGGTCCAGGGACGCGCGCCGCTCGCGTGAAGCGGCGTGGCGAGCTGCCAGCGGCGGATCGAGCGCACGTGGTGCGGCATCGCCGCCGTCTCTCGCGCGAAGCGGGCGAGACGCTCGGGCGTCGGCTTCTGGTTCGCGCAGAACAGGGCCACGCGGTAGAGGCCGCCGCTCCGAGGCGATGCGCCTCCCAGCGCTCCTCCCGGAAACGCGACGTGCTCGACGGCGCGAACGCGCGCGGGAGTCGGCGAGCAACGCGCCGGCGCCGCGTCGGAACGCGTCGCTCGACTCGGCGGCGCGCCACGCGGCCTCGTCGCGATACTCGCTGCGCCAGATCAGGTCGCCGCCGTTCCACACGCCCGGACAGGTCGGCGCACAGAGCGTGCTCGCCGCGCGCACGGCGCTCGAGGTCTCCGCGAGCTGCTTCGCCGCCTCCTCGCGGGATCCGGAGGCCAGGCTGACGAGGCGCAGCGAGCTAAACATCGCCGAGCCTCGCGAGATCGGGCGCCTCGGCGCAGATCGAGCGGGTGCGAGACTCCACGAGCTCGGGCGCTTCCACCTGCCACCACGCGGTGACGGCCGGGTCCTGGCGTCCCGCGTGCTTCATCCCCCAGGCGCCCGCCGCTCCGGCCACCGACCACACGAAGAGCAGCCGGTTCGAGGCGTCGGGGAGCCAGTACGCGGGAGCTACGAGCTGGTGGACGAGACTCATGCCCCGCGCGCGCGCCCCGGGCGCGTAGCGCTCGAGATAGGCGCGCAGCAGCGCTTCGCCTCGGCCGGGCTTCGCCGTGAGCTCGTCGATCACGAAGACCGTCGGCTCCGAGCTCATTCGCCGCTCCCGACGATGCCCGGGTGGGACTCCGCCGGAGGCACCGCCGCGGGCAGCTCGCGCTCTCCGTCGAGGTCGTACACGCGGAACCCCGCCGCGGCGGGGAAGTGCATGCTGTGCGTCACCAGACCCGTGCGCTCCGCGGCAGGAAGATAGGCGAGCTGGAGCGCGCACTCGGCGAGGTAGGCGACGTCCTCGGTCGGGTAGTCGGTCGGGATGTAGCGGGCGGCGCCCGGCGTCGCGATCGCCGTCGAGGGCGCGACGAGATTCACCGCGATGTTGCTCGCGAGGAGCTCCGCCGCGAGCCCCTGCGTGAAGCGGTTCAGCGCCGACTTCACGGCCGCGTAGAGCGTGCTCCCGCCATTGGCGTCGAACCAGCCGTAGGGCCTCTGCGGCGGCAGCGCGGTCACGGAGCCGACGTTCACGATCCAGCCCGCGCCGCGCGCCTTCAGGTGGGGGATCGCGGCGCGCGAGAGCGCGAAGGGCGCGCGCAGGTAGTGGTCCAGCGTGCGGTCGTAGGTCGCGTCGCTCATCTCGGCGATCGACGCGTACTCCGCGTAGCCGGCGTTGTTCACGAGGATGTCGAGGGCGCCGGCCGCGGCGATGGCTCGGGGCACGAGCGCCTCGCGCTCGTCGGCGCGCTCGAGGTCGGCCGCGAGCGCGTGCGCGCGCCCGCCCGCGCCTCGATGAGCGCGACCGTCTCGCGCAGCGTGCCCGGCTCGCTGCTTCGCCGCGTCGAGGCTGCGCGCCGTCACCACGACGGTCGCCCCGGCCGAGGCGAAGCGCTGCGCGATCGCGCGGCCGATGCCGCGGCTCGCCCCGGTGACCAGCGCGACTCTCCCGGCGAGCGACGGAGCATCCTGGGCGGCCACGCGGGCGTCTCCCTACCATCCTGCGGCGGTGCGCTGCCGCGGTTGTGAGTATATGCTTACTTTGAGGTTCCATGAAGCGCAAGCGACTCCCCCGCGCCGACCGGCGCGAGTCCATCCTGGCCGCCGCCACGAACGCCTTCGCCGCCGACGGCTTCGGCGGGGCGCGCACCCAGCGCATTGCCCGGTCTGCGGGCGTCTCGGAGGCGCTGCTGTTCCGCCATTTTCCGACGAAGCAGGCGCTCTACGAGGCGGTGCACGAACGCCTGATCGCGATCCAGGACGCGAACTTCGAGGTGATGGGCGTGCCCGCGCCCTCGACCGAGGGACTCGTGCGCATGCTGTGGACCACGCTGCGCGCCTGCGTCTTCGGGCGGCCGGGGCAGCCACGCCGCGGCAGCCCAACGCCTGATGCTGCTGAGCCTCGCGGGCGACGGAGCGCACGCGCGAGAGTTCTACGTCCGAGCGCACCGCAAGGGCGTGCGCGCCCTCTCCCGCGCCCTCCAAGCGGCCCGCGCGGCGGGTGACCTCGAGGGCGCGCCGATCGATCCGCGCAACGCGTTCGCGCTGATTGGCCACGTCGCGACCATGATCATCTCCTCCCAGCTCACCGGCAGATCGGTCGTGCCCGTGACGCCCTCGCGGGAACGCCTGCTGCGGGACGCCGTCCACTTCTGCGGGCGCGGGATCGGCCTCTCCGAGGCGGCGCTCGCGCGCTACGAGCCCGCGGACCGCCCGCGCACCGAGCGTCTTGACGAGGTGGTGCTCCTCCGCGTAAAGTGAGTGACTACTCACTTACGGAGGTCCCTTGGCGTCCGTCCCCGTCGGTGCACGGCCCGCCCTGCGAGCCGCCTGCCGATCGCGCCGCGCTGCGCGCCGCGCTGCGCGAGGCCAACGTGCCCACGCTGCTGATGGTCCACACGCAGCTCACCCACGACGAGGGCTTCCTCGAGAAGTTCGCGCCGCATCTGCGCTCGCCCTTCTCCGGCCAACCGAACGACGTCCCGCCGGCCCTCGAGGAGGAGCTGCGCGAGCACCTGTTCGCGCTGCTCGCGGGCGAAGCGCCGCCCCCCGAGCTTCCGCTGCCGCGCGAGCTCATGCAGAAGATGATGACCATCGGGGTCGGCGAGCCCGTTGCGGACGAGTTCATCCCGCTGCTGCTCGATCAGATGGCGCTCGAGAAGCTCCCACAACGGAAGGCGCGACCGGGCCGCGCGCTCCCGCCGCCGGACTTCAAGGTCGCGGTGATCGGGGCGGGCCTGGGCGGAATTGCGGCCGGCGTGAAGCTCGCCGAGGCGGGCTACTCGTTCGAGATCTACGACAAGAACCCGGACGCGGGCGGCACCTGGTGGGAGAACCGCTACCCGGGCGTCGGCGTCGACACGCCGAGCCACTTCTACTCGTTCTCCTTCGCGCTGAACCCTGAGTGGAACCACTACCACCCGAAGGGGCGCGACATGCAGGAGTACCTGCTGCGCGTCGTCGATCGCTTCGGTCTGCGCGAGCACATCCGGTTCGAGACGCGCGTGCTCGCCTGCGAGTGGGACGACGCGCGGTCGCGCTGGCGCCTGACCGTCGAGCGCGTCGGCGAGGCTCCGCGCGCGGTCTTCGCCGACGCGGTCTTCGTCGCGCAGGGCATCGTGAATCGCCCTTCGCTCCCGGCGCTCCCGGGTCTCCAGCGCTTTCGGGGCCCGACGATGCACAGCGCGCGCTGGGACGCGTCGGTCGAGCTCGCCGGCAAGCGCGTGGCGCTCATCGGTACCGGCGCGAGCGGCGCGCAGATCGGGCCGGCGATCGCGCCGAAGGTGGAGCACCTCACGATCTTCCAGCGCTCCCGCCACTGGGTCATGAACAACCCCGAGGTGTCGGCCCCCGTGACCGAGGGCGTGAAGTGGGCGCTGCGCCACATCCCGCACTACGCCGAGTGGTTCCGCTTCCGAGTCTACTGGTTCGCGGCCGATGGGCTCTTCCCGAACGTGCTGCGCGACCCGAATTGGCCCGATCAGACGATGTCGGTCTCGGCGCACAACGAGGCGATGCTCCAGTACTGCCTCGCCCACTACCGGGCGAAGCTCGGCGATCGGCCCGATCTGCTCGAGAAGATCGTCCCCGACTTCCCGGTCTTCTCGAAGCGGATCATCATGGACGCCGCCTGGCTCGACACGCTGCGCCGCGACAACGTGACGCTCGAGGCGGCTCCGATCGATCACGTCACCGAGTCGTCGATCGTGACGAGGTCGGGCGTCGAGCACCCGGTCGACGCAATCGTCTTCGCCACCGGCTTCCGCGTCTCGCGCATGCTCGGCTCCCTGCGCGTGATCGGACGGGGGGGCAGGGACCTCGGAGCGGAGTGGGGAGAGGAGGACCCGCGCGCCTATCTGGGCATGATGGTCCCGGGCTTCCCGAATCTCTTCGTGAGTCCGGGGCCCAACTCGGCGCCGAATCACGCCGCCGGACAGAATCTCGTGTCCGAGGTGCAGGTCCACTACATGATCGAGGCACTCGACTACGCGCGGGGGAAGGGAGCTCGAACGGTCGAGCCGACCCAGGCGGCCTACGAAGCCTTCAACGCGAAGATCGACGCGCGCATGCCCCAGATGATCTGGTCGCATCCCAAGGCGCGCAGCTACTACCGCAACAGCAAGGGGCGCGTGTTCCTCTCGTGGCCCTACCGGCTCGTGGACTATTGGACCGCGACGCGGGCGCCGAACCCGGCCGACGTGCAGCTCGGCTGAGCCAGCGAGGACCTCCGATGCCGCTCGATCCGCAGATCGCCGCGCTGCTCGGGCCGCCGCAGCCCGCCTTCGAGATGACGAGCCTGCCCGTCGACGTGCTGCGCAGCTTCGTGCGCGACTCTTCGACCGCCATTCCGCCGCTGCGCGTGCCCCTCGCAGGAGTCATCGATGGCGCGATCCCGGGGCCGGCCGGCAGACTCGCGTGCCGCGTCTACACACCGGTCGGCGCCGGGCCCTTCCCCCGGGTCGCCTACTTCCACGGTGGCGGCTGGGTGGTCGGCGACCTCGACACGCAGGACATGATCTGCCGAGCCCTCGCGCACGGCGCGAGCGCGGTCGTGCTCTCGGTGGACTATCGCCTCGCGCCCGAGCACAGATTTCCGGCGGCCGTCGACGACGCGTACGCGGCCACGTGCTGGGCGGCTGCTCGCGCGAGCGAGCTCGGCGGTGACCCGGCGCGCCTCGTGGTCGCGGGGGACAGCGCGGGCGGCGGGCTCGCCGCGGCCGTCGCGCTCCGCGCCCGCGACGAAGGAGGTCCGCGCCTGCGGGCGCAGATCGTGATGTACGCGTCCTGCAACTATCCGTCGGTCAAGACCGCGTCCGCGCGCGAGTTCGCGGCGGGGCCGATCCTGACGGAGGCCGCGATCGACTACTTCTGGGCGCAGTACCTGCGCGATCCCGCCGTCGACCAGCACCATCCCTGGGCGTCTCCGATCCGGGCGGCGGAGCACCGGGGGTTGCCGCCTGCATTCGTGGCGAGCGCCGAGCTCGATCCGACGCGCGACGACTGCGAGGCCTACGCCGCAAGGCTCGCATCGGCCGGCGTGATCACCGAGTGCCGACGCTACGCTGGCGCCCCGCACGGCTTCGTCTCTTGGGTGGGGCTCGCGGACGTGGCGCAGCGCGCCATCGACGACGCGTGCCGGTTCATCGCGAAGCACGCGAGCTGATCGAGGACGACCCATGACCG
>CAVQTC010000008.1:0-22470 GCA_963716275.1 uncultured delta proteobacterium | reverse complement strand
GGCGCCCCGGCGCCCTAGAGCGGCGTCAGCCCGGCGTCGCTGATCTGGCGCTGCTTCAGCTTGCCGTTCTCGTAGACCGACTTGACGTCGATCTTCCCGTCCTGGTTCTTGTCCTCTTCGCGCAGCGCGAGCAGCGACTTGCCGGTCGTGGTGTCGTAGGTCTCGAAGGTGTCGGCCTTGCCGTCGCCCGTGGTGTCGCGCTGGATGCGCGCGATCAGATCGCTCTCGTAGGTCGTCCAGGTGTCGGTCTTGCCGTCGTGGTTCAGATCTTCTTCGGCGCGCTCGAGCTTCTTTTCCTTGTAGTAGACGATGCGATCGATCTGGCCGTCGGCGTTGGTGTCGTGGCGCTCCTCGGCGAGCACCCCGGCGCGGTAGACGTAGAAGGCGTCGCGCTTCCCGTCGGCGTCGCGATCGACTTCGCGCGAGGTCATGCGGCCATCGCTGCCGAAGACCTGCCACTCGTCGACCTTGCTGTCGCCGTCGTTGTCCTGCTCGACGCGCGCGATCGCGCCCGCCTCGTAGATCGCCCACGAGTCGATGTCGCCGTCGTAGTCGCGGTCCTCTTCCTTGCGCAGGATCGTGCCGGTCCGCTCGTCGTGGTACCGGATCTCCTCCGGATGCCCGTCGCGGTCGGCGTCGAGCGAGCGCACCAGCACGGCGATGGGCAGCTTGTTGCCCCACGCGCCCGCCGGGATCGTGCGGTGCTCCTCGTCGAAGATCGCGGCCGGGAGATCCTTCTCCACCGGCGCCGTGGGGGCCTCGCGGGCGTCCGCAACCTGGCCGACCTCGGCCTGCTCGGTCCCCGCCTCGGCCACGGCCTCCTGCTGGTCGATCTGCTTCAGGAGGTCTTCCTGGCGGCTGAGCTCGTCCTGGATCTCCCCCTCGAGGTCGTCCTGGCGCTTGCTCTCCTGCGCGATCTCGCGCTCCATCTCCTCTTCGCGGCTGCGCTCGGTGCCCTGCTGCGCTCCGCCGCCGCCGCCGCCGCCGCCCAGCGGGACCTCGCCCGTAATCATTCCGTAGATGGCCGAGGTGAGTCCGCCCACCGCCGCGCCGATCGGGCCGGCGTAAGCGCCCACGATCGCGCCGACCAGGAGGCCCTCGGTCGCGGCCTTGGCGCGATCTCCGCCAGAGGGGCCGCTGCGCTGGGCTTGGGGATCGACCGGGACGTCGTCGTCATCCGGCATCCCGGAGGTGGGGTCGTCGGGATCGGCCGGCGCGCGCGACGCGACGGGCGGACGTTTCGCAGTCTGTTGCGGGGCGCCGCCTCCGGTCGCACACGCCAAGGCCCAGGCTCACGGGAATCACCAAGCACGCAGCAAGAGCTCGCATGACTCCGCCCCTTCTTGGGTGACTCGTCCTGTGACTCGTCCTGATTGGGTGACTCGATTCTGAACGCTTCCCGAAACGTCTCTGTCGACCTACCCCGGCAGCGACGGCAACAAACCCGGGAGTCCATCCTACTCCCGCGCCGAAAAGCGGCCAACGGGCAAGTCGCTCGCGTCCTCGGCCGATGGAGTCCCTAGGCTGACGCCGCTAGCGTGGGTGGCGCTGCGAACCGAGTTCGGGTCGGAGCGGAGGAGCCGGTGGGGCTGACATTGATCCGGAAGCGCAAGGGCCCGCCTCCCAAGCGGGCGCGGGCGGCTCTGGTGCTCGCGGGTGGGGCCGTTTCGGGCGGCGCCTTCAAGGTGGGCGGCCTGCGCGCCCTGGACGACTACCTGGTCGAGCGGCGCATGGTCGATTTCGACCTCTACGTGGGGCTCTCGGTGGGCTCCATGCTGGCGGTGCCCCTGGCGGCGGGCATCTCGCCGGACGAGATGATCAAGGTTCTGGAGGGCACGAGCCAGCGCTTCGCCCAGCTCACCCCCTTCCACTTCTACAGCCCGAACCTGCGCGAGTTCGTGGATCGCCCGGCGCGGCTCGCCTGGGAGCTCCTGACCTATCTCCCGGGCCTCGCGAGCGACGCCGCGCGGCGGATGCCGCGGCTGCCCGAGGCGCTCGGGCCGGCGATCCGCAAGCTCTTCTTGAAGCCGGGCTACACGGCGCTCGAGGAGCTCGCGATGGCGGTCTTCGAGCAGGTCGCGCCCGAGCGCCCGTTCCCCTCGCCGCTCGACCACGTGCCGAGCGGGGTCTTCGACAACTCGACGCTCGAGCGCTGGCTGGCGCAGAACCTCTCGCGCATCGGGATGCCCAACGACTTCCGCGAGTTCCGCCGGAAGCGCAGTCGCGACCTCTACGTGACCGCCTGCGACCTCGATACCGCCGAGCGCGTGATCTTCGGGCCCGACGAGCAGCACCACGTGACGATCTCCGAGGCCGTGCAGGCTTCGACCGCGCTCCCGGTCTTCTACAAGCCCGCCCGCCTGGCCGGCGTGGACTACGTCGACGGCGGCATTCGCAACACCGCCAACATCGACGTCGCGATCGAGAAGGGCGCGGACCTGATCGTCTGTTACAACCCCTTCCGGCCCTTCGTGAACCGTCTCGACGCCGAAGGGCGTGGGGCGCTTCTTCGCGAGCGGCCGCTACCTCTCGGACCTCGGCCTGCGCGCGGTGATCAATCAGGTCTTCCGCACGCTGCTCCACTCGCGGCTGACCATCGCGGTCCAGCGCTACCTGGCGGACGAGCGCTTCCGGGGCGACATCGTGCTGCTCGAGCCCCGCGAGCAGGACGCGGAGTTCTTTGCGATCAACCCGCTCGCCTTCTGGCGCCGCGCCGACGCCATCCGCTCGGGCTTCGAATCGGTGCGCCGCACCATCGACCAGAACTTCGATGCCCTTTCCGACGTGCTGTCGGCCTACGGCTTCGCGATGGACCGCCGGGTTGCTGCGCGGCGGGCCTCCCGGCTGCGCTCCTCGCACGGCTGGCGCGTCAGCGAGCGCGACGACCGGCCCGAGGAGATGCCCCACCTGCGGGCGGTGGGCTCCGAGTAGGCGCTCTGGGGCGCGCTCGCGGCGGGAATGACACAGGGTCTTGACCCCCCGGGGATATTGGTGTAGATTCGGGCGTGCTCGACTGTCAGCGGCCCCCGCCGCACAGAGGCCCGTCCCGCCGATGTGCACCCTGATCGCGCTGCACCGCTGCTTCGACGACGCTCATCTCGTCGTCGCGGCCAATCGTGACGAGTACCACGAGCGTCCGGCTGGAGGACCCCGCGTCCACGTCTGGGGCGGGCGCCGCGTGCTCGCGCCGGTGGACGAGCGCGCCGGAGGCAGCTGGCTCGGGCTGAACGACGCCGGACTCTTCGTCGCTCTCACCAACCGACCCAACGCGACTCCCGACGCCACGCGGCGCTCGCGCGGGCTGCTCGTGGCGGACGCCCTCGGCCACGCGAGCGCAGCGCGCGCCGCGGAGAGCGCGCTCGCGCTGCTCCCCAAGTCCTACAACCCCTTCAACCTGTTCGTGGCCGACGCCGAGCACGCCTTCGCGATCGTGTTCGACGAGAAGCCGCGCGTGCGCGTCCTCGAGCCCGGCGCCCACGTGATCGGAAACGCGGACCCGAACGACACCTCGGTCCCGAAGATCGAGCGCGTCGCGCGCGAGGCGGAGCGCATCGCCGCCGGCCGCGAGGCCGACGCGCTCGATGCGCTCGCCGCGCTCTGCCGCTCCCACCAGGGCGGGGTGGGGACGCTCGAGGCCCCCTGCATCCACGCGGGTCCCTACGGGACGCGCTGCTCGACGCTCTTGCGGCGCGGCCGCAACCCCGAGGCGGACGCGTTCCGCTTCGCGGACGGCGCGCCGTGCCAGACCGCTTACCACGATTTGACGCCGCTCCTGCGCGAGCTCGACCGCCCGGTCTAGCGCCAGCGCAGGACATCCACGAGGGAACACGCTTGAGACGAATCGGCAGCAACATCCGCAAGCAGAGCACCGAGGCGAAAGTGAATCGCCTCGCCCGCAACATCATCCGCTACACGGAAGAGGAGAAGCCCGAAGAACGACTATCCGCGGCGCATCGTGTCGCCGCCGCGCTCGTCGCCGTGCTGCAACGACGAGAACCGCACCGTGGTGGGTCAGGTGCGCGAGGTCGAGGGCTTCAAGTTCTGTTACAAGATCTGTGACACCTGCGGCCACGCCGTCCGCTACTTCTACCCGGCGGCCGAGGGCACGAGCCCGGCGGTGAAGAACTACCGGCAATGGAAGAAGTACATGGTCCAGTGACGGACCGGCTGCGCAGCGCCGAGAGCTATCTCCAGGGCCTGATCAATCTCGAGCGCGAGCGCAGCTTTGCTGCGGCTCGCCTCTCGCTCGCCCCCGTGCGCGCGCTGCTCGCGCGCGTCGGGAATCCGGAGCGCGCGCTGCGCGTCGTGCACATCGCGGGCTCCAAAGGGAAGGGCTCGACGGCGCTGCTCTGCGAGGCGCTGCTGCGCAAGGCCGGGCTCCGCGTGGGCGCCTTCACCTCGCCGCACCTCGAGCGCTGGACGGAGCGGTTTCGCGTCGCCGGCCGCGAGGTAGCGGGCGACGCGCTGGCCGACGCCGTCGACCAGCTGCGCCCCCACGTCGGACGCGCTGCGCGAGGGCGCCGAGGCGCCGAGCTTTTTCGACGCCACCACCGCGGCGGCGCTGCTCTTGTTCCGCGACGCGCGCGTGGACGTGGCGGTGCTCGAGGTCGGGCTCGGCGGGCGCCTGGACTCGACCAACGCCTGTGCGCCCGCGGTCACCTGCATCACCACGATCGAGCTCGAGCACACCGACAAGCTCGGCACGACCCACGCTGCCATCGCCTTCGAGAAGGCCGGCATCGCGAAGCCGGGGGTTCCCCTCGTGACCGGCGAGCTCGTGCCCGAGGCGGCGGCCGTGGTGGCGGCGCGCGCCGGCCGAGCTCGGCGCGCCCCTCGCGCGCATCGGGCGCGAGCTCGAGCTCGCCGTGCGCGAGGAGACGCTCGAGGGCACGCGCTTCGCCTTCCGCGACGGCGACTTCGCGCTCGAGCTCACACTCGGCGTGCCCGGGGGCCACCAGGCCGCGAACGCCGCGCTCGCGCTCGCCTGCGTGCGCCGCGCCGGCGTGCTCGGCGACGAGGCCCTCGCGCGAGCGGCGCCCGCGGCCTTCGCGCGGCCGGAGCTGCCCGCGCGGATCGAGCTCGTCTCGCGCGCGCCCTGGATCGTGATCGACGGCGCCCACACCGCCGCCTCCGCTCGCGCGCTGGCGGGCGTGATCGGGCGCATCCCGCGGCGGCGCACCGAGCTCGTGGTCTCGGTCTCGGCCGGGAAGGCGCTCCGCGAGATCTGCGAGGCGCTCGCGCCGCTCGCCGACGCGCGTCACGGTGACGCGCGCCGAGCCCGTGCGCTCGCTCACGCCCGCGGAGGTGGCCGACGCGTTCCGCGCCGTCGCGCCGGCGCTCGAGCTGCGCATCGTCCCGAACCCGCATCTCGCGCTGCGCGCCGCGCGCGAGGCCACCGGCCCGACGACCTCCTCTGTGCGACGGGCTCGTTCTATCTCGCCGGCATCGCGCGGAGCATCCTCCGCGAATAGACCGCGCGGAGTCGAGAATGCCTGCACGCGGACACGCGAGGCCAGTGGCCGAGCCGAGCGGAGTTCGCAAATAAACGCGCCCGGGACCGGCACCTCGCGAAGGCCACGAGGGGAGGGGTTGCCGGCCCGGGCGCTGGAGTCATTCTCCGAGACGGGGAGAGAGCAAGCGCCGTGCCAGCGCCGGCGCGCGGCGGGCCGAGCCGCCAAGGCCCCGGCCCCTCCCCGAGATGCCCGCCCACTTGCCGGTCGGCGACGCGTGGCGCGGGGCGAAGCCCCGCAGTGCGGCCGACGCAAATTGTGTCACTCGAGCGCCGACCTGCCGGAGAGACGCGCGTCGCCCGCGCGCAGATGCCGCTCGAGCGCAGCCAGGTGGGCGGGCGTCGTCCCGCAGCAGCCGCCCACCCAGCTCGCTCCCGCAGCGGCGAACGCGGCGCCGGACTCGGCGAACTCGTCCGGCGAGACTTCGCGCCCGGTCTTTGTGGCGCCCGCATTCGCGTACAGGACGAACGGGAGCCCGCTCGCGCGCAGCACCGGCAAGCAGTCGCGCAGCGTCGCCGCCGGCGCGCAGTTCGCGCCCACGCCCGCGGGCGTGAGCTCGCGCAGCGCGTCGATCGCCTCGGCGAGGGGCTCGCCCGAGAGGAGCCGCGCGCCGGGTCCGCACACGAAGCTCACCCAGACGGCCGCGCCCGCTTCGCGCGCCGCGAGCGTGGCCGCGCGCGCCTCCGCCAGCTGGTTCATCGTCTCGATCCAGATCGCGTCGACGCCCGCGCGCACGAGGTTGCGCGCGTGGCGGGCGTGCTCGCGCGCGAGGGTCGCCGCGGGCGGCACGCGCTCCGGGTGGTAGCAGTCCTCGAGCGGCGCGGCGGAGCCGAAGACGAGCAGATCCGCGCGCCCCGCCGCGTCGGCCGCCTCGCGCGCGAGGGCGACGGCGAGCGCGCAGAGCTCCGCGGCGCGCTCCTCGCAACCCGCGCGCGCGAGCACGTAGGGCTGCGTGCGGAAGGTGTTCGCCGTGAGCGCGTCGACGCCCGCGGCGGCGTAGGCGCGGTGGATCTCGCGCACGGCTCGCGGGGCCGCGAGCAGCGCGCGCGCCGACCAGAGCGGCGCGCTGCAGTCGAGCCCGGCTCGCTCGAGCTCGGTGCCGGTGGCGCCATCGAGCAGGCGCGCCGCGCGCGCGGGCCGATCGCCCGAGCTCTCACCGGTATACTGCCCCGCCATGTCACGCCCCTCGTCGCTCGCACGACACGAGCGCGCGGGACGGCTCGAGCCGGTGCGAGTCGGCGTGCGCTACTCGTCGGACGTTCCGCCCCACCGTAGCGACGACGGCGCGATCGGGCCGATCGCCTTCGGCGAGGCGCCTCTCACGATCGGCACGCAGCGGCTCGGTCCCTTCGAAATCTCCGTCGCCGCCGACCTCGCGGGCGAGCGCGCCGCCTTCGAGGTGGCGCTCCGCAACCTCTCGGCGGTGCCGCTCCACGTCGAGGCGATCGTGATCGGGCTGCGCTGGTCGCCGCCCGGGAGCGAGGACCTGCGCTTCCTGCGCCACGGCTGGCAATCGTGGTCCGTGTGCGGGGGCCGCGCGCTCGACGTCGCAGGCGCGCAGCCCTTCGCCTCGGGTCCCTGGCTGCGCGGCATGTTCCACGGCGTGGGCGAGCCGCCGCCCGACCGCGCCGGCTGGCACGAATCGGATCTGGTCTCGGTGGCGGCCGAGCGGAGCGGCGCGGCGTGCCTCGCGGGCCTCCTCGAGGCCGGCCTCGCCTCGGGGCTCGTCTATCTGCGCCGCGAGCCCGAGGCCGTGCGCGTCGAGGTCGAGGCGCGCCTCGAAGTTCCGCTCGAGCCCGGCGCGCGCACGGCTCACGAGCGCATCGTGTTCGCGCTCGGCGACTCCGCGAACGCGCTCCTCGAGCGCTTCGCCGACGAGCTCGGTGCGCGGGCGGGCGCCCGCACCGGCAGCCCATTCCAGGCCGGCTGGTGCAGCTGGTACCAGTTCTTCGGCGCCGTCTCCGAGGACGACGTGCGGCGAAACCTCGAGTCCCTCGCGCGCGAGCCGCGCGAGCCTCCCGATCGACGTCGTCCAGATCGACGACGGCTACCAGCGCGAGATCGGCGACTGGCTCGAGACGAACGCGCGCTTTCCGAGCGGGCTCGCGGCCCTGGCCCGCGAGATCCGGAGCGCGGGCTTTCGGCCCGGGCTGTGGACGGCGCCCTTCTGCGCCGTGGCGGCGAGCTCGGTCTACCGCGCGAATCCCGACTGGCTCCTGCGGCGCGGCGAGGAGCCCTTCCTGGGCCTCCTCCACCCGAGCTGGTCCCCCGACGCGCGCATCTACGTGCTCGATCCCTCTCAGGCCGCGGTGCAGCGCCACCTGGAGCGACACCTTCGCGTCGCTCGTCGACATCGGCTTCGACTATCTGAAGCTCGACTTCCTCTACACCGCCGCCATGCAGGCCGACGCCGCGGATCGCTCGCTCCCGCGCGCGGCGCGGCTGCGGCGCGGGCTCGCGGCGATCCGCGCCGGCGCGGGCGAGGGCGGCCTTCCTGCTGGGCTGCGGCTGTCCGGCTCGGTGCCGCGGTCGGGCTCGTGGACGGCATGCGCATCGGCCCCGACGTGGCGCCGCACTGGGAGCCGCGCCCGAAGCCGCGCGTGCCCGGCATCGAGGGCACCGCGCCGTCGGTGGCGAACGCGCTGCGGAATATCTTTGCGCGCGCCTGGATGCACCGGCGCCTCTGGCTGAACGACCCGGACTGCCTGATGGTGCGCGCGCGCGACACCGACCTCACGGGCGACGAGATCCGCTCGCTCGCCGGCGCCATCGGCGCGAGCGGGGGCATGGTCGTCGTCTCGGACGACGTGGCGGAGCTCGGCCCCGAGGAGCTCGCCCTGCTGCGCGAGACGCTCGCGCTCGCGCGCGAGGTGGACGCCGGCGGCGTCCAGGGCACGGCGCGCGCGCTCGCGCTCCTCGACGGCGAGACGCCGCGCGGGCCTGGTGAGCCACACGACCGACGCGGTGGTGGCCGCAGCTCGTGAGCTTCTCCGACGACGCGCGCGCGCTCGAGCAGGACCTCTCGCGCGAGCTCTCCCGGCGCGGGCCGCTCCCGCCGGCGGCCCTGCTCGGCACGCGCGAGCCTGCGCCGCGCGACGACGGGATCGTGCGCGTGGCGCTCCCCCCGCACGCGAGCGCGTGCCTGCGCGTCGCGAGTCGACGTGCCGCTCGCCGTCTTCTGCGACTTCGACGGCACCTTTGCGCGCCAGGACGTCGGCTCGACGATCGCGCAGCGCCACGCGGCCGACCGCCGCCCCGCGCTCTGGGAGCGGCTCGAGCGCGGCGAGCTCAATGCCTGGGACTACAACCTGGAGCTGCTCGACCGGCTCCCGCTCCCCGAGGCCGAGCTCGACGAGTTCCTGCGCACGATCGAGCTCGACCCGGGCGCGAAGGCGCTGGTCGCCTGGTGCGAGGAGCGCGGCGTCCCCTTCCGGGTGCTCTCGGACGGCTTCGACTACAACCTCGACCGCCTGCAGCAGCTGAACGGCGTGCGCTTCGCCTACGACGCGAACCGGCTCTGGTACGAGCGCGACCGCTGGCGCATCGCGCGCGAGCCATCCCGACCCGAGCTGCTCCTGCGGCACCGGGCTCTGCAAGGCGGGCCGCATCCGCGCCTTCCGCGCGCCAGCACCCGCACACGCGCGTCGTGCACGTCGGCAACGGCCGCGTCTCGGATCTGTGCGGCGCGCGCGCGGCGGACCTGGTCTTCGCGAAGGACACGCTGGCCGAGGAGCTCGCTCGCCAGGGCGTCGCCTTCGAGCCCTTCCAGACGCTCCACGACGTGGTGGAGAGCCTGGAGCGCCACCTCCCGGAGTGACGGCTACGGGTCGTCGCGCAGATCGCGCGTCGTGAAGGTGTCGTCGTCGTCGTCGAGCCGGGACGAATCGCTCTCCTCGAGCGGCATCACGATCCAGAGCACGACGTAGATGACGATCGCCACGCCGCTCGAGAGGAGGGTCCCGAGCACGAAGGCGAGGCGCACGACGGAGGTCGGCAGGCCGAAGAGCTGGGCCAAGCCCCCGCACACGCCGCCCAGCATGCGGTCGCGGTCCGAGCGGAACCAATCGCCGCCCACGCTGCGCCGGCGGCCGAGGAAGGAGCCGCAGTGCTTGCACTTGATCGCCTCGCTGCGGACTTCCTCGGCGCAGTACGGACAGAGCTTCGTATCCGACATCAGAACGCCTCGCGCAGGCGTGCGCGCTGGTGGGCGAAGAAGGGCAGGCTCCCGGCGGCGAAGGCGAGCCAGGCCGCCGCGCCGGCGGCGTAGGCGAAGGCCAGGCCGAGCGCGAGGGGGGTCGGCAGCAGCACCTCCAGGAAGCCGGGGAGGCGCGGCAGGAAGAACGCGTTCCAGGCGAACACGACGGCGAAGGCCGGCAGCGCCACGAGCAGGAGCTTCGCGAGCTCGCGCCGGAAGCCGACGGGCAGGCGCTGCGCCGCGAGCTCCTGGCGCGCGCGCGCGAGCGTCTGGCGCACGAGCTCAGTGGACGGCGCCGCCACGCGGAAGCGGTCGAGCCGCGGCGCGAGGGCGCGCAGCGCCGCGCGGATGTCGTCGTCCCAGTCGTCGCGGCTCATCGCTCCTCCCCGCCCTCGCCCGCGAGCGACTCGCGCAGCGCGCGCACCGCCGCGTGCAGGCGGCTCTTGATCGTTCCGCGCGGGACGCCGAGCACCTCCGCCATCTCCTCCTCGCCGAGCTCCTGGTAGTACCGCAGCACGAGCACCTCGCGCAGCCGCTCGGGCAGCGCGAGCACGCGCTCTCGCATGCGATCCGGATCGCTCGCAGCCGGGGCGGGCACCGGCTCGCGCGAGCGTCGCCTGCTCGATCTGGAACGAGTCGACTGCCCGGCGCAGCGCGTCGCGTCGGCGGTAGCGGTCGCGGCACAGGTTGTTGGCGATCTGGTACAGCCAGGCCGAGAAGCGCCGCTTCGGGTCGAAGCGCCCGCGCGCGCGCACCACGCGCAGCCAGCTCTCCTGGAAGACGTCGTCCGCGGCCTCGCCGACGCGCCGGAGCAGGAAGCCGTAGAGCGGCGCCTGGTGGCGCTGCATCAGGATCTCGAGCGCCTGCTCGTCTCCTCGCTGGAGGCGCGCCATCAGCTCTTCGTCCGACGACACCGCGCGCGACGGTATCAGAGAGCGCTCGCGGGCTCGGGCCGGGATCCAGTCGAGGGTCAGGCTGGGGCTCGCCATCGACCCTGCTACGCGCGAGGCCCTGCCGGCGTTCGGGGGACCGAGTCGCGTCCCTGCTATCTCCCCTCGCTCCCGGGGGTCCGGGAGAGCCCCGGAGGAGGGATGGCGTTGGGCGGGCCGAGGGTCGCGGTGGTGGGCGCCGGAGTCGCCGGCATCGGCGCCGCCCACGGCCTCGCGCGGGCCGGGGCCGAGGTAGTGCTGGTCGAGCGCGCGGCCCTCGGCGGCCGGGCGCGCGAGGCGGTCTACGACGGCTTCCGCGTCGAGGCGGCCCCGCTCGTCGCGGGAACGCGCGATCGCCGGCTGCTCGCGCTGGGCGAGGCGCTCGCGCCGGGGCTCCCGCTCCTGCGTCCGACCCAGCCAGCGGAGGTGGACGGCGAGGTGCTTCGCCCGCTCGACGAGAGCGATCCGCGCGGGGTCCTGCGTCTCTCGGGCGTGCCGCTCCGGCAGCGGCTGCGCCTGGTCCGGCTCGGCCGCCTCGAGGATCGCTTCGCGGCGCTCCTCGACGCCGATCATCCGGAGCACGCCGTGCGCCTCGACGACCGCAGCGTCGCGGACTTCGCGCGCCTCTACTTCGGCCCGGCGGTGCTCGAGCGCTGGATCGAGCCCGAGCTCGCGAGCGCTCTCGGGCTGCGCTGCGCCGAGACGAGCCGCGTCGCGCTGCTGCGCCAGCGCCAGGCGCGCGCCGGCGCGCTGCTGGGTCGCTTGCGCACGAGTGTGCCGGCCCTCGCCGCCGCGCTGGGTCCCGCGGTCCGCCGCGTCGCCGGCGACGCGCGCGCGATCCGGCCGTCGGGCGCTGGCTACGAGGTCGCGCTCAGCGGCGGTGGGTGCGTCGAGGCCGAGGCGATCGTGCTCGCGACGCCGCCCGCCGAGGTGCTGCGCTGCGCGGGCGAGCTCCTCGCCGAGGCCGAGGGCGAGCTCTTCGCGGCGAGCTCCGCGGAGGCGGCCGTGGTCGCGAGCTTCGCGCTCGCAGGGGCGTGGACGCACGCCTCGACCTGGGTGCGTGTGTCGACCGGCGCAGGTCTCCCGATCGCAGCCGTGGCGATCGAGCCCGGCGTCGCGGGCGGCTTTGCGCCCGCCGGGAAGACGCTCGTGCAGATCACGGCGAGCCCCGCCTGGAGCGCCGCTCACCTCGAGGCGCCCGACGACGCCATCGCGCGCTCGCTCGGCGCCGCGCTCGAGCGCATGCGGCCCGCGGCGGGCGACGCGCTCGAGCTGCTCGAGGTGGCGCGCTTCGAGTGGGCGCGCCCGCGCTTCGACGTGGGCCGCTACCGCGCGCTCGCGCGCCTCTTCTCCGTGCAGCGCGACCAGCGCGCTCGCGGCCGCCGTCTCTACTTCGCCGGCGACTACCTGAACGCGCCGACGCTCGAAGGCGCCGCCGCGAGCGGTGCGCGCGCGGCGAGCTCGCTCCTCGCCGACTTCGGCGTCGGCTGAGGCCGTCGGTCTCCGAGGGCGCCGAGTTAACAGGGGGACGCTGGTTAACCAAGTACGGCGATCCCGCAGGCGAGCCGCGCTGCACCGACTTGGTTAACCAGCGTCCCCCTGTCAACTCCGCCATCGCAGTCGCACGCGACGCCGGTGTTACGTTCGCGGAGCGCTCCCCCGAGGTGGACCGACTTGTCGTGGCGAGAGACCGTCCAGGTCTGGGGAACCACACCCGAAGAGCGCAGCGCGCCGTTCCCTTGCGACGCGCAGCTCCCTGATTACAGCGAGGCCTACTTCCGTGGCGTCTCCGTTCGCGCGGACGCGCGCGCGGTCTTCCGTTGGCTCTGTCAGCTCCGGATCGCGCCCTACAGCTACGACTGGATCGACAATTTCGGTCGCCGGAGTCCGCGCGAGCTCACGCCGGGGCTCGAGCAGCTGCGCGTCGGTCAGGGGTTCATGCGCATCTTCGAGCTGGTCGACTTCGAGCTCGACCGCCAGCTCACGCTGCGCCTGCGCAGGCCGCGCCTGTTTCCACCGCTCGCGGTGTCGTACGTGGTCCTTCCCGGAGCTCCAGCCGAGTGCCGGCTGGTCGCCAAGCTGGTCCTGCGCCCTCGGCCTGGGCTACGAGACCGGGTCGTGACGGCCCTCGCACCGTGGCTCGACTGGATCATGATGCGGCGTCAGCTGCTCACCCTGAAGCAGCTCGCCGAGGGCGCCGCGGTGACACGTGGCTAGCGAGGCGCTCGCGGGGCGGCGACTCCGGCGCGTGATCCTCGCGAGCTTCATCGGCACCACGATCGAGTGGTACGACTTCTTCCTGTACGGCACCGCCGCGGCGCTCGTCTTCAACAAGCTCTTCTTCCCGCACGCTCGACCCGCTCGCCGGCACGCTCAGCGCCTACGGGACCTTCGCGGTCGGCTTCGTCGCGCGGCCGCTCGGGGGCGCGATCTTCGGTCACTACGGCGACCGCGTCGGGCGCAAGGTCGTGCTGGTGTGGTCGCTGCTGCTCATGGGCGCCGCCACCGCGCTGATCGGCGTGATCCCCACCTACGACCGAGATCGGCAGCTGGGCGCCGGTCCTGCTCGTCGTGCTCCGATTCCTCCAAGGCATCGGGGTCGGCGGAGAGTGGGGCGGCGCCGTGCTGCTGGCGGTGGAGCACTCGGGCGGTCGGCAGCCGGGGTCTCCACGGCTCGTGGCCCCAGATGGGGGTGCCGGCCGGGCTCCTGCTCTCGACCGGTGGTGTTCGCCGCGGTCTACCTCCGTCCTCGACGAGAGCGCATTCCTCGCCTGGGGATGGCGCGTGCCGTTCCTGATCTCGGTCGTGCTGATCGGGGTCGGCCTCTTCGTCCGGCTCCGCATCCTCGAGATCGCCGGCCTTCGAGAAGCTGAAGGAGGCCGGCCGGGAGTCGCGCGCTCCGCTGCTCGACGTGTTCCGACGAGCATCCCCGCGAGGTCCTGATCGGGATGGGCCTGCGCTTCGCCCAGAACGTCCTCTTCTACGTCTACACGGTGTTCGTGCTCAGCTACGGCGCAGACGCTCGGCTACACCCGCGAGCGATCTGCTCGAGGGCGTCGTCTGGGCCTCCTTGCTCGGCCTCGTGGCGATCCCGCTCTGGTCGCACCTCTCGGATCGGGTCGGGCGCCGGCCGGTGTATCTCGCGGGAGCGGTGATCTCGCTGCTGTTCGCGTTTCCGTTCTTCTGGCTGATGGAGCGGGGCCCGGGCTCGATCGTGCTCGCGATCGTGCTCGGCGATGAACGTCGGGCACGACATGATGTACGGCCCGATGGCGCGCGTACCTCTCCGAGCTCTTCGGCACCCGCGTGCGCTACAGCGGCGCGTCTCTCGTGTATCAGCTGGCGTCGGTGTTCTCGGGGGGCCTGGCGCCCTTCATCGCGACGCTGCTCCTCGCCCGCTACGGCTCCGGCGCCGTGGCCGCCTACGTGGCCGCCTGCTGCGCGCTCACGGTGGTCGCGGCCTGGTTCGCGCCCGAGACCCACCGCTCGACGCTGTGAAGTAGAATCCCGCGTCCACCGGGAGGAGCCATGATCAAGGGCGTTCACACCATGTTCTACTCCTCCGATGCGGTCGCGCTGCGCGCGTTCATCCGCGACAAGCTCGGCTTTCCCGCCACCGACGTCGGCGGGGGATGGCTGATCTTCGACCTGCCCGAGGCCGACATGGGCTGCCACCCGGCCGAAGCCAGCGACGGACAGCGAGCGGGCACGCACTACGTCTCGTTCTACTGCGACGACATCGAGAAGACGGTCGCGGAGCTCCGCGGGCGCGGCGTGCAGTTCGTCGACGAAGTCGCAGACGTCGGCTACGGGCTCGCGATCCATTTCGAGATGCCCGGCGGCGTCGCGGTCGAGCTCTACCAGCCGAGCTATTCGAAGCGCGCCTGATGCGCGGAGCCGCGAAGCGCATCCGCTCGTCGGCGGCAGCGGCGCTCCTGCTCGTGGCAAGCGGCGCCGCCTCGCAGTCCCGAGAGGAGGGCACGGTGTCCCAGCCTGCTGGGTTCCTCGCGGTCCCGCCGAGTGGCGCAGGATCCGGCGTGCTCGTCCTGCACGCCTGGTGGGGATTGAACGCGACGACCCGAGCGTTCTGCACGCGCCTCGCGGACGCCGGCTTCGTGGCCTTCGCCCCCGATCTCTATGGGGGTCGAGTGGCCGACACCGTCGCGGGCGCAGAGGCGCTCGCGCGGGGCCTCGACGGCAATCGCGCGAATGCGGACGTCGCGGCGGCGGCTCGCTTCGTGGGCGAGCGCGCCGGCCCGGGCGGTCGCGGGATCGCCGTCATCGGCTTCTCGCTCGGCGCGTCGTACGCGCTCGACCTCGCCGAGGCCGATCCCGAGCGCGTCCGCTCCGTCGTCCTCTTCTACGGCACCGGTGCCAGCGAGTTCCCCCACGCGCGAGCGGCTTATCTGGGCCACTTCGCCGCGAACGACCCGTTCGAGCCCAAAGCGAGCGTCGATGGACTGGAGGAGTCCCTTCGGCGAGCCGGCCGCGCGGTCACGTTCCATCGCTATCCCGACACGGGCCACTGGTTCTTCGAGCCCGACCGAGTCGATGCCTACGACCGAGAGGCTGCCGAGCTGGCGTGGGAGCGGACGTTGGCCTTCCTCAGACGATCCAGTCCGTAGGAGCCCGAGATGCCCGACATGCCGACGAGCAACCCCGCGCAGTTCTATCAGGGCTCGCCGCTGCTCCAGGTGCCGGACGTTCTTGCGACGGCGGACTACTACCACAAGACGCTGGGCTTCCAATCGGACCCTGGCGCATTGACGCCGGAGTACGGCGTGGTGTGGCGCGACAACGCCGCCGTTCACCTGGCGAAAGGAGACGCGCCGCCCTCCGGCGTTCGGATCTTCTTCTGGGTGAAGGACGTGAACGCTCTCTACGACGCTGTGATCGCCCAGGGCGCCGAGATCGCGATGCCCATCGAGACGCGCCCGTACCAGATCCGCGACTTCGGGCTTCGCGACCCGAACGGCGTGCTGCTGGTGTTCGGCCAGGATTGGTACTGAGTCGGTCTACGAGCGGCGGAGCCCGCGCCAGGCGACGGCGGCCAGGGCGCTGGTGGGGATCTCGATGCACAGCGCCGAGACGTGGTAGGTGCTCGCGGAGCCGTCGAGAGCGATCCCCAGCACACGCAGCGCGGCCACCCACGCGAAGGTGAGCGTCGCGAGCCCGAGCGCGGGCTCGAGCCAGTCGTCTCGCCTAAAGCTCGCGAGGCAGAAGAGGCCTGGGGCGAGCTGCAATGCGCCGTACATGACTCTCAGGTCCGTGAGCGGTGTCGGCGCGAGATCGCTGAGCCCGGCGAGAGCGAGCATGCGCTGCGTCGCGAGCACGTAGAGAGCGCCGAAGACCGCGAGCAGCCCGCCGCACCACGCCGCTGCGAACCGAGCGAGCCGCATGTCGACCTCCGATTTCCGCGAACGGTACCCCGAGAGCCGGCGCTCGCGAAGCCGACCCGCTCGCGTGTACCGTGCGCGCGAAGGCACTTCTCATGGACGACACGGACTACGTTCTCGGCCGCACGCGAGCCGAGTACGACCGGCTGATCGAGCAGGCCGAGCTGCTGCGGCCGCTGACCGAGCGCCTGCTGCGAGCGGCGGGGGTGGGCGCGGGCATGCACGTGCTGGACGTGGGCTGCGGCGTCGGCGACGTGAGCTTCCTGGTGAGCGAGCTCGTCGGCCCGCAGGGCTCGGTCGTCGGAGTCGATCTCGACGGCGCTGCGCTCCGCGTCGCGGAGGAGCGCCGCCAGGCGCGCGGGGCCCACAACGTAGTGTTCCGGGAGAGCGACGCGCGCTCGGCGCCGTCCGAGCGCCCCTTCGATGCCGCGGTGGGCCGCTTCGTCCTCCAGTTCATGAGTGACCCAACCTCGGCGCTCCGGCGGATCGCCGAGCGGGTCCGCCCCGGCGGCATCCTCGCCTTCCACGAATGGGTGGCGCTGAACCCGACGGCGTCGCCCCGGCAGCCGACCCTCGCCTCCTTTCAGGAGCTCATCAGCACCGCCTTCGAGCGCTCCGGCGCGAGCCGGACGATCGGGGCCGAGCTCTCGGCTCGCATGCGCGACGCGGGCCTCGAGCCGGAGCCCCGACCGCTGGCCGAGGTCGCGATGTGCGTGGGGAGCGGCGAGGTCGGCTATCGACGCTGGGCGCTCTTCGCCCGCAGCATGCTCCCGAAGCTCGTCCAGTACGGCCTCGCGACCGAGGCGCGCATCGAGGACACCGTCGAGCGCAAGCTGCGCGACGAGCTGGTCGACGCGAGCGAGCTCGTGCCGCTCTCCTGGCTCATGATCGGCCAGTGGGCGCGCAAGCCGAGCGCGGCCTGACGCGTCGATCGAGCCGAGCGAGGCGATCGCGCCGATGGCCACTTCCTGGGTTCGCGACATCACGCCCGACCAGTGGAGGGTCCTGATCGCGGCCAAGCTCGGCTGGATGGTCGACGCGATGGACTTCCTGCTCTACGTGATGGCGATCGGCCGCCTGAAGGCGTACTTCGGGTTCGACGACGCGACCGCGGGGTTATTGGGGACGATCACGCTCGTCGTCTCGGCGAGTGGTGGGCTCCTGTTCGGCGCGATCGCCGATCGCATCGGCCGAGCGCGCGCGCTGATCGCCACCGTCCTGATCTTCTCGCTCTGCTCGCTCGGCGCCGCGACCTCGCAGACGCTGGCGCAGCTCGTCGTGTGGCGAACGCTGCTCGGGATCGGCATGGGCGGCGAGTGGGCGTCGGGGGCGGTGCTCGTGAGCGAGAGCTGGCCGCCCGAGCACCGCACCAAGGCCGTGAGCATCATGCAGTCCGGCTGGGCGCTCGGGTACATCCTCGCGGCCATCGCCGGGGCGGTGGTGCTCGACGTACTCCCGCTGGGCCGGGAGGCGTGGAGCTGGCTGTTCGTGGTCGGCGCCCTCCCGGCGCTGCTCACCCTCTGGGTGCGCCGGCGGGTCCCCGAGCCGGCCCTCTGGCTGGCGCAGCGCGAGGCGCCGGAGCCGCGCGAGAATCCGTTCGCCGTGCTCCTCGGGCCTGGACTCTGGCGGCGGACCGTGCTCGCCACGCTCCTCGTGGCGTGCGCACAGTTCGGTTATTGGGGCCTCTTCTTCTGGCTGCCCGCCTTCCTCGCGACGCCGGTCGCGGAAGGCGGGGCGGGCATGACGCTCGTGCGCTCGATGAGCTGGATCATCCCGATGCAGATCGGCGCCTATCTCGGCTACCTCACGTTCGGTCTCCTCGCCGAGCGGCTCGGACGCCGGCGCGCCTTCGCGCTGCTCATGTGCACGACCGCGGTTCTCGTGCCCACCTACGGGGCCTTGGCGCGCAGTCCCGGCCTGCTCTTGTTGCTCGGGCCGCTGCTCGGCTACGTGGGCCACGGCTACTTCAGCGTCTTCGGCGCGCTCCTCGCCGAGCTCTTCCCCACGCGGGTCCGCGCGACCGGCCAAGGGCTCACCTACAACGTCGGCCGGGGGCTGGGGGCCCTCGCCCCCTACACGATCGGGGTGCTGGCCACGCTGCCCCACGCGGGCATCGGCTCGGCGCTGGCCGTGACGTCCGCGTTCTTCCTCGCCGCGGCCGGGTTGATGTACACGCTTCCCGATACCAGCGGTCGAGCGCTGCCGGCGTAGAATCCGAAGGCGCTCCCGCGCTCGGGCGGGCGAGGGCAGCTCGTCTAGCGGAGAATCGAAATTTCGGGGTCTGACCCCGAAATTTCGATTCATGTCGACTCCGCCGAACGCGCGCTCCACGAGCCGCGTAGCGAGGATGGGACGACCCGCTAGCGCCCTCAGGGAGCTGCCCGGATGCCTGGTTCTCCTGCCGGCAAGGCGCACAAAGGCATCGCGATGGAAGGCCCCATCGCGCGCTGGTACGCGAGGCTGACGCAGAGCGATCTGAAGCGTCACGTGCGCATGGCCGAGGATCTCGCCAAGCGCATCGCTCCAGGGTCTCGTGTGCTGGAGGTCGCGCCTGGTCCCGGATACTTCTGCATCGAGCTCGCCAAGCGGGGCGACTTCGAGATCACGGGCCTGGACGTGAGCCAAACCTTCGTCGAGATCGCCCGCAGGAACGCGAGCGACGCGCGCGTGCGGGTGGACTTTCGCCACGGCAACGCGTCCGACCTCCCGTTTGCGGACGAGACGTTCCACTTCGCCTTCTGCCAAGCCGCGTTCAAGAACTTTGCGCAGCCCGCCGCGGCGATCCGCGAGATGCGTCGCGTCCTGCGCCCTGGCGGCCAGGCGCTGATCGTCGACCTCCGGCGGGACGCGACCCTCGCCGAGATCGATCTCGAGGTGGAGGGCATGCGCCTGGGTCTCCTCAACCGGTGGCTCACGCGGCAGACCTTCCGGCGAATTCTCCTGAAGAACGCGTACACGGAGTCCGAGATTCGGACGCTGGCCGATGGCGCTGCCTTCGCGAGCGTCCAGAGCGAGATCGAGGGGATCAGCTTCCGCCTCTCGCTCACGAAGTGATATTCGGCGCCGAGCTCCGGCACAATGGCGGTCGTGGCCAGTTGGCATGAGTTCGAGCTGGCAGCCCCTCACCTCGCCAAGCGAGGCCGGGAGCTCCTCTACCACTTCGGCGTGCCGCTCGGCTACCTGGCCACCGTCCGCAAGGACGGCGGACCGCGGGTCCACCCCTTCTGCCCGATCCTCCACGAGGGTGGGCTCTACGGACTGATCGGGCCCTCTCCCAAGCAGAACGACCTCGTCCGCGATGGCCGCTGCGCGATCCACTCCTTCCCGTTGCCCGACCGCGACGACGAGCTCTTTCTCGCGGGCCGCGCGACGTTGCGCGAGGACCCCGCCCTCGAGCGCGGCGTGCGCTCGTCCTATCTCGCCACGGGCGGCGGCTCCGATGGCAGCGAGCTCCTCTTCGAGTTCGACCTCGAGCGAGCGTTGCTCTCCACCTACAAGAAGCGCGGCGAGCCCGACAACTGGCCCCCGGTCTACCAGAAGTGGAGCAGCCAGCGATAGTGTGCGCTCGGAGGAGCCGCTCGCTCGCGCGCGAGAAGGACGTGCGGGAGATGCTCGAGAGCGCTGGCGCGCGTCCAGGCAATCGCCTCGCGTTCTTCGCCGCGAACCTCGAGCACGACGCGGGCTGGAAGGAGGTGATCACGGGATGCGACTACCTGATGCACGTCGCCTCGCGCGGGTGCTGCGGGCGCGGCTCGGGGAGGCGGCGCGAAGGGTGCCGACGCGCGCGCTCCCGAACTGGATGGTGCGGATCGCCGCCCGCTTCGACCCGGCCATGCAGCAGCTGACCCCGCTCCTGGGCAGGGTGCGCAACGCGACGAGCGAGAAGGCGAAGCGCGTCCTCGGCTGGAGCCCACGGTCGCGCGAGGACGCCGTCGTCGCGACGGCCGAGAGCATGCTGAGGCTGGGCATCGTCGGGTAGCCTCGCGACGGGAGGCCTGCATGGCGAGCCACACTCTGACCTGCACGTTCTGCAAGAAGACCGAGCACGAGGTCGAGAAGCTCGTGGCCGGCCCGGGCGTCTACATCTGCGACGCGTGCATCGCGCTGGCGCACCGGATCGTGAGCGAGGCGGACCCGCCCGCCCCGCCGCCTCGGCCGGACTTCGCGACCCGCCTGCACCGCGTCGGGCGAGCGCTGCGCGAGCTGCTCGTTCCGAGACGAGCCGTCGAGCGCGCTTCCCTCTGACGGAGCAGCGAGGGCGCCGTGACCGCCGAGCGCGTGCTGGAGCTCCTGGCCACGCTTCGTGCGAGGGGCGTCAGCGCAACGCTCGACGGCGGATGGGGCGTCGATGCGCTGCTCGGGCGAGAGACCCGTCCGCACGAAGACCTCGATCTGGTCGTGGCGCTTTGCGATGCGCAGCGCATCCAGGACGCGCTCGGACCCCTCGGCTTCGCCCTGCACGAGGATCAGCGGCCGGTGCGCTTCGTCCTACGGCGCGCCGGCGAGCAGCTCGACTTCCACACCGTGACGTTCGACGCCGCGGGGGGCGGCGTGCAGCCGCAGCCGGGAGGTGGCTCGTTCCGTTATCCACCCGAGGGCTTCGTCCGGGGGCAGGTTCGCGGCGAGTGGGTGCCCTGCATCTCCCCTTCGGTGCAGGTGCGCTGCCATCTGGGCTACGAGCCGACGGCGAAGGACGCCGAGGACGTGCTGCGCCTGTGTCGGGCGTTCGGGCTGCCCATTCCCGAGCCGTACGAGCGCTTCCGGGAGTTGGCTCTCCCCGAGGATCGCGCCTAGAAGCTCGTCACAGCCGATAGAAGCGCCGGGCGTTCTCGCCGAGCAGCTTGCTCCGCGCTTCCTCGGAGAGCGGCGCGAGGCGCTGCTTCAGCTCGCGCACCACGTCGAAGGAGGCGTCGATGTGCGGGTAGTCGGACGCCCAGATGAAGTAGTCGGCGCCCAGGTGCTCGACCATCTGGGCGGTGACCGACTCGTCGGGATCGGCGGAGATCAGGCACTGGCGGCGGAAGTACGCGCTCGGCTCCATGCGGATCGGCGTCGAGTGCTTCATCACGCGGTACTTGTGGTCGAGCCGGTCGAGCCACGCTGCGATCCAGTTGGAGCCCGCCTCCAGCACGGCGCAGCGCAGGCGCGGGTATCGCTCGAACATGCCCGCGGCCAGCATCTGGGTGAATGCGGCCATCACGTCGATCGCGAGGAACGTGATGGAGAAGAGCGCGTCGGAAGGATGCTTGCGCTGCCAGTGCCGGAACCACTGCTGGTCTCGCACGACCACGTGGAACGCGACCGGCATGTCGAGCTCCTGAGCGGTCTCCCAGAAGCGCGCGAACGTTGGGTCGTCGAAGTGGCGCCCGCCGCGCGCGGCCAGAATCCGGCGAGAGGAAGATGCCCACGCAGCCGTCGCGCCGGGCGCGAATCGTCTCCTGGACCGCGCCCTCCGCATCGAGGAGCGAGATGTGCGCGATCGGGAACAGCCGCTTCGGATCGGTGTGGCAGAAGTCGACGAGCCAACGGTTGTAGGCCCGCGTATAGGCGGTCGCCAGCGCACCGTCGGTGACGTGCCCCTCCCAACAGATGCCGATCGTCGGATAGAGCAGCACCGCATCGATGCCCTCGCCGTCCATGACGCGCAGCCGCTCGCTCGGGTCGTAGCCGCCGGCCGGACTGCCCTCGGCGTAGCTCACTTGCCCGCGCGTGAGCAGGCGCGTGGTGTCCATGCCGATTCCGCCGAGCGCTCCGAGCTCACCGCGCAAGGTCTTCAGCGGCCGGCCGTCGATCAAGAGCTCCTCGAAGCCGCGCTCGTCCTTCGCGATGCGGATGGCGCGGTCGCGCAACGCGGGCTCCAGGTACTTCTGCCAGGTGTCGGCCGGCTCGAGGACGTGTCCATCGGCATCGACGATCATCGGCGCCTCCTCACGCGAGGTAGGCGAGCGTAATCCCTTCGCCGCCCCGCCCGCCGCCGGGCGTGGCGCGGGCGACGTGGGGCAGCCGGCGCAGGTGCTCGCGCACGGCGCTCTGCAGCGCCCCCGTGCCGACCCCGTGCACGATCTCGAGCGCCTCGCTTCCCGCGCGCGCTGCGTCGTCGAGCGCCTTCTCGAGCGCGACGAGCGCCTCGTCCACGCGCAGGCCGCGCAGGTCCACGCGCCGGGCGTTGGCGTCGCGCGGGAGCTGGTCGACGCGGACGTGGGCGCGCGGCCGCGGAGCGGACGGCTCGCTCGCGGACGCGCTCGCGCGCAGGCGCTCCGCAGCCACTTCGAGGCGCGCCGCGCCCAGCTGGATCGTCGCGCGCCCGCGGCGGTCGGGCAGGGCGACGAGCCTGCCGGTCTGGGCCCCGTCGAGGGTCACCCAGTCCCCGGGCTTCGCGTGCCGGAGGTCGCCGGCGGGCCGCGGCTCGGCTGGGGGCGCGCGGCGGCGCTCGCGCTCTT
>CAVQTC010000007.1:0-9966 GCA_963716275.1 uncultured delta proteobacterium | reverse complement strand
TATCATGAAGCGATCAGAAGACAGAGCAGCAGGACAAGAACGACAAGCCCCGCACCAGGCGTGACGCAGCGGTCAAACCGGTGCGTGGCGTCGACGGGCCGGCGGCCGGCGAGTTTGCGCGCAAGGACTACGAAAAGGAGCTCAGGAGGCTGACGTCGAGCTCGTGAAGCTCCATCTCCGCCAGGAACCGCTCACGCCGCGTCACCTTGCCCTTCCGGCTCCAAGCCTCTCTGGATCTCACGGGTGTCCACCTCGCGGCGCGAATCCGGGCGGAGCATACTCGACGCCGTGTTCGGCCGCCGACCCGACGGAAGGCTCGTACGCGATCTGCCCGCGATCCGCCGCTTCATGCCGTTCATCTCGCCGCGGCGGCCGGACTCGGTCTTCTACTTCGCGCAGGAGATCGACGCCGAGCCGGCGCTCGCGTTCCTCGCCGAGCTGAACGCCGATCGTCCCGGGGAGCGCCCGATCACCTTCTTCCATCTGGTGCTGCGCGCGATCGCCCGGCAGATGCACGAGCGGCCGCGCATCAACCGCTTCGTGGCCGGTGGGCGCATCTGGCAGCGCGACGGGATCTGGCTCTCGTTCAGCGCCAAGAAGGCCTTCGACGACGACTCGCCCGTGATCACCGTGAAGCAGCGCTTCGAGCCCGAGCGGTCGGTGATCGAGATGGCCGACCAGATCTACGAGAAGCTCGGCGCCGGGCGCTCCGGCAAGCAGACCAGCGCCGACAACGAGATCGACCTGCTGCTGCGCCTGCCGGTGCCGGTGATCCGCCTGGCGATGGCGCTGGCGCATCTGGTCGACCGGCTCGGGCTGCTGCCGCGCGCGATGATCGAGTCCGATCCGCTTTACGCGTCGGCGTTCATCGCGAACCTCGGCTCGGTGGGGCTCGAGGGCGGCTATCACCATCTGTGGGAGCACGGCACGATCCCGATCTTCGTCGTGATCGGTCGACTCACCCCGGACGCGGGCGGCCGGCGTCGGGTCTCGCTCAAATACACCTTCGACGAGCGCATCGAGGACGGGCTCTACGTGGCGCGCGGGCTCGAGCGCATCAAGGAACACCTCGAGCACCCGGAGAAGCTCTAGTTGGCATTGCGGACTGGAGCGCGTCGCTGCGCACGGCGGGAAAGGGGTGGCGCGACGGCCTCGTCGAAGGCCCCGAAACGGGGATCGAGCTGCTCAGCCGCTAGTCGTCCTTCGACTACCGCGGCGCGGCCCGGCTTCATCGCGACGGGATCACCGTCGTCGTCGCGCCGTTCGGGTTGGCGATGGAGTCCGCGGGATCATCCAGAGCAGGCCCATCACCAGCAAAGCGAGCGAGGACGGCTCTGGCACGGGCACTGCGACCGGGCCCGTATTGAACGCGGGCAGCCCTAGCGCGAGCCCGTTGCTGCCCCGGCCGGCGGTCCAGCCCTCGAGGCAGGAGTCGAAGGTCCCCGGCGCTAGCTTCTCGATCCGGAGAGGTGGCCGAGCGGTCGAAGGCGGCGGTCTTGAAAGACGGCTCGGCTCGGGAGCGGGATTCCGGCGCAGATCCGGCCGGTTAGAGGCGCTCTCGGACCGGCGTGATGCAAGCGAATCTGGTCCGTCGAGATCCACGTTGCTCTGTCCTGATCCGTCGTGCTCCGTCGCGATCCTCTGTGATCCCGCATGATCCTTCGTGATCCCGGCGATGCGCGATCCCAGCGAGCTGGTCGAGCACCATGTCGACACCCGCGTCGACATTTGCGTGGGCCCGACCGAGGCAATCGTGGCGCCACGGGCAGGATCGAACCTGCGACCCGCTGCTTAGAAGTTCGGAAGAGGACCCCGAAGAGCCGCAGACTTAGCGCGAGGCGCGCTCGCAGGGCATCGCACGGGCTCGCCGGGTATTCGTCGCGAACGGCACCGACGGCACCACTGAACGCCGCTCACTAGGCCGCCCAGGCCCGACTCTTCCGACCCTAGGTTCGAAGCCTGGAACGACGAGACTGATCTCTTCGACCGCTGGTCCCTGTCACTGTCGCGGCCGCCAGCGCCAGCGCTCTCAAGGCCCGTGCCGATCGCATCAGAAGCACACCTTCGCCCGTGCGCCGGCCTCGCGCGCGCGGTAGCCGCCTTCGTAGTAGACGAGCGGCGCCCCGCGCGCGGAGACGTCGGCGTCCATCACCTCTCCCACGCAGATCACGTGGTCGCCCGCGTCGAGCAGCGAGACGGTGCGGCAGTCCAGCGCCGCGAGCGCGCCGGGCAGCCTCGGCGCGCCGGTCTTCCCCGTGGAGCAGACGAGCCCCTCGAAGCGCACGTCCTCGTTGCCGGCTGCCGCGAACCGGCTCGAAAGCGCATCCTGGTCCGAGGCGAGCACGTTCACGGTGAAGACGCCGCTCATCCGCAGGAACGGCAGCGTCTTCGATCTCCGGTCGGGGCAGACCAGCACGAGCGGCGGATCGATCGACACGCTGCTGAACGCGGAGGCCGTCATGCCGAAGCGTTGCCCGCCCCATTCGGTGGTGACGATGGTGACGCCGCTCGCCCAACGCCGCAGCGCCGCCTTGAACTGCTCGCGCTCGATCGCCATGGGGCCTCACTCGCGACGCCGTCGCAGCTCGTCACAGCACCGCTTCGATCAGGCAGGGCCCCCGCTCCGAGAACGCGCGGCCGAGGGCCTCGCTCAGCGCGTCGGCGGTCTCGGCGCGCACGCCGGGCACGCCCATGCCCCGCGCCAGCGCGGTCCAGTCCAGAGCGGGCTCCGAGAGCTCCGTCAGGATGCGCGCGTTCCGGCCCGGCTCCCGCACTCCGGCGCGCGCAAGCTCGAGCTGAAGGATGCGATAGCGGCGATTCGCGCAGATCACGACGACCACGTCGAGGCTCTCGCGTGCGAGAGTCCAGAGCGACTGGAGCGTGTACATCGCTCCGCCGTCGCCGTGGAGCGCGATCACCTTCCGGTCGGGACACGCGATCGCTGCACCCGCCGCGCACGGGAGGCCCTGGCCGATGGCGCCGCCCGTGAGCGCCAGCACCGTGTGTGCCGGCGCCGTCCACGCGCGTTCCGCGTACGCGAGGCCCGACGTCGCCGACTCGTCGACCACGATCGCGCCCTCCGGTTGGAGCGCGACCAGCGCTCGAGCGAGCGCCTCCGTCGTGAGCGGTCCGGCCGGCCGCGGCGGCCGCGGCCGCGCGGCCTCGCGGGCGGGCGCCCGGGGCGCGTCGAGCGCGTCGGCCAGAGCTTCGAGCCCGGCGGCTGCGTCGTCGTGGTCGTCCGGACGCGCGAGCACGAGGACGCGCGCACCCTCCGGCAGCAGCCGGCTCGGCTGGCCGGGATAGCCGAAGAAGCTCACCGGCTCGCGCGCGCCCGCGAGCACGACGCTGCGGACGCTCGCGAGAGACGCAGCCGCCTGCTCCGGAAAGTAGGGCAGTCGCTCGATCGCCGGAAGCGAGCCGCCGCGCTCCAGGCGCGCGGGAAACGTCTCGTGGAAGACGTGACACCGGGTTGCCGCGCGCACCCGGGCCACGGCGCGCAACCCCGGCTCGGAGAGGGCGTCTCCGCCCAGGAACAGCACGGCCGACGAATCGCTCCGGAGGAGGTCCGCCGCACGCGACACCCGATCGGCGTCGACTTCCGGCCGGGCGGACGGCGGCACGGACTCGGTCGCCTCGGGGACCGGCTCCCAGCTCGAGTCCTGCGGAACGATCAGGGTGGCGACCTGGCGATGCTCGCGCGCGGCGCGGATGGCCGCTGCCGTGTCGCGGGCCACGTCCTTCGCCGACGCCACCGTGTGTACCAACCCGACGCTGCGCGCGAGCGACTCGATGTCGGACGTGAGCGGCGTGTCGAGCGGCAGATGCCAGGTCGCGTGGTCGCCCACCACGTTCACCACCGGCGAGCGGGCGCGGCGGGCGTTGTGCAGGTTCGCGAGCGCGTTGGCCAGGCCGGGGCCGAGGTGCAGCAGCGTGAGCGCCGGCTTCCGGGCCATCCGCGCGTAGCCGTCCGCCGCCCCGGCGCAGACGCCCTCGAAGAGCCCGAGCACCGCGCGGATCCCGGGCCTCGCGTCGAGCGCGTCCACGAGCTGCATCTCCGTGGTGCCCGGGTTCGCGAAGCACACCTCGATGCCGGCGCCCTGCGCGGTGCGGACCAGATTGCCGGCGCCGTTCGTGAGGTCGCCGCTCATGCGCGCGCTTCCGTACCGGGAAGCAAGGAGCGGAGCAGCGCGCGCGTGCGCGCCGCTTCCTCCGCGTTCGCACACAGCACGGCGGCCCTGAGGTCGGTCACGCCGGCCGCCTCCAGCGCCGCGACGGCATCGCGAACCGCGGCTTCGTCGCCCGCGAGCAGGACCCCCTCCGGCCCGGCGACGCCCTCGCGCTCGAGCATGGCTCGATACGCGGGCAGGGTCCCGTAGACGCCGAGCCTCTCGGCGGCATGGGTGCGCGCGCCCGCGACGTCGTCGGTGACGCAGATCGGAAGGCCGGCCACGACGCGCGGGCGCCCGCGGCCCGCCTTCTCGGCAGCGGCGACGACCGCGGGGACGATGTGATCGCGCAACGTGCGGGCGCCGGCCATCCAGGTCACGGTGCCGTCGGCCGCGGTCCCCGCGAGCTCCAGCATCCTCGGCCCGAGCGCGGCGAGCAGCACCGGACACGGCTCCGCGTCGATCGCGAGCTGGCCGCGCGCGACGAGCTGCTCGCCCGCGAAAGAGACCGCCTTGCCCTGGAGCAGATCGCGAAGCACGGCGACGTACTCGCGCGTGTGCGCGAGCGGCCTCGCATACGAGAGGCCCCAGGCGCCCTCGACCGCGACGCGATGCGACGGGCCGATCCCCAGCACGAGCCGGCCCGCCGTCGCCGCCTGCACCGTGAGCGCCTGCATCGCGAGCGCGATCGGATGCCGCGGGTAGGTCGGGACGATCGCGGTGCCGAGCTCGATGCCGGGCGTTTCCGCGCCCACGACCGCGAGCGCCGTGAGCGCGTCGGGCCCGTTGATCTGCGAGAGCCAATAGCTCGCGAAGCCGTCGCGAGCGGCGGCCCGCGCCTCGTCGCGGATGGCGTCGAGGCTCGTGTGGTGGCCGCCGCCGTTGATGCCGATGCGCATGCCGTGTTCCTCCCGGAACGGGGACGACTCGCCGGCCGCTACGCCGCCGGCGGGCGGTGACCCCACTCGCTGATCTCGCCGTAGACGCGCGCCTGCCAGGTGGCGTCGTCGACCGTCCGCGCGCCCCAGCCGAACTCGACGTCGAAGCCGGAGGGTGTTCTCGCGTAGAACGAGACCATGCGATCGTTCGGGTGGCGGCCGAGCGTCTGGGCGATCGGAACGCCCGCGTCGAGGCAGCGGTCGTAGGCGCGGCCGACGTCGTCGAGCGAGCCGACCTCGAGCATGAAGTGGTGCATGCGCTTCGGCAGCGGCGCCTCGGCAAAGGCGAGCGAGTGATGCCGCGGGTTCGCGTGGAGGAACACGATCTCCACGGGGAGGACCCCGCCCAGCCGGGTCTGGATGCGATCGGAGAGGCGCAGGCCCAGGAGCTCGCGGTAGAAGCGATCTGTCTCGCTCAGGCTCTTCGTGACGAGGACGAAATGCCCGAGCCCCTGGTCGCCGGTGACGAAGCCGGACAGGAGCCGGCTCGAGCGGAACGGCGCCGTCGCGACGCGGGGTCCGACGAACAGCTCGACCGCGTTGCCGTTCGGGTCTGCACAGCGCAGCAGGGTCGCGACCCCTCGCTCCGCGGCGTCCGCGGCGCTCCCCTCCCGTACCGCGACGCCGGCGGCCTCCAGGCGGCCCGCCAGCGCGCGAAGCGAGGGCTCGTCGCGAACCTCCCAGCCGGCGTACGCGAGGTCGTCGCCCGGACCCTCGTGCAGGAGAATGCGGCGCTCGAGCTCGTCCATGCGTAGCGGCAGGGCGCCGGAGGCCGTCCGCGCTCCCGCCTCGAGCCCCAGCACGTCGGTCGCGAACGCCTGCCAGGCGGCGAGGCCACTCACCTCGAAGCCGAGATAGCCAAGTCGTGCGATCTCACTCATGGAAGGACTCCTCTCGAATCAAACGAAGAGGTCGGTGGGAGAGCCGGGCGCGCCTTCGATCCCGAGCTCCATGCGCGCGTAGATCCGCGCAGCCTTCTCGGGGCTGTTGAGCGCGTGCGCGCGCATCGCGTGCAGGTCGCGGAAGACGCGCTGGATCGGATTGTCGAGGAAGATCGCCCGTCCTCCGCTCGCCTCGAAGAGCCGATCGCCGGCATCGACGCACGTGGCGACGGCGTTGGCCGCATCCCAGCGCGCGCGCGCCCGCCGCAGCAGCGGGATCTCCCGGCCCTCGCGCGCGCACGCCATCATCTCGTCGAAGGTGGCGACGAGCCGCGCGCGCGCCGCTTCGACGCGTGCGGCCGCCTCGGCGAGACGGGTCTGCTGGAAGGGATCCTCCGCGACCCGCGCGCCGTCGTAGGCCGACAGCCGCTTGCGCGACTGCGCGGCGTAGAGCTCGAGCGCGCCCCGCGCCGCGCCGATCGCGGGCGCCGCGAGCACCCAGGCGAAGACGCTCGCGAAGGGCAGCCGGTAGAGCGGCCCCGGATTCGTGCGCTGCCCGGGGTTCGCGAGCCGGTAGGCGTCGAGGAAGCGGTGGGTGCGGTGCTCCGGCACGAAGGCGCCGTCGACCACGATGTCCTTGCTGCCCGTGCCGGCCAGGCCGGCGACGCGCCAGGTGTCGTCGATGCGGTAGTCGCGGCGCGGCAGGAGGAAGCTCCGCAGGTCCGGGCTCCCGTCGTCGTTGGTCGTGACCCCGCCGAGGATCACCCAGTCGCAGAGGTCGCAGCCGCTCGAGAACGACCAGCGCCCGCTCAGGCGGTGGCCGCCGGCGACGCGCTCCACCTTGCCGGTGGGCGCGTACGACGAAGCCGCGAGCGCGCCCGCATCTTCGCCCCAGACGTCCTGCTGCGCCTCCTCGGGGAACTGCGCGAGCTGCCAGTCGTGCACGCCGATCACGCCGACCACCCAGGCGGTCGACGCGCAGGCGCCGGCGAGCTCCATCACCCCCTCGTAGAACGTCCGCGGATCGAGCTCGGATCCGCCCCAGCGCGACGGCTGGAGGGCGCGGAAGAGCCCGGCCTCGCCGAGCTCGCGGGCGCTATCGTCGCCGACGCGGCGGCCGGCCTCGGTCGCTGCAGCGCGCTCCCGGACGATCGGCACGAGCGAGCGCACGCGGTCCAGATACTCGTCACGCTTCACGGTCGTTCTCCTTCGATGGGGTGTGGTGCCGGCGAGATCGCGAACACGCGAACGCGCCGCGGGTGTGGGGCAGGTCGTCGTCGAGCCAGCGCGCGCGTCCCGGCGCGACGGCGAGCAGCTCGTGGAATGCGGCGCCGACGCCGTCGCGCGCGATGTGCGGTCCCACGCGCCAGAGGTCGCGTTCGACCGGCTCCACGAGCCGGAACGCGGGATGCCGGGCGTGGACGGCCTCGTAGCCCAGCGTGGCGACCAGCTCGTTCACGCCGCGCTCGATCGCGTCGACGGTTCCTTCCCCGCGGGCCACCTCAAGGGCGCGGGCTCGCACCCGGGCGAGGTCCGCTCGCGCCCGCTCGAGAGCCGGGTTCTCCCCGAAGCACGTCGAGTGGGCGGCGTGGCACGAGTAGTGGTGGAAGCGAAACGCCACGCCCAGGATCAGCGGCATGCCGGTCTCGAGCGCCCGGAGGCTGGGCGCGCAGGTCCGCCGCCCCCCGAGCCCGCTTCCGGCGCTGCGATCGCCGAACCAGACGAAGGGCCCCGGCCGGAGCTCGAGGATCCCGCGCTCTGCGAGGCGCCGCTCGACCCGCATCGCGACGTCGCGCTCCGTCATGCCGTCGCGGAGCCTGGCGTCGACCCGCTCCAGCACGCCGTACGCGAGGCGCTGGAGCCCACGATGGGCGGCGAGATCGAGCGAGAAGTGCGGGGCGGCGGCCATGTCGAGGCGGATCATCGCCGGATGCCCGGTCTCCCGTCCGGCCAGAAAGCGTCTCCGAACGGGCCAACCCTCTGCTAGAGTGGCGGAGGCCTGCTTCGGGGTGCCGCGGCTTGCGGGCGGATCTCACGATCAACGGCATCTGGACGCTCTGGATCGCGCGCGGTCTCGAAGCGCTCGGCGTCGACCTGGTCGCGATGTGCGGGCGCTCGGGACTCACGCCGAGCCAGCTGCGGGATCCGGACGCGCGCGTCCCCCTCGACGCGCTGGTCCCGCTCTGGCGCGAGGCCGAGCGTGCTTCGCGCGACCCGCTGGTCGGACTCCACGCTGGTGAACGCGCGAACGTGTCGATGAACCACGTGATCGCGATGCTGGTCGCGTGCAGCCGCAACTTGCGCGATGGATTGCTGCGCGCGCTTCGCTACGAGAACCCCCTGCTCGCCCACGGCGCGATGGGCAGGCTCGAGGACCGCGGCGAGGTGTTCGCGCTGGCCTTCGAGGACTTCCGCGGCGAGCTCGAGCTGCCGCGCCACCAGCCGGACTTCATGGTCGCATCCCTCGTCCGCTTCTTCTCGCAGGCGGCGGGCCGCGACCTGGAGCTGCGCGCCGTCCATCTGCGCCACCCCTACGCCGGCGGACAGAGCGAGTACGAGCGCATCTTCGGCTGCCCGGTCCACTTCGGCGCGCCCGCGAACGAGCTCCTGATCCCGCGCCGCGTGATGCTGCACCCCTTCCCGGGCCACAGCCCCGGCACGATCTGCCATCTCGAAGCGATCGCCGAGCAGGAGCGGCAGCGCGTCGGCGAGCCGGCCTTCGTCGACCGCCTGCGCGGAATGCTGCGTCTGCGCCTGCCGGCCGAGCCGACCGACGCGGACTCGCTCGCGGCGGCGCTTCACACGAGCGTGCGGACCCTGCGCAGGCGGCTCGAAGACGAGGGCACCTGCTTCAGCGACGTGCTCGATTCCGCCCGACGCGAGCTGGCACTCGAGCGGCTCGCCGAGGGCGAGCCGGTGGCGATCGTCGCCGAGCGCTGCGGCTTCGCCAACGCGCGCAACCTGCTGCGCGCGTTCCGGCGCTGGACGGGCCAGACACCAAGCGCCTGGCGCGCGCGCGCGGCGAGCCGAGCCGACTGATCGGAGTCACAGCCAGCCTCCGGTTAAGCCCGCCCGGCGCAGGCCGGCCACGACCGGCGGACAGCGGCGCATGATGTTCCAGAGCAAACCGCTGCGGTAGTTCTCGACCATCAGCACGACGGGTCCCTGATCGATTCCGAAGTGATACGGCGTGACCCACCAGCCCGTCGGGCTGTCCTCCACCGCGAAGGTCTGATTGAACGACGGCCTGAAGCCTTATCGGCTCCGAGCAGAGGAGCGTCCACGGGTCGAGTGGCTCCGGCGTGCGCTTGCGGAGATAGAGCAGGAGATCCGCCGAGAGGAGCTGGGAAGTCCCTTCGACGCGGAACGCGTCAACGGGCTCGTCGGCCGTCAGGCAGAGCTCACAGCTCACTTGCGCGGCACGGAGAGCCGCCTCGTGTCTCGGATCGCCGAACTCCTGAGCAGCGAGCAGCGGCGGCGCCTGGCAGAGCTGAGAGTCGAGGGGCGCGCCTCGCGCCGAGGCACCTTCGGCGTCGCACGCCCACGCTTCGCCTTTCGCGCCGCGCGCCGGGACGCCCGGCACGGGTCCCGGAGCCCTCGAGGCCTGGGCGAAACGGCCCGTGGATTTCTGAGGGGCATCTCCGCAGTGCCGGCCGGCTAGGGTAGGTCACTGTCCTCCAGGAGCTGGAGTCCCCACGATCTCCTCCAGGACCGGCACCAGGACGCAGAGCGCGTCGTCGCTGAGCACGGTTCGCCGTGCCACCTGCGCGATGTATCTTCGAGCAGCACGGCCTGGTGATCCGAGAGTGGCGCAAGCACCGCAGGGATTCCTCTACGATCGCGCCGAGCGTACGGGTTTCGGGACTGGAGGATCGCCGCGCTGGCAGGTATGTCCGCAGCACAGGATGTCCACGCGAGGGCGACGGTCTCCGGGGAGCCCGGCGCCGGGGGCGAGTTGCGCCTGACCCTGGCCGGCCGCCT